>NVVR01000008.1 GCA_002733415.1 Kordia sp. | reverse complement strand
AAAACGGTACATTCCAGTGGGACAAGGTTTTTATTTGCAAGGAGCCTCAAACGGAACTATCGAGTTTAATAATACGCAACGAGTATTTAAGAAAGAAGGTGGTGAGTCTGTATTTGTACGTTTAAGCTCAGGTGAAGTAGTCTCAGAAGAGGAGTCAGCTGATATTTCAAGAATCTATTTCAGATTCACAACTCCAGAAGGACCACAACGTCAGTTGTTATTAGGTACAAAGTCTGATTTAGCATTAGGGTTTAACTATGGGTATGATGGTAGAACATTAGATCAACAGCCAACAGAATGTTCATTTAAAGAAGGAGAAGAGTCTTTGGTTATTCAAGGAATTCCATCAATCTATACTGGATTAGAATTACCCTTAGAAATAAAAATAGGAACATCAGGGGTTTGTAAATTCAAAACAGAAAGTTTATCGGAATTACCAGCAGGATTAGCCGTGTTTTTATTAGATAAAGAATTAAATATTATAACGGAAATCAGTAATGAATTAGTTGCAGAGTTTGAATTAGCAACAGGAATATATAACGATCGTTTTTACGTAGTATTTAAACAAGTTGAAATATTAACAGTTGAAGATAATATAGAAATTACAGATGATTTAGTAGTTTTTTATAATTCAACTACGCAAAGTATCGTTATTAATAACCCATTAGAATTTACAGCTAAAAACATCAGTTTGTATAATATATTAGGGCAACAAGTTGTAAAGGTTGCTACTGAATTTAATCATACTAAAGCTATTACTATTCCAGTATCTGTAGCTACAGGAGCATACTTGGTAAGCTTTGATTATAATAACGGGACACAAATAACTAAAAAATTAATTATTAAATAATAGCTATATGTTAACAGCAAGTTATATATGTGTTGGGTTAAGTGTGTTTTCATTGTTTTTAGTAATTAGAATAATACAAAAAAAGGAAAGGAGAAGAGTTTTTCGTTATAACGGAATAACAGATAAACGCAAGAGAATGATATTTAAAATTTAATATGTAATTCGGGTAAAAATACATGTTAATTTGAGAGAAAAGACCAGCTGGGGAGCTGGTCTTTTTATTTCCATTGTTTGTTATAAATGGTTAGTTACTTGACTTGCTTTTATTAGAAGTAAACTTGTTGTCATAAATTATTGGCAGTAATGACTTTACTATTTTATATATCTTAGAGTTCGGCTGGATGAGTAGCTAACTTTATTTTTGAATAGCTAACAGTTGCTCTGCAGCGTCAAATGGAGATATAAGTTCCTCTTTTACTTTTTGTGTTAATTCTATTAACTGAACTGCTATTTCAGGATGATTGTAAAAATTGTCCTTCAGTTGCTCTTCTATGGTTTGTAAAAGCCAGAAAGTGTTTTGTTCTTGTCTCCTGTTTTTAAAAGAATTATTACTCTTAACTAATTCAAGGTATTCAGTGATTATTTTCCAAACGCCATTAATATTATCTTTTTTAATAGCACTGCATGTAGTGACTTTAGGAATCCATCCGTTTTCTTTATGCGGATACATTTGTAGGGCGCGTTTAAATTCAGTTTTTGCTAATTCAGCAGGTCTTAAGTTATCTCCATCTGCTTTATTGATTACAATAGAGTCAGCCATTTCTATAATACCACGCTTAATCCCTTGTAATTGGTCTCCTGCGCCTGCTAGCTTTAATAATAAGAAAAAATCAACCATAGAATGTACTACAGTTTCACTTTGTCCTACCCCAACAGTTTCTATAATAATGGTGTCAAAACCTGCAGCTTCACAGAGCATGATTGTTTCTCTTGTTTTACGAGCGACTCCACCTAAGGAGTTTCCGGAAGGGCTTGGACGAATAAAAGCATTGTCGTCACGTACCAGTTCTTCCATTCGGGTTTTGTCTCCTAATATACTACCTTTAGTAATTGAGCTACTAGGGTCAACTGCTAATACAGCTACTTTTTTCCCTAATGAAGTTAAGTGCAGTCCAAATGCCTCGATAAAGGTACTTTTTCCAACTCCTGGGACTCCTGTAATCCCAATTCGAGTAGAAGTATTCTTATTTATTAAACACTCTTTAAGAATGGCATTAGCTTTCAGTTTGTGTTTCTCAGTTGTACTTTCAATTAACGTGATGGCTTTGCTTAAATAAACACGATTTCCTTTTTGAATTTCGGTAACGTATTTTGCAATAGCTATTTCTTTCTTACGAACATAACCAGCTGCATTGATCATTTTAGGTTGCTCAATGCCTTTGTTTTCTTGTAATGCAGATTTGTGTTTTTTCAAGAGTATTGTTTTAGAGTAAATTTAGTGAATATTTTAAATATTTTGATTTAAATACAGTAGATAGATATTTAATTTTATTTTTGAAACTTAAAGTTTAAGAATGATTTTTAATTCCATTGAATTTGTATTATTTCTGCCATTGGTGTTTTTGTTGTATTGGTTTGTTTTTAAAAATAGATCACAACAGAATATACTATTATTGGTTGCAAGTTATTTTTTTTACGGTTGGTGGGATTGGCGTTTTTTATTATTGATTTTATTTAGCTCTATTTTAGATTTTGTAATTGCTAAAAAAATACAGTCGAACACTAATAACAAAACTAGAAAGGTATTATTGCTTAGTAGTCTCTGTTTTAATTTAGGAGTACTATTTTATTTCAAGTATTGTAATTTTTTTATTGAAAGCTTTACTAATGCTTTTACTTTTTTTGGACAGGAAATTACAAGCAATCATATAGATGTGATTTTACCAGTAGGGATTAGTTTTTATACCTTTCAAACATTAAGTTATACTATAGATGTTTATAAAAGAAAGTTGTCCGCTACTAAAGATGTTGTTTCATTTTTTGCATTTGTTAGCTTTTTCCCGCAATTAGTAGCAGGGCCAATAGAACGGGCAACAAATTTACTGCCACAGTTTTTAAAAGAAAGGAAGTTTCAGCGTACACTAGCGATATTGGGGGTGAAATTGATTATTTGGGGAATGTTTAAAAAAATAGTTATTGCTGATAATACAGGTATTCTAGTTGATTTGGTATATGACAACTTTGAAACTCAGAATCAATTAGCCTTATTAATAGCCGCTGTATTATTTTCATTTCAAATTTATTGTGACTTTTCTGGCTATTCTGATATTGCAATTGGGGTTTCGAGACTATTCGGCTTTAATTTAATGACTAATTTTAGTTTTCCGTATTTTTCTAGAGATATAGCAGAGTTTTGGAGACGTTGGCATATTTCACTTTCTACATGGTTTAGAGATTATGTGTATATACCGTTAGGAGGAAGTAAAGTTTTTAAAATTAGGAATGTTTTTATTGTTTTTTTACTTAGTGGTTTTTGGCATGGAGCAAACATGACATTTATTTTCTGGGGTTTAATACATGCAATACTTTTTATTCCGTTATTCATTACTGGGAGGTATTTAAAAAACAAACATTCTGAAAATATTGATAAAATTAATATTAAACCAATTTTATCGACAATTCTAACGTTTAGTATGGTAACATTGGCTTGGGTGTTTTTTAGAGCAGAAAATATAACAGAAGCTTTTTTGTTTGTTGAACGAATATTTATAAATGATTTTAATGAAAATGTGTTGTTTTCATCTAATAAATACCTGCTAATATTATTGATTTCAGTTTTTAGTATTTTGACATTGTTGTTTATTGAAGCATTATTTTATATGAAAAATAAAATGGAGGTGACTTTAAGCGGGAAGTGGTTACTTTTTTTAATAGTTATGATTGCTTTTTTCGGAGCGTTTAAAAATCATTCAGAATTTATTTATTTCCAATTTTAATGAGAAAGTTCCTTTTAAATATCATAAAGTATTCTTTAATAGCGTTATTATTAGTGAATGCAATTTCATTTTTAAGTTTGTATTTGTTATCAAAATCAGAGTTCTATAAACCATCTTATTTAGTAAATCATTTTAATAAGCAGACAAAATTTGATTATATAGTTTTAGGTTCTAGTAGAGGCTTGACTACGATTAATACCAATCAAATAGATGAAGCATTAGGGACTAAAGGAGTTAATTTATCAATTGATGATACTGGTTTGCCAACGCATTCATTAATGTTGACACATTTTTTTGAAAATGATTTTAAAACTAAAAAAGTAATACTAACATTAGATAGCGCTTTTTTTAAGAATAAAAAAATGGGTGTTAGTGATAATGATTATCGTTTTTTACCATTTGTAACAAATGATTATGTGCGTAGTTATTTTACTGAATATGAGAATGGGATGTTTAAAAAATATAGTCTTTCAGGTTTTTTTCCTTTTATTGGAGTTTCATATTATAATTTAGAATTGTTTTTTCCATCATTGGTTACTATTTTCAGTCCTCAAAGACATAATAGGTTTGATGATAATGGGAATTATAGATACCCAGATAAAAAACTTAATTCAATTAAAAAGTTAGGTATTGAGAATACCAATATATCCAATCTTAAATTACTTGAATTAAAAAGGATGTGTACCAGTAATGATGCGGAATTGATAATATATGTAGCTCCAATATATAATACACAATTGAATATTAATAAGTCGTTAGGTATAGAGGTTATCAATCATACTAGTTTATTGAAAAGTACTGATAATTTTTATGATGTTATTCATGTTAATAAAAAAGGAAGAGAAATAGCTACTGATGCTTTGATGAAATATATTAATTGATGTATATATGAGAGTTTACAAGTCCTCTTTGTTTTCCGAATAATATCAAAAAAGTCCTACTCTTAAATAGAATAGGACTTTTTTTAAGTACACTTTAAATCAATATCCTATATGCAAGCATATGAGGTATGGTTTTAATAATATTATTTCCCCTCTAAAGGATCCCGGTAGTATCGGGATAAGGGTTAACCACTGGGGAGTTAGTTTATTAAAACATATTCACCTCGTTGTAATAAAGGCTCTGCTTTTTTAAACTTCATAGTTTCTGTTTTACCGCTCATTACATGTTTTATAGTTACAGTGTCATTTCTTCCAATTTTTGGAGCGTCACGAACTATTGTTTCTGTAATTTGTCTTTCCTGTGGTTGACCAGTGTTTGTACCAGCAGCTCGGTTTTGTGCTGCACGTTGATCGCTATTTAAAACTTCTTCTTTACTAGTAGTATAGTCTTCTTTTTGAGTAGCTTCTCTAGCTTCACTAATGTTAGTTTCATCTTGCATTGGAAGCTCTCCTTTAAATAAGAAAGAAATAATATCCTTATTCATGTCAGCAACCATGTTTTTGAATAAACTGAAACTTTCTTCTTTATAAATTAATAAAGGATCTTTTTGTTCATGAACCGCTAATTGAACCGATTGCTTTAACTCATCCATTTTACGTAGATGTGTTTTCCACGCTTCATCGATGATTGCTAAAGTAATGTTCTTTTCAAAGTCAGTTACTAATGATTTTCCTTGAGTATTGTATGCTGTTTCAAGGTCAGTAGCAACATTTAATGTTTTTACACCATCAGTAAAAGGAACTAAAATACGTTCAAATTTATTACCAGGAGTTTCATATACATTTTTGATTACTGGAAAAGCAGTTTCTGCAGAACGACTCGTTTTGCTTTGATAGTGTTCTAAAACAGCTTTATAAACTTTACCAGAGATATCTTGAATACTATCAATCTTAAACTCTTCTTCTGAAATAGGAGAACTTGTAGAGAAATATCTGATTAATTCAAATTCGAAGTTTTTAAAATTGTCTCCAGGTTTATTACTAGCAGCAATTACTTCTGCAGTATCATAAATCATATCGGCAATATCAATGTTTAAACGTTCACCATATAATGCATTTTTACGTCGTTTGTAAACTACATTACGTTGCTTGTTCATTACATCATCGTACTCTAATAAACGCTTACGAGTACCAAAATTGTTTTCTTCTACTTTTTTCTGAGCACGTTCTATAGATTTTGAAATCATAGAATGCTGAATTACTTCACCTTCTTCTAATCCCATTCTATCCATCATTTTGGCAATACGTTCACTACCAAATAATCGCATTAAATTATCTTCTAAAGAAACATAAAATTGAGAGCTTCCAGGATCTCCTTGACGGCCAGAACGACCTCTTAACTGTCTGTCTACACGTCTAGAATCATGACGCTCTGTACCGACAATTGCTAAACCACCAGCTTTTTTAACAGCGTCAGATAATTTAATATCTGTACCACGACCAGCCATATTTGTTGCAATAGTAACAAAACCAGCTTTACCAGCTTCTGCAACAATATCCGCTTCTTTTTTATGCATTTTTGCATTCAGTACGTTATGAGCGATGCTTCTTATTTTAAGCATCCTACTTAATAATTCTGAAATTTCTACTGATGTTGTACCAATAAGTACCGGACGACCCTGTTTAGATAGTTCCGTTACTTCATCAATAACGGCATTGTATTTTTCACGTTTTGTTTTGTAAACTAAATCTTCTCTATCATCTCTTGCGATAGGGCGGTTAGTAGGGATTTCAACAACATCTAATTTATAGATTTCCCATAACTCTCCAGCTTCAGTAACGGCAGTACCTGTCATTCCTGAAAGTTTGTTATACATTCTAAAGAAATTTTGTAGTGTAACTGTGGCAAATGTTTGTGTAGCTGCTTCAATTTTCACATCTTCTTTAGCTTCAATAGCTTGGTGTAACCCGTCAGAATAACGACGACCATCCATGATACGACCTGTAGATTCATCTACAATCATAACCTTATTTTCCATTACTACATACTCTGTATCTTTTTCAAATAAAGTGTATGCTTTTAGTAATTGGTTTAACGTATGAATTCGTTCACTTTTTATACTAAAGTCTCGGTATAACTCTTCTTTCTCTTCAGCCTCTTTTTCAGCTTCTAAGTTTTTAACTTCAATTTTAGCTATCTCCGTACCAATATCTGGCATTACAAAGAAGTCTCTATTTCCTTCTCCAGATAAATAATCAATACCTTTATCAGTAAGTTCTATTTGATTGTTTTTTTCTTCAATTACAAAGTACAGTTCGGTATCAACTTTAGGCATCTCCTTATTGTTGTCTG
This sequence comes from Kordia sp., assembly GCA_002733415.1. Taxonomy (GTDB): domain Bacteria; phylum Bacteroidota; class Bacteroidia; order Flavobacteriales; family Flavobacteriaceae. The sequence continues at coordinate 80,222 of NVVR01000008.1, read as the reverse complement.
CCATGTAAAAGTTTTCAGTTTTTTGAAGTAACTGACGAACTCCTTCTTCACTTAAAAACTTAATTAATGCTTTATTTTTAGGCAATCCTCTAAAAACACGTAGTAATTGAATACCACCTTCTTTAGTATCACCAGCTTTTATTAGCTTTTTTGCTTCAGATAAAATACCTACTAAATGCTTACGTTGTATTTCTACTATGTCAGCAACTTTAGGTTTTAATTCGGTAAACTCATGTCTGTCTCCTTGAGGAACAGGTCCAGAAATGATTAGTGGTGTACGAGCATCATCAACTAAAACAGAATCAACTTCATCAATAATTGCGTAATTATGTTTACGTTGGACTAAATCTTCTGGAGAGTGTGACATGTTATCACGTAAGTAGTCAAACCCGAATTCATTATTAGTACCGTAAGTAATATCAGCATTGTATGCAGCTCTACGTTCAGGAGAATTTGGTTGATAGTAATCAATACAGTCAACAGTTAATCCGTGAAATTGAAAAATTGGTGCCATCCATGCGCTATCACGTTTTGCAAGATAGTCGTTTACTGTAACCAAGTGAACTCCGTTTCCGGTAAGCGCATTTAAGTACATAGGGAGTGTAGCAACTAGTGTTTTTCCTTCTCCAGTATGCATTTCAGCAATTTTACCTTGATGCATTGCAATACCACCAACAAGTTGTACGTCATAGTGAATCATGTTCCACACAACTGGTGTTCCAGCAGCATCCCAAGAGGTTTGCCATATTGCATTATCTCCTTCTAAAGAAATATATTCCTTTGTTGCAGATAATTCTCTATCGTATGTTGATGCAGATACAGATAGCGTGTCTTCATTAGTGAAACGTTTTGCAGTTTCTTTAATAACTGCGTAGGCTTCAGGTAGGATTTCTAATAATATTTTTTCCGTAACTTCATATGCTTCATCGTTTAAAGCATCTATTTGAGCATATAACGTTTCTTTTTTGTCAATATCAGTTGTAGCCTCTATTTCTTCTTTTAACGATTTGATGGTGTCGTTAATAGTAGTGATAGAATCCGCTATTTTGGCTTTGAACGAAACTGTTTTAGTTCTTAATTCATCATGAGAAAGATTAACAAGAGTAGGTTCAATCTTTCGGATTTTATCTACTAGAGGTTGTATTTCCTTGATGTCTTTTTGAGACTTGTCTCCAACAAATACTTTAAGTATTTTATTAATGAAATTCATGATGTCAGTTTTTCTAAATGTGATATAAAAAAAGTCTCTTTATAAAGAGACTTTTACTTATTTGTTAATATTCTTCCTCGTTCCAAAGATAATCTTCTTCGGTAGGATAGTCAGGCCAAATTTCTTCAATAGAATCATATTGATCTCCTTCATCTTCAATCGCTTGAAGGTTTTCGACAACTTCTAAAGGGGAACCGGTTCTAATTGCATAATCAATTAATTCATCTTTTGTTGCCGGCCATGGTGCATCACTTAAATGTGACGCCAATTCTAGAGTCCAATACATAATTGTAACTAATTTTTAATTTTAAGCAAAAATAATTTTTTAAATGAATAAATCAAGTAAAAAGTTAATTATTTCAGTGTTATTTATAAGAACGTTTATTTCGTAGTATTTTTTAGTATTACTTTAACGAATGTATGAGCGTCAGAAATGATATTTTTTAATACTTTTTAGGTATCCACTTTACTTCATCTGCTCCTAAGTCTTGGGACAACTTTCGTGCCAATACAAAAAGGTAGTCAGAAAGTCTATTTAAATACTTCAATGTACGTTGATCGAACGGAGATGTTTCATAAAGAGCACTAGCTAATCGCTCTGCGCGCCTACAAACACAACGAGAAATGTGACAATATGACACGGTGGTGTGGCCTCCAGGTAATACAAAATGAGTCATTGCTGGAAGGCTTTCTTCCATAGTGTCAATTTCTTTTTCTAAAATTTCAATATCAGTCTCTTCTACTTTTGGGATGTTCAAGCGTTCTTTACCGTTTTTTAAAATTAGTTTTTCAGGATCAGTGGCTAAAATTGCACCAATGGTAAACAAGTGGTCTTGAATTTTGATTAATATTTCTTTGGAGTGGGTATCGATTTCTTGATCTCTAATTAATCCGATATAGGAGTTTAATTCGTCAACTGTTCCGTAGCTGTCTATTCTTATGTGGTGTTTAGGTACACGGGTTCCGCCAAATAAAGCAGTTGTTCCTTTGTCTCCAGTTTTAGTATATACTTTCATGGCAAAAATTTATGTTTGTCATTCCCTCGAAGAAGGGAATCTTTTGTAAGTTAAAAGATTAAAAAATTCAATGATTGAAAAATTAATTTTTTTTGCATTGTAAATGCAATTTAACGATTAGAAACTAAATTAGTGAAGGATACTAAAATATATGTGGAAAGAATGTGTTATACTTTAAGCAGTAGCTCAATATTGTTTTTATATAAAACGGTTAAGCTCTTATTGTGAAATGTTCCTTGTGTTTTGTTTCGGTTCTAAAAAATACAAAACCCCAGAAAAAAGTATCAATTGTGATAGTTACTTTTGGGTGTGTTTTGATTTCTTCCCAAGCTTCTTCCATTCCCTTTGACCAATGAATATCGTCAAATATAAACATTGAGTAGTTGTTTGTGTTGTCTATTAAGGAATTGAAATATTCGAGAGTAGCTTCTTTTTGATGATTTCCGTCAAAATAGACTAAATCATAATTTGATTTCTCTTCTTTTAGAAAAGCAGAGAAATCAGTGATTATTGAGGTAATGTTGTTTAGTTGGTGTTCTTTAAATTGTTCTTGTGCTATTCTAGAAGTTTCTGGGCAGCCTTCTAAGGTTGTTATTTTTGTTTTAGGGTTTCCGAAAGCTATAGCTACTGAGGCTAGTCCAAGTGAAGTCCCAAATTCAAGTACAGTGTTGAAATCAAAATATTGTGACAATCGAGTAAGTAATTGACTTCTTTTTTTTGTTATCCCTGCTGTATATGCAATTGCAGAGATACTTCTAGTATTGTTTTTGAATACTCTACTTCCTGCGCCGAAATCGGTTACCTGAATGTTTTTTTTGTTTTTTAGTAATTCTGTTCGGTACTTGTCTAATTTTTGATAGACACTCAGTTGTTTTTTGTTATAAAAACATTTTGTAATTAAGTCAAAAACAAAAGGAGAGTGAACCCCATGTTCATTTGTTGAGTGAAATAAAAATTTTATGTAGGCTATTACTTGAAACATTTTTTTTTGAATTTTGCTATCGGCTATTGGTTGAAATCGAAATAGAATTTAATTTTTTTTAAAAAAAGGTCTTCTCTAAAAATAGCGGGGTAGTTAAAATTAGAAAAATAAAAAGTTTAAGCAATTAACTTTTTTTAGTCATTTCGACCTTAGGAGAAATCACACAAGAAGCTCAATTACACTGTTTCTGACAATAAATTATAAAATAATGCGATTTCTCACTCCGCTGCGCTTCGTTTCGAAATGACATTTTTCGTAAAACCCATAACTTTTGACGAAGAGCTATAAAAAGAAAATAAAGATAAAAGAAAATAGATTTTTTTAAGTTGAAGATTTGGAAGTTTTTTTCAAATCTTCAACTTAACTATTAACTATTAACTATTAACTAATTTTCAAGTTTAGCTGATAACTCAAACCAACGCATTTCCTTTTCATCCATGGCGTCACCAAGTTGTTTTATTTTTTTTGAGATTTCTTGAATTTCTTCTGGAGTATATTCTTTGGTAGCAAAACTGTTTTCTAAAACTGTTTTCTCTTTTTCAATTTTCTGAATATCTTTTTCTAAACGATTGTATTCCTTTTGCTCGTTGAAAGAAAGCTGTACTTTGGTTTCTTTTTTCCAAGAAGTTTTCTCCTTCTTTTCTACGTTTTTTGCCATTGGAGAAGCACTATCTTCATAGGACCTGAAATCAGAATAATTACCAGGAAAGTCTTCAATGATGCCTTCGCCTCTGAATATAAATAAATGATCTACTACTTTATCCATAAAATACCTGTCATGCGAGACAACTAATAAACAGCCAGGATAGTCCAGTAGGAAGTTTTCAAGAACACTTAGTGTAACGATATCTAAATCATTTGTAGGTTCATCTAAAATTAAAAAGTTAGGATTTTGTATCAAAACAGTACATAAATATAGTCTTTTACGTTCTCCACCTGAAAGTTTTTCTACTTGATCATATTGTTTTTTCTTATCGAATAAAAAACGTTCTAATAGTTGTGATGCAGATATTTTTCTACCTTTTGAAAGTGGGATGTAATCACCAAACTCACGGATTACTTCAATGACCTTTTGTCCAGGTTTTATGTTAATCCCTTTTTGGGTGTAATATCCGAATTTAACGGTGTCACCAGTGATAACTTTACCAGAGTCAGGTTTCTCTGTACCGGTAAGCATGTTAAGGAAAGTTGATTTTCCAGTTCCGTTTTTACCAATAATTCCAATACGTTCTCCTCTGATAAAGGAATAATTGTATTTGTCTAATATAATCTTTTCGTCAAAAGCTTTGTAAGTATTATGAAACTCAACAATTTTATTTCCTAGACGTTCCATGTTAATTTCTAATTCCATGGAATGTTCCTTACGTCTGGAATGTGCTTTCTCTTTTATTTCGTAAAAATCATCTATTCTTGATTTAGATTTTGTGGTACGTGCTTTTGGTTGACGACGCATCCAATCTAATTCTTTTTTGAAGAGGTTTTTTGCTTTACCAATTTCGGTGTTAGCCGCAGCTACGCGAGCTTCTTTTTTTTCTAAATAGTACGAATAATTTCCTTTGTAACTATATAATTTCCCGTTTTCTAATTCTATAATTTCGTTACAAACACGTTCTAAGAAAAACCTGTCGTGAGTAACCATGAATAACGTAATGTTTTCTTTTTTGAAGTATGCTTCTAGCCATTCGATCATTTCTAAATCCAAATGATTGGTAGGTTCATCTAAAATTAACAAATCAGGTTTGCTAATCAAAATAGTAGCTAAAGCCAAACGCTTTTTTTGTCCTCCAGAAAGTAAGCTTACTTTTTTATCAAGTTGCTCCAATTTTAATTTGAACAATATTTGCTTGTATTGAGTTTCAAAATCCCAAGCATTGTATTGATCCATCAAATCAAAAGCTTTTTGATACGCATCTGAATCCTCAGGGTTTTCTAATGCTTTTTCATATTGCTGAATTATTTTTAAAGTCTGGTTGTCCGACGCAAAAATGGTTTCTTCAATAGTCAATGTTTCGTCAAAAATATCATCTTGAGATAGAAAAGAAATAGATAGTTCTTTTCTTTTTACAATTTGCCCAGAATCAGCTTGATCACGATTAGTAATGATGTTTAGTATAGTAGACTTTCCAGTACCGTTTTTTGCAATAAAAGCAATTTTCTGATCCTTGTTAATTCCGAATGAGATATTGTCAAACAATACACGTTCACCGTACGATTTCGATATATTTTCTACAGATAAGTAGTTCACTTTTTTATTTTTTTACAAATTAAAAGGAAATTCTTTAGATATAAGGTATAAAGTTTTATTATTAGTACTGAAAAGTTATATTTGTAGCTTACTAAAAAGGGGGATTGAATGAAATTTAGGTTTTTTCAAGTATTTGTATTGTTGTTGCTTTTAACATCTTGTATTTCAGGAAAGCAAACTGAATACATGCAAAACAGAAGTCAAGTAATGGAGCAGGTATTGTTGAGTAAGCAATTGCCACCCTATAGAGTGCAAATTAATGATGTGTTGAGTGTACGTATCAAGGCATTGGATCAGGCATTGGTAGGAATGTTTAATCCTTTGGCTTCTGAAAACAATGTAGAAGCAACATCACAGCGAGGCTTGTATTTTGATGGGTTTTTAATTGATAATCATGGAGAAATTACGATGCCTACATTAGGTAAAGTGGGGGTGTTGAACTTAACAATAGAAGAGATTAAAATTAAAATAACACAGTTACTTATTGCTAACTATTTTAAAGAAGAAGCTAATTTGTTTGTTACCGTAAAATTGGGAGGGGTTAAGTATACCACTTTCGGAGAGATAGGTTCGTCCGGTACACAAGTTGTTTTTCAAGAGCGTGTCAATATTTTTGAAGCCATTGCAAATGCAGGGGATATTCCTGTTTTAGGCGATAAAAAAGATGTGCTCATTATACGCCCGTACCCTGGGGGTAATAAAATACACCATATAGATTTAACAGATATCGCGATTTTTGAATCGCCTTTTTTTTATATTCAACCCAATGACATGATTTATGTGAAAGCATTGCCACAGAAGTCATGGGGGGTTGGGGAAAAGGGATTACAGTCATTCACTACAGTATTAACAATTTTCACAACGTTGATTACCACTTATTTTTTGTTTAAGAGCTTATAGATTTGATTATGGATGAAGAGTTTCGTTTTTCTGATTTTAAACCGATGGTGAATTTTAAAGACTTGTTTTTTAAAATAATCAAAAATTGGTGGTTATTTCTGCTGTTTTTAGTAGTTTGTTTTACGATAGCGTATCAAGTTAATTTGCGTAAAAAATCTAGATACTCAGTGAGTAGCCAGGTGGTTATTTCGAATGATAAAAACCCTTTTTTCACATCAACAACGAACCTAACCTTTAATTGGGGAGGTGCTTCGGATAAAATACAAACCACGGTAACGTTATTCAAATCAAGGTCACATAATGAAAAAGTAGTTGAGTATTTACAGTATTATGTAAATTATACTAAGCAAGCAGAATATTGGACTTATGACGCTTATAAAACAATGCCGTTTATTATTGAAGTAGACACCACTGTTTTTCAGCAATTAAATAAAAAAATCACCATTACTCCTTTAGATGATTTTAGTTATCAACTTTCGTATTCAAACCCTATTACTGCAGTTCAAGTACAACATTACGGGACTAAAAACAAGAAAATTGAAAAAGTTGTTCTGGAAGAGGTAATTAAAAAATATACATACAATGAGTTGGTGAAACTTCCTTTCTTTCAATTTAAAGTGCTAAAAACTACGAATGAATTATTAACTGATTTTGAGCCATTTGATGTCAGTTTTTCTGATTTTGATAGTTCAGTAGCTATGTATAGAGGGGTTGCTGTTCGTTCTATTGTTTCGGGATCTCCGATAGTTAATTTATCAATGAACGGAACTAATAAGTATCGTATTGTAGATTATGTAAATGCTTCAGTAGAAGTATTGAGTAGGGATCAATTAGAGCGTAAAAATTTATTTGCGACCAAAACAATTGGGTTTGTTGATAAAATGCTGGATAGTTTAAAAAATAGAGTAAATATAAATGAACAAGAATTAAATTCATTTTATAAAAAAACAAAATCAATAAACTTAGAAGGAGAAGGAGAAAAGTTAGTTTCGGATTTAAATAGTTTAGACTTAGAGAAAAATACTTTGCGCTCCAAATTAGAATATTTGGCTAATTTAGAAAAATATTTAATAAGTAATAAAATATTTACAGATGTACCAGCTCCGTCTGTTGTAGGGGTAGATGAACCTAATATAGTAAAGAGTGTAAGTAGAATTATAGAACTGTCTGTAACCCGAGCAAAATATGAATATGCTGTGCGAGAAGATTCTCCTATTTTTTCCGATTTAGACAGAAATATACATTCACTGAAAAGAGTATTGTTTGAAAATATAAAAGCATATCGAACGGCATTAAATTTAGAAAATAAAATAATTTTAAGTCGTTTAGCAAAAGTAGAAGAGAAGTTTTCCATGCTACCAGAGAATCAACAAAAATTAGTAAATATTGAGCGACAATATAGCTTAAGTAATGGTTTGTATGAACTGTTTTTAGAAAAACGAAGTGAAGCAAAAATGATTAAAGCGGCTAGTGTTTCAGATTTACTAGTTATAGATGAAGCAAAAGTAATTAGTGTTGGTTTAGTTGGCCCGAATAAAAACATGAATTATATTATAGCAGGTATTATAGGAGGAGGGATTCCTATACTGTTAATTACATTGTTATTTATGTTAAATACAAATATTACTAGTCCAGAAGATATTACATTTTTATCTAAAATACCCTTATTAGGTGTGATTGGTAAAAGTAGTGTGGTGTTAGCTGTTTTTAATCGCTCTAAATCTCCTGTTAGTGAGTCTTTTAGGTCAATACGATCTAATTTGGAGTTTATTTATAAAAAGAAAACTACGCAAACAGGAGCTAGAACAATTTTAGTGACTTCTTCCGTAAGTGGAGAAGGGAAGTCGTTTACGGCAATAAATTTGGCTAGCTTGTATGCAATGGGTGATAAAAAAACTGTGCTTGTAGGTTTAGATTTGCGTAAGCCAAAAATATTCGATGCTTTTGAGTTACATAATGATTATGGAGTGGTAAATTTTTTAATCAATAATAAGAATTTTGATGATGTTGTACAAAAAACACAAATACCGAATTTAGATTTAATTACTTCTGGTCCGATACCGCCTAACCCTTCGGAATTATTGATTAGTAAAAGAATGGAGGAGTTTGTTCGTATTTTAAAAGAAAAATACGAATATATAATTTTTGATACACCTCCTTTAGGATTGGTAACTGATGCGTTAGATTTAACTCGATATTCTGATGCTAATATTTATATGATTCGTCAAGATTATACCAAAAAATCTATGTTAGGGTTGATAAATGAAAAGTATGTAAATAAGGAGATTAAAAATTTAAGTTTTGTACTAAATCATTATAAAACTAAAACGGGTTATGGTTACGGCTATGGCTATGGCTATGGTTATGGTATGTATGGTAATGGGTATCATGATGTTGATGAAGAAAAAGGGGTGTTGGCTAAAATTAAACAATTATTTAAGCGCGATTAATATTTACTAATTAGTTAAAAAAGAACTGATTTGAATACAGAAAAAAAATGGTTAGATGTAATTACATCAAACCAAAAATTAATAAATTTCAATTTTAAAGAAACATGGAAGTATAGAGACTTATTGTTTCTTTTTGTTAAAAGAGATGTAATTACCGTATACAAACAAACAGTATTAGGGCCTTTGTGGTATTTGATACAACCCTTATTTACGTCGGTTATTTTTACCTTAATCTTTAATAATGTAGCGGGAATTGAAACAGGTACTATACCTCCGTTTTTATTTAATTTAGCTGGAATTACTACATGGAATTATTTTAGAGAGTGTTTGACGGCAACTTCAGATACATTTAAAAAGAATGAAAATATTTTTGGAAAAGTATACTTTCCAAGAATCATAATGCCTTTATCTGTTATAATATCAAACCTTCTTAAGTTTGGGATACAACTCCTCGTTTTTTTAGTATTTTATATTTATTATTTTTTGATAGGCAATACAGTGCAACCTAGCACAGCAATTTTATTTTTTCCGTTATTGGTTTTATGTATGGGGATGTTAGGTCTTGGTTTAGGAATGATTATTTCCTCAATGGTTACTAAATATAGAGATTTGACCTTTTTAGTAAGTTTTGGAGTACAGTTATTAATGTATATGTCTGCAGTAATGTATCCTATTTCATTAATAAAAGAGAAATTAGTTGAATATGCTTGGGCTGTAGAATATAATCCTATGGCACATGTTATAGAAACAGCGAGGTATATGCTGCTAGGTGAGGGGGAAATTTCGGTATTTGGATTACTATATACCGCAATTGTTACTTTGGTGATTTTAATGATGGGAATTGTTATATTTAACAAAACAGAAAAAACCTTTATTGATACAATTTAATTAGTGAAGGGTTGAAGGTTAACCGTGAATCGTTAATTGAGAATGGTTACAGGTGAGTTAGTGATAATGAAAGGTGATTAATGAATGGAGGAAATATATAGGCATAAAGAGTTAGTTGTTTGGAAGAATAGTATGGAGTAGGTATCTTTGATTTACAAGATTTCTGATACTTTTCCTGTTGATGAAAAATTGGATTAACCAGTCAAATAAGATGAGCAGTAGTGTTAGTTCCTTCATATGTAGCTGAAGGTAGTGTAAGAAAAGGAAATAAAGAATTGACTTAATTCATTTACATTGCATTAGATTTCATTGATAGAATTAGAAACACAGTATTTAATAGCTATATAGTTAAAATTCACCTCTAAAAGTAAAGAACTAGATGATTTGCTTATAGATGTAAAAAATTATTATTAGGATTTAAAAATTATATTCAAAGTAAAAAATAATATGTAGTATAGGTATTGAATATTGGGTAACACTACTTTCTATTCACTACTTACTACCCACTATAATATGAGTGAAGTTATATTAAAAATAGAAAACCTTTCAAAACAGTACCGTTTAGGGCTTGTTGGTACAGGTACCATTAGCCATGATTTAAACAGGTGGTGGCATGGTATACGTGGTAAGGAAGATCCGTATTTAAAAATAGGGGAGCAAAATGACAGGGCTTCAAAAGGTGAATCTAAATACGTATGGGCCTTAAAAGATATTAATTTTGAGGTTAAAAAAGGAGAGGTTTTAGGAATTATTGGGAAGAATGGTGCTGGTAAATCTACCTTATTAAAAATACTATCAAAAGTAACAGGGCCCACTACAGGAAGTATAAAGATTAATGGTAGAATAGCATCATTATTAGAGGTGGGTACTGGGTTTCATCCAGAAATGACGGGAAAAGAAAACGTTTTTTTAAATGGCGCCATTTTGGGGATGACCAAAAAGGAAATTAATGCTAAGCTAGATGAAATCATTGAATTTTCAGGCTGTGAACGCTATATTGATACTCCCGTAAAGCGATATTCAAGCGGGATGAAAGTTCGTTTGGCATTTGCGGTGGCAGCGCATCTAGAACCGGATATATTAGTTGTTGATGAGGTTCTGGCTGTAGGTGATGCGGAGTTTCAGAAAAAAGCCATCGGTAAAATGCAATCTATTTCTCAAGAAGGAGGTCGTACTGTCTTGTTTGTGAGTCATAATATGACTACAATTAATAAATTATGTAAGAACTCAATTTTATTAGAATCTGGGAGGATAAGTAAGATAGGTCTTACTTCAGAAATAATACCATATTATTTGTCTTCAGCTCGTACAGAAGAAATGATTACGAATGTAGTCTTTGAAGAGGAATCTCTTATGAAATATCAATTTTTGTCTGCAATGATAGTTGATTCTAGCTCTGATCAGATTTTGGATGGAATAGTCTCTACAAAGCAAGATTTTTTTATTGAAATTAATTATTTATTTAAAACTCGTATTCCAAAATGTCATTTGACGATATTAATCAAAAACTCTTTGGGGGATATAATATTATTTATTGATAGAACAGATTTTTATCAAGAATTTTTTGTTGGAGAAATAGGGAAGTACAGTGCTAAAGTTAAAATTCAAAATCCTTTATTAAAGCCAGGTATTTATTATGTTACATTAGGTTTTGCTAATCAATATAACAACACTAATAATCATAAATTTGATGTTCTTAAATTTAAAATAGAGGATTTAGATTCTATAAGGAACAGTAGGGAAGGGGATTTGTTTATACCTACAGAATGGACGATGGTTAAGATATAATTGGTTTATGAAAAAAATAATTTCAAGTATTATAATTAAATTTATTTTGAGTGCTAATTCGAATGATAAAAGGTTATTGATAAATAGCTTATTATCTAATGAGTTCGTAGAAAGTAAAAAAAAGTTTTTAGCTAAGTATGAAATATCTAAAAGTTTTAAATTTAACGGAAGGCACATTAAATTTTATGGTGATGGAGAGATATTTTGTGGTAAAAATTCTTATATAGGAGATTATTCTACAGTACAAGCTTTTAATGGGAAAAAGGTTGTTATAGGTGATAATTGTGCATTATCTCATAATGTTCGTATTTATACTCTTACATATGATTCAGATCAAAATTTTAATACAGAGTTAAGAAAGAATACACTTTCAGGGGATGTTATTATAGGTAATGGTGTATGGATTGGAGCTAATGTTTTAATTACACCAGGAGTTAGAGTTGGTGATAATTCAATAATCGGGGCAAATTCTGTAGTAACAAAAGATGTTGATTCTAATTCGATTTATGGAGGAGTACCAGCAAAATTGATAAGATTAAAATCGAATTGATGATATCGATATTAAAAATAAAAGCAAAAATTAAAAGTTTTATAACAAATCCTTATAGTAATAAGGGTAACAAAGAACTTTTAACGTTGTTTAGTCATTTCTCGGATTGTATTATCTTAGGGTCTTCGCCGTCAATTAATGAATTAGAACTCTCTAATTTATCTAAAAATACAATGGTGATTACGATGGGGAATTTTCATGAACATCCAGCAATTAATGCAATAAAACCAAGCATACATGTTTTTGCTGCTTCACATCCGCCAATTACAGAAAAAGTATTGGTGAATTGGTGGTTTCGGTGTAATGAAGTGTTACCGCTTGGAACTCCTGTTTTGGTAGAAAAAAGAGATAAAGAAATAGCAACAAGAGTATTTACGGAGAGGAAAGTATTTACATATTCCTATGGAGGCGATTTCCCGATTGATTTTACCAAACCAATTATATCCCCCTGGAGTGTGACTATTGTAGGATTGCAATTGGCAATTTATGTAAAAGTTCCTGAAATTTATTTGATGGGAATCAATCATGATTGGCAGTGTATAAAACCTTATCTTCATTTTTATGATCATAATGCTCCTTCATTGGAATATTATTTAAAAAATGAAGGAGTAAAAATTCCGTATGAAAAGCAACAACAACCCTTTCCTAAGGAGCGTTTGTATAGGGAATATGAATTGTATCAACAATATGAAACGTTAAAGCTATATGCTGAAAAGCGCCATCAGAAAATTTATAATGGTGATAAAAATTCCGATTTTGATGTATTTAAACATGTAAATTATACTATTTAAAAATGAGTGTACCCTTATTGTCCATAATAACCATAAACTATAACGATGCCCAAGGTTTAAAAAAAACAATGGACAGTGTATTAAGGCAAACGTATGCTAATTTTGAATATATCGTTATAGATGGAAACTCAACAGATACTAGTGTTGCGCAAATTAAAACATATACAGACAACAGACTACACTGGATAAGTGAGTCAGACTCAGGTATTTACAATGCCATGAACAAAGGAATTTCAAAAGCTACGGGTGAATTTTTGTTATTTTTGAATTCTGGAGATTTTCTTATTTCAAATTCAGTTTTAGACACGGTTATACAAAAGTTAAATACCTCTTATTCATTTATTTCGTGTAATTTACTTCTTGATGGGGAGATAAGAAGGAAAAGAGAGCACCCTAACAGCTTGTCGTTCAGCTATCTAGTATCTAGTACGTTATCACATCCCTCAACTTTTATAAAAAGAGAAATGTTTGTGAAATATGGAATGTATAATGAAAAAAACAAAGTAATTTCTGACTGGGAATTTTTTTTAAAAGCTTTGGGTTTAAATGGAGAATCATTTCAAAAGATAAATGAAACATTAACCGTTTTTGATATGAATGGAATTTCATCAAGCAATGACAACATCAAATTAATTATAGCAGAAAAAGAAGCTGTGTTTCAAAAATATTTAGCAGCAATTTACACAAGTGAGTTTGACGTGTTTAATTTTAATAATTTTAAAAAACCTTCAAAACGAATTAAATTATTAATGAAAATTGAGAAGAGTCCATTCATTAGAAAAGTAACTACAGTTATATTAATGGTGTTAAGTAAATTAGTTAAATAGGTAGCGTGAAGTATTTGATAAAAGATAGTTATAATATTTATAAAAAATGCAAGCAAGCAAAAAGTGTTTTTCTTATTGTTTATGGCAAGTATATATATTATCGAGCACGGTATAAATTAAATATCCTTGCACATCAACACACAACAGTCATAGGTATTAAAAATATCAACACAGCACATCGGTTAAATATAGGTGTCCAGTATATAGGATTTTCACACCCTAGTGATAAAACATGGATGAATATTAAAGGAGTATTAGCAATAACGGGTAATTATTCTATTGGTAGAGGCTGTAGATTTGATATTGGAGAACAAGCAAAAGTTACTATTGGTTGTGGCGGTTATATTAACGTCAATACTAAATTAATTATTATGCACGGGCTGAAAATTGGAGATAACTGTGCAATAGCATGGGGTTGTGAGTTTTTAGATGAAGATTTTCATGCCATTGATTATAAAGGAAGAATAGAGAAAAATAAAAATATAATAATTGGTAATCATGTTTGGATAGGGGCAGAAGCCAAAATATATCAAGGAACAATTATTGCTGACGGTTGTGTAATTGCGTCCAATTCGGTTGTAAGAGGCCATTTTACAGAAAAGAATACTATTATAGGGGGTAATCCAGCAAAGGTTATCAAAACACAAATACAATGGACATAAGTCATTTAATAAATGGATAATATGAAAGTAGCATTTATAACTGGAGTAACGGGGCAAGACGGCGCGTATTTGAGCGAGTTTTTGTTGAAGAAAGGATATGTAGTACATGGGTTAAAACGCCGTTCTTCGATGTTTAATACGGATAGGGTAGATCATTTATACCAAGATCCGCATATAGAAAACAGGAACTTTGTATTGCATTATGGTGACATGACAGATAGCTCTAATTTAATACGTTTAATTAGTGAAATTAAACCAGACGAAATTTATAATTTGGCAGCGATGAGTCATGTACAAGTTTCTTTTGAGGTGCCAGAATATACAGCTGATACTGATGCAGTAGGCGCTTTACGTATTTTAGAGGCAGTTCGGTTTTTAGGTTTAGAGAAAAAAACAAAAGTATATCAAGCGTCTACTTCAGAATTGTATGGTAAAGTACAAGAGGTGCCACAGTCTGAGACGACCCCATTTTATCCGCGTAGTCCGTATGCAGTAGCAAAACTGTACGCCTATTGGATTACGGTAAATTATAGAGAAGCCTATACTATATTTGCGTGTAATGGGATATTATTCAATCATGAGTCTCCCATACGTGGAGAAACTTTTGTAACCAGAAAAATAACGAGAGCGGTTTCTAGAATTGCATTAGGTTTGCAGAATACCTTGTATTTAGGGAATCTAGACGCTAAGCGTGATTGGGGACACGCCAAGGATTATGTGCGTATGATGTGGATGATTTTACAAGCAGATGAACCTGAAGATTGGGTAATTGCTACAGGTGTTGCTACAACAGTTCGAGATTTTGTGAAAATGGCATTTTTACATATAGGTGTTGAGCTAAAGTTTACAGGAGAAGGTGTGGAGGAAATTGCCGTAGTACATTCGTGTGCTGACCCAGCATATTTACTTAAATTAGGGACGGAAGTAGTCGCAGTTGATCCTAAATATTTTAGGCCAACAGAGGTAGAGTTGTTGATAGGTGACCCTACAAAAGCAAATACAAAGTTGGGCTGGAAACCGAAATATGATTTACAATATTTAGTGATCGATATGATGAAAAATGACCTTAGTCTTATGAAAAAAGATCAGTTTTTAAAAGAGAATGGGTATAAAACATTAAATTACTTTGAATAAGTACTTATGAATAAGGAATCAAAAATTTACGTTGCAGGACATAGGGGGTTAGTAGGAAGTGCTATTTTAAAAGAGTTGCAATATAAAGGATATGTAAACATCATTATAAAGTCACATCAAGAACTTGATTTGATTAATAGCGAAGAAGTAGCTTCTTTTTTTAAAAAAGAACAGCCAGAGTATGTGTTTTTAGCTGCTGCAAAAGTTGGAGGGATATTAGCAAATAATACCTACAGAGCAGATTTTATTTATGAAAACTTAATGATTCAAAATAATGTCATCCATCAAAGTTATGTGTCTGGTGTGAAAAAATTATTGTTTTTAGGAAGTACGTGTATTTATCCTAAAAATGCACCACAACCGTTAAAAGAAGACTATTTGCTGTCAGGTGCTTTAGAATATACAAATGAGCCATATGCTATTGCTAAAATAGCAGGAATTAAAATGTGTGAAAGTTATAATTTACAGTACAACACTAATTTTATTGCTATCATGCCTACAAATTTGTATGGGCCTAATGATAATTTTGATTTAGAAACATCTCATGTATTGCCAGCATTGATACGGAAAATTCATTTAGGAAATTTACTCTCTAAAAATGATTGGGAAAGTATCACAGCTGATTTAAATCATTTACCTATTAAAGGAGTATCTGGAGCAGCTTCAAAACAACAGATTATAGAAGTATTGTATAGTTTTGGAATAAAAATAAAAGAAGAACAAGTACATGTTGAACTATGGGGCTCAGGAAAACCGTCTCGAGAGTTTATGTGGTCTGAGGATATGGCTGCTGCAAGTGTATATATTATGGAGCAAGTAAACTTTATTGATTGTATAACACCAGGAGCAGCTGAAATTAGAAATACACATATCAACATTGGTACAGGAAGTGATGTCACCATTAAAGAATTAGCGGAACTTATTAAAAAACAACTTGGTTTTAATGGGAGTTTGGAGTTTGATAGTTCTAAACCTGATGGGACATTAAAAAAATTGACTGAAGTCTCTAAGCTAAATGGGTTAGGATGGGAACATACAATAGATCTTAAAGAAGGAATTTCTAAACTGTATAATTGGTATTTGAACAACTAAAGATAGTTTATGGTAAAGTCTCTATTTAAAAAAATAATTTGTTGGTTTCTACCAGAACTAAAATCTGTTCTTTATACTGACATTGCTTATGAATGGATCACAAATGCAAAAGTAAATGTTACAACAGAAAAGCTAACTAAAATATATTCTCCCCATTCGCTTGTAAAAGTTAAAATAGGAAAAGGGACGTATATTTCTGCAAATTCCAAAATATCGTACACAACTATAGGGAAGTTTTGTTCTATAGGACCAAACTTAGTGTGTGGTTGGGGGATTCATCCAATTAACGGTATCTCAACAAGCCCTTATTTTTACAGTGTTTCGAAACAAAATGGCGCAACAATAGCCGATAAAAATTTAATAGAAGAGCGTAGGCAGATTTATATAGGAAACGATGTGTTTATTGGTGCTAATGTTACCATTTTAGATGGTGTTTGTATAGCTGACGGTGCGGTTATTGGTGCAGGAGCCGTAGTGTCTAAAAATATACCGGCTTATGCTATAGCAGTAGGCTCTCCTATAGAAATTAAAAAATATAGATTTGATAACATAAAAATTAAGAAGCTATTGAAAATTAAATGGTGGGATTTAAATGATTTTAGTTTGAATGAAATCAACAGGTTGTTTTTTGAGGTAGATGCTTTTATTAAGGAATATGATAAAGACTTATAGTTTGATATGGTACAAGTAAATAATTAATATTACAAATTGAAAAAAAAAAAAATATTACTAATTGGTCCAATAGGTGACTTTGGGGGTAGAGAGTTAGAAGTAGGTTTTATAGCTAATGCATTAAATGAAGAATGCGATGTTAAAATTTGTTCTACTGTTTATTATACAAAACAATCACAGGTTTTTGATTTTGTAGCTGAAGAACACATGTTTTCATTAGCAGGTAAAGTTGTTGAAAAACATATGATTATTAAGTTATTTGCATTTATAGCTTATATACGCTTTGGGTTTAAATACTCAGTTTCATGTTTTTTCAATAATAAAATAAATAAAAAATATGCTTCAGTTGTTCGTAAAACTCATCAGGTTATAGAAGACCTTATTGTAGAAAACGATATGATTATTATATGCGCTCAGTTATCGTCTGCATATATGAAAGAAATAGTATCTTATTCCTTTGATAAAAATATTCCTGTAGTTTTTCGAACAACAGGCGCCGTAATTAAAGAAAATTTTTCAACTAATGAAAAAATAGAGTGGTTAGAGAAAGTGAGTTTATATTTACATCATTCTGTTAATAATACAAATAGATTAGTTTTTTTGAATAATTACAATACGAAGATTATCGATCAATGTGCATTTAATGAGAAAAGGTTATTTGAGATACCGTTATTGGAAGAGAAAGTAAATATTTTTCTTACAATTTCTAGATTAGTTAAAGAAAAAAACATTGATATTGTAATTAAAGCTTTTAAAAAAATAAAAAAAGATGGAGATAAACTTTATGTTGTTGGTAATGGCTCAGATTTGAAAAACTTAATTGCAATTGCTGATGGAGATGAAGATATTGTATTTACTGGTTTTGTTGATAATATTAAGTTGGTAAAATATTTTAAAATTGCTCAATGCGTAATAATTTCTTATTATGAATTTGAAACAGGGCCTTTAACTGGAATTGAAGCTATGTCAGCAGCAAGAATTATAATATCTTCAAAAACTGGAGCTATGGAAGAAAGAATTCCTTTTAATAAGTTTTGGTATGATAATTCAGTAGAATTACTCGTAGAACAAATGAATAGTGTTAAAAAGTTGACTAAAAATGAATGTTTTACTTATTCAAGTGAGATTAGAGAAGAATATTTAAAGGGATATTCAATAGCATCTATTAAAAAGAAGTATCGAAATGTCGTAAATGAGACATTATCTTCATTGTGATTTTTTAGAATAAAAAAACACTATAAATATTCAATAATTTTACATATTTTTGATGACATATAATAATTTAAATTAATAAGCATGCGCTATTTTAGCGATGTGTCCCCACTTTTAAACATGTTTGAATGAATATATTAGTAACAGGAGGAGCAGGAAATATAGGAAGTTCATTAGTAGATAAACTTTCAGAAGATGCGTCAAATAAAATCATTATTGCCGATAATTTATTAACGGGTAGTAAAGATAAAATTCCTAATAAGGAAAATGTCATTTTTATAAAATGCAATGTGAATAATTATAATGATATTTCAGCTATTTTCCACACATTTCATTTTGATTATGTATTTCACTTAGCAGCGGTAGTTGGTGTACAAAGAACACTGAATAATCCGTTGTGGGTTTTAGAAGATATTAAGGGATTCGAGAATGTTTTAAACCTGTCAAAAAATACCAATGTAAAAAAAATATATTTCTCATCATCTTCTGAAGTCTATGGAGAACCTTTTGAAATACCTCAAAATGAACATACAACACCTTTGAATTCTAAATTGCCGTACGCTATAGTTAAAAATGTTGGAGAAGCATTTTTAAAATCGTACCAACAAGAATTTGATTTAGATTATACTGTTTTTAGGTTTTTTAATACCTACGGACCTAACCAGAGTGCTGATTTTGTAATACCAAAATTTGTTGATTTAGCATTGCAAAATAAAGATATCTCTATCTATGGTGATGGATTGCAGACCAGAACATTTTGTTATATTGATGACAATATTGATACAATAGTAAAAATTCACAATGACGGTTTGTTAAACAATGATGTAATAAATATTGGAAGTGATATAGAATTCACCATAGTAGAGTTGGTAAATTTAATTATAAAAATAACGAATAGTTCCTCAAAAATAATTCATTTACCAGCATTAAAAGAAGGCGATATGATGCGTAGGTGTCCAGATGTTACTATAATGAAATCTGTACTAGGAAGAGAATTACTTTCGGCAGAGGAAGGAATTAAAAAATATGTAAAGTATTTATCAAATTAAACTAGAGCTATGAGAATTGGTAGTAATCCAGCTAAAAAAGATAAGGTAGAGATTGATAATACATATCATAGAATAGTAATACCTGTATATATTCCTAACTTAAATGATTTTTTTAAAGAGTCGTTAGAGGTCTTAAAACTTTGTTTAGAATCTTTATATACAACGGTTCACTCTAATACCAGAATAAGTATTGCAAGTAATGGTTGCTGTAAAGAAGTGAATGATTATTTAGCAGTAGAATTTGAAGCGAATAGAATAGATGAATTATATCAAATAAAATCCGGCATAGGGAAAATAAATTCATTATATAAAATTATCAATTCGGTAAAAGAACCCTTGATAACCATCTCAGATGCAGATGTGTTGTTTACTTCGGGTTGGCAAGATGCTGTAGAAAAAATATTTATTGATTACCCTAAAGCTGGAATGGTATGTCCATTTTCCTATTCCAAAGGCTTTAGAGAGTTAACGGCAAATATCTATTTTGATAACCTGTTTAATAAAAACATTAAAGTAACAGAAATTAAAAGTCCCGAAGGATTAGAGCATTTTGCTAAGAGTATAGGTAACGAAGGTTTTTATAAAGACATTCATAAAAAATATGGAATTACGTATCAGGAAAAAGGAAAATCGAGAGCTTTAATTGGTGCTGGACATTTTGTAGCAACATTTAAGAGAGCAGTTTTCCCTGCGTATGAGTTTAAATCAAATTTACAACGACTTGCTAGTGGGGAAGGACTATATATAGATTCTCCCCCAGTTCAGTCAGGGTTATGGCGTTTGTCAACAAATTATAATTTTGTATATCATATGGGAAATACGGTAACTCCAATGTATTTAGATATTGTGTCTAACAATAATAATGATACACCGAAAGACATGAGTAACTTACCTGTTGTAAAGAAAGAAGCTAAGTTTTTATTTGCGTTGAAAAATAATTTATTTAATAGATACTTTTTTAGCAATAAGCTTTTTGGGTGGTATTTAACTAGAATTGGTCTGACTAAGAACGAGGTCAAACAATATCTTAATTTATAAGGAATGAGTAATAACATGCCATTGGTGTCGATAATTATTCCGGTTTTTAATAGAGAGGGGTTAATACTAGAAACTCTCAAATCAATTCTTGAGCAATCCTACCAAAATTGGGAGTGTATCATTGTTGATGACCACTCTACAGATGGAACATATATTGTTATTAGTGATTATATTAAAGAAGAAAAAAGATTTAGTTTAGTAAAAAGACCTGAAAATAAGATTAAAGGAGCATGTTCTTGTCGAAATTATGGTTATAAACTTTCTAATGGAGATTATATCAACTGGTTTGATAGTGATGATATTATGCATCAGGATTTTTTGTTATTTAAAGTACAGAAATTATTAAGTTCAGAAACTATTGATGGTGTGGTTTCTAAAACAGCATTTTTTAAAGACGATTATAGAGAGCTATTTGATAAGGAAAAAAGAACAATATTGACAGGTACTTTGTTAGAGGATTTTATTGCATTAAAAGTAAGTTGGTATTTACCTGATGTATTATGGAAAAAAACATTTTTAATAGGGAAAGACTTGTTTGATGAAGAATTACTCATGGGGCAAGATCGAATTTTTCATATTAAAATGTTAGCCGGCGGACCAAATTTGGTACTTCTAGATGAGTACCTTACCTTTTATAGAAAACATCAAAATTCAATATCAGCAACGTATTTTTCTGAAAAGTATATTGATAAAACGATAAGTCATTTGAGAGCATCTATGAGTTTGATTGTTTTTTTGAAAAAAAAGGAACTGTTGAGTTCCGCTGTAAAAACAGTTATGTATAAGGCGGGCATTATGTATTTGCCATATACCCATAACAACAGTATTAATAAAGAGTTAATCAAATACCTAACTAAGTTATTTGTTTTTAATACCCCAACAATTAAAAACGGAGTAAAGTTCTATTTTGCATTATTAGTTTATAAAATAATAGGCAAAGGATATGCTATTTTAAAATTATAGTTCAATAACTAAATAAATAAAACAAAAAGTGGAAAATTCTAAATGTAAATTGTGTAACCATAATGAATTAACCAAAATTCAATCGATACCTAAACAAGACTTAATTGAATTGTATCAGGAAACGTATGGTATTGCTATAGAAGGTCAACTGACAGGTGTAGCGGAAATTGATTATTACAAATGTAGTAACTGTAATTTAGAGTCTTTTGACAATAACACTGCGGGTGATGGTTCTTTTTATGAGCAATTGCAGTTAAAAAGGCAAACCTATTATAGTCCAGATAGAAAAGAGTTTTCTTTTGCTCAAAAGTATATAACAACTTCAGATAAAATTCTTGAAATAGGTTCTGGTAGTGGGTTGTTTGCGCAGCGTTTAGTAAAAGATAATTATATAGGATTAGAATTTAATGATAAAGCAATTTCAGATGCAAAAGCTAATCAAATAACACTTTTAAAACAGAGTATTGAAGAATATGCTACAGGAACAAAAAATGAATTTGATGTTGTGTGTACATTTCATGTATTAGAACATGTAAAAGAGCCTTTTGAGTTTATAGAAGCTGCTCTAGCTACTTTGAAAATAGGAGGAAAGTTGATTATAGCAGTACCGTGTAATGATTCTATCTATACGAGTAATGTAAACCATGTTTTAAATTTACCACCACACCATATAGGTCGTTGGCAAATAGGTACGATGAAAAATTTAGAGAAAATATTTAATATTAAATTGCTTGGTCAAGAGATAAGTAGTCCAAGTGAAGTATTACATAAAAAAGAATATATAGGAGAGTTATTAACTCATAAAGTATTGAAAGTATTGTACCCTAAACAACAATTGTTGTTAGACAAAACTAAAGTAAAAAGAGTTAGGAGAATAATCTATAAATTAAATAGTATACTAAAGTTATATAAACGTTATCGAAATGAAGATATAATTGGTGAAAACATGACCTTTGTATATCAAAAATTAAGGTAAAAGCTAATCCAACTAATTTATGAATGTATTAATTTGGGTAAATCAATTTCCTACTTTTTCTGAAACATTTATTAGAGATCAGATTATTAATTTAAAAAAGAATAATCTAGAAATAAAAATATTCTGTAATTACCGGAACGATAGTGAATTAGGTGCATTGTGTACCTATGAAAAGTATGCGTTGATAAATGATCGGGTGTGTTTGGATGAGATTATCCCAAAGAATAAATTCATTAGGATTCTTACCGTATTGTCTATTTTATGCAACTCGTTGTTTTCTGCTAATTTTTTAATTTACATTAAAAGTTTAAATTTTTTTAAGTACGGAAAAGAAAGTTTAAATTTAGTATTATTCTTTATTGTTAAGTTTTTAATTAAGAATAAAATAGAAATTATACATGCCCATTTTGGTCCTAATGGGAATAAAGCTTCCGTTTTTAAAGAATTAGGAGTGCCAATTAAGTTATATACAACTTTTCATGGTTATGATATCAGGTTGGGAATTGAAAAAGGAGGAGGTGTTTACAACTCATTATTTAAAAATGCAGATGGAATAATAGCAATTGCTCCATACAACAAAGAAAAACTAATGAATTTTGGAGCTCCAAAATCAGTGTTAATTGACTTGCCCAATGGGGTTGATGTGGCTTTTTTTAACAGAAGAACTCCAGTTAGTTTAGAAGGAAAAATAACAATATTGAGTGTTGCAAGGCTGGCTCCTGAAAAGGGAGTGCTACTTTTTCTTAAAGCCTTAAAACTATTTAAGGAAAAACATGTTAAAATAGACTTGATGTACTCAGTTATAGGAGAAGGACCTTTAAGAGAACAGTTAGAACGTTTTATTAAAACCCATAAAATGGGAACGTATGTGAAATTGTTAGGGAGTAAAAACTCAGAAGAAGTAAGACATTTAATGACAAATTCAGATATATTTGTGTTGTCTAGTTTAACGGAAGTATTACCAACAGTATTACTTGAAGCTCAAGCTAGTTCCATGCCTATTTTGGCAACACATGTAGGTGCTGTAAAGCAAATGCTTACAGATGAAGCTCAAGTAGTAAGACCAAATAGTGTAGAAGCTCTTAAAAACGGATTAGAAGAATTAGTTGCCAAAAGAGATTCATGGAGAGTAATAGGGGAAGGGAACAGAAAAAATGTATTAAATTTTTATGATATAAAAAAAATAACCCAAACACTTTTATGTAAGTATAAAAATGAAGGATGACATTTAAAAAACGTAACATAGTAATTATTCCAGTTCGTGGAGGATCAAAAAGATTACCTGGTAAAAACATACTTCCATTTGCTGGAGAACCTTTGTTGGTGCATAGTATTACTTATGCACAACAACATTTAGATATTGTAGATAAAATAGTAATATCAACAGATGATGCCGCAATAAAATCCTTAGCGCTTAGTAATAATATTGAAGTAATTGATAGGCCAGAAGAATTGGCAGGAGATTTTGCAACAACAGTTTCTGCATTAAAACATGTTGTAGAAAACTTAAAAGAAGCGTATGACAATGTAATTTTATTACAAGCAACAAACCCTTTGCGCCCTAAGGATTTATTAAAAGAGGCATATATGAAGTTTGAGGAGGGAAATTATGATAGCTTAATGACAGTAAGTAGAAATGAAGATAAACTTGGGAAAATAGTCAACGATACTTTTGTGCCTTTTAATTATAAAATAGGACAAAGAAGTCAAGATTTAGACCCCTTATATAGTGAAAATGGTTTGTTGTATATTACAAAAACAAGTTTGATTCTAGAAGGTGAAATTTTAGGAAACAAAAATTTACCATATGTAGTTAATCACCCTTATGCAAAGGTAGATATTGACACTAAGGAAGACTTTAAATATGCAGCATTTATATTAGAAAATTATACTGATGAATAAAAACCCATACATAGAAATTGCAGGAAGAAAAGTAGGAGCAGACTATCCTCCTTTAGTAATAGCTGAAATAGGAATTAATCATGAAGGCTCTTTAAAAGTAGCCTTAGAAATGGTTGATGCAGCACATAGTGCAGGTGTTGAGGTAGTAAAGCATCAGACTCATATTGTAGCAGATGAAATGAGTGGCGCAGCAAAAAAAGTAATACCAGGAAATGCTGATGTCTCTATTTATGAAATTATGGATAGATGCTCTTTGAATGAAGCTGAAGAAATTGAATTGAAAAACTATGTAGAAAGCAAAGGAATGATTTTTATTTCTACACCATTTTCTAGAGCTGCAGCTGAACGTTTGGAGCGTATGGATGTTTCTGCTTATAAAATAGGTTCTGGGGAATGTAACAATTATCCGTTGTTAGAACACATTGCGCAATTTGGTAGACCTGTAATATTGAGTACTGGTATGAACACCATAGCGAGTATTACTAAGGCAGTAGCTATTTTTGATAAATATAGAGTGCCCTTAGCGTTATTGCATACCACTAATTTATATCCTACACCAACACATTTAGTTCGTTTAGGTGCGATGACTCAAATGCATGAAGCTTTTCCTGATAAAGTATTTGGATTGAGTGACCATACAGTAAACAACAATGCATGTTTAGGAGCAGTAGCATTAGGAGCCTCTATTTTAGAACGCCATTTTACAGATTATATGGAACGTACAGGACCAGATATTGTGTGTAGTATGGATGAACAAGCCTGTAAAGATTTAATTGTAGCTTCAGCGGAAATGGCGCAAATGCGTGGTGGGACAAAAGAACCTGCAAAAGAAGAACAGGTGACTATCGATTTTGCTTTTGCAACGGTGTGTGCTATTGAAAATATTAAAGCAGGAGCCGTTTTCACAAAAGATAATATTTGGGTAAAACGCCCCGGTACAGGTGATATTTTAGCGGATAAATTTGAAGATGTTTTAGGGAAAAAAGCTGCCCAAAATATTGAAAATGACCAACAATTAACTTGGAAAGATGTTAGCAAGTAAAAAGAAAATAGTTTTTTTATCTGGTACACGAGCAGATTTTGGTAAAATAAAATCCTTGATACAAATTGTAGAAGTGCATAATGATTATGAGCCTTTTGTATTTGTTACCGGAATGCACTTAATGCATACTTATGGGTTTACAGTATTGGAAATTGAAAAGTGTAATTTTTCTAATATCCATACATTTTCAAACCATACTTGTGAAACCACTATGGATTTAACTTTAGCCAAAACTATAGAAGGGTTTTCGGCGTATGTAAAAGAAATACAACCTGATTTGATTGTAGTGCATGGTGATCGGGTAGAAGCACTTGCAGGAGCAATAGTAGGCTCTTTAAATAATATTTTAGTAGCCCATATTGAAGGAGGGGAAGTTTCAGGAACTATTGACGAATTGATCCGTCATTCGGTTAGTAAAATGAGTCATATACATTATGTATCCAATACAAAAGCGAAAAAACGCTTGGTGCAAATGGGTGAAATACCAGAAGCAATAAAAGTGATTGGCTCTCCAGATGTTGATATCATGTTCTCTTCAAATTTACCAAGCATAGCGATGGTTAAAAAATATTATGAAATTCCTTTTAAAAGCTATGGGGTAGCAATGTTTCATCCCGTAACCACGGAGTTTAAATATATGGAAAGCTATGCAGCTGAATTTGTAGATGCATTGTTGGCTGATGATAAAAAATATGTAGTCATCTATCCTAATAATGACTTAGGGTCAGAGGCAATACTACAACAGTATAAACGATTAGAAAATAATGCTCGGTTTAGAGTATTTCCTTCCATTCGTTTTGAATATTTTTTAACCCTGCTTAAAAAAAGTGAATTTATTATAGGAAATTCAAGTGCAGGAATACGGGAAGCTCCGTATTATGGTATCCCTACTATTAATATCGGTACACGACAAGAAAATAGGGCTGTTCATTCGCATATTATCAATACATCGTATTTAAAAGAGGCTATTTTAAAGGCATTGCAAACGGAATTTGAGTATATAGAAAAGGATGTGGTTGCTTTTGGAAACGGGAACAGTGCCAAGCTGTTTTTAGAGTCCCTATTTGACAATTCTTTATGGGTGTTACATAAACAAAAACAGTTTATAGATATCTAATTTATGTTATTTAATTCGGTTGAGTTTTTATTATTTTTACCTGTCGTTTTTGCGATGTATTGGTTTGTTTTTAAAAAACCAATACATCAGAATATATTAATACTTTGTGCTAGCTACTTTTTTTATGGGTGGTGGGATTGGCGTTTTTTATTTTTAATTATTTTTAGCACACTAGTTGATTATAGCATTGGGTTGTTATTGCATAATGAAAAAGTAATTAGGAAACGAAAAATATTACTTTGGACAAGTATATTCGTAAATTTAGGCTTGTTAGGGTATTTAAAATATTATAATTTTTTCATCAATAATTTTATAACTGCCTTTGATGCTTTTGGGGTAGAAATAAGTGAAAGTACACTCAATATAATACTTCCTGTAGGAATTAGTTTTTATACCTTTCAAACATTGAGTTATACAATAGATGTTTATAGAAAAAAAGTAATACCCACAAATAACTTTATTGCCTTTGCTGCTTTTGTGACTTTTTTTCCACAATTAGTTGCGGGACCAATTGAAAGAGCTGCTCATTTATTACCACAGTTTTATAAAAAAAGGGTTTTTGATTATAGAAATGCAGTAATTGGGATGCGGTTAATTTTATGGGGTTTTTTTCAGAAAATTGTAATCGCTGATGGGTGCGCTCCATATGTGAATGATATTTTTGAAAATTATATGAATTATTCTAGCATTACTTTGATATTTGGAAGTGTTTTATTCTCCTTTCAAATTTATGGTGATTTTGCAGGATATTCTAATATAGCTATTGGCGTGAGTAGATTGTTTGGTTTTGATTTGATGCGTAATTTTAAGTACCCATACTTTTCAAGAGATATCGCGGAGTTTTGGCGTCGCTGGCATATATCCCTCTCTACTTGGTTTCGTGATTATTTATACATCCCAATAGGAGGAAGCAAAGGAGGAAAGTATTCCCAAGTTAGAAATGTATTTGTAATATTTATTGTGAGTGGTTTTTGGCATGGAGCAAATTGGACCTTTATAGTGTGGGGAGCATTAAATGCACTGTATTTTTTGCCTTTATTGTTGTTAAATAAAAATAGAACTCATTTAGATGATTTTGATTCAAAAACACTCTTTCCTACCGTTAAGGTTTTTGTGCAAATGTGCACAACATTTATCTTAATTACCTTTGCTTGGATTTTCTTTAGAAGTGATAATATTACTGTTGCAATAGACTTTATTAAGCATATTTTTGTAAACTCTAATTATTTAAAAATATCATCTGCATATACATACAATCATAACATAAGGCCATTAGCTGTATACCTAGTCTTTTTTATTTTATTGGAATGGTTTAGTAGGGATAGAGAGCAATTTGTAAATACGTTTTTTGAACGGAACACATATTTGCGCTATGCAATGTATGTTATAATTACCTTGGTAATTATTTTAAATATTCAAAACGAAGCCTCAGGTTTTATTTATTTTCAATTTTAATGATGAAACAATTTTTAATAAAAATGTTCCACTTAGGACTTTTAATCTATCTAATACTTTGGTGTTTACAATTAGTTATTGATGCAGGATTGAAGTTAAATCAAAACAACCCTTTTTATGAATGGAATATGATTGATAAGGGAGCTATAAATGCTGAGGTAGTATTTTTTGGTTCTTCTAGAACATATAAACACTATAATCCCGAAATTATAGATAAAAAGCTACATTTAAACTCCTATAATTTAGGGAACGATGGTACGGCCATAGATATACAAAGGATAAGAAATAAGGCTTATTTTGCCAATAATAAAACACCACAGGTAATTGTACAAAATGTTGACATAACGTCATTGTTTCCGACTGAAAAACTATATAAAAAGAATCAATATTTCCCAAGATATACTATACGTAATTTTGAAATTTTGAATGCTGTAGATGACGCTATTTTTATAGAATACATAATACCAATGTATAAGTACAGAGGGTATTTAAACGTATTTGAGTTAACATTACAAGGATATTTGTCAACAAAAACGGAAAATAAAAATCATAAGGGATTTAGTGTTAACAACTCAAGTTGGGATGGTAAATTTGAACAACAAAAGCAACAGTTAAACGGTGAAAAACTTAATTTTTCACATGTAAATTTTAAAGAAAGGCTTTTAGTTTTTGATGAAATGTTAGCAAATTTAAATGCACATAGTAATACTGTATTACTGGTTTGGGCTCCAGAATATTATGAACGCCAAGAATTAGAAGCAGCAGTACTGAGTAATATTAAAAATAAGTATAGTGAAGCTGCAGATAAGTATAAAAACACCTACTTTATTGACTTTACAAAAGATTCTTTAAGTTACCATAAAAAATATTTTTATAATTCATATCATTTAAATGGTACTGGAGCAGCTATTTTTTCTGAAAAAATAGCTGATACTATTGCAAAATATCATGTTTTTAAGTAATAATAGTCCTTGTAGAATAAAGAAGAGATACTCCTTTTTTTGTGTTAGCAATTGTTTATTTTAGCGATATAGAAAATATATTGCAGTTAATTATTTTATACGATTAGAGTTATTTTTTATGAATCTATTGAAAGATTTTAATATGTATATTAAAAAAAACAAATAATTAAGATATGAGTAAAAAAGTGTTGTTTGTTGTTCCAGACGGTACGGGAATTAAAAATTATTTATTCTCAGATATTATTCAATTTTTAATAGATAAAAATACAGAATTAACAATTTGCCATTCTTTACCTAATAATGCCATATTAGAAATAGAAAAGCTGCATGGCATTAAATTAAATCAACTCAATTTATCTGTATATAAAGAACCCAAAAGCCTAAAATTTTATCGTGAAGCAATTAGTTATGCTAGATTACATTATAATACTAGACTAGTTAATAACGAAACAATTTTGACGAATTGGAATACAAATCATAAAGGTGCCAAAAAAGTATTTTATAAACTTATATCGTTTTATGGAAAACAATTAAGTAAGAACTATAAAAATATTTTAAAAGCAGAAGAATACTATAGAAAATTATTGCAGAAAAATTTGTCAAAAGAAATAGAACTTTTAAATGAAATAAAACCAGATGTGGTATTTTGTACACATCAAAGGTCTTTAAAAGCATTGCCTATAATTGCCGCAGCAAAAAAATTAAATATAAAAACTATTGGGGCAATTTATTCTTGGGATAATTTACCTAAGGCAAGATTAACAGTGCAAACGGATGAATATGTAGTTTGGTCAGAATATATGAAAAGCGAAATGAAATTATATTATCCTGAGCTTAAAAACACATCAATACATGTTACTGGAACGCCTCAGTTTGAATTTTATAGCAATGAGAAAAATAGTAAAAGTAAAGCAGCATTTTTTAAAGAATATAATTTAGATTTAAAGAAAAAAACTATTTGCTTTTCAGGGGATGATGAAAAAACCTCTCCGTTTGATCCTAAGTATTTAGAGGACTTAGCTTCAGTTATTTGTGCTAATGATGAAGAGAATTATTATCAAATAATTTTTAGAAGGTGTCCTGTAGACTTGTCTGATCGATATGACTTTGTTTTAGAAAAATATAAAAAATTGATTAAACCAATTATCCCGTTATGGAGTAACAATGAGGAAAGTTGGACTCAAATATATCCACTTGTAGCAGATATTAAATTATTAACTAATATATGTAAGCATTCAGATTTAGTAATAAATATTGGATCTACAATGGCACATGATTTTACTTGTTTAGGTAAACCATCTGCTTATATAAATTATGATGCTGTAAAAGGAACAGATTGGTCGGTTAAAACAATATATCAATTTCAGCATTTTAGATCGATGACTAATAAGAAAGCTGTATATTGGATTAATAGTAAAGATGAAATATTAGCTACTGTTGAAAAAGGATTTGTGGGAGTTAATGAAGAGTCTGCTACTTGGTTAAATAAAATAGCAGCCCACAGAAACGATGCTTCTAAAAATATTGTAGAATATTTATTAAAATAAAATTATGCATATTTGTTTTATATCTAGTGAATTTCCATTGCCTGGAGCCTCTTTTGGGGGTATAGGTACTTTTTTATTGTCCTATTCTAAAATTTTAATAGAAAAAGGACATCGTGTTACTATTATAGGTTTGTGTGAAGAGGAT
Organism: Kordia sp.; assembly: GCA_002733415.1. Taxonomy (GTDB): domain Bacteria; phylum Bacteroidota; class Bacteroidia; order Flavobacteriales; family Flavobacteriaceae. Next base: position 49,607 of record NVVR01000008.1, on the reverse strand, counting down.
AAGGAAATAAAAAAGCCTATTAATGACGTATTGGTATATTATAAAAAACGATCTAATGTAAAAGGATTTTCATGGTTTTTTAACTCTAGAAACATAAGTAAATCTATTGCTGAGGTTCATCGAAATAATAAAATAGATATTATAGAAGCACAAGAAGGGGGGTTTGCTTTTGTGAAAATAGCCAGGGATATTAAGAAGGTAATTCGTATGCATGGTGGGCATCATTTTTTCCATAAATTTGAGAACAAAAAATTAAACAAGAAAAAAGCATTATTAGAGAAGCTTTCTTTTACAAAATCAGATGCAATAATTGCTACATCTGATTTTGTAAAGAAGGTAACCTCAAAATATATTAATTTTAATGATAAAAGACAAGCAACAATAAATAATCCTATTTTAATGGATATGTTTTATCCTGCTGATACTAATAAAGTTAAAAAAGGAGCAGTAGTTTTTGCTGGAACTATTTGTGAAAAAAAAGGAATAAGACAACTTTGTTTGGCCATACCCCAAATAGTTAAGGAATTCCCTGAGTTTCATTTATATGCTTATGGTCGGGAGTGGAATTTTCCTGATGGTAGACAATATAAAGATTGGATGTTATCCCAATTATCAGATGAAATTAAATCACATATAACTTTTAGAGCACCTGTTTCATATGATAAGTTGCCAATGGTATATGAGTTTGCAGAAATTTGTGTTTTTCCTTCACATATGGAAGTTCAAGGTTTAGTTGCTCCTGAAGCAATGAGCATGAGAAAAACAGTTATATTTACCCAGTATGGACCAGGTCCGGAAACAATAGATGATGGTATTAATGGGTTTCTGTGTAAACCATTAGAAGTAGATAGTATAGCAGAAACTGTTGTAAAAGTTTTTAAATTAAGAAATAAGCATGAAGAAATTGGTAAAAGGGCAAGAGAAAAAGTAAGAGAGAAATTTTCGCCGAAATCTATTTACAGTAAAAATATAACATTTTATAAAAGTTTAATTTAAACTTTTATAAAAAAATGAGTTTTATTTAGAGATGTTAATGAATAAGTTTTTATTAGATTTTAAAAAGTATAAAAAATATGGTGGAGGTAAATCTGCAATATTATTGTTTATCACTACACAGGGGCTATGGGCTTTGTTTGTGTATAGGCTATCTAATAGTATTTACACTAGTAAGCTCCCTTTTTTTATAAAAAAACCATTGCTTTTAGGTGCTGTTATAAATCAGAAAATTATTGAAGTTTTAACAGGTATTTCTTTGCCATATGCTGCAACAATAGGTGCGCGATTTTATATAGCACATCATGGTCATATAATTGTACACCCAAACACAGTTATAGGGGATAATTGTAATATTGCGCAAGGGGTAACAATAGGTGTAAGTGGTAGAGGAAATAAGAGAGGTGTGCCAGTAATAGGAAATAATGTGTTTATGGCAGCCAATGCAATTATTGCAGGAAAAATAGTTGTAGGAGATAATAGTGTTATAGGTGCTAATTCTTTAGTGGTAAAGAATGTTGCCCAAAGTATAACTGTTGTAGGTGTTCCTGCCGTTAAAGTTAGTGATAACAACTCAGAAGCATATATTTAATGAAGTTTTTAATAGTTACTTTAGCGCCAACACTTAAAAAAAGTGACGGATATTATTCATATGCTCCTTATGTGTATGAAATGAATTTATGGAACAAACATGTGGATGAGTTGGCAATTGTTTCTCCAATATCTTATAATAAAAAATTATTAGTATCCCGTTTTGAAAACCAACCTAAAGTTTTCCCTATTGCATCTTTTTCGTTTATGTCAATTTCTGAAATTCTTAAAAGCATACTCAATATTCCAGGAATACTTTATAGAATTTATAAAGCCATGAAATGGGCAGATCACATTCATTTACGGTGTCCGGGTAATATTGGGTTGTTAGGGTGTATGGTTCAGGTTTTATTTCCTAAAAAGAAAAAAACCATTAAATACGCTGGTAATTGGGATCCTAATTCAAAACAACCTAGATCATATAAATTACAGCAATGGTTATTGAAAAATACTTTTTTAACTAAGAATGCAAAAGTATTGGTATATGGTAATTGGAATGATACTTCTAAAAATATAGTGCCCTTTTTTACCGCTTCATATTCAGAAAAAGAAAAACAACCCATAGCTGATAAATGTTTAGATCAAGAAATAAACTTATTATTTGTAGGAACACTAAGTGAGGGAAAACAACCTTTGTTGAGTGTTAAAGTTGCACATGAATTTGTGTTAAAAGGGCATAAAGTATGTTTAGATATTTATGGTGACGGAGTTGAACGACGTAATTTAGAGCTATATATTAAAAAACACAATTTATCAAATGTTATAAAGTTGCATGGTAATAAAGATAAAAATGAAATTAAAGCAGCTTATAAAAAGGCACATTTCTTAGTGTTTATTTCCAAATCTGAAGGCTGGCCAAAAGTGGTCGCAGAAGCAATGTTTTGGAAATGTTTGCCTATCAGTACTTCAGTATCTTGTGTGTCTGATATGCTTGATAATGGAAATAGAGGAAGTTTAGTTAATCCTGATGTAACAGAAGTAATTGCAGAAATAGCGTATTATAAAAAACATCCTACGGTATATAGGACTAAAATTAATAAAGCTTTAACTTGGTCTAGAACATATACTTTAGAAAAGTTTGAAGAAAACATTAAAGATATTTTAGTTGAGTATTAAAGTATTACATATAATAGATTCATTATTAACAGGTGGTGCAGAAACCATTGCTGTCAATACATTTAATGCACTAAATAGGCAACAAGATGTTGAAGCGTATTTATGTGCGACACGTATTGAGGGGCCTTTAAAAGAGAATATTGAAAAGAGGAGTAACTATATTTTTTTAAGAAAAAAGTATAGTATTGATATAAGGGCTTTGACACGACTTTATTCTTTTATAAAAAGAAATGACATTAAAATTATACACGCGCACACAACTTCTTTTTTTATAACTGTTTTTATTAAATTAAAATTTTTAAATACAAAAGTTGTTTGGCATAATCATACTGGCGCAAATATTAATTTATCCGGATGGAGACTTCTTTTTTTAAAACTATGCTCCAATATTTTCCACACCGTAATTAATGTAAATGAGGAATTAAATAGTTGGTCTAAAAATAAATTAAATGCTAGTAGTACAGTTGTTCTTAATAATTTTTCGGAGTTAACAAATAACAGTAGGGTCACAAAATTAAAAGGAAATTCAACAGAAAACATTGTGTGTGTAGCTGGTTTACGACCAGAAAAAGACCATCTTAATCTATTAGCCGCTTTTTCAAAAATATTAGATGGTTTTAATGATGTGTCCTTGCATATAATTGGGAAAAATTATAAAAACAAGTATTCATCTGCAATTGAAGAGTATATTTACAAACATCAATTATCTACGAACGTATTTTTGTATGACAACTGTACGGATATAAAATATATATTAAGCCAAGCAAGCATTGGAGTTTTATCATCTAAATCTGAAGGATTGCCTATTTCATTATTAGAGTATGGTATGTTAGGGTTGCCCGTAGTGGTAACAGAAGTTGGTGATTGTACAAAAGTGGTAAAAAACAGCGTAACAGGAATTGTTGTTGAAAAAGAAAATAATGAAGCTTTATTTGAAGGGGTTTTACAATTATTAGAGGGAAAAACAAAAGCAAAATTAATGGGGCAAAATTTAAAGATTTTAGTTACTGAAAATTATAGTTCAAGTGCTTATGTTGACTTTTTAAGAACATTATATAAAAGTATAAATGAGTGTAATAACAAGAAATAAAAGTGAGGTAACGTTGCTTTTACTACATGCAATTATAGGGGGTGTACTATTTACGGTCCCTTTTAGCGCAATGCTGTATAGTTTAGTTATTGTAATAGTTACTTTTTATTTTATTTTTTCTGCTAAAGATAAAACCTATGCAATTTTGGTGTCTGCTGCTTATTTAGCAGCAAGTGATGTGTTTTTACGTATGACAGGAGGGTTGGTGTTTTATGAATTACACAAATATTTACTAATTATTTTTGCTGTTATAGGTACTATTTATAGTCTAGATTCGAGCAAAGGATTTATTTATTTAGTATGCGCTGCATTGTTGCTTGTAGGGGTTGTGTTTACAGAATATAATGTAACGGAGAGTGCTCGTAAAATGATTATGTTTAATTTAAGTGGTGCAATTTCATTATGTTTTTTTGCTTTTTTTTGCTTTAAAAAACAAATTAGTTTGCAACAGTTAAATAAAGTATTGTTTTATGCTTTATTACCAATTGTAGCAATGTTGGTGTATATGTTTTTATACACACCAGATTTAAAATCAGTAATTACAGGTACCGCTTCTAATCATAAAGCCTCAGGTGGTTTTGGACCTAATCAGGTGGCAACAATATTAGGATTTGGTGTTTTCATTTTAATGACACGGTTATTATTGCATAAATTTAAAAAAACACAATTGATAGTTGAGTTTTCATTATTAGCATTGGTTACATTTCGAGGCTTGGCAACCTTTTCGAGAGGTGGGATTATTGCAGCATTTGTTGCGACTATAGTTTTTATGCTACTTATTTATTTTAGAGGGAATATACATGTAGTTAGAAAAATTTTTAAAATGATTTTCTTTTTTGTTATTGCTGGTGTTGGAGTGTGGTTTTATACTGTTAGTCAAACTTCAGGTATGATAGAAAATAGGTATTTGAATAAAAATGCTGCTGGAGTAGAAAAGGCTGATATAACTACTGGTCGTGGAGATTTGATAGCAATTGAGCTACAAGCATTTTTTGAGAATCCTATTTTTGGAATTGGAGTAGGGAAAAGTAAACAATACAGACTAGATCGTACAGGAACTTTAGCAGCTTCTCATAATGAAATGAGTAGGTTGGTCTCAGAGCATGGAGTTTTTGGGATTGTATCATTTCTAATATTATTTCTAACACCATTACTACTAAGACTCCAAGTTAGGAATAATATTTATTTTTATTCTTTTTTCCTGCTATGGCTTTTAACCATTAACCATTCCGCGATGCGTATTGCATTTCCTTCTTTTATATATGGTTTAGCATTGTTGGATGTTACTTATGAAAATAAAAAAAATAAAATTTCTGTTTCTAAATGATTTTATACATAGGTAATAACATACACTCAAAAACGAATAATGTTACCTATATGGTAACTTTAAGTAACTTGTTAAAAGAAGAAGGTTTTGAACTATTATTAACCTCTTCAAAAAAAAACCAGTTATTAAGAATGCTATATATGCTTTTAAGTGTATTAAAACATAGAAAAAGAATTAGTTATATTCTTATAGATACCTATAGTACCCGTAATTTTTATTACGCTCTAGCGTGTAGCCAATTGTCACGATTGTTCAATTTAAAATACATTCCAATTTTACATGGAGGTAATTTGCCGAGTAGATTACAACATAATCCTAAGCTATGTAATTTGATTTTTAATAATTCGTATAAAAATATAGCTCCATCTAATTATTTAAAAGAAGCTTTTGAAAATGAGGGGTATGAAACTATATTCATTCCTAATGTGTTAGAAGTAAATATTTATAAGTTTAAAAAAAGAAAGGGGTTCACTCCTAAGTTGCTATATGTTCGCGCATTTGATAAAATATACAATCCTCAAATGGCAGTGTCCGTATTATCAGAATTATTGAAATACTACCCATCTGCAAAATTATGCATGATTGGACCAGATAAAGATGGATCTCTGCAAGAATGTAAAAATTTAGCTTTATCGTTAGGTATTAGTAAATCTATCGATTTTAAAGGGTTATTATCAAAAACTGAATGGCATAAATTGTCAGAAGAATTTGATTTATTTATAAATACCACAAATATTGACAATACACCTGTGAGTATTTTGGAGGCAATGGCTTTGGGCTTACCAGTTGTATCTACTGATGTTGGTGGGATACCATATTTAATTGAAGATAATAAAACTGGAATATTAGTACCGAAAAATGATGTGCAAGGAATGGTTAATATAATAGTGAAGTATCTTGATGCTCAAAGAAACCTTGAGTATATTGCGAAAAATGCTAGGGTTAAGATTGAAAAATTTGACTGGAGTATTGTTAAGATTCAATGGAAAGCAATTCTGAGATAGAGTTAATTTAGGATAGAAATACTATATTTGAGGGCAATAAATTAGTAAACCCAATAAATGTCCGAAAAAACTAATATTCACTTTGAATTATCCGAACGTAAATTATTATTGCGTTTTCTTGATGTCAGCTTGGTTTTGTTAGGGCTACATTTTGTAGGTAGCGTTTTTGAATTCGATTATTTTACCATTAGAGAAGATAAGTGGATTTGGTCATTATTACTTGGATTTTACATTCTTTTTTTTGGCTCAGTATTTGAAATATATCATTTAAAACGCTCTAGTAAATTTTTTATAATTCTAAAAGGAATTGTAGCTACAAGTTCTGTAACGATATTAGTTTATTTATTAACTCCCTTTTTTACACCAGAGTTACCTGAGAGTAGAATACAAATAGTCTATTTTTATCTATCTATAATAATTTCGATGTCAATTGGTCGATTAGCTTATATTTTATTTATCAATTCACCAATATTTAAAAAGAGTATTTTGTTAATTGCTGATGGTGAATTATTAGAAGATATAGAAAAGGATTTAGCAATTGCAGATGCAAATTATAAAATAAAATATTTTATAAATACTTCGGCTGATACTTCCAAACCTTTAAGCGAAAAAGAAATTCCTGCATCAAAGTTAAAAGAATTTGCAAGTACTGGTATACATGAAATAGTGGTTACCCGTAGTTCAAAATTTTCATCTTCGTCATTATATAGTGACTTATTAGATTTGTTTAATGAAGGAAATGTAATAAAAGAATATTCGGATGTTTATGAAGATCTTTCAGGACGTGTGTATATAAGCTTTAAAGACAAAGAATTCTATAAACAATTTCCATTTAGTCAACATAAAGTAAAGCCATTATATAGGCTTGTACATCGATTATTTGATGTGTTAATCAGTGTTGTTGGATTATTAAGTCTATTATTGATGATTCCGTTTTTATTTATAGTAAATATGATAGCTAACAGAGGTCCTTTGTTTTATACTCAGGAGCGTGTGGGGAAAAAAGGGAAGTTGTTTAAAATATTTAAACTTCGTAGTATGGTTGTCGATGCAGAAAAGTATGGGGCTGTTTGGGCCAATAAAAATGATTCTAGAGTTACGGCATTTGGAAAGTTTTTAAGAAAAACACGTTTAGATGAATTTCCACAGTTTATTAATATATTAAAAGGAGAAATGAGTGTTATTGGTCCAAGACCAGAGCGTCCTATTTTTGTAAATCAATTGGCGAAAGAAATTCCTTTTTATCCAACAAGACATATTGTAAAACCAGGATTAACAGGGTGGGCACAAGTGAATACAAGTTATGGTGCATCTGTAGATGAAAGCTTATTAAAACTACAATATGATTTATATTATATTAAGCACAGAAATGTATTTTTAGACTTAAATATTGTGATTAAAACTTTGAGTACAGTATTGTTTTTTAGAGGGCAGTAATCTCTAGTAAAGTTACTATTGTCTGATTAAATTACAGATACCATCCCACAGTACTGGATGTTTACTAGGCTTATTTAAAAAACTGTACCTACATCTGTAAAAGAGAAAAATATTAAATACAATTAAATTAATAAGATCATTTTAGCCTGCTGTTTATTAGTTATTTGCTAATAAGTCTTTATTCTTTTAGCTGGACATTAATAGATTTAAAGTATTTGCTTAAATATACATATCTAACTCCTAATGCTAGGAATATTGGTGTCATTCCATAAGCAAAGGCCTCAATTTTAAATACCCACGCTAACATTAGAGAAATAAGTAATGCTATTAGTAGTTTAAAATAATTACTAATCCACTTTTGTGTTTTTTTACTTAAAGTAATAAATGCTATAATTAAGTTTGGAGCAAAGGCCCATAGAATATTTAAATTATTTGCCGTAGTAGTATGATTAGTTGCAAACCACAATAATAAAGAGAACATACCAGTTAAACCTGTAATAAATAAAAGAATAAAATCTAAGGTTTTATTTCTTTTCTTCTTTTTGAAATCAGCATAAGTAATCCATATTATCAATAATGATAAAATAGAAAGTAAACAATAGGGACTTAAAATGGAGAACCTTTGTTTGTCTAAATTAGAATTATTTATAGCTAAAATTGTTGAGGTTTCTTTTATTAAGGGAGTGTTTTTTATTGAAGCATTGTTAAAGGCCTCAAAAATATACTTGGGTAAAAACTGATATTCATCTGTAGTAGCTTTTACATCAATCACTGAACCCAGTGCAATATTTATCCCCACATTTGCCCATGTATTGTGCGGAACATTATTATTAATCAAATCACGCATAGTGAATGATGTAGTTATGTGGCTATCTTTAATTACAATTTCATTGGGAAAAACTTCGTCTAAAACAGCTCTCATCTTTGTTGCGCAATTGTTGTAGAAAAAATCATATTGATAAGTAGCGTTTTCTGGCTTGGCGTTATTTTCTAAAAAAGCAATTAGTTTTTTTCTTTGTTCAAGTGATAAGTTTAAAACCTGTTTTTTAACGGCTCTGTTTTCATTTTGATATAGTTGGTAAAAGTAATTAAAGGGGGCTTTATCTAGTCTATAATATAACTTTCCTTTAACGAAATTGGTATAGAAATTAGGTTTAGTAAAATCAAAAACTCCGTAGTTGTACACTACATCGTAATGTTTATTGAAATCTTGAATTCTAAAGGCGCTATGACCAAATTTACTATATAAATCATCACCAGGGCCACAAGTAAGTACAGAGATAACTGTATTATCAGAATATGGTATGCTTTGCGAGAATGTTAAGAAACTTATTAAAAAGAATAAGTAACAACTGATTTTTTTAAATACTAAATGAATTTTGAAATGACTGGCTGTAAATTTAATTATTTTTTGATTTATCAAGGCGGGAAAATATAGCATAGCTCTAGTTATGGTATACTTTTTTAACGATGAGAAGGCGAAAAATAAACTATTAACATCATTTTTTTTGAATTGCATTTGGTATAACATCTTTTAAAGATAAAATTACTTTTTACTAAAAATACTCCAATCTAACTTCAAAGAAAATATATTAGAATAAAATGTTTCATCTGTTTTACCAATATTGGTTAAAGAGTAGTCAACATATATTCCTTTGTAATGAAAACCTAATCCTATGTTTGGTTGCATGTTTAGTTTTTCACCACCTTCAAGTTGTGCTATATTTTGAAATTTACCAACACCACTTCTTAAAAACACTAAGTTGTTATAGTCCAATTGTAGTCCTAATGCAGGAGTAATACTAGCAAATGAAGAGGATATAATATCATTTGTTTCAGTAAAACGTATGTCAAAATCCAATTCAGTTAATAAGGAAAGGTTGTGTTTAAATTCAAAAGATCGTGCAATTCCTAATTGTAATTTAGGTAAAGTAATTTCTGTATCTTCGGGTACTTCTTGGCTTTGTCCTGTGTTGGTGTATGCTGAGGTAGCTTGAATGTCATTTAATTTATCAGCATCAATATCCCAAGTGTTAAATGTAGTTGTTATATCACGAGCCATTACTCCAAGAGTCCATTTTCTATAATCATATTGTAAACCAGCATCAAAACCAAAGCCCCATGAATTTGCAAAATCACCAATAATTCTTCTTAAAATTTTAATGTTAGCACCAAAGCGTAAATTTTCAATCCCTAAGTTTCTTGCATAAGAAAAAGTAACGGCATAATCAGCAGCTGAAAATAAATTTATTCTACTGTAATCAATTCCTTGATCATCAATTAATTTAGTTGTGTCAAGTATATCATCTACACCAAAACGAATCAATGATAGTGCGAAAGCACTTTTTTCATCTATAGGCATAGCAAATGCTCCGTAATCATAACTCGCAATATTTGCAAAATAGTTGGCATGCATTAAGGAAACTTGTTTTCCTTTTAGTTTTAATAAACCGGCAGGATTCCAATACCCAGAATTTATATCTGAACTACTTGCGACTACCGCGTTTGACATACCAAAAGCAGCTGCATCTACACCAATGTTTAAAAACTCATTGGAATACTTCCTAGTTATTTGTGCATTTGTACAAAAACAAAAAAGGACTGTTATTAAAAATAATATTTTCTTCATTTTTTTATAAAATAGGAAACAAAAATAGGGCTTTCATAGCCTAATTAAAAATTAGGGCGCTAATTAAAATCTATTAACATTGTTTAAGTAGAATAGATATAACTCCGATTATAAAATATTATTGCTTAAATAATGATGCTTTAAACGAATATATCGGCTACTTAACGTAATAATTTTGAACTAGAAGATGTTAATACTATTCTTGCCATACCTAAATTAATCTTACCCTACATTAATTATTTTTAACCTTTTATTAGATTTTATTTTTATGAAAAAAATTACGTTATTATTTGCAATGCTATTGTTTAGTATTGTAGGATTATCTCAATGTATTAATGGTACTGCTTATGGTACATATGCTGCAGTAAATTCTGGAAATTCGGAAACAGTGAATACTTGTACGTATGGTGGCGAGTACAATGAATTATCAAACCTTACCATTACTTATGATTATACTTTTACTGCTGAGGCAACTGGTACTCCTAAGTATATTACAATTACCGATGCTGCTGACGTAGTAATTGCTTTTGGACCTTCACCATTATCCGTATTGGCAATCACAGCCTCTGATGTAAGATTACACGTTACTGATGATGCAGCTTGTGCAATAACATCAAGTTGTCACACAACAACAATTCAATGTAACACTTGTGTCCCACCACCGCCACCAGCTAATAACGACTGTGCAAATCCTATTGTATTAACTCCAGGCGGGGTATTCGGAACTAATTCAGTTGTCGGAACGATTGTAAACTCTACTGATTCTGGAGAATTAGCTACTACATGTAGTTCATATGGTGGTGGAGATGTATGGTATAGTGTTATTGTGCCTGCAGACGGAAACATTGATATTGAAACTAATAATAATTCGTCTACACTAACAGATACTGCTATGGAAGTTTATAGCGGAACATGTGGAACACTAACCTCTGTAGGGTGTGATGATGATGGTAGTACTGATGGGAATTTTTCATTAGTTAGCTTAACTGGTAGAACACCTGGTGAAGTATTATTAGTAAGAATATGGGAATATGCAGGAGGAACTGAGGATACATTCCAAGTGTCTGCTTATAATGCTACTTTAAGTATTGAAGACCTAAAACTATCTGAATGGTTTAAAGCATATCCTAACCCTGTAATTGATGAGTTAACAATTTCTGCTAAAAATGAAATTATGTCATTGTCAATTGTTAATATGTTAGGGCAAACAGTAAGAATTGTAACTCCAAACAGTAGAAATTATAAATTAGATTTTGCTGATTTAAGCCCAGGGATTTATTTTGTAAAAGCTTCAGTTAACAATACAGAAGGTACTATTAGAATTGTGAAAAAATAAGTTTATCGCATATTTTTTTAAAAGCTCGTGTTTTATTACATGAGCTTTTTTATTTTTGTATATATGGAAATTAAGTATTCATTTATTATACCGGTTTATAATAGACCAGATGAAATCGAAGAGTTGTTAGTTAGTATGACAACACTTCAATTCACTAAATCATTTGAAATAGTTATTATAGAAGATGGTTCTACTTTATCTTCAGAACATGTAATAGCTAAGTTTTCGGACAGGCTGAATATTAGTTATTATAAAAAAGAAAATTCCGGGCCGGGTGATTCTAGGAACTACGGAATGCAAAAAGCAAAAGGAAATTACTTTTTAATATTAGATTCTGATTGTATTCTGCCAGAAAACTATTTATCAGAAGCTGATAAATCGTTAAGCGAAAATTATGTAGATTGTTTTGGAGGTCCAGATGCGGCACATGAGTCATTTTCTGACATCCAAAAAGCAATCAATTATGTTATGACCTCTTTCTATACAACAGGTGGTATACGTGGAGGAAAACAGCAGGTGGATAAGTTTCAGCCAAGGAGTTTTAATATGGGTTTATCTCGCAAAGCATTTGTTACCACAGGAGGTTTTGGTAAAATTCACCCAGGCGAAGACCCTGATTTAACTATCCGATTATGGAAAAAAGGATATAAAACAAAACTTATCTCTGAGGCTTTTGTGTATCATAAACGTAGAATTTCGTGGAGTAAGTTTCATACCCAAGTGCAAAAATTTGGAAAATGCCGACCGATATTAAATCATTGGCATCCAGAAACAAAAAAAATTACATATTGGTTTCCTACACTATTCGTTGCGGGAGTTATTTTTACTGCGGTTACATTGTTATTATCGCATTACCTTTTTGTTGCACTAATGGGGGTTTATGTGTTTTTAATTTTTGTTGATTCTACTATAAAAAACAAAAGCTTTAAAATTGGAGCGTTGTCAGTATTCGCACTGTTTATCCAGTTTTTTGGTTACGGATTAGGTTTTTTAGAGTCTACAATTAAAGTTGGTGTTTTAAAACAAAAGCCACAAGAGGCATTTCCATACTTATTTTTTAAATAGAAAAGACTATTTTTACCCGTAAGAGGGGTTAATCCTTTGTAATAATAAGGATGTGTCGTTCTGTAAATTATAATATTGATCCATACTTCTGTGGGCTTGCTACTAAAGTATTTATTTATATAACATTGCCTTTATGAAATATAAAAAAGGGTTTACATATATTCAGAAGAAGAGTTCTAGAGCTTTTATCATAGCTTTATTGGCTTCCTTTTTTATATGGGTATTAATTAACTTGTCTAAAACCTATGAAAAAACAATAGGAATCACGGTTTTGTACGAAAATGTTAATGAAGGTAATTTAGTAAAAAGCGCCGATTCAGTATTACATATAAAAATTCAAGGATCTGGTTTTTCATTATTAAATAATAAGCTAGAAAAATTAAAGTATTCAATAGATACTCAAAAATATAGTAGCCAGTGGAATTGGAATGTAAACGACTATCAGTTTAAAAAATTATTACCCAAAAGTTTAACTGTACTTGATGTTAATCCTAAACAGTTAAATTTTGAAGTAATTACACTTGCGAAAAAGAAAGTGCCAATAAAATATCAAATAAAAGTGCATACAAAATTGGGGTATGGCACCACAAACTCAACTATGAGTCTTGATTCAATACTGATTTATGGGGAATCATCAGTTATAAATAAAGTATCAGAAATTAAAACAGATAGTTTGAGTTTTGATAATATTTTTGAAAGTATATCAGGTGAAGTGGCATTAATAAATAATAACATAGACGTTAAATTGGAATCAGAAAAGGCAAAATATGAATATGTTATTGAACGCTTTACACAAGGAAATTTTCAGTTAACTATTCAAGTTAAAAATGTACATAAAGGGAAAAATATCACCATATTTCCAAAACAAGTTAATGTACAGTTTCAGGCTCCATTATCGTTATTTAGCAGTTATAGAAGTGAAGGTTTTGGGGTATATGTTGATTGTAACGATATAAATAATTCTAATATTTTACCAATCCACATAGAGAATATACCAGAAGGAGTGAGAAATGTAAAAACATTAAAAAAATCAGTAACGTATTTACTTATAGAAAAATGATTGTAGGACTAACAGGGGGTATCGGAAGCGGAAAAACAACAGTTGCGAAATTGTTTTATAAATTGGGAGTTCCAATTTATGTTTCAGATATCGAAGCAAAAAAAATAATGATTACTAGTGATAAGGTAGTTGTTGCAATAAAAAAGTTGCTAGGAAATGATGCTTATGATGATGATGGAGAATTGAATAGAAGCCATATTTCTGATAAAGTATTTAAGAATAAGTCATTATTAAATGAATTAAATTCAATCGTACATCCAGCAGTTGCTGAAGATTTTTTGAACTGGTATGCAGTCCAGAAAACAGATTATGTAATTAAAGAATCAGCAATTTTATTTGAATCTGGAAGCTTTGAAAATTGTGATTTGATAATTACGGTTACCGCATCATTAGAAGAGCGAATAAATAGAGTGGTTTCACGTGATAATATAACTAGAAAACAAGTGTTACATAGAGTAATGAACCAATTAAGTGATGAAGATAAAATTGACCGTTCTGACTTTATAATCATTAATAAAACACTTGATAAGACAGAGAGTCAAGTTGAAAAAATTAACACTCAAATTATTAATGTAATACAAAACAAGACTAAATTTTAACATTTCTGTTAAGTTTTGGTTAAAATTAATTAATACTCATGTGAAAAAACTATTTTTGAACAATGGGTAAAAAAACATTTGTTTCATTAGTCGCTTTAATGAGTCTCTCTCTTATAGGAATAATATTTGTTCAAAGTTATTGGATAAATACTTCTATAGCGAATAGAGAAGATCAATTTGCTACAACAGTGATTCAAATTTTAGAATCAACATCTAAGAAAATAGAAAAACAAGAACGTAATTATTACTTTAATCGATTAGGGAAGTTAATTGATAGTTTAGGTCAGTTACCAAGTCAAACAGTAATATCGGAATTAAATGTCATCCAAAAGGATAATAGAACTAATGAAGTTTTTCTGCACAGAAGCGGGATTATAGAGGAAAATTATAAAGTTTCCACAAGTGAATATTTTGAAGGCCATGATACCGATACCATTACGATAAAAAAGGTTTATGGAAAAAGCGAAACTACTTTTTTCGATGAACTGGGTATTGACCAATCTAAAGTTACACTTCAAAAACGTATTGATCGTGTAAATCAGTTGCCTGAATATAGTATTCTTCAATTGGAAGAAATTTATAAAACCTTAGCTAATAAAAGGCCGATACATAAACGATTGACCAATAATCAAATAAATTTAATTTTAGCTCAAGAGTTGTTTGATAAGGGGTTAAATATAGACTATGAGTTTGCAGTATATAGTAATGATTTGGCAACATCTGTTCATTCAGAAGAATATGAATTATTGAAAAAAATTGAATATTCAACAACACTTTTTAAAGATAATTTAATCGGGAACTTTAATTTAAGATTAACCTTTCCAAATAAGAAAAAATTTTTGTTATCTTCAATGTTATCAATGGTAATACTTTCAGTTGCTTTTATAATAGTAATAATTTTAGTTTTTGCTTTTGCACTGTACCAGTTACTTAGACAGCGTCAGATTTCACAAATAAAAACAGACTTTATTAATAATATGACGCATGAGTTTAAAACGCCAATTGCAACCATAAATTTAGCCCTTGACGCTATTCGGAATCCAAAAGTAATGGGTGACGATAGTAAAGTAAAACGTTACTTGAGAATGATTGGTGAAGAAAATAAGCGTATGCATGCACAGGTAGAAAACGTATTGCGTATTTCAAGGTTAGAAAAGAAACAATTAGATATAAAGAAAGAAAGATTTGAATTACACGACTTAATAGAAGATGCTATTCCGCATGTTGAATTGATGGTTGAAGATAGAAGGGGAGAAATAAAAACAAATTTTGAAGCAAAAGCATCAACTGTTCTAGTAAATGAATCGCACTTTACAAACGTTATTGTAAATATATTAGATAATGCAATTAAATATTCTCCAGAGGCTCCGGAGATAACTGTATTTACAGAAACAGTAAGGAATTCTATTGTATTGAAAATTTCAGATAAAGGGAATGGAATGTCTAAGTCTGTACAGAAAAAAATATTTGAAAAATTTTATAGAGAACACACCGGTAATATACACAATGTAAAAGGGCATGGTCTTGGATTGGCTTACGTAAAACAAATTATTGATGACCATCAAGGAGAAATTTTTGTAGAAAGCGAGAAAGGCAAGGGGACAACTTTTATTATTAAATTACCATTAATTTCATAACTTATGGAAAAAGCACAAAAGAAAATTTTATTGGTTGAGGATGATCCAAATTTTGGAGCAGTATTAAAAGATTATTTATCTCTTAATGACTACGATGTCACTTTGGCTAAAAACGGAATGGAAGGGTTTGAAAAATTTAAAAAGGACAATTACCATTTGTGTATTTTAGATGTAATGATGCCTTATAAAGATGGGTTTACATTAGCGAAGGAGATTAGAGAGCGTAACAAAGAAGTTCCAATTATCTTTTTAACAGCAAAAGCTATGAAAGAAGATGTGTTAAACGGGTATAAAGTTGGCGCTGATGATTACTTAAACAAACCTTTTGATTCAGAGGTTTTATTGATGAAGATTAAAGCAATTATGCTAAGGAAGGTTAAAGATTCTATAGCTGATAGTGCAACTTTTAAATTTAAAATAGGAGCATTTGACTTAAATTCAAAACTTCGTTTTTTAACTATTGGAACGGAAGATCCTATAAAGTTATCTCCGAAAGAAAATGAGTTATTGCGTTTGTTAGCATTACATGAGAATGATTTAATGTCAAGAGAATTAGCATTGACTAAAATATGGCGTGATGATAATTATTTTACTTCCCGCTCTATGGATGTATACATTGCTAAGTTGCGTAAGTACTTAAAGAAAGATGAAAATGTAGAAATTTTAAACATTCACGGAGAAGGCTTTAGGCTTGTAGTGAATAAGTAATTTTTTGAATTCATTTTAACTAAAAAACCTTCAATTTAAATTGAAGGTTTTTTAGTTAAAAATCTTGTGTATGCTCTCCTTGGGAGAGGATTAAGGAGAGGGGTTTATTTTATGAGTTGTTGCAAATAACTGGTGACATCATCTAATTTGTACTGAAAATCAAACCAAGTCGTTTCTTTGTTCCTTTTAAACCAGGTAACTTGTCGTTTTGCAAATCGCCTAGTATTCTTTTTAATTTCAGACACTGCAAAATCAAGCTCCCATTCTTGGTCTAAATAGTTGAATAATTCTTTATACCCAACAGTATTTAATGCATTTAATCCTTTATGAAGGTAAAGGGTTTTCACTTCTTCTAGTAGGCCGTTTCCCATCATAATATCAACTCTGTTGTTGATTCTTTCGTACATCAATTCCCTATTTGCTGTTACCCCTATTGAAATAGTTTTAAAAATTCTGCTATTTTTTTTTACATTTAAAAATGAAGAATATGGTTTACCTGAGCCGATACATATCTCTAGTGCTCTTGATAGGCGTTGCGGATTATCAAGCGCTATTTTTTCATAAGTAATCGGGTCTAGTACTTTCAATTGATTTTGTAAAGACTCAATTCCTTCTAATTCTAATCGTTGTGTAAGTTCTTCTCGAATTGCTGGATCTACTTTAGGAAAATCATCTAAACCATTAATTACAGCATTTACGTATAAGCCAGAACCACCAACCATAATAACAACATCATGTTCTTTATAAAGTTCCTCCAATTTTGAAATGGCTTCTAACTCAAACGCACCTACATTATATTCTTCTAAAATAGATTTATTTTGAATGAAATGATGTGGAGCTGCTGCTTGTTCTTCTGGTTCAGGAACAGCTGTCCCGATTGTCATTTCTTTAAAAAACTGACGAGAGTCGCATGAAATAATCTCAGTATTGTAATATTGAGCAAGTTTTATGCTTAATGCGGTTTTACCAATAGCTGTGGGTCCTACAATACTAATGAGGTACTTGTTTTTCAATAGTTAAGTTTTAAAAATCAAAGATATAAAAGATTTGTGGGGATAGCTATTGGGAACTGTTTTTGATAGACTTTAGCAAGTAAATTATTTAACAAATAATTTACTTGCTAAAGTAATTTTAGAAGCTATATAAAGATTAGTTAAAGTAAGACTAAATAATATGTTTTTAGTGTATTTTTGGTTAAAAAGTAGATTGATTATTTATGAAAGAATATTTTCTTTTACAGTATAAAATGACAAATAGGAAGTTTGTGAAATTTGGTATACCTATCGTAATTGGTTATATTTTGTTACTATTTGGTTTTATATGGGCATCAGAATACTTGTTTTCAAAAACTACAGTCTTAGCTAAATACCTATACCTTTTGTTAGGTTTGTTTTCAGTTTCTAAATTAAGTAATAGAGGAAGGAATGATTTTTTGAAGTCATATTTTAAAGAGTATAATAAACTAAGGATAATTGAAAACTGTATCGTTATTTTTCCTTTTGTAGCTTATTTTCTTTACAAAGGAATACTTCTGTTTATTCCTGTTATAATAATTCTGGCCATATTAATGACTTTAGTGAAATTTAATAGAGCCTTTAATTATACTATTCCAACACCTTTCAGTAAATACCCATTTGAATTTTCTGTCGGTTTTCGAAAAACATTTTATATTTTTCCAATAGCCTATTATGTTGCTTATGAATCAATTATTGTAGGAAATTTTAATTTGGGCCTCTTTTCAATATTGTTAATTTATGCAGTTATGTTATCATATTATTCATATGTAGAAAATGAATATTATGTTTGGTCCTATAAGCTTTCTGCAAAGGATTTTTTAATTCGAAAAATAAAAACCGGAGTTTATTATTCAGTATTATTAAGTGCTCCAGTAGTTTTTGCTTTAGGAGTGTCATTTTATAAGGAATTAGAATTGATTTTATCTTTTTTATTGATTAGTATTTGTTTTCTTGTAACAATCATTTTAGCTAAGTACTCAGCTTATCCTAATAAAATGAATTTATCACAAGGAGTATTAATAGCATTAGGGGTATTAGTTCCTCCAATATTTATAGGGATAATACCTTATTTTTATTTAGAATCCATTAAGCGCCTTAAAAATATTTTGCATGATTAAAATTGAAAACTTATATAAATACTATGGGAAAAAGGAGGTTCTTAAAGATATCAATATTTCTTTTGAGAAAGGAAAAATATATGGTGTTGTAGGAGAAAACGGCTCAGGAAAAACTACTCTTTTTAGGTGTATTGCTGGTTTGGAAAAACATAAAGGGGAAATTTCTTCAGATATAGAAAAGCTAAAAAACAGTTTAGGTCTTTTGTTTACCGAACCATATTTCTTTTCTAAAATCACTGGTAAGGAATATATTCAGTTATTATCAAATGCTAGAGGGGTAAAACTAGCTAATATTGAAGAGAAGAACATATTTGATTTGCCGTTAAATGAGTATGCATCCAGTTACTCCACTGGAATGAAAAAAAAATTAGGTTTATTGGCTGTGCTTTTACAAGAAAATGATTGTTATATTTTTGACGAACCTTTTAATGGGGTGGATATTCAGAGTAATATTATTGTTACAGAAATTATTCATAAACTTAAAGAATTGGGCAAAACTGTGATTATGTCATCACATATTTTTTCAACATTATCGGATACTTGTGATGAGATATACATGCTGGACAAAGGAGAGCTAGTAAAAAGAGTGTTGAAGAAAGATTTTGACGAGTTAGAAAAAGAAATGAAATTGGTAACAATTGGAAATAAAATTGAGATGTTGAATCTTAAGTAGGAACAACAGTTATTAATTTATTTTATTACCACATTCATAACAAAAATCAGCATCATCTCGATGGTTATTAGCTGTACAATGAGTACAACTTTGTGTGTTAAGATGTATTTTTTTATCGTTTTTTGTCATTTCAGAAGAAACAATTCCGGTTGGTACCGCAATTACGGCGTAGCCTAAAATCATAATGATAGAGGCTATAAATTGTCCTAAAGGAGTCACTGGAGCAATGTCACCATAACCTACAGTTGTTAGGGTTACAATAGCCCAATATACACTATGAGGAATACTTGTAAACCCTCCACCAGAACCTTCTTCTACCATGTACATTAGTGTGCCAAGTATAATGCAAAGCATAAAAATAGCTAGTAAAAACACCGATATCTTTGCTTTGCTTGCTTTTAATGCACTCATTAATTCATTCCCTTCTCCAATAAAACGTGCTAGTTTTAAAATCCTAAATACCCGCAATAAGCGTAAAGCTCTTAAGGCAACTAGCCCTCCGGTAGCCTCTACAAATATTAAGGATAAGTATTTTGGTATGGTAGAAAAGAAATCGATAATTCCATAAAAACTGAAGATGTATTCCTTCGGTTTTTTAATAACTACAATTCGAGCAATATATTCTAAAGTGAATAGTATCGTAATAATCCATTCTACTAGATTTAATTCATAAGTATAATTATTACCAATTTCTTCAATACTTTCTAGCATAACAACTGCTATACTTGTTAAAATTAAGAATAGTAGGATGATATCAAACCATTTACCAGCAGGAGTATCTGCTTCATAAATTATTTCATGAAGTTTTCTTTTCCAGGTACTATGTTCTTTATTGTTTTGCAATGGTACTGTCGTTTATTTTTTTTATGGGCAATGGAATTATTTTTTTTACTTTTTTAGTTCTCAGAAAACTTTGAATCAAATGCTGCGTATCGCTGTTGTCCTCCATTGGGGTAATGATGTCACGTAAGATTTCTATATTGTTAATTTGATGATTTAATTGATAAAAACCATAGCCTTTATATTCGCCATTTTCAATTAAAATAGCACTGCGTTCGTTATGAGTTCTACCGTTGTCAATAATAATTTTATTGGCGTTTTTATAGGAATACTCTTCAATAAATGAAGCTACACGTTTGTTGTATTCAGCTTGTGGCTCTTCATTACAACAGGCGCCTTTACAGGCCTCTGTTTTGTATGGAAAACAAGTCCCGTTTGTTATAGATAAGTTGTTAATAGCCTGACATAATTCATATTTGTCAGTTATTTTAAGTAAGAATTTTTTAGCTTCATTAGCTGAAGAAAAAGAGGTGAGGGCTTTTTTTCTAAGATCAATTTTGTCAAAAGTCAAGCCGATATAGCCTTTACTATTTTTCTTTTGATATAAGCCAAATTGAAAACTAGTTTTTCTTTTTGAACGATTATATATGGGTTGATTAGCTTTTATTTCCTGACATTCTTTTAATAATGCAATTAATTCATTTCCTGTTTCTTCATACGTAACAGCACTTACTAAACGTTGAATGTTTTTAGCTTTTTTGCTAGTTCCTAAAAAATGCTGATTAACTCTTTTTTTAATATTCTTGCTTTTGCCAATATAAATAATTGTTCCGTCAGCTTCATGTATATAGTATACTCCAGTTTTTGAAGGTAAATCTTCAATAATATGCGCTAATTTCGCAGGAGTTTTCTTCTCTGTCAACTCCTTAATACTTGCGTTTACAATTGTCTTTTCAGTGTCTTTGTCTAATAATAATTTAAACAAATGCACTGTAGCTAAAGCATCACCAGAAGCTCTATGCCTGTCAGTCATCGGTATTCCTAGGGCTTTTACTAAAGTACCTAATTTATATTTTTTCTGTCCTGGGATTAGTTTTTTACTAAGTTCAACAGTGCAAAGTGTTTTGCGTGTAAAATCATATCCTAATCGTCTGAATTCAGTGCGTAGAATTCTATAATCAAAAGAAGTGTTGTGAGCAACAAGAATACAATCTTGAGTTATTTCTACTATGCGTTTTGCAACCTCGTGAAATTTAGGAGCATTGCGTAACATTTTATTATTAATACCAGTTAGGTTAACAACAAAGGGTTGAATTTCTTTTTCTGGATTTACTAAAGATATAAACTGATCAACAATTTCATGACCGTCATATTTATATATAGCAATTTCGGTAATTCCTTCTTGATTGAATTTACCTCCGGTGGTTTCTATGTCTACTATTGCGTACAAGTACTTATTATTAGTTATTAGTTTGAGAATAAAGAAAATAGATTAGACTTTGTTATTGTTGAAATTTAACGTTAAAAGTTTGTGTGAGATATTTCAAAACCTCAATTTTCTTAATTCTTATAATTTCTACTTCCAAATATACTACTTCCTACTCTAATCATAGTACTTCCTGACTCAATTGCCAATTCGTAATCTCCACTCATTCCCATTGAAACAGTAGTCAATGAGCAGTTATCAGTATTCAGTTGCTTTAAGTTATTAAAAAAATGTTTTAAAGATTGAAACTCTGTAGCTATTTGTTCTTTATTTTCTGTAAAAGTAGCCATTCCCATAAGTCCAACTATTTTTATGTTATTTAAGTTCGTAAAATCTCCAGAATCGAGTATAACTTTTGCTTCTTCAGCAGACATGCCTGCTTTGGTGTCCTCTTTAGCAATTTTTACTTGGAGTAAACAATTAATGATTCGGCTGTGTTTTTTTGCTTGTTTGTTAATCTCTTGCAATAATTTTAAACTATCAACACCATGTATTAAGCTGACGTATTCAGCCATATATTTTACTTTATTGCGTTGTAGGTTACCAATCATATGCCATTGAATATCCTTTGGTAGTACTTCCCATTTCTCAGTCATTTCTTGAATTTTGTTTTCTCCAAAAATTCGTTGACCAGCATCATAGGCTTCCTGTAAAGCTGCTAATGGTTTCGTTTTTGAAACAGCAACAAGCGTAACGTGTTCAGGTATGTTGTTTTTTATGAGGTGTAGCTGTTGTTTTATGGACATTATTTATCTTTTATCCCACCAGGGGGTTTAATTTTTCGATGTTTTCCTTGGGAGAAAATTGTTATTATTAATTTATGCTTTGTGTACTTTTATCGAGGATTGTTTATTAACAATTGCAATCCTAAACTAACAAAAACGAATCCGCTAATTTTCTGCATTATTTTTCCGATTTTAGGATTGTTCCTCAATGTTTTTGTCATGTATGAAGCAGAATAAGCTAAAAATAGACACCATATTGTCCCGGTAAGTAAAAAGGTTCCACCAAGGATTAAGAATGGAGTGGCGTTGTTTACATATTCAAGCGCTATAAATTGGGGTAATAATGATATAAAGAAAATAGCAACTTTAGGGTTGAGTAAATTTGTAAAAAAACCTTGACGATAAATTTTTAATAAGTTTACTTTTTCAAATGAATTATCTTCGTTATTGAATAAATCAGCTTTGTCGAGAAATATTTTAATCCCTAAATAGATCAGGTAAGCTGCCCCTGCCCATTTTATAATAGTAAATAAAAGAATTGATTTCATTAAGATTACAGATAAACCAAAAGCAGCAAGGGCAATATGTACAAGTGCACCAGTCCCTATGCCTAAAACTGAATAAACTCCCGCTTTTCTACCTTGTGCCACACTTCGTGTTATAATGTATATGGTATCAGCTCCCGGTGTAAGATTCATTACAATAGCTGCAATTATAAAACCAATATAGTTTTCAATTCCGTTCATTTAGTAGTTGTTTTTAAAACTCATAAATAGTTAACCCGCTTCTTAACTTAGGTTCAATATAAGTGCTCTTTGGGGGCATTGTTAACCCTTCATCGGCTATTTGTTTCATCTGACCTACATTAATAGGCAGCATTCCAAAGGCTACTTGAAATTTGTTAGAATCAATTTGTTGTTTTAACTCCACTAAATCTTTAGTGCCTGGGAAATAATCCAATCGTTTTTCGTTACGCAAATCGGTAACACCTAATATAGGGTTCAATACTAATTTGTATAGTATTTGTGTGTCCAAAGCTTCTAACGTGTTTTCAAATTTTAGAAATGGTGAACGTAAATGTAAGGTGTAAAACTCTCCATCTAAGTACATGCTAAAATGATGTTGATTAATAAGTTGTTGTGGCTGTAAACCACAATTTTCTATAGTAAATACAGTATCTAATTGAATTAAAAACTCTTTTTTAGAGAGTCCGTTTAAATCTTTTATAAGTCTGTAAAATTCGTAAATTTTTAAATCTGTTTCAGGAATCAAACAGCTCATAAAATATTTCTGAGTAGCGTTTTCGGTGGTGTAATCTTTTGCTAATAGGGCAGAAGAGGCACTTCTATGATGTCCGTCAGCAATATACAAACTGTCAATATTTTTAAATTCTGATTGAATAGTTGCTATTTGTATAGCGTCATCTATTAACCACAAAAAATGTGATATTCTGTCCGTAGTAGAAAATTCATATTCAGGACGATCCTCCATAATAACATTAAATAAATCATCTAATGTTTCGTTTTTAGGATAAGTAAGTAGGACAGGTTCTGCATTAAAGCCAACAGTGTCAATATATTCTTTAAAAAGTTGTTCGCGTTTTTCTAAGGTTTTTTCATGAATTTTAATCACATTATTCTCATAATCTTCCACTGAAGTAGCTCCAATAATACCTATAAAAGTATCGGTACGAGTCACCATTTTATATAAGTAAAACTTAGGAGTTTCATCTTGTACGAAAAATTGTTCGTCTTTAAATTCTAGGTATCTATTACGAACCAAGTTAAATTCCTTTTTTGTAGTAATTTCTTGAGCAAACTTATACCCTGGATTTAAAATTTGTAAAAAAGAATACGGGTTATTCTTTAATCGAAATTCTAAACCTTCTTTATCGTAGATATGATAGGAACGTGAAACGACCAAATTAGCTTTATCTCTTGTGGGTCTTACCGCTTTAAACGGTTGTACTGATGCCATATTGACTAGTAATGGTTAACAATGAATAATTAAATGTATGATTTTTTATCTAATCAAAAAGCTTATTCGAAAAAAGACCTCACAAATTTTTGAAAATATGTGAGGCCCAATTGAGTATTCAATATTGTTAAGCAAACATTTTTGCCACTTTCTCGGCTTTTCTGCTTTCAGCATAGTCGTAAAAACCTTCTTTAGATTTCACACCTAACTTCCCTGCCATTACCATATTTACTAATAGCGGACAAGGAGCATATTTAGGATTTTTAAATCCATCATGCATCACATTTAAAATTGATAAACACACGTCTAAACCAATAAAATCTGCTAATTGTAATGGTCCCATAGGGTGTCCCATACCTAATTTCATTACGGAGTCAATTTCTTCAACTCCAGCAACTCCATTGTATAAGGTTTCAATTGCTTCGTTGATCATTGGCATTAAAATTCTGTTGGCAACGAAACCAGGGTAATCATTTACTTCTGTAGGGATTTTACCTAATTTTTTAGATAAATCCATAATGGCATTGGTAACTTCATCAGAAGTATTGTATCCACGGATAATCTCTACCAGTTTCATAATTGGCACAGGATTCATAAAATGCATTCCGATAACCATTTCCGGCCTTTTAGTAACTGCTGCTATTTTTGTAATTGAAATAGAAGAGGTATTTGTTGCAAGGATAGCATCCTTAGGAGATAATTCATCTAAATCTTTGAATATTTTTAACTTTAAAGATAAGTTTTCGGTAGCGGCTTCAACAACTAATCCTGCATTTGCAACACCTTCTTTAATAGACGTGTACGTAGTAATGTTACTTAAGGTATTCTCTTTATCAGCTTCACTAATTTTCTCTTTAGCAACCATACGGTCTAAGTTTTTGGCTATCGTTGCCATTCCTCTATCTAAAGCATCTTGAGAGATGTCGATTAATTGAACTTTATAACCACTTTGTGCAAAAGTATGTGCAATACCATTACCCATAGTTCCTGATCCAATTACTGCTACGTTTTTCATGTCAAAAATTTATTTTTGTCATTCCCTTGAAAAAGGGAATCTGTTATTAATTTAAATACTTTTAACCAACTAAGCTAAAAACTAATATTTTATTATTTTTTGTTATTCCCACTGTTGGGTTTAAAACAGTTAATTATTTTGTGTGCAATACGTAATGCTTCTGTACCATCCTCTAAAGTAACAATTGGTGTAGTGTTGTTATTGATAGCATCAGCAAATGTTTCCAATTCATCCAGTATTGCATTATTAGTATCGATATTTGGATTGTCAAAATAGATTTGTTTTTTTACCCCTTCAGCATTTTGTAAAATCATATCGAAATCACCTGGGGTTTCAGGGGCGTCTTTCATTTTTACAACTTCACATTTCTTGTCTAAAAAATCGACAGATATGTAAGCATCTTTTTGAAAGAAACGTGATTTACGCATGTTTTTTAACGATATTCTACTAGAAGTTAAGTTGGCAACACATCCGTTTTCAAACTCTAAACGAGCATTGGCAATATCAGGAGTTTCGCTAATTACTGAAACACCACTAGCAGAAATATTGATTACTTTAGATTTTACCACACTTAAAATAGCGTCTATATCATGTATCATTAAATCCAATACTACAGGAACATCTGTTCCACGAGGATTAAATTCAGCCAAGCGATGTGTTTCAATAAACATCGGACTCTTGATTTTGTCTTTTACTGCTATAAAAGCAGGGTTAAAACGCTCCACATGTCCAACTTGCCCTTTTACATTATTTTCCTTTGCAAGTGTTACAATTTCTTCAGCTTCTAAAACCGTGTTTGAAATTGGTTTTTCAATAAAAACATGTTTTTTCGATTTGATTACTTGTACCGCGCAATCATGATGTGACAGTGTAGGAGTAACAATGTCAACTACATCAACAGCATCGATTAATTCTTGTATGGTATCAAAAGCTTTATAACCGAATTCGGCAGCTACTTTTTGAGCATTTTCTTTGTTAGGGTCGTAGAAACCAACGAGTTTATATTTATTAGATTCGTTTAATAAACGTAAATGTATTTTTCCTAAATGACCTGCACCTAATACTCCAGCTTTTAACATATTGTTTTCGTTTTCTATAACGCAAACAAAAATAAGATTATTTGTTGAAAAATGGCTTAAATTAAATATTTTTACGGTCAGAGAAATAATTTGCACTGAGGAAACTCATAAAGGATGAATTAACACTTTAGAGAATATATTAATAGATATATTAGGGGGCTAGCCTCTACACGCAAAAAAAACATTTTTAATTTGAAGGATACGTTTAAACATCAAGGCTTACGAAAACAATTAATTTTACTACTTAAGGATAAAGGTATTCTTGATTTTAAAGTATTGGAGGCAATGAATAGAGTTCCTCGTCATTTGTTTTTAGATTCAAGCTTTGAAGCGCATTCCTATCAAAACAAAGCATTTCCTATAGGTGCTGATCAAACTATTTCACATCCATTTACAGTAGCTTTTCAAACTGAATTATTACGGTTAAAAGAGAATCATGTAGTACTTGAAATAGGTACAGGTTGCGGATATCAAACAGCTGTTTTGTTAGAAATGGGAGTAAAAGTATATTCAATTGAACGCCAACAAGAATTATTTAAAAAAACAAAATTATTTCTCCCGAAATTAGGCTATAGAGCAAAGCAGCTTATTTTTGGTGACGGGTATAAAGGATTGCCTGAGTATGCACCATATGACAGTATTGTTGTAACTGCTGGGGCTCCGTATGTTCCTAAGCCATTATTAGCACAATTAAAAATAGGAGGAAGATTGGTTATACCAATAGGAAATGACCCTCAAATAATGCATTTATATGTTCGGACTTCAGTTACGGAGTTTAAAAAAGAAACTTTTGGAGAGTTCAGGTTTGTACCTATGTTAGAAGATAAAAATTAATTAATTTTCTTTTAAATCGATAGATAGTTTATTGACTTTCTTTAAGTTATCTGGTTTGTGTTTAAATATAATATTTCGTTATTAATATATATATCATTAACTTTAGTAGATATTCAACGAATACTATTTTATATAATTTTTGAATGATTGTGATGTTTAAGTTATAATTATTCAATCATTTTAAAAATAGTGTTTATGCTATCCTTTTTTAAAATGAATAAAAGTTTTCTTATACTATTACTTTCTATCATTACTTTTATAGGTAATGTTAATGCTCAGGAAATTGATTTTACGGAAGCGGAAAAAGCATGGATTAAGGAACATCCAGTAATTTATCATGGTTATGACCCTACCTGGGCTCCTTTTGAATTTTATAATGAAAAGGACACTTTATATTATGGAATTATTGCCGATTATATAAAAATAGTAGAAGATAAAACAGGAATAGATTTACGACCAATTCCTAATATTACTTGGAAAGAGACCATTAAAAAATTGGAAACAGGTGAAGTAGATTTAGCTACAGGAATTAGTTCTAATGAAAGGAGGAAAGGATTTTTAAATTTTACCAAACCTTATATATCTTTCCCATTAGTAATAGTAACTAGAAAAGATTATGACTTTATTGGAGATTTAAAGGATTTAAATGGAAAAGAAGTTGCTCTTCCAACAGGTTTTTATACTTCTGAAATGATATCCCGAGATTTCCCTAAAATACAAATTATACATGCTGACGGAGTAAAAGAAGCGCTAAAAAGTGTTAGTTTCGGAACAGCAGATGCCTTTGTGGGTAACCTTGCTGTCGTAAGTTATTACATAAATAAAGAAGGTTTTACTAATATAAAAATAGCTGCTCCAACACGTTATAAAAATTCAGATTTGTCTTTTGGCGTAAGGAAGGATTGGCCAGAATTAGTTAGTATTGTTGATAAAGTTTTTGAAGCGATTCCTCCAGAAGAGCATAATAAAATAAAGCTTGATTGGATACAAGTAAGGTATGAGTATGGTGTAAATGTCGGAAAAATAGTATACATAACTGGAATTTTACTTTTAATAGTGTTATTAGTAATTGTGATTATTTTACTATGGAATAGAAGTCTTCAAAGAGAAATTGTAAAAAGAAATATAATAGAAAAGAAACTAGAAAACTCACTTTCAGAATTAGAAAAAAAGAATGATGAGAAAAGGGCAATGCTTAAAGAAATTCATCATCGCGTTAAAAATAATCTTCAAGTGGTTAATAGCTTGCTAAAGTTTCAATCAAGAAAGTTAAAAAGTGAGGAAGCTGTAACGATGTTTAAGGAAACACGTAATAGGGTGCTTTCGATGGCTATGCTTCATGAAAAAATGTATCGTTCTGATGATATTAATCAAATAGATGTGCAAGATTATATTTCATTATTAGTTGAAGATTTAGTAAAAAGTTATACAGTTGACAAACAAATAAAAATAAGCATAAAAATAGCGCCAGTAAATTTAATGATGCGGACCTTAGTACCACTAGGATTGATCATTAATGAAATGATTACAAACTCGTTGAAACATGGGTTTAAAAATAGAACTAAAGGAGAAATTTCTGTTAGGATTAAACATCTTGAAGGTGTGCGTTATGAGATGATTATTGGGGATAACGGAAACGGTATAAAAGAAGGGCATAAGTCAACAGGTATAGGTGTTAAATTAATTAAAACATTTACTAAGCAATTAAACGGAACCCTAGAGCAATTGGATATGCCTGGAGCCGTTTTTAAACTTACTTTTGATAAAATAGGTGTGAGTTAATAAGATGACGAGCATTCAATACCATTTTTGGCTGCTTAGAACTTTTAAAATACTATTCTAATAGATTTCCTTTCTTAATGGAATTCCAGCTATAAATTGTGGCTTTCTTTATACTCTGTCGGAGTCATTCCAACAAGCTTTTTGAATTGTCTATTAAACGTAGTTTTTGAATTAAACCCACAGTCTAAAGCAATATGGATAATTTTATAATCGGGATTATTTGTTAAAAGTTGTTTCGCGTATTTAATTCTATGTTCGTTTATAAAGTCATTAAAACTCTTATTATAAATAGTGTTAATTACTTGTGAGATGATGTATGGTTTTTTAAGTAATTTTTCTGAAAATAGTTGCAAATTTAATTCCGAATTTAATATAAGGTTCTCATCTCGAATTAAATTTTCAATTTCACTTTTATAGTTTTGGATGGTCTTATCATCTATTTTTAAAGCTCCGTATTTTTCTTGTTTTTTAATCAATGTTTTTATAGTAAAATCTTCATTTGAATATTTAACTTGTTCATATTTTATCTTTATTTTTTTTAAACCGAAAATAAAAGTGAGTAACAAGGTAGAGGATAAAAATATAGTTTCTGATAAATACTTGTAAGGCAAATTCATTATCAAACTAACTCTTTCAAAAATGAGAGGCAACAAGAACAAATAAAACCATGCATGGATAAAACGGTTTTGCCATTGGTAGGTTAAGTCACTTTTAAATTCTATTTTTTGATTGTAAAGTTTTACATCATATTTAAAAATATATAATGAATATAAATACAGAGATGCATTAAAAAGAATAACTAATCCAATGTATATTTTTTCAGTCAAATTCCATTCCTGAACAATGGTAGTATCATGCAAACCTATAATTGCTTGAGTAAGAACATCATTATCAATTATCATTGCTACATAGATTGACATAGCTGTGAATACAATAAAAGGAATCAATAGAAAAAATGATTTCCAGGAAATTATACGTTCGCCTTTTAAAACTTTAACATAGAAATATATGAATACCGCATCCAAAAAAAAGGATGATTGAACAACAAACATGGTATAGGGAAATTTTAGAAACAGATCTAGATTTGTCGTAATATATATTACAGAAGAACGAATCATTAATAGAATGATATAGAATAGTAAAATCTTATCAGAATTAAATTTTATATCATCCTTATTAGTATATAATGCAAAGATTATAAAAACACTAATGATGATTTGCGCAAATAAAATGAATGACATTCTTACTTTATTTAAAAATTATTGAGCGTCAAAAATAACACTTTTAAACAATTAGCGCTTTTTTTTAAGGTGTCATATTATAACATGACACTATAAATGACAAAAAAAACAAGGGCTTTTTTATAATATGAAGCTATTGGTAAGATCATCAAATATATTTTTGCTAAAAAATTTATCAAGTTATGAGAAAAGTAGTGTTAATGGTTTTTCTAATTTTATCTATTAAAGCTAATGCACAAGTGGGTATAGGAACAACTACTCCAGATGTAAGTTCAATATTAGATATTCAATCAAATATAGGAGGAATATTAATCCCTAGGATGTCAGAAGCTCAAAAATTAGCAATTGTATCTCCTGCAACAGGACTATTAGTTTATGAGACTGATATTGCTCCGGGTTTTTGGTACTATAATGGAACAGTATGGACAACCTTTGGAGGAGTTGATCTTGATTGGACAATTTCCGGTACTGATATGTATAATGCCAATTCAGGGAATGTAGGAGTAGGAACAGCTATACCAACCAATAAATTACATGTAGAGGGTACAGCGGTCTCTAATGCGACATTAATTGATGGCTTTGAGGACAATTCATTAGCACCATTTACAACCTTCGGAGATGTAACTTGGAGAACTACTGCTTTAGCAGCTCTAGTTAATACTGGAACCTTCTCAGCAAGAACAAGAAGTTCTCTAATTGATGATGAGACTAGTAGTCTACAATATAATGCCGTAGTAACATCCTCTCAAACCTTATCATTTGCTGTAACAACAAGTACTGAAGCTATTTATGATGAGTTAACTTTCTATATTGATGGGGTGGCAAAAGGTTCTTGGTCCGGGGATACTGCATATACGACAGTATCTTATTTGTTAACTCCTGGTGCTCATACCTTAATTTGGACTTATGAAAAAGATTTTTCTGCACAAGATGGACTTGATAGTGTTGCTATAGATGATATCTCTATTACAGGTATGGATATTGGTGTTATTCGAATTGTAGATGGGAACCAAGGTGATGGTAAAATATTAGTATCAGATGATTATGGTAATGCTACATGGACAGACCCCACTTTAGCTCCTGATGGTGATTGGACAATAAGTGGTTCAGATATGTATAATACTAACTCTGGTAATATAGGAATAGGGGTTACAATCCCAACAAGAAAATTACAAATTAAGGATGACAGATTAAACAACTCCGTTTTACACGTTGAGAACACCAATAGTCAAAATGGAAAGTCTTATGGAATTCATGGAATTACAAACGGCACTAAAAAGGGATCAGCAGGTATTTATGGTTTAAGTAGAGCATATTCAGATCATGAAATGGGAGTAAAAGGAGCTTATAGATTATGGGGTGCTGCAGTTGCAGGTATTGGGTATAATATAATTGATGATGATATGGCTTCACTACAGGATTATGGTGTTTGGGGAGCTATAGATTACTCTGATGGTGTTGGAATTTATGCTTTGAACAAGGATCTTACTGCCGGTACTGCTTACGGAGCTTATGTAGATGGTAATTTTGCCGTTGTAAACGGAACTAAATCAGGTTCTGTACCAACGTCAAAAGGAAATCAGTTAGTTTATAGTATGGAGAGCCCAGAAATTTGGTTTGAAGATTTTGGAACTGGTAAACTAATTAATGGACAAGTACATATTAATTTAGATGAATTATTTCATGAAACAATTATTATAAATGATAAACACCCTATGCATGTTTTTATTCAGGAACAAGGAAATAGTAATGGAGTGTTTTTTCTACCTGATACAGACGGAAAAGGGTTTACTGTAAAAGAGAAAAATGGAGGTAACTCAAATTTTTCTTTTTCTTATAGAATTACCGCAAAACGTAGGTTTTTTCAAGAATATAGGTTTGGTGTAGATGGTCAACAACCATTAGAAAATAATTTAATTAAAGTAAAAGACATGACGCCTCCTTCAAGAGATCCGAATGTTGTTAAAGCAAAAAGAGAGCAATGGAGAGCAACAAAAAGAGCTAAGTATAAGGGTACTCAAGTAAAAGCTAATTTTGGTAAATAATAATCTATATAAAAATATAATACCCTTTTAATTATGATATGTAAGTTAAAAGGTTTGTTGAAAAATATTGATAGGCAAGCCTTTTTTTACATAGGGTATTAGATACAAAAGTAAGAGCGTGTTTTTTTCGGGTAAATTAAACACGATAATTCGGGTGAAAAGATCAGCAGAGGTGCTGGTCTTTTCTTTTTTGAATTCTACTATATTGAGTGACTTTCAATTGAAAAAACGTTATAGAATCCCTCCTGAAAAGCAAAAAAAGCAAGTATTATACTAAGTCATTAATCAATTCTCTTTTCACTTCATGTGTCCCATCGAAAGAGATGTATTCAATACGCTTTCCAAATAGTACATCGGAATATTCTTTTTCATTTTCTAAAACACCAGGAGTAACGTATTCATCTTTATCACCAATTATAAATTTGATATTGGGTATGTGTTTAAAATCGTCCTCTGAAAATTCTCTGGGTACTTTTCCGGCATATAATACAAGTGTATCACATTTAATAGTACGATGTGCAATCCAACGTGTAGCTACGGATACTCCTTGTGAAAAACCTAAAATGATAAAGTTGAGGTCACTTGGTATGTTTTCTGCTTTATAAACACTATCAAGATAGTTTAACACATTTGGGATGTTTTTTTGTGTTTTTTCTTTTGTTAACCAAGTAGCACCAACATGTTTGTATTGGTTTTTTAAATAATGTTTTGATTGTGCTTGAGGAGCAATAATATAATTTTCTTCTGGGTTTAGTTCATTAAAATACTGAATAAAATACCTGCTCAAAAAACCTAAACCATGACAAACAAACCATACATTTTTTGTTTTAGAAGTCAATTTATTTAAAGTAGAGTAGGAATTATTTATAGTGTACGAAACTTCTTTTTCAGTACTCATAATTATGTAAAATCTTTAAATATGGTTTCTTTAATTTTTGGCCATTCGTCTTTTAAAATACCATAACAACAAGTACTTCTTCTAAACCCATCCTGCATCAGTGTATCCTTACGTAAAATACCTTCTAAAGTTCCTCCGATTTTCTCAACAGCTTTTCTGGAGCGTATGTTTCGTTCATCAATTCTAAACTCAACTTTTTCAAAAACAAGTGTTTCAAAGGCATATTGCAACATTAAAAACTTTATATGTGTATTTAATCCAGTGCCTTGAAACGCTTTACCAATCCATGTCCAACCAATATGTATCGTTTTGTTTTTAGTATTAATAAATCCAAATCGTGTACTTCCAACATATTGTTGGTTTATTTTATCAAAAATTATAAAAGGTAATTCACCTCCTTTTTCTCTATTGATTAATGCTTGTTTAATATAATTTTTAAGAGTGCCTGTTGTTGAGATATCAGTAGGAGAATAATAAACCAAATCTTTTTCAAAAGCTATGTTTTCAAGTAAAAGAGCATCATTCTTTTGTAAAGGAATTAATTTAACAGTATTGTTTTCTAGAATTGATTGGTTATTACTCATTAAAATAAAAGTTGATTTAGTATTTTTACGATATAAAAATAGAACAATGCAATTTGATAAAGAAGCTATTTTAGAAATATGTAATAAATTTTCTAAAAACACCTTAATGGAAACCTTGAAGATTGAATATGTAGATGCAGGAGAAGATTTTCTTACTGCAAAAATGCCTGTAAACCCAAGTGTTCATCAACCAATGGGGATTTTACATGGAGGTGCCTCGGTAGCGCTTGCTGAAAGTGTTGGTAGTGCTGCTTCTCATATTTTTATTGATACCGAAAAATTTATAGTTAAAGGATTGGAGATTTCTGCTAATCATTTAAAAAGTAAAAGAGAAGGGGAGGTTTTTGCTACCGCTCGTATTATTCATAAAGGACGTACAACACATTTATGGGAAATTAGAATAGTTGATGAAGACGACAATTTAATTTCGTTATGTAAAATGACTAATATCGTGTTACCTAAGTAAAAATATGGATCCTTTCTTTAAAACACTGTCACATCAATTTACAGAAAAGCTACCTTTTGTAGCGTACAGAAAACCAAATGAAGTATTGGTAAAAGGTGTTTTACAATCGGATACTGTTGTGCATACCGTTACCGATTATTCGGAAAGGGGATTTGTTTTTGCTCCTTTTAATACTGGGCAACGGACTATTTTAATCCCTTTTGAAAACTGTATTGAAACACTTTTTAATGAAAGTGAAAAAAAAGGGGGGGCTGTAAATATTGTATATAATTCAGAAGATAAAAAACAGCATATTCAACTGGTTAAAAAAGGAATAGAAGTAATAAAAAATACCGATTTGAATAAAGTTGTATTGTCACGAAAAGTAACGTGTTCAATAGAAAACAACACTCCAATTGACTTATTTAAAAATGCCTTGATGGAGTATTCAAATGCATTTGTGTATTTGTGGTACCATCCGGAAGTAGGTTGTTGGATAGGAGCTACACCAGAAGTGTTATTACAAACACGTAATAATCAGTTTAAAACAATGTCTTTGGCTGGTACTCAATTGTATACTAAGGATGTAACTTGGGAGCTTAAAGAACAAGAAGAACAACAGATAGTAACGGATTATATTGCTGAAAATTTATCTGCAAAGGGATTTAACTTTATAGTTGGCGATCCGTATACCATAAAGGCGGGGCATTTGGCTCATATTCGTTCTGATTTTACAGGAAGAATTAAGGGTGCTTCGGATGCTTCCGATTTGAAAAAATTAATAGATTTATTACATCCAACACCTGCAGTTTGTGGGTACCCAAAAACGAAGGCCAAAAACTTTATTCTTGATAATGAAGGCTATGTTCGACGTTTTTATACGGGATTTTTGGGAGAATTAAATTTTAAATCAAAAAGAAAAAATAACAGGCGTAATACAGAAAATAGTGCTTATAGATTTATTACAGAATCGTCAAATTTGTATGTAAACTTGCGTTGTATGGAATTACATAAAAGCAACGTGAATATTTATGTAGGAGGTGGAGTTACAGCCAGTTCCGATGCAGAAAAAGAATACGTAGAAACCTGTAATAAAATGAATACGATGAAAAAGCTAATAAAATATTAAATTTATTTGTGAATCACTCTAAAATCGACGTATTTTTGTAGCCTACAATTTTACAAATATATGTCAGGGACAACTTCAGAGTTAGAGGAAAGTAAAGCAGGGAAAGAACTTTATAGTTATCAGAAAGGAGCTATCAACAAAATTTTTAAAAGTTTTGAAGAATCTGCCGAAGATTACCATTTGTTATATCAGCTGCCAACAGGTGGAGGGAAAACTGTTATTTTCTCTGAAATTGTACGTCAGTTTTTAAAACATCATAAGAAGAAAGTATTGGTTATGACACACCGTATTGAGTTGTGTAGACAGACCTCAAAAATGCTTACTGGTTTTGCTGTTAAGAATAAAGTTATTGATAGTAAAGCAGATTTATCTGATCAGAAAGATTATTCATGTTTTGTGGCAATGGTAGAAACATTGAACAACCGGTTAAATGATGGTAAATTAGATATTTCGGATATTGGATTGGTTATTATTGATGAGGCACACTACAATTCATTTACTAAATTATTTAAGTTTTTTGATAAGGCATTTGTATTAGGAGTTACGGCAACACCGTTGAGTTCTAATATAAAACTTCCAATGAGTGATAATTACCAAGAGTTAATTGTTGGTGAAACAATAGAGTCACTTATAGAGAATGAATTTTTATCACGTGCAGAAACATATAGTTATAATGTAGGGTTAACCTCATTGATTGTTGGTGCAAATGGTGATTATACTGTAAAATCTTCTGAAGATTTATATACCAACCAGGATATGTTAAGTAAGTTGTTATACGCTTATGAAACACATTCTAAAGGAAAGAAAACATTAATATTCAATAACGGTATTAATACGTCATTACATGTATATGATACGTTTAAAGCAGCTGGGTATTCTGTAGCGCATTTAGATAACACTAATTCTAAAAAAGAACGTGCTGCCATATTAAAATGGTTTAAGGAAACTCCAAATGCGATATTAACTTCCGTAAGTATTTTAACAACTGGTTTTGATGAACCTACAGTAGATACCATTGTCTTAAATAGAGCAACTAAATCATTGACATTGTACTACCAAATGATTGGTAGGGGATCTCGTATTATTAAAGGGAAATCGAAGTTTTCTATTATTGATTTAGGGAATAACTTGCATCGTTTTGGACCTTGGGGAGCAGATTTGGATTGGCAAAAAATATTTAAATCTCCTAATTTCTTCCTAGAGAATTTATTAAATGACGAAGATTTAGAAAGTACTTTCAAATATGAAATGCCAGAAGATATTCGCAAAGAATTTTCGAACTCTCAAAAGGTTTCTTTCGATGTTAAAAAAACGTATACTATTTCTGTAAAGAAAGGGGAGTCTTCGAAAGTTGTTTTAGAACGATCTATTGAGCAACATGCTAAAATTTGTATTGAAAACAGTGAAGATGTATATGATTCACTGGATTTGATGAAATTGTTAGGAGAAGATATTGATTATAGAATTGACCGTTATACGAAATGTATTAGTAGAAGTACATACAATTTTGTGGATTGGTTAAAAGATGATTACCGTAAAAAATTACGTGCTTTTTTAAGAGAGAACTTCGATAGAATGTTTGAAGAAATTCACGGTAGGCCAGCAGAGTAACATATTACTAGTTTAGAATTTTTAAAAAAATGAGCGAAGTTCATTTTTTTTGAATACTGAATACAGCTAAATCACTCTTTCATCAGCTTTATAAGCGCCACGCCTGTGTAATATCCATTGCGCTTCGTCTAGCGGATTTACGCCTTTATATTCACGAATAGTACCTTCGTCTTTAGGACAAGTGTCATACCCATTAAATTGTAATCGAAGGCGCAGTTTACCACTTGTAATTGCATTTAGTTTAATACTAAAATCTAATGAGGTAGCTACAGGAATAGTTCCTTTTAAGCTAAAGGTGTCATTAATAAATTGTGGTGTATCGAAAGTAGCTCTACGAGTACTTAGTTCAGAGGCTATTTTTCCTAATAAGGCTTCGTTCGCTTTTATTTCAAAACTTAGTATAGGCTCTAATAAATGTGTTCCTCCGGTTTTTAATCCTTGCATGATTCCCATAGGAGTCGCTAAATTAAAATCTCCAGGTCTGGAATGTACATTATGATCTTCTCCTTTTATTAAAGTGATTTTTACATCGGTAACTTCCCAGCCTAAAATCCCTTGGGCTAAAGCTTTTGGAATGGTGCGCTCAATTTCATTCTGATATTTAATATGTACATCATTTTGTGAAACGATGGAACTGTAGCAAACTCCAGAATTTAACGGGGCTGGTTCAATTAAAAAAGTCATAATAGCCCAACAAGGTTTAGGCATCCAGTACCTGATGTATCCTTCTGCTTTCATATTGATGGTTTCTTTGTAAACTACCTGAGGATCTGTAAAACTTGCTTTTATTGAAAAACGTACTGCTAAAACATGTTCTAATATTTCAATTTGCATTTGCCCCATTAGCAATAGTTGTAGCTCTTTTTCAGCCTTAAACCATTTGAAGTTCAAAGAAGGGTCTTCTTTATCTAATTGCTGAAGTGCTCCTGCTAACGCATTATAATCAGCATTGTTATCTGGAATTACCTGAATAGTTAGTACAGGAATATGTAGCTGAGGTAATTTAGGTATCCCTTCAGAATCCCCTAGTATATCACCAGATTTGGTGCCTAAAACACCAGTAATAACGCCTATGTCACCAGCCGTTAAAATTACATTATCAATATATTTAGTGTTATGTAATTGTTTAGTTTGATTTATTTTTGTTTCTAATTGTTGTGTATGATTGTAAATTGTAGATTTAGAAGATAATTCTCCAGAAAATACTTTTACATGCGCCATTGTTCCAAAAACTTTATGATGTTCTAGCTTGAAAATATATGCTGAGAGTTCTTTTATGGTAGTTGTTTTAGAAGTAGGGAAATAGTCAATTATTCCATCCAATAATTCGGTTACTCCAATGTTGTTTTTAGCAATTCCGGTATAAACAGGAGTGATTTTATTGTCAATAGTGAGTTTACGAACGCTTTTTAAATATTCATCATCAGTAATTGATTCAGAATTTAAAAATCGTTCCAATAAATGTTCTTCACAATCTAAAAGATGTTCTATTGTTTTCTCTTTAATTACAGCATCAGTTGTGGTATTAAAAACGGGTGTGATTGCAGCATTTGTTAATCCATCATTTTCAGATGCATAAATTACTACAGGTTTCGCTTTTAAATCGTGCTCTAATTGTGCTATTGTGGTTTCTGTATCTGCACCTTGACGGTCAATTTTATTAATAAATATGATTGTCGGAATTTGCAACTCTTTTAAAGAATCCCAAATATTCAACGTATGAGCTTGTACACCTTCAACCGCTGAAACTACTAATATAACAGCATCAACTACGCATAATGCACGTTCTACTTCACTAGAGAAATCAACGTGACCAGGAGTGTCAATTAAATTGATTTTGGTGTCTTTCCATTCAAAAGATGTAGTAGCTGCTTTTATGGAAATACCACGTTCTTTTTCTAAATCCAAATTATCTGTGCTTGCAGAACCTTTATCTACACTACCAAGAGTTTTTATAACACCGGAGTTGTATAAAAAGTGCTCTGTAAGTGTTGTTTTGCCAGCATCTACGTGAGCTAAAATTCCAATATTTATAGTCGGTTTTTTCATTCTATATATAATCCCGCCAGTGGGTTTAATTTCCTCGAGTTCTGATATCTGGATACCCTTCAAACGGATAAGGGTATTTTACTTCATACCTAGTATACTTACACCGCAGTTTTTGGTTAAAAAACTATACTTAAATATTTATAGTTCGCTGGCGAGTTAAAACTTCCAAGCGACAAATCTACTTTGCTTATTTCCTTGGGTCATAACAATGGTTTTATGAGTAGTTTTTAGTTTGTCCAATTGTTTGTATATTTTACGTAGATTATCTTTTTTAGAGACTAAACAAGTAAACCAGGTTACTTGACTTTTGAAGTCAACACTCTGCTTTATCATTCTTTTAATAAACAATGCTTCACCACCATTACACCATAATTCATTGGCTTGCCCTCCAAAGTTCAATTTAGAATTAGTTGCTAGTCCTAAATTTAGTAGTTTCCGTTGTGTTCCTTTGTTCGCTTCTTTTTCAGAGGTGTGAAAAGGAGGGTTACACATACTAAATTGGTAGTGTTCCCCTTCTTTAATGATCCCTTTAAATATATTGGAATTATCTGTTTGATGCCTAATTTCAATGTGTTCTTTTAAATCAGGAGTAAGCTCAATATTTTTAGTAGCAGATGTTATTGCAATTTCGTTTATATCAGCCCCAACCATTTTCCAATTATAAATTCTGCTTCCTAGGATAGGATAGATACAATTTGCACCAACACCAATGTCAAGTCCTTTTACTTTAGATTTTACGCTATTATCTTTTAAAAAATCAGCAATATGATGTATGTAATCAGCTCTTCCAGGAATAGGAGGGCATAAATAGCCATTTGGTATACTCCAATCGGATAATCCATATTGGTTTATTAATATAGCTCTGTTTAATTGTAATACTGCTTCATTATTTGCAAAATCGATAGTTATTACTTTCTGAGCGCTTATAGTTACAAAAGGAATTAATTTAGGGTTTGAAGCCGCTAATTCTTTAAAATTATAAGGAATGTTATGAATGTTTTTTGGATGCATTTTTTTTTTAAAAGTAAAAATAATCATCCTTTAGGGAATTATTAATAATTATTGGACAAAAATATTTTATACTTATAAACAGAGAATCAAATTAATTGATTGTTAGTTATATACGTAAGTGATATTAAGTTTTTATGAGACAATCAACGGTGTTTCCTCTGAATTATTGTTAAATACGTAAAAAATTAATGAAAACAGATAGAATAATTATTTAATTTTTTTCT
This sequence comes from Kordia sp., assembly GCA_002733415.1. Taxonomy (GTDB): domain Bacteria; phylum Bacteroidota; class Bacteroidia; order Flavobacteriales; family Flavobacteriaceae. The sequence goes on along the minus strand of NVVR01000008.1, from coordinate 9,293 downwards.
AGATTTACGATGTTGGAGATATTTATTTTCCATCAAATTAAAGTTTAAACCTCAAATAAAACTTAATATGAAATTTAACAACTACTTATTTGTTATGATGCTGTTGTGCGCATTAAATTCTCAAGCACAATTAAAAATCGGAAAAAATTTAGAATCAATTCACAAAACGTCTGTATTAGAAATAGAAACTGATTCTGGAACTTTTGTATTTCCAAGATTATCAACCTCAGAAAGGGATGCTTTAGGTGAACCTTTAATTGGTGCTACATTATATAATACAACTGATAATAACTTACAAGTATTTACAAACAATGGTTGGCAATCGTCTAACTCTGGAGGGAAAGGAAATCAAGGTGATACTGGTGAAAAAGGTACAGATGGCCGTGATGGAAAAGAAGGAGAAAGAGGAGAGAAAGGTGAAGAAGGAAAGCAGGGAGATAAAGGAGATGATGGTGAAGAAGGAAAGCTTGGGGAAAAAGGGAGTGAAGGAGAACGTGGAAAGGAAGGAAATCAGGGAGATAAAGGAGATGACGGTAAAGTAGGAAACCAAGGAAATGAAGGTGATAAAGGTGAGCGAGGAAAAGAAGGAAAAAAGGGAGATAAAGGCGATGATGGAAAAGACGGGAAGCAAGGAAAAAAAGGAAATGAAGGTGACAGAGGGGAACGTGGAAAGGAAGGGAAAAAGGGAGATAAAGGCGATGATGGTAAAGAAGGAAAGCAAGGGAAAAAAGGAAAAGAAGGTGATAGAGGTGAACGTGGAAAGGAAGGGAAGCAAGGAAAAGACGGAAAGCAAGGGAAACAAGGAAGAAAAGGTGATGAAGGTGATAGAGGAGAACGTGGAAAAGATGGCCGAGATGGAGCAGACGGATCTAATGGACGTGATGGAGCTGACGGTGCAGATGGAAAGGACGGAGCTGACGGCAAAGATGGAGATGATGGAAGAGATGGTTCTGGTGGAGTAAATGGTGAAAAAGGAGGTCGCGGAGAGAAAGGTGATCAAGGTGATCAGGGTGAACGTGGTCAGAAAGGAGATCGAGGGAACTCAGCAGACCAGTCTGTTATAGATGGATTAACTTCTAAAATTGAAGTACAAGAGATGGCTATAGCAAAACAGCAGGAATTAATTGATGAACTTGTGCAGCGTATTGATTCATTAGAAAAAAATGATTCTTCAACTGTTGAAAATAAATAAATTATGAGGAAGATATTTTATTTAATACTCCTAAGTTTGTTTACAGGTAATGTCATCCAAGCTCAAAATGGTTTTTCAGCCGAAAGCAATTTTTTTATTCATAATAATAATACGGGCAATGGAATTGTGATTCATGATACCTATGAATTAAATAGTGTGGTAAAAACAAATAGAGCAGAAAATTCAAGCACTTTTATTTTTGATAAGCAGAGTTCATGGAAGCAAAATATGTTTGCTGGGTATATTGATGGAAAGGTAACTTCTAATATTGAAACAAATTTTGTTTTCCCAGTTGGTAACAATGAAAAGTACTGTCCTTTGGTGCTTACAAATTCGAAAAATAGTACGGTATGTTATTTCAACGAACCGCCAATGAATTTTCCTACTAGTGGCTCTCAAGAGTTCGAGGTAATAAGTAAAAATGGGTATTGGTCTATAGCTAGTAATAACACATCAAAAATAAGTTTATATTTTAGCGATAATATACTAAATAAGGATGGGTTAACAATTTTAGGTTTTAAAAACGGGAATTGGGTTAGGGTCTCTAGTGTGGTTGATAGTCTAACCTTTAATACAAGAAAGTCTGAATTTTCTTTTTTAGAAGAGTCAAGTACTATAGATAAAGGGTCAATAACTACTGTGGAAGAAATTGATTTATCAAATTATAGTGCACTAGCTGTAGGAACACTTTCAGATACGTCAATTATTTCAAATGTTATAGGAAAAGCTGTAGTATTTAGTAATATAAAGAGTATTCATTTTCCTTTTAATGATAAAGATTTAACTGAGTATTCTACAAATTTATTAAATCATTTAATTCTTAATATTCCCAAAAATGCTAAATTAAAGTTAGTTGGGCATACTGATTTTTATGGTAGCTCGGATTATAATTACAGTTTTGGAATGGAGCGTGCAAATACAATCAAAACATTCTTTGAACTTAACGGAATTACGAATGTTGAAATAGAAATACAATCAGAAGGAGAGGATAGTCCAAAGGTTGATTGTGAAAATTGTTCTTCAAAAGAAATGGTACTGAATAGAAGAGTGGATATTTATATGGTAAAATAAAACTTTTATAGATAAGTAAAAAGGCGTTTTTTATATAAAAAACGCCTTTTTTAATATCGGATATTTTGGTTTTTTATTTTAAATATAATTATATGAATTCTCCATTAATTAAAACGGTTGAAATATTGTTAGTTCCGAAGGAATAAGGTAAAACATTATATGAGTTAATAGGTTTTGTGATAATAATATTTGCTTTTTTACCTTTAGCAATACTTCCGTGCGTAGCTGAAATCCCCATTGCATAGGCACCATTAATGGTAGCTGCATTAATGGCTTCTTCAGGAGTCATTTTCATTTTAATACAGGCAGTACTTACTACAAAATTCATGTTTCCTGAAGGGGTAGAACCAGGGTTGTAATCCGTAGCAAGAGCAAGAGCTAAACCATTGTCAATTAATTGCCGTGCAGGAGTATAAGGGATAGATAAAAAATACGAGCATGAAGGCAAGGCTACAGGCATGGTATCAGAATTTTTTAAAGCTGCTAAATCCTCATCACTTACTAATTCTAAATGATCTACTGTTAGCGCATTGTATTCGATGCTTTTTTGTATTCCGCCTATAGATGTAAACTGGTTTACATGTGTTTTTGGTATTAATCCGTATTGTTTTCCAGCGGCTAATATTTGTTCTGTATCATCTACAGAGAAATATCCGGTTTCACAAAAAATATCGATATATTCCGCTAAGTTTTCTTTAGAAATTAGTGGTAACATTTCATTTATGATCAAATCTAAATACCCTTGTTTATTTCCTTTGTATTCAGCAGGAACAGCATGTGCACCAAGGAATGTAGCTTTTATTGGGATATTGTAATTTTCTTTTAGTTTCTTTATAGTACGTAACATTTTTAGTTCCGCAGCTACAGTTAATCCGTATCCAGATTTAATTTCGATACCACCAGTTCCTAATTTAATAACTTCGTCTAATCGTTCCGCTGATTGTTTGTATAATTCTTCTTCAGAAATTTCTTGTAACTTTTTAGCAGAATTTAATATCCCACCGCCGTTACTAGCAATTTCCTCGTAAGTAAGTCCGTTAATTCTGTCAACAAATTCTTGCTCACGATTTCCAGCGTAAACAATATGTGTATGACTGTCATACCAAGTAGGTAATATGATTTGTCCGGTACAATCAATGGTGGTTAAGGTATTGTTGTTTTGAAAGTTATTCATTTCTCCAAAGTCAACTATTTCATCATTTTCAACAATTAGATACGCATTGTTAATCAATGGTAAGGTTTTCATTTCTTCTCCAGAAACTTTTAATTTTAATGTATTGGTTTCTACTTGAAGTAATTGCTTGATATTGATAAACGCTTTGCGGTTCATAATTTAAGTATTGAAATTTAGGAATGCAAATATCTTTATTTTTTTTAAACTATCGTGTTAAATACGATGTTAGAAAAACTTTATTTGCGAGTTTGGTATCTATTACGAGGAGGCTTCAATTAAGCATGTCGTAACTAGTTTGAGGTAAGTACCCTAAATCTACCAATTGCTTTTGGTTTATTACTTCTTTTAAAACACCATTTTTTAGAAACATGATTTTGTCAGCCAAATTAATTACGTTTTCATAATCATGGTCAGTAATAATGTATCCTTTAGATGATTTCATTTTTCTAATATGATTGATGATGTAAGTTCTTATAATTGGACTAATACCATTAAAAGGTTCATCAAGAAGGATAATCTCAGCGTTTGAGTGAATAATTAATAAAATTTCTATAACTCTTTTTTCGCCACCAGATAATTCTTGATTCTTTTTATGAAGTAGCGGTTTGATGTAATCGTTATTTACTAATTCATGTCTATTTTCTTTGGGTAGGAATAAGTTTATTAACGATTTTATTTGAATGTTATTAGGTAAAAAATTTTCCTGAGGCAAGTAATTAATTAGAGTTCTCCCGCTTGCGATATTGTTTATTACTTTATCACCAATTTGAATAAATTTATTTTCGCATTTTTCAATTCCGAAAATGATTTTTAATAGTGTAGATTTTCCAGAGCCATTACGTCCAATTAAACCAACTATTTCTCCTTTTTTACAGGTAAGAAAAATGTCGCTTAATATTTTATTATTGTCATAGCTTTTGTTAATACTATCTACGTGTAGTGTTTTCATATAACAGACAATAGTATAAAATTAATAAATCCAATTATAAAAGTAGAAATCCAAAGTTTAGTATTAGTTAAGCCTAAGTTGTAGTAATAATAATATTCATGTTTGTTCTTTATTTCGTAAATAAAATAGTGCATAAGTGGCGCAATGAATAGAAAGACTAAACCTATAGTTTTTATATCTCTACCGAATATTAATCCAATCAAACTAGAAAGGAAATATGAGGTGAAAAACAACTTTCTTTGAAAGAGTAAGATGTTTTTTAGAAGTCTCAAAGGGTAGAGGTTTTATTGATTAACTAAACACTAAGTGTTAGTGTAAAGACTTTAATTTTTTATTGAAATGAGGGTCAAATATATTTAAGTCAGCGCTTAAAATTTTTGCGTTTTTATCCAATACATAAACCTTGTTAATGTTCTGTATTAATAATTCTTCTCTAGTTTCTTTTGGAGTTTCTAATGAAAATACGTTTGTCAAGTTGAATTTTTGTGCGTATACTTTCCAATCTTTTTTATTGTTGTCTAAAGATATGCCAACAAAATTATAATTGCTATTAGTTGCGTATTGAGTAACTTTTCGGTGTACACTCTTAATATGTCTAGGGTTATTACTTGACCAGAAATATAGTACGGTTGGTTTGTTTTGTAAAGTGTTTTTAAAAGCAATAGTTTGATTATTAGTACTGATAACATTAAAATCAGGTAACGGATTACCATAGCCTAAGCGTTTAATGGCGTTAACAAGTCCAGTTATTTTTTCTTTATTAACATCATCACTATTGTATTTGTCAAATCCTGTTAAAATTAATGTTGCTTGATTCCCACATTTCACAGTCTTTAAATAATGTAGTGTTGTATTTTTAAGCAATTGATTTTTTAAGGATTTATTTTGAATTAATGAATCAATAACTTCTGTTTTTGAAGTATAGTTCGCAATATGATCTTCTTTAATACCAGAGTTTTTTAAATGTTCTACACTTAAATTATCAATTAGCGCATATAAATACTCATAATATGGATAAAACGACCCTAAATTACTAGTGTTGAAATCAATGTTTTTTCTGAAATCATAAAATAAGTTTACATCAATAGAGTCTGCATGTTGTTTGTTGTATATTGGGTAGCGCTCTTTTGTGGCATAAAAATGATATACAATATGTGCATTAGCAACATACATAAAATCATCAGAAAAGTCATAAAGTTCTTTGTATTGCTTAAGCATATTAATACGCTGGCTTAATTCTCCTGAAATTATTGTCGAGAATTTTTTTGGAGGAAATTTATATAACCTACCTGATTTGGCACTATGATTTTCATTGGCTAAAAAAGTATTAATGATAAAGTTGTTTTTATGTGCGCCTTTACCTGAGAAGGTTAATGATTCATCAAAATCTATTGTGTTTAACCTAAAAACAATACTGTCTTTAGCTTCAATGTATACATACTGATATTCTTCATGATTAAAATGATATAAGCCAGGAATGAAATCCTTAAACTTGTGTAAGAATCTATTTTTATCATCTAATTTAATAGAATCAATAAGTATCTCATCTTTATATAAAAGCACAAAATCATCTTTAGGGTTTATAATTTCCCCTCCAAAATACGTAGCATCTTCTGTTTCTGTCTTTTCTGTACAACTAATAAAAGCCATGAAAAGTAAGAGGTAAGATAAAGGTAAAAGTTTAATCATACTAGTAGAGTAATCTATTATATAATAACAAATTTAATTTTTATGTTGGGATATTGCTGTTAATGCACTGTTAAATAATCAACTAAGGTAAAAACATTGTGAAAAATTAACACAATACCCATGAATACTGGTAGTTGCGGTTATTTAGAATAAGAATAAATGGCACTTTGAATGTTGTTAAAAATACGATTTAACCCTTTTTCGCATTGTTTTTTAGTACTTTTATTGCAAATTTATTGTAAACGGTTAAGTGAGTATTAAAGGAAAAATCATACTAGACACAAGGCGTGCAACTGAAGAAGGCTATCCTTTAAAAATTCGTGTGTATGATTCAGTCATAAAGAAACATAAGTATGTTTCTCTTTTTTGGTACTCGGATATACACCATTGGGAGAATGGCTTATTGAAATCGCATCCTGATTTCAGAAGATTAAATGGTAAATTAAATAAACGAGCTTTTGCGCTTCAAGAAGAAATTGAATATTGCAACAAACAAAAATTAAACCTAACAAACGCTTTAAAATTAATTGAAGCCGGACTTGAAGACAAGGAACTTGAAATATTTTTTTTAAAGCAACGTCTGAAGGAATTAGAAGGGAATTATAGCGCAAAACTGATTGATTTTTATGACGTTAGAATAAAAGAAAAAATTGATTTTAAAGAAGATGTTCGCCCTTTTGAGTTAACCAAAAAACAAATACAAGATTTCACACTTCAAGATATTGCAATTAATGAAGTGACTTATGAATGGTTAAACGAATTCATACTTTATAAAAAAAGAGAAGGGACTGGAGAAGCCGGTATCATGTACTACTTAAAAAATATAAGAATAATTTACAAAGAAGCGCAAAGAAGGGAGTCTTTAGGAATTAAAACAGATAACCCATTTTTAGGACTTATTAAAACAGTTTCAAGAAAATCTGAAATTGTTAGCCTTGAAGATGAAGATTTTAAAAAACTGCTTAACATTGAGAATAGTGTCATAACATCAAAAGCCTATATTAAAAGCACAAACGAACTTGTAAACATATGGTTATTCCAATTCTTTGTTGGCGGCCATGATTTAGCCGATATTGCAAATCTTACTTGGACTAAGTTAAAAAACAATAGAATCACTTTCAAACGCCATAAAAACAGAAGAAAACGAAACGGTGGCGCAACGGTTGATGTAAAATTGTTTCCTAAAGCTTTGGATATTATAGAAAAGTACGGAACAAAAAAAGAAGTTCGAATTTTCGGTTTTATACCCGAAGTGGAAACAACCGAATATGAATACTTCAGGCAAAATGCTTCAAGAAGATTAAAGCTTATTTCTAAAAAGCTAGAACTAACGGACACGATTAAAACAAAATCCCCCAGGTACTTATTTAGAACAAGATCAGGTCAATTATTAATTGACACACATATTATGGAACTAATTCAAGGGCATAAATCGCAAGGGGTAAGTTTCAACTATCAAGGCGAAATCTCTTACGAGATTCAAGACAGGGAGCATGAAAAAGTAATAAGCTTCTTAAACTATTTATAAAGCTAAAATAAACAATATTAAAATTAAATGTTTCAGTTTATAACTTTACTCTTTCATTGATTTCACTCATATCTACAACAGATAAAAGCTCTATTACATTTTTAGTCAGTTTATCTTCAGCTTCTTTTTCTAGAAACAGGATGTGCATTAGATAGTGTTCTATCAGCTTTTTTTAGAAAATATATTAACTTCAGACAACTCATAATAGAACATCAATTTTCTAGTATCTATTGGAAGTATATTTGTTAAACAATACCAATTGTTATGAAGAAGTCTTCTATGTATTTAATAAAACTTGAGAGTTTACTTTCTTTAAACATCTGGTTTACATACTTCTTAAACTGTGTATCGTCAGCTTTGAAATGCTCTGTTAGTGTGTTGTTGGCATTTTGTTTTTCAAATGGTTATTTGTTTTTAACTATTCTCTCAATTTTTAATAAATAAAAATAAACACTATATAACTTTCCGAGATGGAAAGTTATTGTATATTTGTTTCCAATATGGAAAGTAATATAACATTTATACGATGAAAAAAAATAAACACATTAAAACAGAAGAAGCACAAGAAGCACTTGATTCAATTAAAGAAATGGAATATGCTGGCTTAAAACGAATCTTACCATCACCTAGATGGCTTGGTGTTATTTTGGGTACACTAATAGGGACTCAAATTGCATTGTTAGGCGCTGAAATTAGGACTTACAATACGATTTTAATCGTGTTAATTGTAATTATCTCAATTGCAATAATTAATAAAAACCAATCAGCAGGAGTAAGGGAAAGAATCTTGCTTCCAAAGCAAACGATAATTATTTGTCTCATTTGCGTCATCCCACTTTATTTTTTAGCAATAATTAGTGGTCAATATCTAAATAATCATTTTGATTATTATTTGGCTCCGTTTGCTATAGGTGGGCTTGTTACAATTAGTATTTGGAGTTTGGTAGTGAGTGCGCACCGTACATATAATAACAGATTTAATGAAGACAAAAACTAATGGAGAATTCAAAATTTGACAATATAATACATGCACCTAACCGTCTCCAAATTTGTGCATTGCTTTCATCACTTGAACAAGTGGAATTTCGAGTGATTCGTGATGAGTTGGGTGTTAGTGATTCCGTACTATCTAAACATATTAAACAACTAGAAGATGTATGCTACATAAAACAAAAAAAAAGCAAGGTAAATGGGAGAGAGCGTAGATGGTTTCATTTGACCACTAAAGGTAGAAGGGCATTTGAATTGCATGTAGAAGAATTGAAGCGTATAGTAAGGGGCCTACTATAAGCCAAAGTCATTTAAATTTTAATTTAGATAATTCGACACTTTGGCTTATTGATTTAAATAGGTCTATTTGTTTTTTACTTTTAAAGTTGGTACTTGAATTTACTGAATCATATAGGTAATGAATGCCAACGTTTGGTCATGAATAATACGTGGCAGAAAATCCACATATTTTCGTGTCGATACAAGCCATGAGCTTTTTGTTTTGATTTTAGTTTGTCGTTTTGTAAAAGCCAAACTAAAAGGCTTGGCGACTATGTAAATATACACTTACGGCTCGGATTAAGCACTAAACCCGTATTATTTTATAGGTGTCCTAAGTTTACAATTTCTATTTTAGTGTTAATAAATACAAGAACAAAAAGAATAGAGTAAGGTTGTTATAGGTTCAGAGACTTGAGAT
>NVVR01000037.1 GCA_002733415.1 Kordia sp. | reverse complement strand
CGCATCACAATTATCAGTATAAGTTAAGTCAATCATATCAGGAATATCTGTAATGCATTCTACAGTAATATCAGCAGGTCCAGTAGCTAGTACTGGAGCGATAGTGTCATTTACATTAATAATTTGTACTGCATTGGCTGTTTTGCTACATATATCAGTAATTGTAAATGTTCTTGTAACAATTAATGGACATTTAGAATTAGGTGTAATTACATCTATATAAGTGATGCTTTGAATTGTGGTATCATCTGAAGCTGTATAACCAGTAGTAATATATGTGTCTTTTATATCTATTGATTGCGTATTGCTAAATGGGTAGCGTGCTGTTAATGCAGTAATATCATTTTCATCGCAACCTTCAATATTTAAAGGAGAAGGTGCAGTAATTTCAGGGTTTTGAGTATCTACCACTGTTAGTGTGACTTGAAGTGGGGATGGATCCGTACAACCGTTACTGTCTTGAACATAGATTGTATATGTTCCAGTACTTAAGCCATTGAATATTCCTGACGTGTTACTAAAATCGACATTATCTAAACTGTAGCCATATGGAGGAGTTCCACCACTTGCTACAACAGTAATTGAGCCATCAGCACCACTTGCACAAGAGGTATCTACATGATCAGCAATAGTTTCAGATAAAATTATTCCTGTAACAGAGACATCAAATGAGCAAGTTAAAATTACAGGATCTCCACTTGCTGGAGTATATGTTGCTGTATAGGTAACTTGAGTAGTTCCTATAGGAAATAAATCTCCTGGATTATGAGTTGATGTAACTACAAAATTTATCCCTCCAGCACAAGCAACATCTAGTAATGTAGCATTGTAATACATTCTATCAATTTCTATATGATCATTGGCTCCTAAATTTGTTCCATTATCATCAAAAATAAATTTTAATTTATAGGCTCCATTTGGTACCGTGTTAGGAATTGTAATTATTTGAAGTCCATTACTATTAATACCTACAATGGTATCAGTAAATATAACTATAGCTCCATCGAGTACTTGTAATGTCCAATCGAACATTCCGCTTGGAACAATAAACTCTAGGTTGATTGGAGTTCCATTAGTGTTATCAAAATATTGTAATGGAGCAGTAAAATTAACATCAGTACCACTAGATTGAAATAATCTTAAATTATTACTTCCAATACGTTGTACTCTATTGTATTCCCAACAATCATTAGCACTTTCAGGTAAATCAAACTCCATGAAAAAAGAGTAATCATCTCCATTAATTGATGTACAACATTCATATGCAAAACTTGGTGGTATCCAATCAACGGTACTTCCTAAATCTGAATCTGCACAAGCAGTTTCAATTAATGGAGGACAGTTAGACACTTGAATAGCACAGGCAGTAGCTACTGGTTCTGTAATTATTATTGATACAGGTGTTGTAGATGGATTACAAGAGTTCGCATCTGTCACTACTAAATTATAAGTTCCGGCAGTTAAACCAGAAATATCTTCTGTGTTTGCTGTGTATGAATAAGGTCCAGTCCAGCTATAAGTATATGGAGATACACCATTGGTAACCGTAACATTAATATCTCCAGTACTAGCACCATTACATAATACATTGTTTTGTGTGAAAGTAACTTCTGGTCTTGGATAAACAGAAACTGTAGTTATAAATTTTGCTGTTATCGGATTTGAACAACCATTTCTTGTATCAGAAATAGTTAAAATAATTTTATAAGCTGTCGGTACGGTAACAGTAGGGAAATGTATTGTTGTATTTGATGTATTAGATGGAGTAAAGGTAAGGTTATCACTTGCTCCAGAAATCACTTCTGAAGCCCAGCTATAACTAACTACCCCTGTAGCTCCTGTTACGTTTGCCTGAACATTAAGATCGGAATTATCACATGCTGTTTGCATTGCTGTGTCTAAGCCATCAACAGTAATTTGTGGAGCTGTACCTAAAGCAGATTCGAATAAAAAATTACCGAATAAACGAGCCTCTCCAACCCATTGGGCATTTGTTCCATTATTTTTAGCGCTTATGTGTGATGCAGTGTATAATATATCCCCATATGCTGTGTTTCCGTAAGCAGGACCATAAGCAACTAGAGCATTTTGTCCACCAGCTCTTACATCTGTAGCTCCGTTATCATACATTCCAACAGTTGTTGTTCCTCTCCAATCTCCATCAAATGGGATATATACATGTTCTGAATTACCATTTAAAGAAGGTTCAATATCTCCAATAAACTGCATGTATGGATGACCAGCAGTAGTACCATTATACATGATATCAGTATTAACAAATGTATTATTATGTTTGTTAATAATATTGTTTGTATTACCATCATCATCGTCATATGCACTTAGCCATGGATAAGTAATGGTAGATAAATTTTTATAAGGAAGTAGTCCGTTATTCGAAAGAAAATTTAATTGTGTATTACTACCAGATCTTCTTAAAACATCTTCTGTTAAACTAACATCATGACATCCCATCCAAATATTACCACCACCTGCTACAAAGTCATATAAATTATCTGTATCTGATTGTGTCCAAGGTGATGTATCAGGATCAGTATGGTGAGACAATACATAAAATTGATCACATGAAGTTAAATCCCCAGGAACTCCGGTTCTGTAGCCAGAAGTAATACCTGCTCTATCGTAAAACCCTTCAATAATATCAAGAGGGTTGTTTCCGTTATCATATATTATAATATTTGGGAAAGAAGTAATAAGACCGTGTACAGGTGCTGCAAAAATAGCGTCTAAGTTCCAATAAACAGTTAATCCAGCATTAGTATTTATCCAACTTTGAATTATTGGCTCAGCTTCAACCATATATTCTACTGCAATTAAAAACGGACCAGCTTTACAGTTGTAATTAATTATTGGAGCACTATTTAAAGCTATGGTAACTGTTCCTGAAATTACTAAATCAACACCATCTGTTTTAGTATCTACATCAATACCACCAGCACCAAAATCTTTATTTGGATTAATCACCCAGTTCACAGGAATCCCCGCATTAACCAAGTTAATTACTAAACCATAAGGTTTCAGTCCATTATTATCGGTTTGGTTTGCAATACCCATATCAATAACTGCAGCTCCTTGATTGAAGTCAGTATAAGTAGTTTGTGAAAATAAACTAGTTTGTGCTGTGATTAACAATAGTACAATTAGTATATAACTACTGTAGTACTTGTTTGTGATAGAATAAAAATCTTTCATAGTCCCCAATGCTTTCATTTATAATTAATGATGACATACGGAGGAAACATTCAAAGCTAAACTTGGGACGCTTTTAAATTACTGTAATGAAAAGAAGTTTTTGTTTGGGTAAACAAATGAAGTTTTTATTGAAAATGTATGATTGTATTTTCGAGGGAATATAAAAATACAATAAATAAGTGTTAAAACAATGAGGATTTAGTAATAACTTTCTTAAATAAATAAATAATACATATATTTAGCAATGTAACATTAATAATTTGTAATTAGTTAAAAATGAAGAGAATATATCTAATTCGTCATGCGAAATCTTCTTGGAAGCACCAAGTTTCAGATTTAAAACGTCCATTAAAAAAGAGAGGTTTTAATGATGCGGAATTAGTAGGGAAGCATACTAATACGCTATTTAATCCCCCAGATGTAATCTTATGCTCACCATCAAAAAGAACATCTCAAACAGCAATAATTTTTATACAAAAGTGGAAGTTAGAATCCATCAACATTACTTTTATAAATGAATTATATGATTTTTCAGGAGAAAATCTTATAAAAATGATAAAAAATTACAATAACGAGCTAAATAGTATAATGATTTTCGCTCATAATTTTGCAGTTACTGAGTTTGTCAATATATTTGGTACAACTGCTATTGATTCAGTACCTACATGTGGTTTTGTAGTAATTGATTTTGATATTGATTCATGGAAAAACCTCACAAAAGGAAAAACAGTTTATAAAGTATTTCCTAAGGAATTGAAATAGCATGTTTGTAATTAAGATAAGTAAATGACAAATCAGAAAGATAGGTATATAAACAGAGAACTAAGTTGGTTACAATTTAATGCAAGAGTATTGCAAGAAGCGGCAGACTCATCGGTTCCTTTACTTGAGCGATTACGTTTTATTGGGATTTTTTCTAATAATTTAGATGAGTTTTTTAAAGTTCGTTACGCTACTGTTAAACGAATTTCTGAAGCTGGTAAAAGTGGAAGAAAGGCATTAGGAGTGTATAGAGCTGATGAATTATTGGAGTTGATTACCAAAGAAGTAATTATACAGCAATCCAAAAGTTTAGCGATTTTAGAGGACGTATATGCTAAGTTAGAAGAGGAGAATATATATGTTTTAAAAGAAGATGAAATAACACATCCGGTACATAAAGAATTTATTACTGATTTTTATATTGAAAAAGTAAGTCCTGCGTTAATGGCTATTGTACTAAATGACAATACACCTATACCTCGACTAAAAGATTCTGCGGCATATTTAGCAGTAAAAATGAAGCTTTCTGATTCAGAAAATCAATATGCTTTATTGGAAATACCTAGAAGTGTGTATCGTTTTGTGGTATTGCCTAAAGTAGATGACAAAGATTGTATCATTATACTAGACAATTTAATACGTTACAGCTTAGATGCTATTTTTGACATATTTAATTATCAAAGCATCGAAGCACACATGATTAAAATTACCCTTGATGCAGAATTGGATATTGAATCTGATTTGGGAATAAGCTTTTTAGAAAAACTTTCAAAAAGTGTTAAAAAGAGAGTTGATGGTGTTCCTGTTCGATTTATATATGATAAAACCATAGCCTCAGATACGTTAGCCTTTTTAATGAGTAAAATGGGAATTGAAGCTAATGATAGTGTAATTCCAGGAGGGAGATACCATTTCCGTAGAGATTATATGGACTTCCCTGATATGGGAAGAAAAGATTTGTTGTATGCAAAGGAAAAACCACTTGCTATAAACGGTGTATCATTAAATGATAATTTATTTAAAAAAGTAGCAGATAAAGACTTTTTACAATATACTCCTTATCATTCATTTTCATATATCATTAAGTTTTTACGAGAAGCTGCCTTAGATCCTAAAGTAAAAACGATAAAAATCACAATTTATCGTTTGGCTAAAATATCACACATTATTAGTTCTTTGATCAATGCGGCTAAAAATGGGAAAGAAGTAACGGTACAAATAGAGTTACAAGCCAGATTTGATGAAGCATCAAATATGGAGTATGCCCAGAATATGCAGGATGAAGGAATAAAGTTGATTTTTGGGGTTAAAGGACTTAAAGTTCATAGTAAAGTTTGTTTGGTTGAACGCTTAGAGGGGAAAAAAATAAAATTATACGGATTTATTAGTACTGGTAATTTTAATAATATTACAGCAAAAGTATATACGGATTATACGTTATTTACTGCTAATCAAGATATTTTAAAAGATTTAAGGAAGGTGTTTAATTTTTTAAAAACAAATTATATAGTAAATAAATACAAGCATTTACTAGTGTCTCCTCATTATGCCAAAAATGGTTTTATGATGTTAATTGATACTGAAACTCAAAAAGCCTTAGAAGGTAAACCAGCACAAATTAAGTTAAAATTGAATAGTATCACTAGCTATAAAATGGTTGATAAACTATATGATGCAAGTAATGCTGGAGTACAAATTAAAATGATTGTAAGAGGTATTTGTTGTTTGATACCTGGTATTAAAGGATTGAGTGAGAACATAGAAGCTATTAGTATTGTAGATAAGTATTTAGAACACCCAAGAATGATGATTTTCGGGATTGAAGGAGAAGAGAAAGTATATATATCATCTTCCGATTGGATGACAAGAAACTTGGATAATAGGGTAGAAGTTACCTGTCCGATTTATGATGAAGATATTAAAAAAGAGTTAATTGATACGTTTTCAATTTGCTGGAGTGATAATGTTAAAGCAAGAATTTTATCGAAAAATCAAGATAATGCTTATAGAGAGATTACTGCAAAACCAGTACGATCTCAAGCAAAAACATACGAGTATTACGTAAATAAAATTACAGTAGTAAAATGATAATAAAAAAATATGCAGCAATAGACATTGGATCGAATGCGGTTCGTTTATTAATTACAAACGTAATTGAAGAAGTAGGTAAAGAGCCTAAGTTTAAAAAAAGTTCTTTAGTCCGTGTACCTATTCGTTTAGGGCAAGATTCGTTTACGACAGGAATTATTTCGAAGGATAATATCACTAAAATGAAAGATACTATGAATGCTTTCAGATTGTTAATGAAGTCTAATGATGTAATTAATTATATGGCTTGTGCTACTTCGGCACTTCGCGAAGCCACAAATGGACAGGAATTGGTTGAAGCTATAAAAGAAGCAAGTGATATTGATATAGAAATTATTGATGGTAAAAAAGAGGCTGCAATTATAGCGTCAACTGATTTAAAAACATTTATAGATCAGAACTCAAATTATTTGTATGTTGATGTTGGGGGAGGAAGTACAGAATTGACCATATTTTCTAATGGAAGAATTATTAACTCAAAGTCGTTTAAAGTAGGAACAGTTCGTTTAATTAATAAATCGGTTGATGAACTGATCAATTGGGATGATATAAAAGAATGGATAAAAAGAAACACTAAAGACCTTGATAAAGTTATCATGATAGGTTCTGGAGGGAACATTAATAAAATACACCGTCTTTCAGGAAAAACAGTTGATAAACCGTTATCGTATATCTATTTAAATTCGCAATATCACTTTTTCAATGCCATGTCTTATACCGATAGGGTTACTGAAATTGGATTAAACCCTGATCGTGCTGATGTTATTATTCCAGCATTAAAAATATATTTAAATGCGATGAAATGGGCTGGTGCAAAAAAAATATATATACCAAAAATAGGATTGTCTGATGGGATGGTGAAAACACTATATTATAGTGATAATTAATTTTTAGTGATGTTGTTGTAACTTTATAAAACTTATTATACTGATAGTATGCTATTGTTATATTTAACTATTAACTAGTCAAGTTTTAAGCTAAAAAAACCCAGTTAGTATTAACTGGGTTTTTTTATATAAATTAAATGAGAGCTTATGCTACAACAGCAGCATCTCTTTTTGATTTTCTGTATGTTAATCCGCTAAAGAAATTACGCTTAGCAAAACGCAATTGCTTATCAGTATTTACAAATTTTTGAAATAAGGGTTTAGAAACACCAAAGTACTCATACGTAGCGCCATCGGAAAAAACAAGTTCTAACACCTGTCCTTTGTGGTTAAAATCAGAAATACCCGCAGTCGTGATTGTTTTTTTATAATCTTCTGAGTTAGCATTAATAGTTTGAGGGTTAATACTTACTAAAAAGTGATATCCATCAATTACTTTTCTTCCCATTTCATCAGCTAAAGCTGCTTTTTCATCATCTGCTTGAAATTTATCAGGGTGCCATTCCTTTACTAAGTTTCTGTATGATTTTTTCAATACCTTAAGATCAGTATCTTTATCAACATTAAATAATTTCTTGTATTCGTTAATACGTTTCATAATAAGCAATTTTAAATCCCACTAGTGGGTTTAGTTTCTCGAAACTAGTTTCGAAATTAAATGGTGTTTTGTGTTAATTCACACCTCTATAAATTACATGAGATGTTTTATTTTGCTGATTAACAAGGGTATATCATTTAAATACTCGTTTTTTAATCAGCGGCAAATGTACTGCTTTTATTGTTTTAAATACAAAGTATCGAAGGTATTATTTTATGATTACCCATGAATAGTTTCATTAGTCCCAAGATCCCGCATTATATTGGCTTCAAAAACCAATAAGTCTTGCCATTTTTTGTTTACATCATCCAAGTCATCACCATATTGTCTGGCAAATTGTAAAAACATAGTGTAATGATTCGCTTCACTAACCATTAGTTTTCTGTAAAAATCTGCTAAATTATTATCCTGAAGTTCTTCTGATAATAACCGAAAGCGCTCACAACTACGAGCTTCAATTAAAGCTGCATATAATAAGCGGTGTACCAATTGAGTATTTCGACTACCTCCTTTAGGAAAAAACTTTAATAATTGTAATACATAATTGTCTTTTCTATCTCTACCAAGAGTTTCACCACGCTCAATAATTAAATCATGAACCATTTTAAAATGACTCATTTCTTCTTTGACTAGGGCAATCATTTCATTTACTAAATCAGTATATTCAGGGAAACCAACTATAAGAGAAATTGCTGTGCTAGCAGCTTTTTGTTCACAAAAAGCATGGTCACAAAGTATTTCTGAAATGTTTTTTTCAACAATATTTACCCATCTTGGGTCGGTAGGTAGTTTTAATCCTAGCATAATGTGTTTGTTATTTAGTCTTTGATGTCTAAGCCAAATTCTTGGCGTAACAATCCAATTGCGGGATTCATTTCCAAGAGTTTTTCGTATTTATCTACTGCAGAGAATACATACTTTTTAACAGCTTCTTCGTTAACATCTACTTGAATATTAATATCGTAGTTGCTTAATTTTTTTCTTACGTAAGAAAGGATTCCGTATTGTGCACCATGAATATCCATTTGCATAGTAGCATTTGGCACTTCAATATGAATCATTGTTCCTTTAATAGTTAATTTCTCTCTTTTTTCTTTATCAGTAATATCAAAAATAGAAGCGACTATTTTCGCTCCATCTTCATCTAACTTTTGGGTATATTCTATCCAGTGCTTGATTAAGTCTTCTTCTTTGAAATCTTCCGTAGGCAATACTTCATGCTGTACTTCCTCAGCAAGCTTAGCGTCTAAATGCTCTTTTTTCTTACGGATACTTGATAATGATAATCCTGAAACTTTTCCTTTTGATGAAGTAGGTGTTTTTAATTTTGGCAATGTAGTTTTTTCAACAACAGGTTTTTCAGGTATAGCTAACGATGGTTTAGGTTCTTCGACTACATTAGGCACAACTTCTGCTACTGGAGCTTTAGGAGTATTAGTAGAAATGAAAAATGTAGCAGGAATTATAAAGTTCTTAGATTTTTTTTTTTCGCCTGACTCAGTGAGTCCGAAAGTGATAGAGGCGAGTTGCATAAGCGACAATTCAACGAGTAAGCGTTGATTTTTACTTGTTTTATATTTTAAATCACAATCGTTAGCAGTATCTATTCCTTGAATTAAAAAAGTTTGCGATGTTTTTTGTGATTGGTTTAAATATTGTTCTTGAGCAGCACTACCAACTTCTAATAATTGAATGGTAGCTGGATTTTTACAAACTAATAAGTCTCTAAAGTGAGATGCTAACCCAGCGATGAAATGATGACCATCAAATCCTTTTGATAAACACTCATTAAACAACAGTAGTAATTGCGGAATGTTATTCTCTAATATTAAATCAGTAGCCTTAAAATATGTATCGTAATCTAAAACATTTAAATTCTGAGTAACATCTTGTCTGGTTAAGGTTTTACCAGAAAAACTTACTACACGATCAAATATAGATAATGCATCACGCATAGCCCCATCCGCTTTTTGAGCAATAATATGTAAAGCATCATCTTCGGCAGTAATACCTTGTTCCTTTGCAATATACGCTAAGTAATTAGCAGCGTCTTTTACAGTTATTCTTTTAAAATCAAAGATCTGACAACGTGATAGTATTGTAGGAATTATTTTATGTTTTTCAGTAGTTGCTAATATGAAAATAGCATGTTTAGGGGGTTCTTCCAGCGTCTTTAAAAACGCATTAAAAGCTGCCTGAGATAACATATGCACCTCATCAATAATATAAACCTTGTACGTTCCAACTTGTGGTGGGATACGAACTTGATCAATTAAGCTTCTAATATCATCAACAGAATTGTTAGAAGCAGCATCTAATTCAAAAACATTAAATGCGAAGTCTTCATTTTCATCGTCGTGACCTTCCTGATGGTTAATTTTTTTCGCTAAAATACGAGCACAGGAAGTTTTACCAACTCCTCTTGGACCACAAAAAAGTAGTGCTTGAGCTAAGTGGTTATTTTCAATAGCATTAAGTAAAGTATTGGTTATAGCTTGTTGCCCAACAACATCATTAAATGTTTTGGGTCTGTACTTTCTTGCCGATACTACAAAATGTTCCATTGAAAAATATTAACAATACAAATATAGATATTCAATTGCGAATATTGAATTCAGAATTCATAATTTTAAGTGGAGTTATTAACATTTTAATACTATTTTTGCGTTAAGCAGACTACCTTATCGCTGTTCTGAAAAGGAGAGAGGAAAGTCCGGACACCATAGTACAATATAGCGGGTAACGCCCGTCCGTCGTAAGATGCGGACAAGTGCAACAGAAAGTATGTACAGGTAATGCTGTAGTGAAACCAGGTAAACTCTATGTGGTGCAACGTTATGTAAACCAGCGCTTGAGAGTTGTGCGCTCGATGTTGGAGGGTAAACGGTTTGATGCTGTAAGTAATTACAGTACTAGATAAATGATAAGGACTCTTTTTAAGAGGACAGAATCCGGCTTATGGTCTGCTTATTTTTTTATAATCCTATAGGTATGTTTTTTAGCATTACTTTCAATTTGTATAAAATACATTCCATTTCTATAGTTTGACATGTCAATATTGATTTTGTCAGCATGTATACTTCTTTCTAAAACTTTTCTTCCTGAAACATTAGTGATACTTATTTTTTCTATTTTTATTGGTGAGGATATATTAAGATGATTAAAAACTGGATTTGGGTAGATGCTTAATTTTTTACGCTCCTCATCCTCAATACCTAAAACCCGTACGTGAATTGTCCCGAACATTGTTTGAGGGTGAAAGGTACACCTAAATGAGAAGTCTCCAATTTTAGTGAATTTATGACTAAACGTTTCTCCTAAGCCAGTCATGTCATTACTTTTAAAAAATTCTTCACTATCGGGGAAACTTAGAACATTATGTTCTCCTGAATCACTCCAAGTCCAGATAACAGTATCACCTTGATGGATAGTTAAATCAATATCTGACGCTCCTATTTTCCATAGAATTTCTGAAGTGTCTTGTGCCAAAAATGAAAATGATGTAACTAATGCAATTAAAAAAAGTGTAATTTTTTTCATAACGATGAGAATTAACTAGTCTATTAAAGTTACGAAAATTAATTGATATTTATCTTAAGGAACTGTTTTTTAGACACTTGTATTTAGCCGCTTACTGTTCTTCTTCTTGTGATTTAACTTGAGGGTGTTCGAAAAAGCTAAACATACAACCTCCATACTTTTTAGAGTAACTAAAGTTATCTAAGTGGTCTAATTTTGTATTTGTTGAGTGTTCAATGATTAAATATCCATTATCAGTAAGGATATCATTATCAAAAACCAATTGGCGGATTTGAGAAAATTTTTCATCACTAAAATCGTAAGGAGGATCGGCAAAAACTACATTTGCTTTTAGTTTTACGCGCTCTAGAAACTTAAAAACATCGCTTTTAATTACGTTAATATCAAACTCAAACTCTTCTGCAGTTTTCCTGACAAATGCAGCACAACCATAATCTGCATCTACAGCAGTGATTTGTTTACAGCCTCTAGAAGCAAATTCATAACTGATGTTACCAGTTCCTGAAAATAAATCTAACAAGGTGATTTCGTCAAAATAGAAATCATTGTTTAGGATATTAAATAAGGATTCTTTTGCTAAATCGGTTGTAGGACGTACAGGCAGTTTTTTAGGTGCTGTAATTCGTCTACCTTTATATTTTCCAGAAATTATTCGCATTTAAAATGTATTTAGTAAGCTAAAGTGATTGTAGCCATATTTTGGTTTTTGTTCTATATCTCTAGCAATAAATTGCGTGTTTCTACTACCAAAAGAAATATTTCGGATGTACTGGTATAGGATGCTATATAATTCATCATCTAGACCGATATTACCTAATAAAATTAAATCAATAATTTCGGTATCCAATTGCAATTGCTCAATGGTAAAGAGGATGTAATAAATAAAGTCTTCTTTGGTGTCAAAATCAAAAGAGTTGAATAGGTTTAATGCTCCGTTTTTAATAGAAATTAACTCAAATGATGTAGAAGAAACATTGCAATATAGTTTGTTTGTTGTAGCAGTAGCTACTTTTAGTAACTGTTCAACTATAATTTTACTTGCGTGATGGTATTCAAAACTACCAAAGCGTTCGAAAAAGAAGTTGTTTATATTCACAAACGGAACATATACTGACATGATTTCTTTTGAAACAATTTCATCAGTTGCAATAAAATCCGATTCAAAAATTTTATTATTGAATTTTAAATAATCAACTAAGTTGTTTTCATCATAAAATCCATTAGGTACAAAAGTACAGATGTTATTTTGATGAATTAAATTAACTTGCTTGAATTCTTGTTGTAATAGGGAAGTAGTTTCAAATTCAGCTACTAATAGCTTTTCTATTTCTAACGGATTTTTTTGCTCTTCAAAAATAATATCCTTTAAAAGTAGTATATTATTTTCAATTGTATCTAGTATACAAAAAGAAAGTCCATTCAAGCTAGCTTGAACGGACAATATTCTATTAGATAGTAAATTTATATTACTTCTTTTCGTCATAGTATCTTGGCCAGTTACCATTTGTATTAATTTCTTCCATAGATCCAATACTAATGTATGCACCGTTAACACCATCAACAGCAATAGTTTCTGATTCATTAAATACTAAGTATGCTGGTTGATCCGCTAAAACTAATTTCTTTTCCATTTTAGCTTCAAATACTGCAAGCATAGAATTTCCTTTTTCAATTTCTCCAGCTTTTAATGTAAATTTTGCATCTGCACCAGGAATATTCATCATAGTTCTGTAACGATCTGAATTTTTAAAGATTGAATCTTTTACAGAAGCAGTTCCTAAAGTATCAATAAGGACTTTTTCTTTAAACATATCAATACCAAATTGTTTCGATAATTCAAGATCTATAACTGTTGTGTCTCTACGCTGTGTTAAGGTGTATCTAGCAGTGTCAATAAATTTCACTAATGAATTCCAGTCACCATTATATTTACCTGTTACTGCTTTGTGAGCAAGTTCAGCATCTCTAATATCTTTTAAGTTGTTAATTACTTTAGCGTAACGCTCTTTTTTAATTACTTTAAATTTTATAGGCTCTAAAACAGAATCATATATGGCTTTTCCAATAAATATTGCAGCGATCCAAAATAGAATGGTGAATATCCATTTTTTATTTTGTGGTACAAATTTATCAATCAATTTTACTATTCCAAAAATTGCTACTATTGTTAAAACAATTAAAAGTATTGTTATCATTTTTCTATAAAAATTTAATTAATGTCTTTGCACAAATTTACATTTTTTTTTCAATCAGTAAAGTAATAAAAGAAAAAATACTAACTATCTTTGAAAACAACATTTATCCCACTAGTGGGATTGATCTAATGAAGCATGCTTCAAATTAAATATAATGGCTTTAATTTCTGTGCTTTATGTAAGATTAAGGCAGTTGATTACAATAGATTTATTACATGAATAGTACACAATTTCATACCTTATTAAAAGAGAAGTTTCCTTTTGATCTTACATTAAAACAAGATGTAGTGTTGCAACGGCTAGCCAATTTCGTGTTAGATAATGAAGATGATAATTTGTTTATATTAAAAGGGTATGCGGGTACTGGTAAAACAACATTAATTAGTACGTTGGTAAATTGTTTGTGGAATGCACACAAAAGCGCTGTGTTATTAGCTCCGACTGGCCGTGCTGCAAAAGTTATATCGAAGTATTCAAAAAGAGAAGCGCTTACAATTCATAAAAAAATATACTTCCCTAAAAAGAAAAGCGGAGGTGGAGTTAGTTTTGTGCTACAACCAAATAAACATAAGAATACAATCTTTATTGTTGATGAAGCCTCAATGATATCTGATATAAATACAGATTCTAAACTTTTTGAAAATGGATCGTTATTAGATGATTTATTGCAATATGTGTATTCCGGTAGTAAATGTAAGTTGATTTTTATTGGTGATACTGCACAGTTACCACCAATTAAGCTGGATGTTAGCCCCGCTTTAGACGAACAAAAATTAGCGCTTAATTATAATAAAGAAGTTGATTCTATTGAGCTGGATGAAGTCGTGCGTCAAGCGGAAGGATCTGGTATTTTGACCAATGCAACTTTATTGCGTGAGCAATTGGCCACTAATTATTTTAATTCATTCGAGTTTAATTTAGGCTCATTTCCTGATATTGTGCGGCTACAAGATGGTTATGAAATACAAAATGCTATTGACGAATCATACTCTTCAGAGAGTAAAGAAGATACTGCTATTATAGTTCGTTCTAATAAACGAGCTAACATTTACAATCAGCAAATACGAACTAGGATTTTATTTCAAGAAAATGATTTGAATGCTGGAGATTACCTGATGGTTGTTAAGAATAATTACTTCTGGGTAAAAGAAAATAGTGAGGCTGGTTTTATAGCTAATGGTGATATTGTTGAAGTTTTGGAAATATATTCATTTAAAGAATTATATGGTTTTCGATTCGCTGAAGTGAAAGTACGCATGGTCGATTACCCAAACATGACTCCTTTTGAAACGGTATTATTATTGGATACCATTACTGCAGAAACTCCTGCATTATCATATGAAGATGGAAATAAATTGTACCAAGAAGTGCAAAAGGATTATGAAAGTGAGACTTCTAAGTACAAGAAGTTTATGAAAATTAAACAAAACAAGTATTTTAATGCTTTGCAAGTGAAGTTTTCATATGCTATGACTTGTCATAAATCACAAGGTGGACAATGGAAAACGGTGTTTGTAGAGCAGCCTTATTTAAAAGATGGTGTAAATAAAGATTACATGCGTTGGTTGTACACAGCAATTACTAGGGCTGAAGAAAAATTATATTTAATAGGTTTTGGAGATGATTTTTTTACAGATAATTAAATTCTTAGTTTATGAGTTGCAACTAACAACTAAATAGAAAAGTAGATAGTTTTTTGTTTAGTCGTTTGTATTTTTCAACTTAACTAATAACCATGCTTGAAGCCACAGAAACATTAATAAGTTTTTTTCTAGGGATAGGATTGACTGCATCATTGGGGTTTCGGATTTTTGTTCCTTTATTTGTATTAAGTTTGGCATTCTAGTTTTGGGGTGATTCCTTTAAACGAAAGTTGGGAATGGATAAGGAGTATCACTGCTCTTTGCACATTGGGTTTTGCAAATATATTAGAAGTGTTCGCGTATTATATTCCTGTATTTGATAATTTATTGGACACCACTGCCGTTCGCTTATCAGGAACAGCAGTGGTAGAGAGTACGGCAGCGAATTTAGATACTATAGTAACTTGATCATTAGCTATTATAGCTGGAGGAGGAACCGCTGCTGCTATTAAAGGAAGTATTGCTACCGCACGAGCGGCATCTAGAAGGGCAACAGCAGGCTTAGAAAATCCTCCTGTATCAACTATTGAAACTGGAGGAGCTACCGCAATGTCAGCTATTGCAATATTTTACCGATTTTAGCAATTGTATTAGTAATGGGGTTGTTATCAGGAGTGTTTTTCTTTTTTAAGAAAGTTCGATCAAAATTTAAAAGGAAATAAGTTTAAAAAATTACTCCACAGTAATTAAAATATGCTAGATTCCCAAAATAAAAAAAATGTTAACCTATGAATTTTAATAAATTATATGCTATTTGTTGTGGTTTAAGTGCCTTAACAATTTTCACAACCTATATATTTGTCTATTATAAAAATTTAAAACATTTTACTTCGGAATTACAATATGGAGTAATAGCTATTTCAACAATAGCTTTTATTTGTTCTTTGGTTGTACTTATTAAAAAAGCTAAACTATTATTTTCAAAAGACTATATATATACAACCATCATATTAATATTGATATCAATGTTAGCAATGTGGTACAATCAGTTTTTGTTTGTAAGAATATAATTAATCAATTCAGATAAGAAAGAATAAAGACCATTATGTGGTTAGATAATAACGCAAAAGGGTTGTCTATTGTTTTTTAAGAATAATTTAATAATACCTAATACCTAATACCTAATAAAATGAAAATAATTGCAATGATACCCGCTCGTTATGAAGCGTCACGTTTTCCAGGGAAGTTAATGAAAGATTTAGCAGGGAAATCTGTTATCATACGGACCTATGAAAATGCTGTAAACACAAAGCTATTTTCGGAAGTATATGTGGTTACTGATTCAGATATTATTTTTGAAGAAGTTGTTAGTAATGGAGGAAAAGCAATTATGAGTATTGGCGAACATGAATGTGGAAGTGATCGTATAGCTGAAGCAGTTGTAAATATAGACTGTGATATTGTGGTAAATGTTCAAGGAGATGAACCAAATGTGCATATACAAGCTCTAACAGATTTATTAGCGGTGTATGCAACTGATACTAATAAAGAAATAGATTTAGCATCAATCATGCATCAAATTAATGATGTAGATGAAATTAGTAATCCTAATAATGTAAAAGTTATTGTGGATACTAATAATTGTGCATTGTATTTTTCACGTTCTCCCATACCTTTTGTTAGAGAAGAAAGTACAGCAAAATACTTTAAGCATCAAGGAATATATGCTTTTAGGAAACAAGCTTTGTTAGACTTTACGCAAATGCCTATGCAGTATTTAGAAGCTACAGAGAAACTGGAACAATTACGCTATTTAGAGTTTAATAAAACCATTAAAATGGTTGAAACTACTCATGTGTCGATTGGTATTGATACTCCAGAAGATTTAGTACAGGCGAATTTAGAGTTTAAAAAGTAGTTATTTCTCTAAAATAAATAATTCATTAATTCGATGTGTTTTTAGTTGTTTACTAAATTTAAATAGGTTTTCTAACAGCGTGTTTAGTTGTTGGTTTCTATTCATATCTTTTTTTGAGGTACAAATAGAGTTGAACAAACAGAATCCTTTATTGTTTAATAGTTGCCGTATCGTTGTCCAAAAACCATCTTCAAACAACTCATTGGGCATATTTGAGTCGTTAAAAATATCAATGATAATTAAATCATAGGTTTCTTGAGTAGTTTTTATAAATTGAAAAGCATCTTCTATAACTAACTCTAAATTTGAAATACTATTCAATTTAAAGTATGTGTTTGCAAGTTCAATAACATCTGGGTCTATTTCAACACCAGTAATTTTTGCTTCAATGTTGAAGTCGTTTCTAAGGGTTTTAATTACACTTCCGCCAGCAACGCCAAGAACAAGAATGTTTTCTGACTTTTGTAAGTTATCTAGACCGATATGCGTCAAACCTATTTTCAAGACTTGTTGTAGGCTTCCATAACTGTAGTTTGCATTTTCTGAATCGATAACTAATTTTCCGTTAACTAAAGTTACTTCCAAAGAACCAGATCTTTTTGAAGAAATTTCTTTAACTTTAATAGGGTATAAGTAGCTAATGATTTTTTTTGTAAAATTCATAATAAATCAGTTCAAAAGACTTGTGTTCAACTTGATTAGATAAGTGTTTAAATAAAGTAGACTCTTCTTTTATTAGTATAAGGTTTAAAAGTAATTATTATATAATAAAATGGTGTAGATTTACACAATAATTCATATGTTTATGTATAAATTTATTTATTCTAAAATATTAAAATGGACAGTCTTTGGAGAGTTTCCTAAAGCCTTAAATCAGTATGTTGTAATTGCCGCTCCACATACGCATTGGCATGATTTACACATGGGATTAATACTTAGGAAAGTAACTAATACAGCTATTAATTTTGTAGCTAAAAAAGAACTCTTCATATGGCCATTAGGATGGTATTTACGTAAAGTAGGGGGGATAGCTTTGGATAGGACATCTGGGCAAAAATCAGTAGATGCATATGCGCAATTATTTAAAAAACACCCTGATTTTATTTTAAACATAGCCCCTGAAGGAACAAGAAAAAAAGTTTCAGAATGGAAAACAGGTTTTTACTATATAGCAAAAAAAGCAAATGTGCCAATTGTAATGGTTGCATTTGATTATGAGCATAAAAAACACATTATATCAAAGCCATTTTATCAAACAAATGATGTTGAAGCTGATTTTAAATTTATGCAATCTTTTTTTGAAGGAATAGTAGGGAAGGTGCCGGAATATTCTTAATCTAATTATTTAATAGCTGTAAACTCCTTAATAGCTTTGTTTGGCTCAATAATATTATACCCTTTCCAGAAATCAGCATTGTAGCTTGAGAAGTATTTTACATCTACAAATTTATTATCTTTAATACTAATAAATTCTTCTGGAGTAGTAGCTGTTTCAGTAAAAATAATAAGTTCCCGCTTTACACGGTCAATGATATCAAAATGCATTTGAAGTCTTAGTTCGTTTTGTTTCCTTCTCCCTTTAACGTGTTTGTTTTTTTCTATGATGGTAAGCGGTCTGTTTAGTAATAACGACCTACCGTTTTCATGGCTTAAATACTTTAAACTATAATGTGTATTCCCTTCAAACTTAAAAAATATCATTGTACCGTGATACTTTACATGGTTGAAATTTACTCCAAACATATTAAATATTTTGTCATAAATAGGGTTCGCATTTTTATAATCCAAACGCATTACTGCAAAATCTTCTGTATTAACATATAAAGTTCCTGTTAAGTCCTTGTATCGTTTAGGGGAGAACTCTATTATGTATACTAGCTCACCATCAATATAGGTGTAATCTTTCTTTGTGAAATTATACCTGTTTGACGATCGAATTACATTTATTTCTGAATCGTCATCATAAAACACGTTATTTGTTAAGGTTTCAATACTTTTTTTACGAGAATTAAAGTAGTTTTTTTGTTCGTATTCTCGTTCAATTTTATCAAAATTTTTAGCGCTATTTACAATAGAGTCTACACCAATTTTCGTTCCGAAAAAACCAGATTTAACTTTTAAATAAGAGGTTTGTTTTACATTATCATTCAGTACTTGCATGAACTTATTTTGCAATTCTTCAAAAGAGACTTCTTGGTTTACATTGTATGATTTAGAAGTTTTTATGATATGTAATTTCTTATAATTACGTTCAAAATTACTGTAATAATCACCGAGTGTTTCATTATGGTAAGCAGTACGCTTGGGGATAGAGTTTACCATACTATCAATAAGTTTTTTTGAAATTCCTTTAATGGTAGATTTTTTAAAATCAAAGGTTAGCTTCTTATAATATTGCCTGAACGATTCTCTCATAAAGAATCGGTTTTTAGTAGAATTTGTGTTATAGTTTTTGACTATATTATCTTTTAGCTTATCTATAATTTCATCTGCGGTAAGTTTTTCTCCGGAAAGATATACGCTTGATAATTCAAGTACTTCTGGGGCTAAAGTAATAATTATATTTTTTAGTTTTTGTATTAAAATAGCCTTCGTTTTATAGCCTATGGAGGAAAAATAAACAGAATCGTTTTTTAAAGTATGTCTTGGGATTGTGATGCTAAAATCACCTTCATCATTACTTATACCTCCATCAGTTTCGTTAAGAATTATACTAACATAGGGGATAGGCTCTTGGGTTTCTTTATCAATTATTTTTCCAGTAATATCTTGACAATAGAGGTTATAGCTACAAACCAAGAGTAGTAATAAATAAACGGAATATTGCCTATGGATATAGTGTACTGTCATAATTGAATGGCTAATTTCGTGTTTTTAAACAGAATTACACGTTTTTGCTGAAATATTTATGGTTTTTTTAGCACATATTGATACTTATTACTCATGCGTCCATAAGTTGTCTGAACCTTTGTTTTTAGGAGAAAGTCCTATAATTTCATTAGAGGTATTAATGCCTAATCCTAAAACAGTTCTGTTTACATAATTAAAATAAGAAACAACTTGATTAATCTCTAACAATTCACCATCATTAACCCCGATGTTTTTTAATCTATCAATGTCTTCCTTTTTAAATGAACTTGGTGCTAGTGTTAGTCTTTTTGCGTAATTTATCAAAAAAATTTCTTTATTACTGAGTATTTCTGTAAAGCAATCATTAATGATTTGCTCCTTTAATTGTGCTGCTTTCACATCATCATTTAAAAACTTTTTCATGCCTTCAAAATGATGCTCAAAGCAGTAATCACAATTATTTATGAAGCTTGTATATGTTCCTAATAATTCAAGAAACCAATTATCAAAAGTATTGTCAGAGTGATGCAAAACATTTTTATACAAACTCATGTGCCCCGCAAGTGTATGTGGTCTTAAACTATGAATACTTAAAACATTGTCAATTTGATTATTTGGCCCTTTAACTCTATTGTATAAGGTTTTTAATTTACCTGTAGCTTCATCAAAGGGTATTATTTTTATCCAACTCATTCTTTTTTTTTTACTTAGACGTGATAATAATGATTACTTACTATAAATCTAAAAAGTTGTTTATTTCCGGAATAGTTTCAGGTTTAACTAGTCTACCGTTTACTAAACAAACACCAGTAACATTAGCTGATAAAGCTACTTTATTGTCAGACAGACGTGTGATTGTTTGTTTAAATATTAATTTTAGATGTCCATCTTTAAAAGTTTCTACTTGTACTTTGAATTTATCTTTACTTTTTAAAGAATTTTTAAAATCCATTGCAATAGTTTTTACTACCAAAACAACTCCTCGTTCAGTTAAGTCAGCAAAGTCAATTCCATGATGGTGCAAAAACTCATGTCTGGCATGTTCTAAATAGTTTTGATATACTGCATTGTTTACAATCCCTTGCATATCTAATTCATAATCTCGAACACTCATTTCTATAGAGAAGTCACTCATAATTGCTTACTTAATATTTGATTAAAAAAACGAAGTTAATGATAATGCTTAATTTAATAAAATAACTAAGCTGTTAATAAGCATGAGAGTTTTATGTAAGCATTACAATCCAATACTTCTATTAATAGGTTCTTCAAGTGATATAAAAGTTTCTGTTCGTGTAACTTCCTTAATTTGTTTTATTTTTCCGTTTAAAACTTTCATTAAATGATCATTATCTTTAGTATATAATTTTATAAACAATCCATATTCACCAGTAGTGTAATGTGCTTCAACAACTTCTTCAATACGCTTTAATTGTTCAATAATCTGGTTGTAATTACTGTTTTTATCTAAAAATACACCTACAAAGGCACAAGTGGTGTAGCCTAATTTTTTCTCATCAAGTCGTAAGGTAAACTCTTTTATAACACCGCCGCGTTTAATTTTCCCTATGCGCTGATGTATAGCGGCACTGGTAACACCAATAAAACTAGCAATGTCAACCACTTTTATTCGAGCATCTTTTATAAGGTATTTTAATATTTTTTTATCGGTACTATCTAAATGAAAGTTCATAAACTGTTTTTACTATTTAAAGTAACGAATGTATATGAAATATTTAATTAAAGCTACTTATTAGTAGTAAAACATATTAAAGCGTAAAAATAACATATCAAAATTATGTTTACTGTTTAAAAACTAAATAGATTTGCCATGAAAACAAATATCCTTGGTGAAAATCCACTGATGGAGTTAATAACAAATTATTATGAAAACATTTAAAAGAAGCTTAGCTAGTGAGCAACTAATCACTAAATCAAAAGAAGTATTTGAAACTCAATTAAAAGAGCGTTTAAACTTAACCAAAATAAATGCGCCACTTTTTGTTTCTAAAGAATCAGGTTTTAATGATAATTTAAATGGAATAGAAAGACCAGTCTCTTTTCAATTGGGAGGAGTGGATCATGAAATAGTTCATTCATTGGCAAAATGGAAACGTTGGTACTTAGGAGAATTAGAGGTGGAAAAAGGAAAAGGTATTGTAACAGACATGAAAGCTATCAGAGCTGATGAGGAATTATCGAGTATACATTCACATTTAGTAGATCAATGGGATTGGGAGAAAGTTATAGCTAAAGAAGAAAGGACTATTGATACTTTAGTAGCTCATGGTACAGCTGTATTTGAAGCATTAAGGGATACTGAAAAAGAAATGGCAAGTCAAATAAGTAGGGTAGTGACTTTACCTGAATCATTAAAGGTATTGCATACAGAGGAATTATATCAAAAATACCCAGCCTTAACTCCAAAAGAACGTGAGCATGCTATCGCTAAAGAGTTTGGGGCTGTATTGTTACTTGGTATAGGTGGCAAACTATCAAGTGGAGAAGAACATGATTTAAGAGCGCCAGATTATGATGATTGGACAACTAAAGATGTTCAAGGTAGGCCTGGTATAAATGCCGATTTATTGGTTTGGGATTCTATTAGAGAAAAAAGTTTAGAAATTAGCTCTATGGGAGTTCGTGTAGATAAAGAAGCGTTAGAGCTTCAGTTGAAACTTACTGGACAAGAAAAAAGAAAGGAATTGCCTTTTCATTCTGCCTTATTAGAAGGGAAATTACCATATACAATTGGTGGTGGAATTGGACAAAGTAGAGTGGTAATGTTTGTGAATAAAAGAGCAGAAATTTCAACAGTTCAGCCTATCTTTGCTACATATTAAAATAACAACATACACAATACAATGACACTTGATCAATTACAATCACAATTTGAGGTTTTTAAAGCTAAAAAATTAGCGTTAGACATGTCTAGAGGAAAACCTAGTGCTGCTCAATTAGATTTATCTAACGAGCTTTTAGATGTTGTTACATCAAAAGATTATTTAAGTTTTCAAGGAGCAGAAACCAGAAATTATGGTGGATTAGATGGGCTTCCTGAAACCAAAGAATTATTTAAAGACTTCCTGGAGGTTTCTTCTGTAGAAGAAGTTGTAATAGGAGGTAATGCTTCGCTTACTATAATGCATGATATCGTTTCTAGAGGAATAACTCATGGTATGTGTGATAGTGAACACCCTTGGGGTAAAGCTCCAATAAAGTTTATTTGTCCAGTACCAGGTTATGACAGACATTTTAGTATTTGTCAGCATTTCGGGATTGAAATGATACCGGTTGCCTGTAATGACAATGGTCCAGATATGGATAAGGTTGAGCAATTAGTAGCAAAAGATGCAAGTATAAAAGGTATTTGGATTGTTCCTAAATACAGTAATCCAACAGGTTTAAGTTGCTCTGATGAAGTAGTAGATCGTTTAAGTACGATGAAAACTGCAGCGAATGATTTTAGGGTTTTTTGGGATAACGCATATGCGGTGCACCATTTATCGGAAGATCAAGATGTGTTAAAGAATATTTTAGCTACTTGTAAAACTGCTGGGAATACCAACAGGCCGTTTATTTTATGCTCTACATCTAAAATCACTTTTGCTGGAGCAGGAGTATCAGGAGTAGGTGGGAGTGTGGAAAATATGGATTGGTATAGGAGACATTTGTTTTTCTCGACTATCGGTCCGGATAAATTAAATCAAGTTAGGCACAATCGTTTTTTCAAGAACATTGAAGGACTATATGTCCATATGAAAAAACATGCGATTTTATTGAAACCTCGTTTCGATAAAACATTGTCTATTTTAGAAAGTGAATTAGGAGAAACAGGTTTAGCTACTTGGACTCAACCTAAAGGAGGTTATTTTATTAGTTTGGATGTTCCTAACGGTTGTGCTAAAAGAGTAGTTGGTTTAGCTGCTGAAGCAGGAGTGAAGCTTACTGGAGCTGGAGCGACATATCCAGGGAATAATGATCCAAACGATTCTAATATTCGTTTAGCGCCATCCTGTCCAACAATAGATGAAATTGAGCAAGCAATGCAAATTGTTTGTTTGGCTACAAAAATTGCTGCTATAGAAATCGGAATTATTAAAAATTCTGTTTTAAATTAAAAACAAACAAAATTAAAAAGGGATAAACTATTAATAGTTTATCCCTTTTATTTTTAAAAGAATTTGGATTAAGAAGTTAATCTTCCTTTTAGTCTTTTTTCTAATTTAATTTTGACTTCAGTGATTTTCTTCATGACGTCCATTAATTCAGAATCTTTAGTTTCTTTATATACTTCATTAATTCCTAAAACCAATTCTTTAGCCCTTTTTGAAGCTATAATTTTCTCATTTCTAGATTTGAAAGTTTTATAGTTTTCAACTAATTCGTTAGCTTCTATTATTAAGTTTTCTATTGTCATTTTATTGCTTTAATTTTATTGTTTTTAATATTAATAAAGAAGTAGAGCTTAGTAAAGCTAACATTATTTTTTAATATTCAAAATTTAATTACTTGTAAGTTACTATAAATTAATAGACTTAACAAAATATAAACTCTCATTAAGTACTATAAATAAAGAGAATTGGCAGCGAATATCTGTTTTTTTTTTAAGTATGACAACTTATTTAATGATTATAACAAAATTTTAAGATATAGTCTATAAAAATTTCCCTTTCAATTCTTTAGTAGGGATCCTACAGTTCTCTTCTTTTCCGTACCATTTGTACCTATTTTTAGCAACATAATTATATACAAGGTCCCGAATAGAAGATGGGAGTACAAGAAATGCTTGTGTCAATTTCCAGTGCCCTGAAAATTCATTCATTATTTTCAAAGCAGCGGTAGATTTAATATAATATGCTTCATCTGGAACATAAAGTATTATAGTGTCCAATGATTTATTTTCGATACCTAAATATTCTTGAATAGTTTCTCCTAAATCTGATTGAAGAGAGACAAAACGGAATACATCTTGTTTATCATGATCTATTACATAATTAATGGAGGAATTGCACAGGTTGCACACTCCATCAAAGAGAATTATTTTTTTGTTTTTTGGTAATGAATTTAGCATGATTCAATATACAATTTTGTTTATAAAATATTGACTACTGTGATTGTTAATTCTATGAAAATTTTATGTTTTCCTTTTGTCTATTTCTTCATGCGTTGTACTAATTCTAGTTGATCCAATTTGCATTCAGAAGTAAAGAATCCATAATTTACAAATGCTTTCTTTTTTTCTATTTTCTCCAAATCACCAACAGCTTTTCCATCAAGTAATCGTACTCTATCTCCGATACGTAAGATGTGTTTTGGTTTAGGAGGGGTTAGTGCTGCTTTTTTCTTCTCTTCCACTTTCTTTTCTCGGATAACAGCAACTTTCTCTTCCACTTCTTTCTTGATAACGGCTACTTTTTTCTTCTGAACAACTTTTTCATTCTTTGTTAGTTTTTTTCGTTTAGAGTTTTCAACCTCTATCAGTTTTAAAAACTCCCCTATAAGCGTTTTTTTTTGTCGGTTATTAAAATAGGTAGCAGCCATTTTATCTACTCTATCCCCAATGGAAATTAGTTTTTGGTTGGCATCGTATAATTGTTGATAGCTTTCTAATTTGTCTTGAATACGCTGATTTATTTTTTCAAGCTTCTCCGTTTCCAAACGTTTTTTAGATTCCTCAGCAGATAAAGTCTTGGTTGTTTTTTCTAATTTGGAGCGTTCCTTTTGCAGTTTCGCAATGGTTTTGTCAAAGCGGACTTTACCACGTTCAACCTTTTTCTTTGCTTTGTTAATTAAGCTATATGGGATACCGTTTTTCTGAGCAACTTCAAAAGTAAAAGAACTCCCAGGTTGTCCTAAGGCTAATTGGTAAGTTGGTTCTAATGTTTTATTATCAAACATCATATTTGCATTGGTCATCTCGGGCAATTCATCAGCAAGGATTTTTAAATTCGCATAATGTGTTGTGATTACTCCAAAAGCATTACGTTCATAGAAAACTTCTAAAAAAGATTCAGCTAGTGCACCTCCTAATTCAGGATCAGAACCAGTACCAAATTCATCTATTAAAAAAAGTGTTTTAGCGTTACATTTTTTCAAAAACTTATTCATGTTCTTTAATCGGTAACTATATGTAGAAAGCTGATTTTCTATAGACTGATTATCCCCAATATCTGTAAGTATGTTGTCAAACAAACACATTTTACTGCGCTCATGAACGGGGACTAATAATCCGGACTGTAACATTACTTGCAAAAGCCCAATAGTTTTTAAAGTAATACTTTTTCCACCTGCATTAGGACCAGAAATAACAATAATTCTATTGTTGTTGTCCAATTCTATGGTTTGAGAAAACGTTTTTAATCCTTTCACTTTATTTGCAGTATACAATAGTGGGTGATAAGCATCTCTAATATACAATTCTCTATCAGATACTATTTCGGGCAGAATGGCATTTAATTGTTTGGCGTAATTTGCCTTTGCAGAAACTATATCAATCAGTGTTAAATACGCTTGATATTGCGCTAATAATGGTTGGTAATCTCTTATGAAAGCAGTTAAAGATTTTAATATCTTAACAATTTCATTTCGCTCTTTATATTCTAAATCTTGTAATTCTCTACTTAGTTGTAATGTAGCCTGAGGCTCAATGTATGCAATACTTCCTGTTTTGGAGTTTCCTAATAGAGACCCTTTAACTTTTTTACGATGCATAGCGGTAACTGCAAGTACTCTTTTATTGTCTAGTACAGTTTCTCGAATATCATCTAAATAACCTAAGCCATTAAAGTGAGTTAATGAGCTCATAAAACTTTGGTTGATACGCCCTTGCAATCCTTTTAGTTGTCTTCTGATGATTCCTAATTCTCCAGAAGCGGAATTTTTCACATCTCCAAATTTGTCAATAACAGCATCTATAGCTTGTGTTATAATTTTGGTGTATTCAATTTCAGAAGATGTTAAGTGTAGAGTAGGGTAGTATTCTTGAAATTTTTTAAAATACGCTAGCAATAAGTTTGAAGCTTCTGAAATTATTTTGATTTTTCTAAAACTTTCTATTTCTAAAAAATAATTTTCTATGGTTAAAGACGATAGCTCTTCGGAGATATCATCAAAATAATGATTAGGTATCGTGTTTTCATTATCGAATGAAGATAAGTATTCATTCGTATGCTTTAATGAAACATATAATTCTAATTCATCAGAAAAAGGAATGATTTCTAATACCTGTTGCTTTCCTATATTTGTTATTGCATGCGTATGAATTTGCAGCAGTACTTGCTGTAGTTCAAGATCTTCTAAAGTCTTTGGGTGTATTGAAATCATTTGTAAAATTTGATACGCAAAAATAAATTAAAATATATTGATATTGGTGGTAGGGAGAAAAATGTTTTAGGCGTTATAAGTATATCAGATGTATAGTTTAGTATGAAAATAATAAAACTTAGTATATATTTGTGAAAAATAACACCCCTGATTAATAATTAACCCCCTAATTCTAATAATTTTAGAAGCCATGAAAAACAAAGTTAGTAAAGGAATTGTACAACTATGCTGTATGATTTTCACTTTATTTGTATGTGCAACAGCTACAGCACAACAAACAGGAAAATTCACCTACCAAGGAAAAGAAGTTAATTTACCGCCGGATGCTGTATTCAGATCAAGAAACTTTAAGTTTATAGACTACAGTGAAAAGTTAAGTACAGTAGCAACTGAATCGCTAACAAAAGATTTTATGTCTGACTTTTCTAAAGAGGACATCCATAATTTCAAAACAAAATATCAAGATGAATATGCATATTATCAAGAGGCCTTAGCGTATTTTGTTAAATTATCAGATAGGGTAAATAAATCCTTAACGGTAAAAGAACTTTGGTATATTTATATATATGATCAGGAACTGAAAAATAAACTACTTTATTTCTAATAGCTATGAAAACAAAACAATTATTTCTTTTTGTAGCACTACTGGTAAGTAGTATTACATTTTCACAAACTTATACTATGGGGACTGATACAGGTACCATAACAACATGCTCAGGTACTTTTTATGATTCAGGAGGACAAAATGGATTGTATAGCCCTAATGAAGATTATACCATTACATTTTGCCCGGATTTGGCAACGAATCCTGGTTCAGTGATTAGAATTGACTTTACAGGATTCAATATTGAAGGAACAGCAGGTGCTTGTACGGATGTATTGCAAGTATGGTATGCACCCGATAATACTGGTCCCGTAAACACTGAGTTTTGCGGTGATTTAACAGCTGCCCCATTTACCATAAGTTCATCTAGTGCTGATGGTTGTATTACTTTTCAATTTACTTCAAACAATACTTCTCAAAAAATTGGTTGGGTTGGTAATATATCGTGCTATGTGCCTTGTACACCTCCTGTTGCTAATTTAGCAGATATTAATGCTATTGATTTATGTGTCCCAGATACAGGAAATAGTAACACTGTAAATTTTGATGCTAGTGGATCAACTTCTGTCGCAGGAACAACAGTTACGACTTATGAATGGGAATGGGGAGATGGTTTAGTTGAAACATCAACTGTACCTAATATGTCACATAATTATGACGTTCAAGGTATATATCAATTGAATCTAGTGGTAAGGAGTAGTGATACTACTGATGATCCTTTAGGATGTCAGAGTCCTCCAGTTTCTCAAATGATAAGAGTAATGCCAAAAGCAAGTTTTGTTGGGACTAGTGGTGTCGAAACTGGTAGTGGTAATACACCAGCAACGACAATAACTATTGATTGTGGTGACACGGTTGATTTGGCTGGATTAGTAACTTCACAAACATTGACGCAATCTGCACCAGTATTAGATTCAGGAATCATTGATTTACCAGATGATCAAGTAGAGATTTATGAAGAAAGTTTAAATTTTTCAGGTTATTTTCCTGCAGGAGCGACCGTTACACCAGGTTGTTATCCAACAGTAAATTTTGAATTAGAACACTCATGGTCTGGTGATTTAAAATTAGAGTTAAGAGCTCCTAATGGTCAGACTGTTATTTTATTTTTAGATCATGTTACCGATAGTATAAAATTTGGTACTTGTGTAAATGGTTCTAATGTCGACGGAGAAGCAGGTTGTGTAGCTGGTTATAGTGTTGTAGGTGATGGAACCGGTGTAGATTGGCCAAATGGTTCTGGTGCATTTGCAGGTATAACACAAAATACGCCTCCTGCGAATGGTACTTGTCCGGAATATACAGGAACGTGTTCAACAGGTAATTATTTTATACCTCAAACATATAATTCGGATTCACCTTTTGCTCCATTTGATGGAGGTCAATTAAATGGAAATT
>NVVR01000036.1 GCA_002733415.1 Kordia sp. | reverse complement strand
AATATTTCCTTTAGTAGTGTCATAAAACCTAGTGACTAAGTTTGCTAAAGTAGATTTTCCACTTCCAGACTCTCCAACCAAAGCTACAGTTTTTCCTTTAGGTATAGTTAAAGAGAAATTTTCTATAACGGTGTTTTTATCATACTTAAATGAAATGTTATTGAATTTAATTTCCTTATTAAATCCATCAAGTACTTTTGCGTCAATTTTGTCCTTTAAAGGGTTAACGGCATCAAGTATGTATTGAACTCTGTTAGATGCAGCATTACCTGCATTTAAAGCGTAGTTGGCTTTCGCCATTGCTTTGGCTGGAGTTAGAATTTGATATGCTAATCCCATGTATGCTAAAAAGGCACTAGTTTTTAGTGAGTGCTCAACGAGTACTAAATTACCAGCGTACCACAATAAACTTGAAATTACTAAAATACCCATAAACTCACTCATTGGTCCTGCCGAGCTAGTTCTGATACTTAATTTATTTGTTAGTTTGTTTAAAATGTTTGTAGAGTCTACAAAAGTTTTATTGAAATAATCTTCTGAGGTAAAGTTTTTAATAATTTTTATACCTCCTAAAGTTTCTTCAATGATGGAAATTAAACGTCCTTCCAGAGCAAACAAATTACCTGCTTGGTTTTTTATTTTTCGCCCTATTAAAGATATTATCCAACCAGAAATAGGAATAACAATTAGTACATAAATAGTCAGTTTCCAGCTAATTATAAACATTGCTACAAGGGTGAAAACTATTGTAAGTGGCTCTCTACCGATCATCATTAAAACTCCCATAAAGGCAGATTTTATTGTTGCGATATCTGTGGTCATTCGAGCAATTAAATCGCCTTTCCGTTTTTCAGAAAAAAAAGCTACTGGAAGATTGGTTACTTTATTATAAACATCATTTCTAATATCTTTTAAAACTCCATTGTTTAAAAAAGTCATGTAGATAATGGATAGAAAACTAAAGAGGTTCTTTAGTAAAAACGTTAGTAATACGATTAAAACCATCCATGTTAATGTGCTTTGTGGGCCATTGGTTTCGGTATTGGTTGTTACAAAATAATTTAAAGAATCTTTTAAATAACCACCGAGGTTTTCGATGTTTTTATATACGGGTTCCTCACAAACTCTTTCAGATTCTCCAAATAAAACATTCAACATGGGCATCAATGAAACCATTGACATAGCTGAAAATAATGAATATAAAATATTAAAAAATATACTTAATATCAAATAAGATTTATATGGGAAAACATATTTTAAAAAGCGTTTAAAGTTATCCATGTTTTTTTTTATTTAACTTAAATAAATTTCTAATACCTCTTTCTGTTTTATAAAAGAACTTGTATGTAATTGATTTTTTAATTCTTTTTAATTCTTTTTGATCCTTTATGGAGTTTTTTTTAATAATCTCTAGTTCATTTTCGGAGATTTCAAAAAGATTGTTGTTTATTTTGTGTCCAGTTATATAGGTGAAACTAGGGTGGCTTCTAAGGTTTTTTGATTTTTTTTCAAAGAAATATTCTGGTTGGATGTTTAGTTTCCAAAGAACATAAGATAAGCTCAACTGGTCTCGTCTAGCCATATTTTCAACTAAACTCCACCATAGTTTATTAAATGGCTCCATTGAACTTGAAGAGTGATTTCTGAAAATCAAATTGTTCTCAAACAACCCATTGTTTTTAGGATAATTCTCTTTAATTAAAAAATCGATGTTTTTTTGAATATTAGTTTTTGTATCCTTACCTATTTTAACGCAGGCCTTAGCTTCCTCGTAGATACATGTTCTTGACGGATGTGCAACCATTGCTAGGAAAGAATCGTTGGCTAATAAGTTGTCAGCTCTATTAAAAATATAATTATCTTTAATAAGAATATTACAATCTATATATATAGTACAAAGGCAATTTTCAAATAATAAATGAGAATTTATTTTATGCCATCTATTCGTTCTAACAGGGTCGCCTTTTATTTCTTTTATTAAAGGTAAAATTTTCCACCCGTTTATTTCTTTTTGGTCAGTTTTAAAGTCAGTAAATAAAATAAACTCCCACTCGCTATTATTAACAGTCACCACAGGAATATTATCATAACCTCCAACCAATGCAGAATAGATTATTTTTCTAGAATTAGAATTCATAAAAATATTTTTTTGAACCTGCAAAAATATGGAAAAATTACGAGATTATCTTATTTTAAAAAACATACTTAATGCGTAAAAGAGTTTCTTAAATTTGGATCTGTCAGAAATGATAAATAATTCATTTATATTGCTTATAAAAACAACAACTCTTTTAATTCTATTAACTAAAAAGTTGTTTTTGTAGCTTTTATTAATTTTTTTTAATATGATGTTATTTGGTAAAGCCTCATGAAAACATTTAATTCGTTGTTTTCGATCTAAGTTTTTTAATGATTTATCTCTTTTCTGGTGTCCTTCTCCAGCAATAATATTATTATCATGAATACGATATTTTACTAATGTTTCATTTAAATAGATGACTCCATTATTCGATGCTGCTAAAAAAGTAATCCACCAATCATGTGGGATTAGTTCTGGAAAATTAAATTTGTTATTTAGCAATGATTTTCTAAACAACATTGCATGTCCTGAAACACAATTTTTAACAGCAAAATTTATTGGGTTAGATGAGTTTATAAAGTTATGTCCTGTAGACATATTTTTGCCTAATGAATTTAAATTACAATCAACTAATTCTGAATCGCAGTACACAACATCTGAACTGCCAATAGCGTCTATTAGCTTTTCTGTTTTTAAGGGGAGCCAGTAATCATCTTGATCTGCAAAAGAAATAAACGCTCCTTTGGCTAATTTGACTCCTCTTTCAAAGTTTTTTATATACCCAATGTTTTTAGTAGCTTCATGTAAGTGTATATTAGAATATCTACTAGCGTAACGTTTTAGTGTGGAAACGGTATTATCACTCGAATAGTCATCTACGATAATTATTTCAATATTTTTATAGGTTTGTGCTATGATGCTATCTAATTGAGTTTTTATATATTCCCCTCCATTATAGGTGCTTAGTACTACGGATACAAGTTCTTTTTTCATTTGTTACTTATCTAAGGTAATATTTCCTTCTGGAAGCATGTTATAGTCTAATATATGTAGACCACTGTTTAGTACTTTTCTGTTTTTTTTAGGTATATAATTATTTCCAAAAAAGTTATTTTCGTTAATATTACGTTTAAATTGAATTCCAAATAATGAAGGTAACGAATGAAATAAATCGGATAGTATAATAGCTTTATTAGTGTTATTGTTTAATGTTATTATCTTATTAGGGTGTTTGTTTTTATATTCTTCTGAAAACCAAAGT
The DNA here is from genome assembly GCA_002733415.1 of Kordia sp. Classification (GTDB taxonomy): domain Bacteria; phylum Bacteroidota; class Bacteroidia; order Flavobacteriales; family Flavobacteriaceae. Next base: position 25,780 of record NVVR01000036.1, on the reverse strand, counting down.
ACTAAAGGCACGTGGTACTCTCCTTTAGCGGGTTTTAAAGAGCCGTGATTAAAGTAATGAGGTTCAGCATCAAATAAAGATTCCCCATGGTCAGAAAACATCATAAAAGTTTTTTGTCCAGGTATTTTTTTTAGAGACTCTAGGATTTGATGTAGTATAAAATCATTGTAAGTAACGGAGTCGTCATATTCATTTATAGTTTGTTGTTGAAAGTCATCTATTTTATTTTTGGAATAATTAACGAATTTATTAGGGAGTCTTTTTGTATATAGTGCATGACTACCCATTAGGTGCACAAAAATTAGTTTCTTTTTATTAGAGTCTGCTAGGACTTTGTTATAGGGTTTTAGTATTTCATGATCGTACTTGGAGTAATCTTTAAAAATAACACTATCAGTTTCTCTAGCAATATAACTAACCTCGCTAGAGTATTTGTCATAAATTTGTTGTGCACTAATCCAATAACTGTTAAATCCTACTTCTTTAAATGTTTTTATAAATGTGGGGTTTTTCCAATAAGGAGTTTCATCTGTCCCTTCAGCTAATGAGAATATTCTTTTTAATGAATGTATCGTTTGGTTTGCGGGGCTTATAGCATCATTAAAAACAATTAAGTTTTCATTGTTTAAATACGGTGTAGTTTCTTTATGATATCCATAATATGTTAAATGCTCTTTTCTTAACGACTCTCCAATAACAATAACAATTGTTTCTGGGGTGTTAGTATTGAATTCGGTAGTTCTTATGGCGTTATAATGTTTGTTTTTTTTCTCATCCATTAAAGTAATCTCAGTTCTTTTGGCTTTAATGTATTGAGCTAATTCTGATGTGCTTCTAAAGGGGATTACAAGTTGTGTGCTTCCTTTTACTAAAAAATCAATTATAAAAAACAAAAGTAATCCGATATGTATAATGCGTCGTTTTTTGATTAAGCTTCTGTTGACTATTTTAAAACTAAAAAAAAGGTAAAAGACATAAGTTATAATTTGAATAGCAACTATACCCTTTGTTAAAAGTCGTGTATTTGTAATGAACTCTGTTGATTCATGTGTATTTGAATCAAAAATAGCACTCCAAGTACCTGTTGTTATAAAAGAATTATAATCTAAAACTAAAACAGTGTATATTACAGAAATCATTAATATAGGAAAGGATGATAGTGTAAAATAAAAAGCTTTTATTTTTAAAAGTCTGTATAAACAAAAAGGAAATATTATAGAGCTAATAAAAGCAATATAAGTACTGGTGCCGGTTTGATTAAAAGCTAAGAATAAAAGAGGTAGCGCTAATGTTATAAATAAAGGTAATATATAATGTTCAGGATGTTTTTTTGAAGTCATGTTGTTTATAGTAAAAGTGTAAATTTAATAATTATTAAAAAATGGGCTTCTATAATTGTTGTTTTATTAAAATAAAAATTACATTTACTTTTCAATTTTGATTAAGTTTAATTAAGCGTTTTTTAGTAATGACAATTCTACATGTTTCAGGTGCCACTAGTTGGGGAGGGAATGAACAACAGCTTGTTGATACTATTTATGGTCTAGATAAGTTAAATGTATCTAATCATATTTTTTGTTATAAAAACTCTCCATTAGAAAAATATGTCTTAGCACATAATTTAAAAATAGTTACTACAGAGAATAAAAATAATCTTTCTCTTAGTAAAAGTAAGGCGTTAAAACAAAGTATTATTGATTTAGAAATAGATTTGATACACTTGCATACGAGTGATTCTGTTACAACATACGTAATCTCTGATATACTTGTGAATTTAAATGTACCCGCAGTATTTTCTAAAAAAGGAGTTAGTTCCCCTAAAAAGGGGTTAAGTGCTTTTAAATACAATTATAAAAACATTAAAAAGACTATTTGTGTTTCAAAAGCTGTGTTAGAATCGTTTAAGAAAACTTTGAAACAAAAAAACCATCACAAATTACAAGTAGTATATGATGGGATAAAAACTGAAAGAGCTCATATTACTAATCAACTTAATATTCGTGATAGGTATAATATTTCAAGTGATGTCACTATTATAGGTAATATTGCAAATCACACTAGAGCTAAAGATTTGGTTACTTTTGTTGAGACGGTTAATTATTTAGTTAATCATTTAGAAATAAAAAATGTTTGTTTTGTCCAAATTGGTAAAAAAGGTAAGTATTCTGAAAAATTCCTTCCCTTAATTAAAGAGTATAAACTTGAAAATCACATAAAAATAGTTGGTTTTTTAGACAATGCATTTAGTTTAATACCACAATTTGACATTTATTTTATGTCATCTGAAAGAGAAGGTTTACCTATAACTATTTATGAAGCTTTTTTTCAAAAAACAGCTGTTATCAGTACTAAGGCAGGCGGTATTCCAGAAGCTATCAAACATGATGATAATGGGTTGCTTTCTGAGATAAAAGATTATGAAGATTTAGCAAAAAACATTAGCAGGTTAATTAAAAATCCTGAGCTGAGAGAAATTTTTGTTAAAAAATCTTATGCTTTAGTTTTGAATAAATTCACAACAAAACAACTAGCTGTAAATACACTATCAGTATATAAAGATGTTTTAAGAATAAAATAAAGAATATGAATTTTTCACTTGTAATATCTACATATAATTGGACAGAGGCTCTAGAACTAGTTTTGAAAAGTGTTTTAGAACAAACAGAATTACCAATAGAGGTGCTTATTGCAGATGATGGCTCAACTAGTGAAACTAAAACATTAGTAGAAAGTTTCCGTGCTAATTTTCCTATTGCCATAAAACACATTTGGCATGAAGATAACGGGTTTAAAAAAGCAATAATACTTAATAAAGCCATAGCAGAAGCAAAAGGAGAGTACATTATTCAGGTGGATGGGGACTGTATATTACATGTTAACTTTATTGAGGATCATATTAAAAAAGCTGAAAAAGGAGTTTATTTATATGGGTCAAGGGTAAATATAAAAAGAAGCTATTTGCAAGTATTGTTTAAAAATAAACAAACGGAATTTAATTGTTCTTCTAAAGGAATTAAAAAAAGGACTAGAGCGATTCACAATACTTTTTTAAGTAATAAATATAAACCTCTTCCTAGTTTTTCAAAAAAATATAGAGGATGCAATACTTCTTTTTACAAGGAAGATTTTATTGCAGTAAATGGTTATAATGAAGAGTTTAAAGGTTGGGGACGTGAAGATTCGGAATTGGCATTACGTTTCCATAATTATGGGTTATTGGCAAAAAGGCTACGTTATAACGGTATTGTTTATCATATTTGGCATGAGGAACTATCAAAGAGTAATCTAGGAGTTAATAATGAAATAGAAAAAGATACAATTGATAATAATAGGAGGTGGACTATTAATGGGGTGGATAAGTATTTAAAAAACCTTCATAAATTAATAAAAAATGAGGATGTATGTATAGTTATACCTATATATAAAACAGACTTAACGGATATAGAAAAACAATCGCTTAAACAATGTGTTAAAGTACTTAATAATTATGATATTTATTTTGTTGAACCAGAAAAAATGGATTCATCTATCATAAACGTAGGGAAGCAGATTAAAATTAAAAAGTTTAGTAATAATTATTTTGATGGAATATTGGGTTATAATAAATTATTACTTTCTGAGGGGTTTTATAGTAGTTTTAACTCATACGAATACATGCTTATATATCAATTAGATTGTTTTGTTTTTAATGACGAACTACTTAAGTGGTGTAACAAAGGGTTTGATTATATTGGTGCTCCATGGATTTCTAGTAAACAAACGTTGTTAAAAACGTTTTTGACATTTTTTGATAATTCTAAGAAAAAGAGGCGATCTAAAATATTTTATAAAGTTGGCAATGGAGGTTTTTCTTTAAGGAGGATACATAAATTCATTAATATAACTCAAAATAATAAAGCAGCTATAGCCAATGAGCTAAAAAGAGACTCTGATGATTTCAAACTGATGGAAGATGTTTTTTGGTCATTTAAAGCAGCTCAATTGGATACCAGCTTTAAAATCCCTGATTACAGGGTAGCTTTAAAGTTTGCTATTGATAGAAAACCTAAAATTGCATTAAAATTAAATTATAATAAACTTCCCTTCGGGTGTCACGGAATTAATAAACCAAAGGTTATTAACTTTTGGAAAAAAATAATCCCAGAGTTAAAAGGGTAAGGGGTAAATTACTTGTTGTTTATGAATTCAATACATCATAGAAAATATATAAAGTCAAAATGTTTTTTTGATGATATCATCACAAATTATGATATCAAAGGGGAAGATTATGGTAATCAAGACAGAAATTCTTTAAAGCTTTTTGACTTCAAAGGAAATACAATTAATGTAAAGTCATTTAAAGTACCTAATGTTATAAATCAAATTGCTTACCGTTTTTTTAGAAGTAGCAAAGCGCAACGCTCTTTTGAGTATGCAAATAGGCTTACTAAAGAAGGGATCGGAACTCCACAGCCTATAGCTTATTATGAATATAAAACACCTTTGTTGTTTAAAAAGAGTTATTATATAAGTGAGCATTTAGATTATGACTTGACTTATAGAGAATTAACTACGGATTTTAATTTCCCTAATCATGAAGGGGTTTTAAGAGCCTTTACTCGTTTTACATTCCAATTACATGAAAAAAGAATTAACTTTTTGGATCATTCACCTGGGAACACATTAATTACAAAAACCACTGCTGGGTATGATTTTGCTTTGGTTGATTTAAATAGAATGAAATTTCAGGAAATGAGTTTCCTTGACAGAATGCATAATTTTTCTAGATTGACCACAAGTAAGGAGATGGTAGAGGTAATGAGCGATGAATATGCTAAAGTTAGTGAGTTTGATTATAATGAAGTTTTTTCTGAAATGTGGAGATTGACTCAAGCGTTCCAAGAGAAATTTCATAGAAAACAACGATTAAAAAAACTACTGAAATTCTGGAAAAAACCATGAACCTTGGTGTCAGTCTACAGGGTGTGAATAGCTCTATGGTTTTTTAAACGAGCCCTTGGTAGCACCCGTTTTAGGGTGTGAAAACTAGTTTTTATTGAGTTTGTTTAGTTCAACATAACGTCTATAGACATAATATGCACTTAAATAAGATATGATAATTCCTTTTTTACCATCCAATATACCTAGTCTCATTATATAGTGATTAAAAAATCGATAGAATGGTTTTATGTAAAAATGAAAAGCATTAGGTTTTAGTTTTTGAATATGCAATTCTTTGGCTCTTAGTGCTGCATAATGAATCATTTTCTCTTTATAATCACTGTAATTATCAAAAGAAAAGTGTTGTAGCTTTTCGTTTAGAACACCAGTTTTCCCATTAATGTCTAGTAATTCATGAACAAATAAGTCACTTTTATAGGAAGCATTGTTTTTGTTGTATAGTCTAAAAACCTTATCTGTTTGCCAACCACTAAAACGAACTAGTTTTTTCTGGTAGTAAAATTTCCTATACATTTCATAAGCTATAATATCATTATCGGTATTGTTTATAGTTTTATGTATTTCACGTTTAAGTTTAGTGCTAACTCTCTCGTCTGCATCAATAAATAATACCCATTCATGATTTGCGTATTGTAAAGCGTAATTACGTTGTTCTGAAAAGTTTGTAAATTTATGTTGAATTAAAGTTACTTTTTTATGCTGTTTTATTTTTTGAACTGTATTGTCAGTGCTAAATGAATCTACAATGATGATTTCATCAGCAAAACTTAAATTTTCAATTAACTCATTAATATTATCTTCTTCATTATAAGTAATTACTAAAGCAGATAGGTTAGTAGTGTTGTGTATTACTACAGATTGGTCTAATGAGTATTTTGATAAGTTTTTATTGTTTAATTTTTGAATATAAGAAGTTAAATCGTCTTTTATAAATTCAGGTTTAAAATATTGATAAAGTGGTATTGAATTCTTTTTTATTGATGATTCATTTTGATTACTGAATAATTCTGGAAGGTGATCTTTCAAATGTGCTGACTTGTGAAAAACACCGTCTTCAAAAGTAGCCCATACCTTTTTCTCAATCCATGGTGAGAAAATTATATAGGAGGGTTTATTCAATGCTTTAGCCATATTTATTGCCCCTCCATCGTTACCGATAATGTAATCACATTGATTAACTAGTGCTATAAATGACCTAAGATTTTGACCTAAAACATCAAAAAATATTTTTTTCTTTGTGGTTTCTTTACACTTATTAAATATAATTTTAGCATCTTCTATTTGGTTAGGAATGTAATTAAAGAAAATGTTACACTCTGCTGAGTTGGCAATATAATCCACGATTTTTGACATGTAGAGTAGAGGGTAGGTTTTATTTTTAGAGCTACCAATTATACTAACCATGATATTCTTTTTAGAGCTATCAATATTATGACTTAAAAGAAGTTTAACAGCATTGTTATTTTCTTCTTTAGTAACATACAACTTGGGGAAAACATTCAAATTTGCAGCGATTCCAATTTCCTCTAATAATTGTTGTCTGCGTTCTATGGCTAAGCCTAAATTTGAAGCTGCTTTTTCTATTGGTTTGACGGGGTTTGAATAAATAAATTTTGAGTAATATTTTTCAAAAGAAACTTTCTTTTTTGCACCGCTAAATAATGATATTAAGTTGCTTTCTAATTTACTATACGCATCAATAACTAAGTCATATCGCTCTCTTCTTATTGAGTATAAAAATTGAAATAAAGCAATTTTGCTTTTTCTTAATTCTGGTTTAAAGAGTATAACTTCATCAATGAAAGGATTGTTTTCAACTACAGGGAGTGTATTTGAGTTGATAAGGTAATGTACAGTATAATTTGGGTGTTTTTTCTTGATTAATTCGCAAAGAATTGAGCAAGTAAGCACATCTCCAATCATCTTTTGTTGTATGATTAATACCTTCATTACTTAGTTTATAGTTAAAGAATTATTAATAAGGTCATTATTGAACGATTGTAAGTAAGCTTTTAATTGCTGCTCTAGTTCCTTAATAATAATTGGCTCAGTTTTTATAAGATTATTCTTTAACGAAATATCGTTTTTATAATTGTATAGTTCAATGATTTTTTCTCCATCAAAAATAATGTAGTAATCATTTATAACGGAATGATACGTATTGTTTATGTAGTTGATAATTAAATTATCGTCTTTTTTATAACTATAACCATAGCTAATTATTTGCTTGTCATAATGTAGGTAATCTAAAACACTAGGTAGGATGTCTATTTGTTGAATATTTTTTTGAGATTCACCTTTGAGTTTGTCATTTGATGGGTCAAAAAATATTATGGGCACAGAATATTCTTGAATAACTGATTTAAAGGAACCTTTTTCTGCAGCAGAACAATGATCTGAGGTTATAACAAACAAAGTATTGTAGTACCAGTTTTGTTTTTTCGCATAATTAAAAAATTTCTTAAGCGAATAGTCGGTGTAACCAATTGTTTCACAGAAAATAGTATTTCCTTTATCAAATTTTCCGATATGCTTTTTAGGCATTGTAAACGGAATGTGTGATGAAATTGTAAATACACTTGAAAAGAAAGGTTCCTGAAAAGAAGTAAGTTTTTTTCCAAAAAAAGATAAAAACTCTTCATCAAATATTCCCCATTTACCATCTTCATGTTCAGGGTTTTTATCAGGGTATTCATCTTTTCCGTAATAATCCTCATATCCAGCTATTTTTGCATATTGATCAAAATTTTGACTACCATTAAAAGCCCCATGGAAAAAAGAGGTGTTATATCCCTCTTTTTTTAAAATTTCAGGAAAGCTATTTGTTTTATTAAAAGCGTAAGTAGATGAAATATAGGGTGTGCCTAATATGCTTGGGATGCCCGAAATAACAGAAGGAACGGCATCAACAGATACTCTTCCGTTAGCAAAACCGTTTTTAAAATAAAGTGATTTAGTTATTAATGAATCTAAAAATGGAGTGTTTCCTGTTTTTGGACTTGAGTAACTAATGTTTTCATCCCCAAAACTTTCTAAAATGATTACTACAATATTTTTCTTATTAAATGGAATGGTGTCTTTAAAGTTTTTTACTGGAGAGTATAATTCGTTTAGTTTTTCTTCTGAAAAGTATTTTAAAGGTTTTAATTCTTTCTTTTTTCCAATTGTTTTTAAAATACAAAAAGGGGTGTTTAGAACAATTGGAGTGTTTTTTGAGGCGGCATATTTTATAGCATCAACTCTTCGTAATGGTTTGCGTTGTGTGCCACCTCTACCTATTAACAAACAACTAGCTGTTGCTATTAGAAAAACAGCAACTTGTTTGAACATGTGTTTTTTTGATAGGTATGGGTTACTAGTAAAAGTTGTTTTTGGAATATATTTATAAAACAAATAAGTAAATAGGAATCCTATTAAAAACACATACCAAAATTGATTCATAAAAGAAGGGAGTAAGCCTCCGATTTCCTGTTGCATTCCTGAAGCAGTAATTAATCCAAAAGTACTACGTTTTCCAGTGAAATCATAGTAAATAAAATCAACAAAGTTGGTCAGTAAAAACAGTATATTGGAAGCATAAAACAACCATTTGAAGGTTTTTTGATATCCAACAGTATATTTAAAATTACCAGGAATGGTGTGTCCAATGATAACTAATATATTAGTGTAAAATATTACTGATAAATCAAACCTGACCCCGCCAATAAAATTTAGTACTGTAAGGTCATGAAAAGCATCCCATTGAAAAATTAAAAACAAAAAACGTAGTAAACTATACGTTATAGTTACATAAAGTAAACGTTTTAAAAGTAATAGGATGCTTTTCGTATAGTTTTCCATTATTGTAATTTACACAGCTACATTATATTCTCTTAAAGCATCATTTAAGGATGTTTTTTTGTTAGTGCTTTCTTTTCGCTTTCCAATAATTAAAGCACAAGGGACTTGAAATTCGCCAGCAGGGAATTTTTTAGTGTAACTTCCAGGGATAACTACTGATCTTGCAGGAACCACTCCTTTAGTTTCAATAGGTGTCTCTCCAGTGACGTCAATAATTTTAGTGCTCATTGTTAGTACTACATTAGCGCCTAAAACAGCTTCTTTTTCAATTTTAACACCTTCAACAACAATACATCTTGACCCAATAAAAGCGCCATCTTCAATAATAACTGGTGCAGCTTGTAAAGGTTCTAAAACACCTCCGATACCAACCCCTCCTGATAAATGTACATTTTTACCAATCTGGGCACAACTCCCAACAGTAGCCCAGGTATCAACCATAGTTCCTTCATCAACATAAGCGCCAATGTTTATATAACTAGGCATCATAATAACACCTTTGGAAACATAAGCTCCATGACGAGCAATTGCGTTTGGTACAACACGGATTCCTTTTTCGGCATATCCTCTTTTTAAAGGGATCTTGTCATGATATTCAAAAATGCCAGCTTCTAGAGTTTCCATTTTTTGAATAGGGAAATACAATACAACAGCTTTTTTAATCCATTCGTTTACTTGCCATCCATCAGTAGTTGGTTCAGCAACACGTAGTTTTCCTTGGTCTAATAAATCTATTACTTGTCTAATAGTATCTTGAGTATTTTGTTGAGTTAATAAATCCCTATTATCCCAAGCTTTTTCTATAATTTGTTGTATTTCGATCATTGTTAAATGCTATTTTTTGGTAAATATAAGTTCTTTCGTGCTAAAAAAAATACCATTTATATAATTGTAACATTTTTAATGGTATTTTTGTCAAAAAATAGAAGGTTACTATATCGTGACTATCATATGGCAAAGGTTTTAGCGTTAGATTACGGACAAAAAAGAACAGGTGTTGCTGTTACGGACGATATGCAAATTATAGCGTCTGGTTTAAAAACAGTGGAAACAAAAGTGCTTTTTGAGTTTTTAGCAACATATTTTACTAATGAAGATGTTGAAACTGTTGTTTTAGGAGAACCTAAACAAATGAATTTTGAAGCATCAGAAAGTGAAGTTCACATTCAGAAATTTGTGAAGTTATTTGAAAAGAAATATCCAAATATGCCATTGGTTAGAGTTGATGAACGATTTACTTCAAAAATGGCTTTTCAAACAATGATTGATAGCGGTTTGAATAAAAAACAACGACGAAACAAAGCATTAGTTGATGAAATTAGTGCAACGATAATTTTACAATCTTACTTATATAATAAAAGATAATGATTTTACCAGTAATAGCATACGGAGATCCGGTATTAAGAAAAGTTGCAAAAGTGATTGCAAAAGACCATCTAAAATTAGATGAAATAATAGCTAATATGTGGGAAACACAATACAATGCTAGTGGTGTTGGTATTGCAGCTCCACAAGTTGGTTTGTCGATACGTTTATTTGTGATTGATGCAGCTCCATTTTCAGATGATGATGAATTATCTGAAGAAGAGCAGGGTTTTTTAAGTAACTTTAAACGTGTATTTATTAATCCAACAATTATTGAAGAATCTGGTGATGAATGGGCTTTTAATGAAGGGTGCTTGAGTATACCTGACGTTAGAGAGGATGTTTTTAGACAAGAGCAAATTGTTATTGAATACGTAGATGAAAACTGGAAAAAGCAAAAAGAAACTTTAACTGGTTTAGCCGCACGTGTAGTGCAACATGAATACGATCATATTGAAGGAGTATTGTTTACAGATAAGTTATCTACTTTAAAAAAGAGGTTGATAAAAGGGAGGTTAGCAAATATCACTAAAGGGAAAGTAAGTGTAGATTATAGAATGCGTTTCCCTCAAGCAAAAAAGAAGCGATAAACGGAATATAATTCTATAAAAAAATTATATTTGTTTTATCAAATTACCAGAGAAATTAAGTCTGAAAGGACGTAAAAATATATATTATGAGTTTAGATAAGATTTTATCAATTTCAGGAAAACCTGGATTATATGAATTAAAAGCACAAACAAAAGCTGGTTTTTTAGCAGAGTCATTAGTTGACGGAAAAAAACTGTCAGTAGGGATGCGTCATAATGTGAGTGTTTTGAATGAAATAGCAATATACACGTATTCAGAAGAGGTTCCTTTAAAGCAAATATTTAATAATATTAAGGAAAAAGAAAATGGAGGCGAGTCTATAAGTCATAAAGTACCAAAGGTTGAATTAGAAAAATATTTTTCTGAAATATTACCTGACTATGATGAAGAAAGAGTGTATGCAAGTGATATGAAAAAAGTAATACAATGGTATAATTTATTGCACAAAAGAGGAATTGTAAATTTTGATGCTGTTGCAGCTACAGAAGAAGAATAATATTCTTTTGAAATAACAAGGATAGAAAACCTACAATACTCTTGTAGGTTTTTTTGTTCTACAGAGTTACGTTATAATTAAATTTCATAGTTTTTAATATGAATACAAGATCAGAACAATTAAATGCATTTGATAGGTTGTTAACGATAATGGATGAGTTGCGTGAGCAATGTCCTTGGGATAAGAAACAAACCATTCAAACCTTACGTCATTTAACAATTGAAGAAACCTATGAACTTGGGGATGCTATTTTGGATAACGATTTACAAGAAGTAAAAAAAGAATTAGGTGATTTGTTACTTCATATAGTTTTCTATGCTAAGATTGGTAGCGAGTCTGAAGACTTTGATATCGCTGACGTGTTAAATACTGTATGTGAGAAATTAATTCATCGTCACCCACATATTTATGGTGATGTTAAGGTTAAGGATGAAGAAGAGGTAAAAAGAAACTGGGAGAAGCTCAAATTAAAAGAAGGAAATAAGAGTGTTTTGGAAGGTGTGCCTAAAAGTTTGCCGGCATTAGTTAAAGCCAGTAGGATTCAAGAGAAAGTTGCGGGAGTTGGATTTGATTGGGAGGACTCAAGTCAAGTTTGGGGAAAAGTAGAAGAGGAGTTACAAGAATTCAGGGATGAAGTGGAGTCGGGTAATCAATATGAAATGGAGGCTGAGTTTGGAGATGTGTTATTTTCCTTAATTAATTATGCGAAACATTTAAATATTAACGCAGAGAATGCTTTAGAGCGTACAAATAAAAAATTCATAAACCGATTTCAGTATTTAGAAGCAAAAGCAAAAGAACTTGGGAAAGAACTTTCTGATATGACTTTAAAAGAAATGGATGTGTTTTGGGAAGAAGCAAAAAAGCAATAATGGTTTATAATTGTTGTCCGATTAAATTCATGTGAATTTCGAAAAACCTATGTGTTTACGGAAGTTATAAAATATTTAATAACCGGATGACTTATTTGTTCCAAAGGAGAATGATTAAATATATAGAATAATTTCCTTACACCGCTGGTTACTAGTTTTTTATAGGTAAGTTTTTTTTTCTGACAGCGAAGCAATCTTTATTCTTTATATAACATGAATGATTTTTTATATTGAATAATCTTTTTTAAGTCTACCTAAACGCTAACCTTATATTTTTGATTAGCCAACACAGTAATTTTTTCTGAATCCAACAACAGTCGTAAGGTTTTAGTTAACTCTTCCTGTGAGCAATTTAGTTTGTCTTGTAATTCTTTTGAGTTCAAAGCAGTTGTTTGTATAGTTAGAATAATTCGCTGTTCTAAGTTTGAGTTTTGCTCTCTTTTGGAAATTTTAGAAGCGATACAATAAGAGCATATTCCGCAGTTAGTGTCGGATTCTTCTCCAAAATACTTTAAAAGTAAGGTTTCTTTACAAACGTTCGAGGTTTTAATATAGTTGGTAACGGAGTTTAGTTGCGCTCTTTTTAAATCGTTTTGTTGTTTTAAATGCTTGGCAACTCTGCTTATAGTTCTGTCGTCTTCTCTGGGTTCAAGTAATGTGATATTAATGTCAGAATCAAACAGTTTTAAATCAATTATATTGTTTTTTTCAATACTTAGGAGCTGCTCTTTAATGTCAGTTTTATTACTGTTTATTTGAGTAGCGATATGATTTAGGTCAATGGTAATATTGTTTTCAAATGCACCACCATGTTTTCTTAATATAAAGTTTAAAAGTGTATTGTGTTGTTTATGGGTGCTGATGTATTGAATTAGATTAAAATTATCGACTAAAAATTGTAAAGTAGTTTTGTTTTTAAATTCTTTCGAAAAACGAAGTACTGCTTGTCTGTCCAAAAAAGTAATTGCATTTACAGTTTTAGTAATGTTTAAATTATATCGTTTACAAAAAGCGTAAATATTAAAATCATACGTAATATGTTCCCCCTCTTGATATGCAATGTCTAAATAACTACACAGTTTTTTATAGATAAATTTTAAATCGGTTATTTCAGGTAATGATTTATCTAATTGACTATTTAATGATGGTAAATCACTTTTACTATTTAATATAATAGCAAAGGCTTTATTTCCGTTTCTTCCTGCTCTTCCTGCTTCCTGATAATAATTTTCAATATTCTCAGTAGGAGTAAGGTGTATAACCGTTTTTACATCGGGTTTATCAATCCCCATTCCAAAAGCATTTGTTGCTACCATTACCTGTGCATCATTTAGCATCCATAGCTTAAAATGTTTGTCTTTTTCTTTAGCGTTTAGCCCGCCATGGTAGTATGTTGCGGTAATATGTTGCTCAGTTAAATACTCGCTTAATTGCTTTGTTTTTTTTCTGTTTCTAACGTAAATAATTGATGATTGCTTGTTTTTTTGAAGAATTCTAAGCAGTTTGCTGTACTTGTCCTCAGTATTGAAAACCATATAAGCGAGGTTTTCTCTTTTAAATGAGTCTTTGAAAACGGCAGTATTTTTTAACTGTAAATTTTCAATAATATCGTCAATTACCTTAGGTTTAGCACTACCAGTTAATGCAATTATCGGGGTATTGGGTAATAAAGCTCTTACTTTTTGAATGTTATGATAAGCTGGTCTGAAATCACTTCCCCATTGTGAAATACAATGTGCTTCATCAACAGCAATAAAATTAATATTCAGTTTACTCAAACGTTCTATAACCAATTCTGATTGTAATCGTTCAGGTGATAGGTACATAAACTTGTAATTTCCGTAAAGGCAATTAGTTAACTCTCTGTCTAAATCTTGATAATTTAGTGAGCTATCTAAGGCAATGGCTTTGATTCCCTTTTTAGTTAAGCTTTGTACTTGATCTTTCATCAATGCAATTAATGGCGATATAACTAAACAAATTCCATCTAAAGCAATTCCGGGTATTTGATAACAAACTGATTTCCCTCCTCCGGTAGGTAACAATACAAAGGTATCTTGTTGTGTTAAAATACTATTTATAATGTCTTCCTGTAAAGGTCGAAATTGATGGTAATCCCAATATTTTTTTAATATGTCAAGCGGAGAGAGTTTCATTAAGAATATTCAACAACATTTAAAATGTAATTGCTACGATCACTAATATCGCCAACGGGAACTTCGCATACTTCATAACCATATTTAGTATACGTTTTTTTTAAATTGTCTTGAATTTTTAAGGCCTCTTCAAAACTTTCATATCGTTCATTATCGTTTTTAAAAATAGCTTTCCATGCAGGGAATAGGAATACAAAATCGTACACTAATTCCTTTGATGCTTGAATAACTTCAGGAGCACTGGTAACATTTATATATTCGTTATAGGCAATAATATCGGGCAAACCTCTGTCGATAAAGGCATAGTCATTATCAATATTTTCACAAGCTTTAAACTGTGCAATTCTACCGGACAATAACTTTTCGTTAAATTCATCAGGATTAGTTAAAAACAATTGTTCAATACCTCTCGCTTGAGCTTCTAAAATAATTTCTCTGGATACTTCTTTAAAGCAAGTGTACCCCCTTTTTCTTAATTCAGAAAGTATAGTTGTTTTTCCCGATCCTGGGCTTCCTATTAAAAGAATTCTTTTCAAGTGTTTGTTTTTATTGTTTTCAGTTGTCACGTGTAATCTTTATTATTGTAAGATAATCATAGCCATATAATATTTATTTTAAACATGTCGGTCTAATTTGTGTAAAATCTAATACGAAAAAGCAAATTAACTAATTAACTAGCAATAAAATAAAATTTAACATGATAATATGCTTTATATTTGTAACTTAAATTAAATTATTACCATGAGTAAAACTCCAAATGAAGAAGAGTTCTATACAAAGCTGAAGTCTCAACTAGAAGATATGAATGTTTTTCCTGCATTATATCTATACAAATTTATTGTGCCTACTAAAGATAACGACGATAAAGTTAAGGAAGTGAGTAATAAGTTTGATAACTTAGGGGCTGCAATAAAGACGAGAAAATCTAAAAATGGAAAATACACGAGTCTTTCTATTGAAGTGAAAATGAAATCAGCTGATGCTATTATCAATAAGTATAAAGAACTTACTGTAATTGAAGGTATTATTTCTTTATAAAAGATACGCTTAGCTCATTAAAAATTATTACTTTGCAGGAACAATTTTATTCCAGAGAAAAACATTTTTTTTTTCTTTATACTAAACAAGTAGATACATTTTGATTGAAAATATACAATATAATACTGAACGCAATAAATTAATTATACCAGAATACGGAAGACATCTTCAGAAAATGGTAGATCATGCAATTGCTATTGAAGATGAAGCTGAACGTAATAAAGTAGCTAAAGCGATTATTGATGTTATGGGTAATTTAAACCCTCATTTACGCGATGTTGCTGATTTTAAACATAAATTATGGGATCAGTTATTTATTATTTCTGATTTTAAATTAGATGTTGATTCTCCTTTTGATAAACCAACAAGAGAAGAATTAGCAGAAAAGCCAGAACGTTTACCCTATCCACAAAACTTTCCGAAGTACCGTTTTTACGGAAACAACATTAAACGTATGATTGATGTTGCATTGCGTTGGGAAGAAGGTGATTTAAAGCAGGCGCTTATAGTTACGATAGCAAATCATATGAAAAAGTGTTTCTTAAATTGGAATAAAGACACGGTAGATGATGCCGTTATCTTTAGGCACTTATATGAACTTTCTGATGGAGGGATAGATATTACTACTCACGATTTAGAATTGACTGATTCAAGTAAATTAATGAGTGCTAAAAGTCGTCAGAACACGAATAAACCTCATTCAAATAAAAGTTATAGTCACAGGAGTTCAAATAAAAATACCAACCGTAAAAAGTATTAAATCAACCAGTTTTAATGGGAACATTTCAAATAGAAGGAGGACACAAGTTAAGTGGTGAAATCCAACCACAAGGAGCAAAAAATGAAGCGCTACAAATTTTATGCGCTGTTTTATTGACTCCAGAAAAAGTAACAATTAATAACATTCCTGATATTATAGATGTCAATAAGTTAATTAGTTTGTTAGGGAATTTAGGAGTTAAAATTCAAAAATTAGCTCACGGATCATATTCGTTTCAAGCTGATGAGTTAAACTTAAACTATTTAGAAACTCCTAATTTTAAAAAAGAAGGGAGCTCATTGCGTGGGTCTATTATGATTGTTGGTCCGTTATTAACTCGTTTTGGTAAAGGGTACATTCCTAAGCCCGGAGGAGATAAAATTGGTCGTCGTCGTTTGGATACGCATTTTGAAGGTTTTATTAAACTTGGAGCAAATTTTCGTTATAATAGAGAAGAGTATTTTTATGGAGTAGATGCTGAAAAGTTAATTGGGACTGATATGTTGCTTGATGAAGCATCAGTAACTGGAACGGCAAATATTTTAATGGCAGCCGTATTAGCTGAGGGTACAACTACTATTTATAATGCAGCTTGTGAACCATATATTCAACAATTAAGTAAAATGTTGAATAGAATGGGGGCTAAAATTTCGGGAGTAGGATCAAACTTGCTTACTATTGAAGGAGTGGAATCTTTAGGTGGATGTACACATACGGTACTACCTGATATGATTGAAATCGGGAGTTGGATTGGTCTAGCTGCTATAACCCAGAGTGAGATCACTATTAAAAATGTAAGTTGGGATAATTTAGGTAATATACCTTCAGTTTTCAGAAAAATGGGAATTACTTTAGAGAAACGAGGTGATGATATTTATATCCCAGAACATAACGATGGGTATGAAATACAAAACTATATTGATGGTTCAATGCTAACCATATCTGATGCTCCTTGGCCAGGGTTTACTCCTGACTTATTGAGTATTGTGTTGGTTATGGCAACTCAAGCAAGAGGAAGTGTATTAATACACCAAAAAATGTTTGAAAGTCGCCTATTCTTCGTAGATAAATTAATAGATATGGGAGCTAAGATTATATTATGTGATCCCCATAGAGCGTCTATTATAGGGCATGATTTTAAATCACAATTAAAAGCTACAACAATGGTTTCGCCAGATATTAGAGCTGGTATATCATTATTAATTGCTGCGCTTTCAGCAAAAGGAACAAGTGTCATTCATAACATCGAACAAATTGATAGAGGTTACGAGAGAATAGATGAACGTTTGCGTGCAATAGGTGCTAAAATTATTAGAATAGCATAAGCATATTGTTTACTGAAATATATAATAAAGACCGCTTTTAGCGGTCTTTTATTTTTTAAATTACACCAGTGATTACGTCTCGTTTTAAATGTAAGGTTTTCGTCAAACTGAACTTGTTTCAGTTTCTCATCAACATTGGTTACGAGCCCACTGTTGGGAATAAATTCAGAAGGACACTTCTTTACTTTCTCAGTACTTTTAATTCAATACGTCTGTTTTCTCGTTGTATCGCTATGGTGTTTTCTGGAAAATCTAAAGGTCTGGTGAAGCCATATCCTTTATAAGAAAGTCTATTCGCTTTAATGCCTTTTTTTATCAAGGTGTTATAAATGTTTTTTGCACGTTCAGTAGATAATGCAAGGTTATCCGGGTTTATAATTTTAGATTCGTATTCTTCTTTATCTCCACAACATACATGACCTTCTATTAGTACTTTTAGTTTAGGGTAGGCTTTTAATATTTTAATAATTCCTTCTAGATCTTCTTTTGAAGCATTCGTGATATTAGGAGTGCTGATATGAAAATTGGTGTGTTGAATTCGTAATTTCTCACCAATCGAAAGTTTAGGTAGTTGTAATAAATAGCGTTGTTTTCTAGTTAAACTTACTGAAACCTCTTTTGGCTTTTCATAAGAGAGTATTAAATCTACTTTTCTGTGTTTACTGTTTCCTCCTTCAATGGTAGCTTCAGCTATTTCTTCATCCAATTCTCCTAAACCTTGTTGTGCAATAGCTTTAAATTGATAATTATTGGTAACGAATATGTACGTTGCTTTAGCGCGTTTTTTGGATAGCTTATTGTTATACACATGATTTCCTATAAAATCAGTATATCCTTTAATTCTAATTTGTAATACTTCATCTAACTTAATGTCTTTAAAAAAGCTTTGTAATTGAGTTTTGTGCGCATCAGTAATACTAAATTTAGCGCTATCAAAAAAGAGTTGTAAACTATCAGGTTTTTTAACTTGTGAAAAACTATACCCCGAAATAAGTAAAAGAATAAGTAATTTTAGTTTCATATATATGATTAGCTTATTACACTACTGATATCGCATTATAAGTAGGTTTAAACTACAATATAATAAAGTTTTGATTAATGGTTGTATATTTGCAGTCCAAAATTTAGGTATGAGAACGAAATCACTTAAGAAGAATAAGATTAATGTAATTACTTTAGGATGCTCTAAAAACGTCTATGATTCAGAAGTTTTAATGGGGCAATTAAAAGCCAATGGTAAAGATGTTGTGCATGAAGAGGAAGGAAATATTGTAGTGATCAATACTTGTGGTTTTATCAATAATGCCAAAGAAGAATCTGTAAATACTATTTTAGAGTATATGCAGAAAAAAGAATCTGGTGAGGTTGATAAGGTTTTTGTAACGGGATGTTTAAGTGAACGTTATAAACCAGATTTAGAAAAGGATATTCCTAATGTTGATGCCTATTTTGGAACTACACAATTACCGCAACTATTAAAGGCTTTAGGGGCTGATTATAAACATGAACTAATAGGAGAGCGATTAACTACAACACCTAAAAACTATGCCTATTTAAAAATAGCTGAAGGGTGTGATCGTCCATGTTCATTTTGTGCTATACCTTTAATGAGAGGAAAACACAAATCTACACCAATAGAAAATTTAGTAATTGAAGCAGAGAAGTTAGCTGCTGATGGTGTTAAAGAATTAATTTTAATAGCACAAGATTTAACATATTACGGATTAGATTTATACAAAAAGAGAAACTTAGCGGAGTTGTTAAAAGCTTTAGCTGCTGTAGAAGGAATAGAGTGGATTCGTTTACATTATGCCTTCCCTACAGGTTTTCCGATGGATGTGTTAGAATTAATGAAAGTAGAACCTAAAATTTGTTACTACTTAGATATTCCATTACAACATATTGCAGATGACTTATTAAAATCAATGCGTAGAGGGACTACTCAGGCAAAAACTACGAAGTTGATAAATGACTTTAGATCATTAGTGCCAGAAATGACTATCCGTACTACTTTAATTGTAGGGTATCCTGGTGAAACCGAAGAACATTTCCAGACCTTGAAAAAATGGGTTGAAGAAATGCGTTTTGAACGTTTGGGATGTTTTACTTATTCTCATGAAGAAAATACACATGCGTATAATTTAGTAGATGATGTGCCAGAAGAAGTGAAGCAACAACGTGCTAATGAGATAATGGACATACAATCACAAATTTCTTGGGAATTAAACCAAGAGAAAGTAGGGAAAATATACCGTTGTATTATCGATCGTAAAGAGGGGAATTACTTTGTTGGAAGAACAGAATTTGATTCGCCAGACGTTGATAATGAAGTGTTAATTGATGCTGAAAAGTATTACTTAAAACAAGGAGAGTTTGCTGATATTAAAATTATTGAAGCTGCTGATTTTGATTTATATGGTATTGTAGAATAGGTATATGTTCAAGTTAACAAACATTATAAGAAACTAATACATAATAAAGCTATGAAACTTAAATTTTGCATTTTATCATTAGTCTTTCTATCTTTTTTCCAAGCATCTGCTCAAGATCCTATTACAATTGGGGGTGCGTGTGGTATTACAGAAGCTCTTGGGACTTATTCATACATGGGGGTAGTTAATGGGAAAAATGGTTATCGTCTAACTATAACAAGTGCTGAAGCCGCTTGTAATGATTTTACTACCGAAGTAACTTGTGGGACCGCTAGTCAAGCTGTAGGCTATGATGTTACATGGAGTGGTTCCAGGTGGGAATGGTATCATGCAACAACCCCTCTTCATTGTCAATGGTTTGCACCTGCAAGTCAGTGTATTCCGGGGTTTCGTTTGTCAAATCCAAACTCACTAAGTAAAAAAGCAACAACACTGTTTGCTACTAGTTCGGAAGACACAACATTACCTCCGTGTAATGGTTGGGTAGCAGAGTCTGGAGGATGTGTGCCAGTTATAACCGGGTGTGAAGCACTCAGTATTATTCAAAATACTTTTTCAAATGATATTAAACTCTACCCTAATCCCACAAATGGAAATGTTACCATAAATTTTGGAAATAACAATGAGTCTCTTAGTATTCGTTTAATGAGTATAATCGGTCAAGTTATTTGGACAAAGAATTTTCAAAATCCATCGTCATTACAGTTTGATATTGTCCAACCAACTGGTTTCTATCTTGTAGAAATAAGAGGAGAAAATGGAGAGAAAGCGCTTTTAAAAGTGTTAAAAGAATAAACAGTTTGTATTAATACAAGCTTATAAACGAAGCCACTATGGGATTTTCTATATGGATTGTATTTACTGAATTATTAAAAAGGCTTCCTGAAAAGGTAGCCTTTTTACTTTTATCATACTGAGCATTTCGAAGTTAGTTTTTGATTAGTCTAAAGTGAGGTATATTTTCTTTCAATTAAGAATCAAATTTTTTTGTTATCCTTTATTGAAATATCCGACAGATGATTTAGATATTTTTCAAAAGGAAGTATCTTTACCAAAAAAGATATTTATGTCAAGTATTCCTTTTAGAGAAACAAATTATTTTTCATCACTGATATGTGATTATCTAGAGGAACATACTGAATTGAAGCCTTTTTATAATCGATTTCCATTATTAGATAATTTTGCTGCTCAAATAGAAGAGAAGCAGTTTTCGGAATCCAATCGAACTGTCTTAGTAAATACACTTCAAAAACAATATAAAGACATAAGTACTTCTGAAGTAACAACTAAAAATATTGAGCTGTTACAACAGCAAAATACATTTACCATTACCACTGGCCATCAATTAAATTTATTTACAGGTCCGTTATACTTCTTATACAAAATAATATCAACTATTAATTTATGTGAAGAGTTATCGGTTAAACACCCAGAACAAAACTTTGTTCCCATGTATTGGATGGCAACAGAAGATCATGATTTTGAAGAAATAAATTATTTCAATTTCAAAGGAGATAAGATTCAATGGAATCGTGGTTTCGGAGGAGCCGTAGGGGAGTTGTCTACCAAGGGTTTGGAAGAAGTGTTTGCATTATTTTCTGATAAAACAGGCCCAGGTAAAAACGCTACTTATTTAAGGGAGCTATTTGAAAACGCATATGTAAAACATTCCAATTTAGCCGATGCAACTCGATTTTTAGCAAACGAATTGTTCGGGAAATACGGATTGGTAGTTTTGGATGCTAATGATTCAAATTTAAAACAGTTGTTTGTTCCGTATATAAAACAGGAATTATTACAACAAACCTCTTTTAAGGAGGTAACACAAACGATAACTGAATTACCAGATAATTATAAAATACAAGTAAATCCAAGAGAAATAAACTTATTTTATATCAGTGAAGGAGTACGTGAGCGTATAGTTTATGAAGATGGATTGTATAAAGTAAATAACACTGATATATCATGGACGAAAGAAGGGGTGCTTGATCATTTGCAAGAGGCGTCGGGATGCTTTTCTCCTAATGTGTTATTACGACCTTTGTATCAGGAAGTAGTATTACCAAACTTATGTTATATAGGAGGAGGAGGGGAATTAGCATACTGGTTTGAAATGAAAGCAATGTTTGAAGCTTTTGATGTTGTTTTTCCAATGTTATTATTGCGTAATTCTGCATTGGTAATTACTGAAGCGCAACAAAAAAGAATTACCAAATTAAAATTGTCTATTTCAGAGTTGTTTTTGAAACAAACGGATCTACTAAGTAAAAAAACAAAAGAACTTTCAGAACTGGTTATCGATTTTTCATCTCAAAAAGAGTTTTTAAAAAATCAGTTTAAAGAATTATACGCGTTGGCTAAAGAAACTGATGAATCTTTTATAGGAGCTGTTGCTGCACAAGAAAAAAAGCAATTAAACGGATTGGATGCCTTAGAGAAACGTTTGTTAAGAGCAGAGAAACGTAAGCTGAAAGAAATACTTAATTCATATACTTTTATACAAGATGAGTTATTTCCTAACCAAAGTTTACAGGAACGAAATGTGAACTTTTCTGAATTATATTTAGAATTTGGTACTGATTTGATTCCAATGTTGAAAAAAGAATTGAATCCGTTGGAAGAAACTTTAGTTATCATTGGTTAAATTAAATTTTACTTAAATCGCTGATATATAGTCTTTAATGGTAAGTTAGTTTTCTTGAAAATACAATCTTACCCATCGTTTAGACGGTTTTTTTAGCAATTTGTAAACAGGAGCTGTTAAAAACAAAAATCAAGAAAATTTTATTTTGACTTTTTTATTTTAT
The DNA here is from genome assembly GCA_002733415.1 of Kordia sp. Classification (GTDB taxonomy): domain Bacteria; phylum Bacteroidota; class Bacteroidia; order Flavobacteriales; family Flavobacteriaceae. The sequence goes on along the minus strand of NVVR01000036.1, from coordinate 3,157 downwards.
TGATTTGTACTGTTCAAAAATAAGGCGCCCATTTTTTTGATAAAACTAATTTATAAATCAAAAAATAATTAAACAAAATGAAAAATTTTAAATTTAACCTACTTGCTCTTTTAGCTGTCTTTGTAGTTTCTTCTGTATTTATGTCATGTTCTAATGATGATGAACTGATTGATAATTCAAAAGATAGTAATAAAGAAATTCAAATTGGTAATTCAAAAGATAGTAATAAAGAAATTCAAAATAAATTAATTTTGAAAAAGTCATATAATAGTTATCTTAATGAAGCATTAATATATAAGGACTTAGCTTATGAAGCAATTGAAATGTCAAAATCTGCCCCATCTCAAATAGAAGACAATGCATTATTAGCTTTTAAATCTGTAAACTTAAATTTTGATATTGAGAACTATAAATATGTTAGTGCAAATTATTCAACTAATGATAAAACATCAAAAGGTATTTACAGTTTAGGACTATCAAAAAAAGCTGTTGGATATTTTAACCAATTAATAATTTTGGAAAATAATAAGGATTATAAAGGAATGGTTTTGCTTTTAAATCAATATAAGATGGACTATAATACTGACTCAACTTTAGAAAGTTTGGCGGGTGTATTCGCTACTGTTGAGGTTTATAAAGATGAATTAGTAAATCCAAGTTTGATATTCAATAAAGGATGTTCTCCTAGTGGTGCTGCTGTGGGAGGCGCTGCAATATCGGGTGCAATATCAGGTGCAATCTGGGGTGGAATGTTAGGTTCATGGTTAGGGCCTGCTGGAACAGTTGCAGGAGCTGTAGGAGGAGCTATAGCTGGTGCTTGTATTTCAGCTATCGTAAGTGTTGTAGTTCAAGGTGTGGCTTGTGAAACTAAATAAAATCAATATAGTAATGAAATTTGTTCGTTTATTTATTAATCCTATAGGTATAACTTTAAGTATATTAATTTTTACAGATATGATAGAAAGTTTAAAAGATGGGATAATAATATTTTCTTTAGCTTTTACATTTAATTGGATAGCTGACAAAACAATTATAGAAAGAGCTATAAGAAAAAAGAAAGATAAATAATATTTTTTACATATATTAATAATTAATTACCCTCAATAAGTGTAAACTTGTTGGGGGTATTTACTTCCGCTGCTCCAACTCAATAATTTCCATATTTTTAATATCACTTCCGTCAATTTCAAAACGAATCATTGTTCGTACTTTATGAAAGCCATGTTTTCCACAGGCTCCTGGGTTGAGGTGTAATAATTGCAACTTTTTATCGTATTGTACTTTTAAAATATGTGAATGACCTGCAATGAATATTTTTGGAGGATTCCTTTTAATTTCTTCTCTAATATTGATGTTGTATTTTCCTGGATAACCACCAATATGAGTAATCCAAACATCTACTTGTTCGCATAGGAATCTGTTGTTTAGGGGGAATTCTAATCTTGCAGTAGCGTCATCAATATTACCATACACAGCTCTTAATGGTTTTAGCTTTTTGATGACATCGGTAACACTTAAATTACCTAAATCTCCAGCATGCCATACTTCATCAGCTTGTTTTACATACTTTAAAATTTGATCGTCAATAAAACTATGTGTATCGGATAACAATAATATTTTGGTCATAGTTTAGTTATAAAGTCAAAAGTTAATGCGTCAAAAGTAGTTTTTTTATGGGAATGAACGTATTTTATTTACTTTAACAGTAGGTAAAATTATTATTCATAAATCATAGCTTATATTTGCTAAAATAAAATAGAAGTTTGAATTTATACGTATGAATTTAAATAACTTTTCTCGATATAATTTTCTATTGAAAATCACTTGAAATGACGTTATTTGAATTTGATACTAAGTTTTATTCTTCATTAATTGGTTTTGAATGCGAGTAATAAGTTTATAGTGGGTACTTAATTTTTTTTATTTCCACCAGTGGGTTTAATACCCCGAGGCTTTCCTTGTTCGAAAAAGTATAATATTAAATCAACCTCTTCGTTGGCTTGCCCCGAAGAGGTTGACTTAAATCATAGATTAAAAACAAATAAATTGAGATATTTCATTGAGCTTTCATATAACGGAAAAAACTATCATGGTTGGCAAATCCAGCCTAATGCAATTTCTATACAGGAGGTTTTGGAGCAAGTATTAACCACTTTGTTACGTACTAGAATTGGTGTTGTAGGAGCTGGAAGAACAGATGCTGGAGTACATGCAACTCAGATTTTTGCGCATTTCGATTCTGAAAATTCCCTTGATGAAAAGGAGTTTGTATACAAGTTAAATTCAATACTTCCAAAGACCATTGTGGTAGCTAACGTCAGCTCGGTCTGATACCGGTCGGCGCATTGCGCGAAACTGTCCTCGACACCCTGGTCCTGGTCTCGCGGCTGTTGCACCAGCCCGCAAAGGGCAGCGGTAAAATCTATGCCCTGCATGAACCTGACGTCGACTGCATCTCCAAGGGCAAGGCCCGGGTCCGGTACGAATTTGGCACCAAGGTCAGTATTGCCACGACGATCAAGGAAGGCTTCGTGGTGGGCATGCGTGCGCTGCCCGGCAACCCTTATGACGGGCACACGCTGTCAGAAGCTTTGGAACAGGTGGAAATCCTGACGGATCAGCGTCCGGCACTGGCCGTTGTCGATCGCGGCTATCGTGGCCACGGTGTGGAAAAGACCCGTGTTCTGATCTCAGGCTCCAGGCGCGGCCTGACGCCCACACTGAAAAAGCTTCTCCGACGACGCAGCGCCATAGAACCCGAGATCGGACACATGAAGACCGACGGACGCCTGGCAAGATGCCCCCTCAAGGGCCTGCGCGGTGATGCCATCTTCGCCGTCCTGTGCGGTTGCGGCCACAATATCCGAAAGATCCTGAACCACCTGAGGTCTCTTTTTGCCTATCTGCTCGCAGCAATCCTCACCGCCATGCAAACAACGAGGGGCATCATCGCCGGAAATCAGGGTTCATATATAGCCGCTGCAGCCTGAATCACGTTGTTCAGGGTCGACTACTTAATCCATATTAACACGTGATCGGCTAATCGCGTTTATCATCATCACATCGGTCAAAAAGAATCAGAGCCGCAGCGGAGGTCCTCAATGCAGCTCATGGGATTTTTTTGACGTAAATATATTGCTGCCTGTTACGTATTGTT
>NVVR01000059.1 GCA_002733415.1 Kordia sp. | reverse complement strand
GCTTATGACAAAATAGGGAATAATGGTAGAGAAAGTAGAACTATCCATTTAGGAACCGATTTTTGGTTACCTGCTCAAACTCCTGTTCATGCATTTTTAGATGGTGAAATAATAATTACAAGCTATAACAATAATGATAAAGACTATGGTGGTTTAATTATATTAAAACACCAAGCCGATTCATTTGAGTTTTATAGTTTATACGGACATTTGTCTGAAGCAAGTACGAAACAATATCAAGTAGGTGATACTATTAAAAAAGGAGAATGTATTGGTTATTTAGGTAACATGAATGAAAATGGAAATTGGGTTCCTCATTTACATTTTCAATTGCTGTTATCGATGTTGGATTTTACCAATGACTTCCCTGGAGTAGCTTATTTTAAGCAAACAGCTGTCTGGAAGAGTATTTGTCCAGATCCGAATTTGATATTTAAGAATAAAACACTCTCTATTGCAAATAAACAATCTAATAAACACCTAATAACTTACCGAAAACAACACCTTGGTAAAGGCTTAAGTTTACAATATAAAACACCAATTAAAATGGTTCGTGGTGACGGACAATATTTAATAGATCAATACGGACAGCAATATTTAGACACCGTAAATAACGTTGCACACGTAGGACATGAACATGGTGCAGTTGTACAAGCTGGACAAGACCAAATGGCATTGATTAATACTAATTCAAGGTATTTACATGATAATATTAATGCGCTAGCAGAAGAGTTGTTAGCAACACTACCCGATGAACTATCTGTTTTACATTTTGTAAACTCAGGAAGTGAAGCGAATGAATTAGCTATACGTATGGTAAAAGCAAATACTGGTGAACGCGACATTATCGCTTCTGAAGTTGGGTATCATGGTAATGCGAATATGTGTATTGATATTAGTTCGTATAAATTTGATGGCAAAGGCGGAGAAGGCGCTCCGGAACACACTCATATTTTCCCACTTCCAGATGCTTTTAGAGGAAAATATCGTGGAGATAGTACTGGTGGTTATTATGCCGAAGAGGTTCAAAAACAAATAGATATTATTCACTCTAAAAACAGAGGTGTTGGTGCTTTTATTATTGAACCGATTATTAGCTGTGGTGGGCAAATAGAATTACCTGAAGGTTTTTTGCCAAAAGCTTATGAATATGTTAGAGCAGCTGGTGGACTCTGTATTTCTGATGAGGTTCAAGTAGGTTGTGGTCGTATGGGAAAAACCTTTTGGGGGTTTCAGTTACATGATGTTATTCCGGATATCATTACTATAGGAAAACCTTTAGGAAACGGACATCCTTTAGCAGCTGTAGTGTGTACTCAGGAAGTAGCGAACAAATTTGCTAATGGTATGGAATACTTTAATACGTTTGGTGGAAACCCAGTTTCTTGCGCTATTGGAACGGAAGTATTGCGTACTGTAAAAAGAGAAAAATTACAAGAAAATGCGCTACAAGTAGGAGCGTTTTTAAAAGCTGAATTAAAACAATTAGCTAAGGAGTTTCCTATTATTGGAGATGTTAGAGGGCAAGGGCTATTTTTAGGAATAGAACTCGTAGATGGCAAAATGAATCCATTAGCAGCCCAAACCGATTACTTGGCAAACCGTATGAAAGATCATGGTATTTTAATGAGTACCGATGGGCCGGACCATAATGTGTTGAAAATTAAACCTCCGATTGTATTTACTAAAGAGAATGCAGAAGAATTATTATTTTATTTACGAAAAATCTTTACTGAAGATTTTATGAAAAACATTGCCTAATGAAATACCGTTATTTTATTTTAGTACTTACGCTTGTATTAGCAAGTTGTAAATCGAAACCGTTGATACAGGTTTCTGAGCAAAAAAATCATTACAATCACAAAATATTTGAAGAACATAAATTAGCTCCAAGAGCAACTTTTTTTGGTTTCGAATCGGCTTTTATAGATAAAAAAGAAAAGTCACAACGTTTTTTAAGTTTAAATGGTGATTGGAAATTCAATTGGGTAAAATCCCCTAAGCAGCGTCCAACTACTTTTCAAAACACTGATTTTGATGACACAAAATGGACTACTATTGCTGTTCCAGCAAACTGGGAAGTAGTAGGTTTTGGACATCCTATTTATTTAGATGAGCGTTATCCGTTTACTACAAAATGGCCAGATGCACCAACAGATTATAACCCCGTAGGAACGTATCGAAAAGAAATTGCATTAGACAATGAATTTTTATCACAAGACATTATCTTGCATTTCGCTGGTGCAAAATCTGCCATGTATGTATATGTAAATGGTAATTATGTTGGCTATTCTCAAGGAAGTAAAACCCCCGCTGAATTCAATATTACACAATACCTTAAAGAAGGGAAAAACCTTATTGCGTTACAATTATTCCGTTGGAGTGACTCCAGTTATTTAGAAAGTCAGGATATGCTTCGCATGAGTGGTATTGAACGTGACGTATATTTGTATAGTACCCCAAAAGTTGCCATTACGGACTACCACTCCTATACTAACTTAGTAGATGATTATAAAAATGGTGTTTTTAAAGGAACAGTATCTATTACAAATGCTACATCTGAATTAGTATCAAGGGAATTCACCATTGAGTTATTAGATAATGATAAATCAGTTTTTAAAGAGACAAAAACTGTTGAGGTTCTCGCTAATTCTAAATTGGATATCATTTCAGAAAAGACAATTGAAAATATAAAACAATGGTCGGCAGAGCTTCCTAATTTATACACTATAAAAATAGCTTTAGAAAATCTTGAAAACAAGAACAACAATCAGTACATCAATCGTAATGTAGGGTTTAAATCTGTTGAAATAAAAGATAGCCAAGTATTAATCAACGGAAAATCTATTTATATCCGAGGAGTCGATCGTCATGAAACAGATCCTTTTACAGGGCATGTCGTATCCAAGGAGTCTATGGAAAAGGACATTCGCTTGATGAAAGAGAATAATATTAACGCGGTACGAAGTTCGCATTATCCAAATGACCCATATTGGTTGGATTTATGTGATACATATGGTTTATATGTAGTAGATGAAGCTAATATTGAAAGTCATCCTTTAGCAATAGATAAGGACACACAAATCGGGAATGAAATGAGTTGGTTACCTGCTCATATGATGCGAACACAACGTATGTTTTATCGTGACAGAAACCATCCTTCTATTTATTCATGGTCATTAGGAAATGAGGCTGGAGAAGGTGAGGTTTTCAGAAGTACTTACAAATGGTTAAAGGCGAATGATAGTAATAGAATTGTGCAATATGAACCTGCAGGAAAAGAAGATTATACTGATTTATACTGTCCTATGTATCCTAAGCCAGAAAACTTGATTAATCATGGGAAATCAGAATCAGATAAACCGTCGATTATGATTGAATACGCTCATGCTATGGGTAATTCTGTTGGGAATTTACAGGACTACTGGGATATTATTGAGCAATATCCAAATCTTCAGGGAGGATATATTTGGGATTGGGTAGACCAGAGCTTAGAATATAAAGACGAGAACGGAAACCCTTATTTGGCTTATGGTCATGATTATCATCCTGATTTGCCTACAGACGGAAACTTTTTAAATAACGGACTTGTTGACCCTTATCGTAATCCGAATCCACATCTTTCTGAGGTGAAAAAAGTGTATGAGCCAGTGCAGTTTAAGTATTTAGGAAATGGAACTATCGAGATTGTAAACAAGAATTTCTTTGCCGATTTATCAAATAAAATGATTAGTTGGAAAGTTTTAAAAGATGGTGTTTCTTTTTTCTCTCATAATAATATTGGAGTTGATGTATCTCCACAAGAGTCTCAGAAAATTCGATTCGAAAAATTCCCTAATCAATTTTCTCCTAATAGTGAATATATCTTACAAGTGAGTTTACTCCAGAAAGAGGTAACTACCTTACTTAAAAAAGGACATGAAATTGCTTGGGATGAGTTTATATTACAAAAAGGCAACTCAATTGACGATTCACTTTTAGTAATGAATGATTTAACTATTACTAACTCTGAACAGATAGTAATTAGTAACACCAATGTACAGTTAACATTGGATGCTACATCTGGAGAAATCATTACGTGGAACTATAAAGGGAATGAAATTACAAAGAAACCTATTCAACCTAATTTTTGGCGACCACCGACCGATAATGACTTAGGGAACGGGATGAATAAGTGGGCGAAAATATGGCAAGACGCAACTTATAACAGCACTGCTAAATTAATTAAAGCTCCTAAAAAGACAGCCGTAGGCGTTAGGTATAGTGTAGCGTATAAATTACCTAATACTAAAGCAAATGCTATTGTAGTTTATACTATTCATGCAAATGGAATTTTAAAAGTTGATTATAGTTTCAATCCGAAAGAGGAAGATTTACCAAATGTCCCAAGGCTTGGAATGTATGTGACTTTAGCTGATGATTTTAATTCACTTTCTTGGTATGGCAATGGACCAGAAGAGAGTTATTGGGATAGAAAAACAGGAGTGAAGGCTGGTATTTATTCAGAAAAAATAAGTGATGGATTTCATCGATATTCCAGACCACAAGAAACAGGGAATAAAACTAATGTTCGTTGGGCGAAAATAAGTTCAGATAATTTATCTTTAACAATTGTAGGTGAAACGAGCTTATTAAATACAAGTGCTTGGCCATTTGAAATGAAGGAGTTAGATTTTAATACTGAAGATGCAGGGAAGTCTGCTTCAGGATTAGTTCCAGTTACAAAAAAGCATGGTGCGGCGTCGAGCGAAGGCGGCATGGACATCGAGGAAGTCGCTGCGAAAACGCCGGAAGCGATCCACAAGGTGGCGGTCGAGCCGTCGCTGGGCCTGCAGGACGCGGAAGCCGACGATCTCGCGAAGAAGATCGGCGTGCCGGACGCATCGATCCCGCAAGCACGTGAGATCCTGAAGGGCCTGTACAAGGCGTTCTGGGAAACCGACGCATCGCTCGCCGAAATCAACCCGCTCGTGGTCACGGGCGACGGCAAGGTGATCGCGCTGGACGCGAAGTTCAACTTCGATTCGAACGCGCTGTTCCGTCATCCGGAAATCGTCGCATACCGCGATCTGGACGAAGAAGATCCGGCTGAAATCGAGGCGTCGAAGTTCGACCTCGCATACATCTCTCTCGACGGCAACATCGGCTGTCTGGTGAACGGCGCGGGCCTCGCGATGGCGACGATGGACAC
>NVVR01000002.1 GCA_002733415.1 Kordia sp. | reverse complement strand
CTACTTTCACTATACTCCATTCTGCTGCTGGAATAAGATATTCAGGTGTTCCTGGAAATGCCCCAACAAGGTCATTAACAAAAGCAGAGTTTCCTTCAACTATAACTGCTCCTGCTGCTCCTGTAATTCTTATAACACAACCCATATCGGCTGAGTTACCATTTGTCTGTGTAAAATCTGGAGTAGCCATCAAAGCTATTTCAGCCTGTCCATCAGCATTATTCCCTATATAAGATAAGCTAAAATCCATTAGCTGCCCTGTGGTTTGAGCATTCATACTAAATGCTAAAATTAGTGTCGTAATAGTTAAGTAGAAGTGTTTCATTTTTTTGTTTTTTTGTTTGTTTTTATTTTCTATCATTGTTCCAACATCATTAAATAACCCTGACTATCAGAATGTTATAATATAGCATTCTGATAATCGTACTTTGATTATTTTCTGATAATCAAAGTTAGTTATTATTTAGTTTTCTGGCAATTGTTCTAGTATCAAAAACAAATTTGATGGCGAACTTTGATTATCAGGATGTGCTAAAATAACATCTTTAATTGTATTAGAATCATTTCCTGATCCTTGATAACGGATTGATCCGTCTAAATTAACATCTGCCATATTATACCCCGTAAATAAATGTAAATTACTCGTAGTGGTATTTCCTACATCTGCCAATACTTGATCCTTAATTGTATTGGTATCATTTCCTGAGCCTTGATATCTTACTGAAATATCTCCCCCTACATTACCAGCATACATTGCCACTACTCCACTTGGTATTCCAAAACTAGTTTGAGCATTACTACCATAAGTAATTTGACTTGCTGAATTAGTAAAATCCACAGTTGTTGGTGAACTAGACAATGCTATAGCACTAGAACTCATTATTCCCAAATGATTTCTATGCTTAATGGTTATATGAAAATTCCTACTCACAGAATCAAAAGTTAAGGCTGATATCCCATCTACTCCAACTACATCTCCATCACGTTGCAATAAAGCCGATTGACTATATACAATTGTTGTGTTAGTTGTTTCATCCCTTAGTTCTACAAATACCCAGTCAACTATAGCATTAGCTCCAGCAGTAGTAAATACACTAGCGTTACAGACTAAAGCATCTACATAAGGACTTGTTGTAGGAATAACTCCAGCAACACGTAAATCATCTCGCATTAAACTTTCTTCTCCTGAGTTTGGATTTAAAGCTGCTCCTTGTAAGTATACTTTTGGAGAAACCGAAATTTTAGCAAAAGTAGCAGTGGTTCCAAAATAGTAATTACCATTTAAGCCCGTAAAACTTCCTGTTAAAGTTACGTTACTACCAAAAGCGCCTATTGTTGGAGTAATAATTTCATTTCCGCTTTCTCGATAAATAACTAATGACGCTCTAGTTAAACCAGTAGTAGCTTCCCATCCAGCTATTTCAGTTTCTGTAAAATAAAACTTAACAGTTGTATCTCCTGAATTAGTTGTAGTAGTAGGCAGTATATTAAATACTTTATTCATAGCCAAATTAGGAGAAGTACTTCCATTGTATGCTTCTGCACCAGTTCCTGCTCTAAAAACAGAACTAGTAGTACAACCATAATTAAAAGTGTCATTATTTATAATATCTGACATTAAATCTCCAGAACTAGAATCACTGGTATATACTGTTCCAGTACCCGGTAAATTAAGCTGGTCATTAGTAACTCCGTCATTTACAGTAGTTTGAATCGCCTTTGTAACATCAGCTGTAACCGATATATCATCAAACATAAACACAAATTCATCAGCAGACACTACATGAATAGCGACATAAATATTTTTATTATCAAAAGAAGCTGGAATAGTGTAGGTATATTCAGTCCAACCTCCTATTGGTGGTATTACATACGGTCCAGGGGTCACATAGGTGATTCCATTTCCATCATTCGTTTCAGAAACTCCAATTTGAAAACGCTCGCCTCCAGCGTAATTATCTGTAAGACTTTGTGCCCAGAATTTTATTTCTCCATTAGTCCCGTTTGTCATTTGTGGTGTAATAGCGTAGTCATCGTTTAATGGTGTACCACTTACACTTCCATTTGAATTGAAACAATAGAAACCTTTATCACCTCCATGAGCAGCCCAACCCGCACCTGATGCAGGTGTAGTAGCAGCTGGATTAAACACTATAAATGAACCTGTATATGCTTCATTAGTGAAATCCTGCGTATCCGCCCCATAAGTAGCATCTCCATCATTATCTATCATCGTCCAGTTACCTACATTAGTAATAGCAAAATCTGTATACGATTCAAAATCATCAGAAAATATTGTGGCGTTATAAGTAGAAGCAGGCACAATGTCATCGTCTGCTATAGTAATAGTTACACTATTGTTAACTCCAGCTACAGCATCTCCACTAGTAGTTACTGAAAAATCTATTTGCACAGTTTCGTCTCCTTCTACAAAAGCATCATGAAACAATCTAATTGTTATATCTCTTGTTCCAGTAACTCCAGTTGCAAAAGATACACTATTTGTCATTAATTGAAAATCCACACCATTAGTAGCGGTAGTCCCTCCATTATTTACAGTAAAATTAACTGTTGTAATAGCATTAGCTGCTACTCCTAAACTTACAGTTCTAGTTATATCTGTAAAAGAACATTCACTTCCTTCACTTGGATTAGCACTACTATTAGCTAAAAATGAAACAGTAGGATCAGCATCTCCAGTTGTAGAATTAACTAAATCAACAAACCCATCAGCAACAGAAATTACTGTCGCTATTCTAGCCACTTGATCAGCTGTAAAAATGTTCATTATTGCATCATCTGTATAATCCATATAGTTTTCTACCTGATCTGCTGAACCACAAGATGTATTTTGTGCTGTACCGTAATTAGCCCCTCCAGCTGAAGGAGTATCGTTGCAATAGTCATCTACTCCACAACCTCCGTCACCCCATATATGGCGTAAACCTATCCAGTGACCAATTTCATGCGTTAAAGTTCTTCCTAGATTATATTGACCCGCAGTTCCTGGAATTGCCACAGAACCTGCTGTTCCATAACCAATAACAACCCCATCATTTTGTGCTGTTCCCCCATTTACATTAAAGCCTGGCAAAGTAGAATTACTTGGGAATTGTGCATATCCTAATATACCTCCTGAGATATCTGCTGTCCATATGTTAGCGTATTGAGATCGATCCCAAACAGTAGACTTAATTTCTAACCCTCCATCTCCAACGTCAAAATCGCTAGTAGGAAATGGCCCATCTCCAAAAGTTGTTATTCTATCTATACCCGGTTCCGCTAGAGGGGTTCCAGATGGATCTACTTGTGCAGGCACAAATTGAACCATTGCATCTGCAGCAACAGGATTTGTACTACCTGCCTGATTACTAAAATCTAGATTCAACTGATCTATCTGTGCTTGTATTTGAGCAGCAGATAAGTTTTCCGCTCCAACACCATCAGTAATAATATGAAATATAATTGGTATAGTAGTAACAGCCATTTTAAATGTACCGTTCGCTTTTTGTTGAGCCATAAGCAGTTTACGCTGTTCAACCAATGGTTCTAACCAGTCATTAAAAGCATCATTATATTGCGAGTTCCCTTCTCTTTGCATCCTACGTTCATGCATTTCTAAGGACGCACATTTCACATAGCCTGTTGAATTTAAAGATTGTTGATTTTCTTTTGTTAATTGGTTGTAAGTAATTCCATTATTTAAGTTGCTAGTAGTCACTACATTACCTGTAGCATTTTTACTTTGAGCTTGAATAACAGAAATACTCATTACCATAAAAGCTGTGAACACAGCTCTAAGTGTAATTTTCTTCATGTGTAGTTTTGTTTGGGTTATTAAGTGTTTCAATATATACATGATTCTAAAATATATTACAATAAAAACACAAGAATTCGTCAAAAGACATTAATTACCGCTAAAATGCTTTTTTATCTTCTTTTAAATGTCATTTTCAAAAAAAAAAAGCACTTAAAAGAAGATAATTCGTTAAATATTCTAAAAAAAAAATAAGAATAAACACCTAACAAGCTTAACAACATGTAGTTACATTACAGTCTCCAATATTTTTACACTAAATACGACATTCTTTCAAAAGGGTTAATTATACACAACACCCTCTTATCAATTACTTGAAATTCACATCTGTTTTTTTAATTTTCAGGTAATTGTTCTAATATCAAAAATAAATTTGATGGTGAACTTAGATTATTAGGATAGCATAAAATGATATCCTTCAAAGTATTTGCATCATTTCTAGAACCCTGGTAACGTATAGTACCATCTAGATTTACATCTCCTACATTATTGGACTTGCAATAAAAAAGCGGACAAATAGTTAAGCGACTATATTTTGATTATTAGTTTTTATTTCAAATTCTTGTATTCATTTATTCCCTAAAGAAGAATGTATTATACCAGATCTCTATCCATTGAATTATTGATAATTCAGCTTCAGGACTTTTATTATGTTCATGTTTATAAATGATATAACAAATATCTTAATCTTCAATAAATACAAATAAATTTCAGGTGTCCATATTATTCTTTACTTTTGCAAAGCTTATACAACAAAGGGGTGGAGACTAGGCGTGAGAGCCTTCCTCTCTGCTAAAAAAACTCAACATATATCTGTTGAGGTTTTTTAATACTATAGAATAATTATTTTATCTTCACACTTGTACAAAAACTACACTCAATGGAAACACTTTTTACATTAGACAGTCTATTCACACTATTAATGCTTGTACTACTACAAGCCGTATTAGGCTTTGACAATCTACTATACATCGCATTAGAATCAAAAAAAGCTCCTAAAAAAAAACAAAGTTTCGTGAGAAAAATTGGAGTTGGATTAGCTATTATATTACGTATCGTATTATTATTTGCTTTAATGTCATTAATACAATATTTCCAAAATCCATTTATAAGCCTACATGACAATAGTATTGTTGAATTTGAATTTAACGTACATAGTTTAATAGTACTTGGAGGAGGTGTATTTATTATCTATACTGCTATAAAAGAAATATGGCACATGATGCTTCTTAACGAACACCAAGAAACAGACAAAAAGAAAATGTCAATCAATACCGTTATAGTATGGATTGTGATTATGAATTTAGTATTCTCATTCGATTCTATTTTAAGCGCCATGGCATTAACTAGCCATATGGAATTTACAAATCAGCTAATTCTAATGACCATCGCCATTGTTTTAGGAGGTGTTTTAATGATTGTTATGGCAGACAAAGTATCTGACTTTTTACAAAAAAACAGAATGTACGAAGTATTAGGATTGTTCATTTTATTAATTGTTGGGGTAATGCTATTATCAGAAGGTGGACATTTAGCACACTTACATTTATTTGGTAATGCTGTTACGCCTATGAGCAAAACAACCTTTTATTTTATAATAATTGTATTAGTTATTATTGATTTAGTTCAAGGAAGATACCAAAAGAAATTATTATTAGAAAAGAATAAAAATCAATCCGGAAATGAGTAACCAAAAAGAAAACTTCATGAGAGAAGCTGTTAATGCAGCTTTGGAAGGAATAAAAAATAATGAAGGAGGGCCTTTTGGATGCGTTGTCGTAAAAAACGGAAAAATTATCGGTAAAGGAAACAACAAAGTAACCTCTACCAACGATCCTACGGCACATGCGGAAATTACGGCTATTAGAGATGCTTGTAAAAATTTAAATTCATTTCAATTAAATGGTTGTGAAATTTATACTTCTTGCGAACCTTGCCCTATGTGTTTAGGTGCAATTTATTGGGCTCGCCCCGACAAAGTGTATTACGGGAGTAATCAAACAGACGCGGCTAGTATAGGTTTTGATGATGAATTTATTTACAAACAAATTCCCCTACCATACGAAAAACGCAGTATTGCTTTTGAACAATTAGCACGTGACATTGCATTAGTCCCTTTTCAAAAATGGACAGAAAAAAAAGACAAAACTGAATACTAGTTTTTTTTTAATGACAATTGGCTAATTATGTTACTTAAACCATATTCACCTAACTTTTACAATTAATCAGGTAAAAATGAATAAACCGTTTCAATTCAAAGAGTTTTCTGTAAACCAAGATAGATGCGCCATGAAAATTGGCACAGATGGAGTACTACTTGGTGCCTGGACTTCTGTAAAACATAATCCTTTTTCAGTATTAGATATTGGAGCTGGAACAGGAATACTATCTTTAATACTAGCACAAAGAAGTCATGCGGAAACCATTGAAGCAATAGAAATTGATGATGCCGCTTTTGAACAAGCCGCCAGTAATTTTGAAGATTCTCCCTGGGGAGACAGGCTTTTTTGCTACCATGCCGGATTTAATGAATTTGTAGAAGAAATTGACGATAAATACGATTTGATAATTTCGAATCCGCCTTTTTATTCTGAGAATTACAAAACCGACAATCCACAAAGGGATCTCGCTCGATTTACAGATGCGCTTCCTTTTGAACACTTACTATATGGTACTGCAAAACTATTAGACGATAACGGAAAAGCATCATTTATCATACCCTTCTCAGAAGAAGTAAACTTTATTTTACTAGCAGAGAAAACTGGCTTATACCCAAACAGAATCACAAGAGTTAAAGGAACAAATACTTCAGAAATAAAAAGAAGCCTCTTAGAGTTTTCTTTTACAAAAACAATTATAAACACTTCTGAGTTAACTATTGAAACAAGCAGACACCAATACACCGAAGACTACATTAACTTGACAAAAGATTTTTATTTAAAAATGTAAATTCACACAATTAGCTACCTAAACCTAAAAGACTGTATATAAAAGTAGGCTAAGTAGTTTACACAACCACACCTTATCACCTACTCCTTAGTTGGATTTAAAAAATAACATTATCAAGTTGTTTTGTTACAATTCATTACATACATTTGTTTTCAATAATTTAAAATCTAAACATGATTATATTGAACTATTCAATCTAATTCATTAACCATATAAAAACCAGCACATGAAACCAGATTTATTTCAAGCTCCTGATTATTACAACGTAGATGATTTATTAACAGAAGAGCATAAGTTAGTACGTGACGCTGCCCGTGAATGGGTAAAGCGTGATGTATCTCCAATTATAGAAGAATACGCTCAAAAAGCTGAATTCCCAAAACAAATCGTTAGTGGCTTAGCAGGTATTGGCGCTTTTGGACCATATATCCCTGAAGAATACGGTGGAGCTGGATTAGATCAAATTTCTTACGGTTTAATCATGCAAGAAATTGAAAGAGGAGATTCTGGAGTTCGTTCTACAGCATCTGTTCAATCTTCTTTAGTAATGTACCCAATTTGGAAATATGGTAATGAAGAGCAACGTCAAAAATACTTGCCAAAATTAGCTTCTGGTGAATGGTTAGGATGTTTCGGTTTAACTGAACCTGATCACGGGTCGAACCCTTCAGGAATGACAACCAACTTTAAAGATATGGGTGACCATTATCTTTTAAACGGAGCTAAAATGTGGATTTCTAACGCACCTTTTGCACAAATAGCCGTAGTATGGGCTAAAGATGAATCAGGACGTATCCATGGTTTAATTGTTGAGCGTGGAATGGAAGGATTCACTACTCCAGAAACACACAACAAATGGTCATTAAGAGCTTCTGCTACTGGTGAATTAATTTTTGACAACGTAAAAGTTCCTAAAGAAAACTTATTACCAAACAAATCAGGATTAGGAGCTCCATTAGGATGCTTAGATTCTGCACGTTACGGTATTGCTTGGGGAGTTATTGGAGCAGCTATGGACTGTTATGATACCGCTTTAAGATACTCTAAAGAACGTATCCAATTCGGAAAACCAATCGGACAGTTTCAATTACAACAAAAGAAATTAGCAGAAATGATTACTGAAATCACGAAAGCACAATTATTAACATGGCGTTTAGGAGTTTTACGTAACGAAGGAAGAGCAACTTCTGCTCAAATTTCTATGGCAAAACGTAACAATGTCGATATGGCAATAACCATTGCTCGTGATGCACGTCAGATGCTTGGAGGAATGGGTATTTCTGGCGAATACAGTATTATGCGTCACTCTATGAACTTAGAAAGCGTAATTACTTACGAAGGAACTCATGATATCCACTTACTAATTACAGGTATGGATGTTACAGGATTAAATGCCTTTAAATAAGTGGCTAAGCACATTTGGCTCCCCACTCTTACGAATTAAAGAAATGCCCTTCAAATTGAAGGGCATTTTTTATATCTTTATACCCCATAACCATATCTCGATACATTTTTTTATTAAAAAATCACTCGAATTGACGCAATTTACTTGTGTTAATAAGATTCAACCATATTACAATGTCATCAAACTCCAGACTTACAAGAGCCTACCAACAAGCCAAAGTAATTGAATTTACTGCAGTAGATAAATTCATCTTATTTAGTGATTGCCATAGAGGAGACAATAGTTATGCCGATGACTTTGCGAACAACAGAAACATATACGCTCATGCAATTCAACATTACTACGAAAATGATTTTCAATATTGCGAACTAGGTGACGGTGACGAATTATGGGAAAACAGATTCTTTAAAACCATTTTTAATGCACATAGAAACATCTATGAGTTATTAAAAAAGTTTCACTCAGAAAACAGGATGCATTTAATCTGGGGAAACCATGATATGGTGTACAAAAACCCAAACTATGTAAAGAAACACCTTTCCACTTTTTTCAATCCTAAAACAGGTAAAGACGAACCTTTATTTCCTGAACTAAAATACCATGAAGGAATTATTTTAAGAGATGTCAACAGTTGCACAGAATTATTCTTAGCACACGGACACCAAGCAGATTGGTGGAATTATATTTTCTGGAAATGGAGTAGGTTTTTTGTACGTGTTTTATGGAAACCACTACAAATAATGGGGATTTCCGACCCTACGAGCCCTGCAAAAAACTATAAAGAATTGATTAAAATTGAACGTCGAATAAAGAAATGGATTAAAGACAACAACAATCTAATAACAATAGTTGGTCATACACACAGGCCTAGATTTCCAGAACCTGGAGAGATCCCTTTGTTTAACGACGGTAGCTGTGTTCATCCAAGAAGTATTACCGGGATAGAAATTGAAAACGGAACATTATGTTTAATAAAATGGCATATTGACACCAAGCAAGATGGTACACTTCAAATTATCAGAACAGTCCTGGAAGGACCTGAAAACATTTCAAACTACACTTCGTAATAATTAGCTACTTAGTCAGTAAGTTAACTCTGTAAACTAACATCTAACTATTTATGAAACACCCACTACATTAATTCTAGACCATTTATCAGTAATACACGCATTCCTATTATAAAAATCAATAAAGCTGTTATGCGTTTTAACACGATAGAAGACAAATTCTTTAAACTTATTCTAATTCCAATTTGCCCACCCAAAATAACCGAACACAGAAGTAAAAAGGTCATTGGAAAAGACAATTCTAAAGTACCGCTTACTATTAAACCTATCAGGCCTGCAATAGAATTTACAAAAATGAAAGCACAGGAAAGAGATGCTATTTTTTTAGGTGTACCCCAATTTATATAATACAATATTGGCGCTAAAAAAACACCTCCTCCAACACCGACAAGACCTGAAACAAAACCAATAATCAACCCTAAAAAACACAATAAATAAGGCGATGTAGTTTTATTATTACTAATTTCAGAGTACTTCGTTTGTCCAATTAAAAAAACTGAAGATATTACAAGTATAATTCCTAGCAAAATAAAAAACCATTGTTCACTTAACCTGTATGTAGCCCCTAAATAAGCCATCGGAACACTCGTTACTATAAAAGGAAAGAAAGCTTTTCCATAAAAGTACCCTTTTTTAACAAACCAATACAAACTACCTGAAACCACAGCTATATTACAAACAAGTGCATTAGACCGTATGGAATAAAAAGACAATGCGAACAATGCAAACAATGCTAAATAACTAGATCCGCCTCCAAAACCTACAGAAGAATATACTAATGCAATTACAAAAAACATCAGGCAAAGAATGAGAATACTTGAAACACTTAAAACCATTAATATAAATAGTATGAGTTTAATTTCAATTTCATGCTAAAATCTTAATTCTTATCTTGAACTTATTTTAAATCAATAAATTACCTTTCAATTTATTATATTTGACCAAATATAGCAATTATTTTGATATCTGTAGAGCTGGCCATAGCATCAATAAACCAAGAAGTAAAAGGTACTTCTCATCATGAAATAATTCCTCTAGAGAAGTCTTTAGATAGAGTTATCGCTCAAAATATTCATACTCCTATTGCTATGCCTCCATTTCGGCAATCTTCTATGGATGGTTATGCAGTTTATGTGCACAATTTAATTACATATGAAATAATTGGGGAAATAAAAGCAGGAGATAATCATACATTTGAATTAAAAAAAGGACAAGCAGTTAGAATATTTACTGGAGCTCCTGTTCCTGATACCGCCAATGCCATTGTTATCCAAGAACACACTCATAAAAAAGACAGTACTCTTTATTGTGAAAATACTATTGCTATTGGTGATTACATCAGACCTATAGGTGAACAAATAGAACTAAACAACTTAGCTTTATCACCTAATACAACTATTACCTCTAGCACTATTGGTTTTCTTGCAGGCTTAGGTATTACAACAGTACCTGTATATAAAAAACCTAGTGTATCACTTATCATAACTGGCAATGAATTGGCACAACCAGGAGAAAAACTAAACAAAGGACAAGTGTATGATAGCAATAGTATCATGCTTAAAAGTGCCTTAACTCAACTAGGTATTGATATTGTAACAATACATCATGTTCCAGACAACTATGAAGACACTAGACACCTTATAGCAAGTACTATTAAGCAATCAGATTTTACTATTATTTCGGGAGGGATTTCTGTAGGCGACTATGACTTTGTATATACAGCTCTTCAAGAAATAAATGTAAAAGAACTTTTTTATAAAGTCAAACAAAAACCAGGGAAACCACTTTATTTTGGTAAGAAAGAAGGTCACTTTATCTTTGCTCTTCCAGGAAACCCCGCATCTGCACTTAGTTGTTTTTATATTTATGTAAGAAACGCTATATTTTTATTTGAAAATAGAAACACAAGACACTTAAATGGCACCCTTAAGAAAGCTACTAATTCCTTTATAAAAAAAGGGAATCGTGCTCAATTTTTAAAAGCGTACACAGAAGGTAATATTGTTGAAATATTAGATAGCCAAGCATCTTCAATGCTTAACTCTTTCGCTGTTGCAAATGCTTTGGTATACCTCCCAGAAGAGAAACAGCAAATAACCCCTGAGGAAATGATTACTGTAATACCTATTAGCTAATTAAAAAAATAAAAATGTAATAAAGAATGAATGACCCCTTACTAATAAAATACTTTGGAAATATCGCTGAAATTGTAGGAACACATGAAGAGCAATTGCAACTATCTTTCAATACTATTGAACAATTAAGAAATCAACTTACTGAAAGATATCCTAAACTTATTAATCTAGAATTTAATATAGCTGTAAATCAAAAAATAACAGAAGGAACCATTACCTCAAAAACAATTACAGAACTTGCTTTATTACCTCCTTTCGCTGGAGGATAATAAAATCAACTACCCAAAGCAAGCTCCTTAACTCCTTTTTTGTTTGAGATAAGTCTCAAGGAATTAACCCCATTGTTGAGGTTAAATATTTTTACACACCAAAATACTCAAAACACATGACCATGAATAAAAAACCTAAAAATATATTTATACAAGGCCCCATCACCCCAAACTTTATTGCTAATACTATTGCAAAACACCAATCCAAAACAAGTATAGGGGCTCATAATATATTTTTAGGACAAGTACGTGCAGATGAACTAAATGGTAAAACGGTTGAAGCTATTGAGTATTCTGCTCATGAAGAAATGACTCTTACCGCAATGCATGAAATTCGTGAAGCGATTTTTGAAAGCTATGAGCTCACATGTATGCACATTTATCATAGTTTAGGAAGTGTAAAAACTGGAGAGATTTGCTTATTTGTATTTGTTTCTGCCCCACATAGAAAAGTAGTTTTCAAAGCTCTTGAAGATGTTGTAGAACGTATTAAAGTAGTACTACCTATATTTGGAAAAGAAATCTATTCAGATCAAACACATCAATGGAAAGTTAACAACTAATTTAGCTCATAAAATGGTAGATATTACACACAAGAACAACACCTTACGCACAGCTATAGCTCAAGCTACTGTTGTTGTAGGCTCTCAAAATACTATTGAAGCTATTCAAAACGACACTGTACCTAAAGGTAATGTATTTGCCATGAGTAAAGCAGCAGGGCTTTTAGGAGTAAAGAAAACTCCCGAATTACTACCTGATTGCCACCCACTACCTATTGAATTCACTGGTATAGAGTATTCCATAAATGGGCTACATATAGAAATACGTGTTACAGTAAAAACTATTTATAAAACTGGAGTTGAAGTTGAAGCAATGCATGGCGCCAGCATCGTAGCACTAAACATGTATGACATGCTAAAGCCTATCGATAAAAACATAAGTATCAAAGACATTAAATTGTTGGAGAAAACAGGCGGAAAAAGCGATTATAATAGTAATATCCCAAAGAACCTAAAAGCCGCTGTAATTGTTTGTTCTGATACAATCTCGAAAGGACAAAAAGAAGATAAAGCGGGGAAAGCAATCATAAGTAAATTAGAGAATATAGGAATTACAATAGCTCATTATGACATCATTCCAGATGAATTCACTGAAATTCAAACTAAAGCAAACACCTATGCTAGTAATGGTATTGATATGATTATTTATACTGGAGGTACAGGATTATCAAATCGAGATAATACACCAGAGGCACTATTACCATTACTTACACGTACTATACCTGGTATTGAAGAAGCTATACGTAATTATGGGCAACAACGTACAAACTACGCTATGCTTTCAAGAAGTGTTGCAGGAATGATTAATAACACATTGGTTCTTGCTCTCCCTGGCTCTACACGTGGCGCAAGTGAAAGCATGGATGCTATTTTTCCAGCAGCACTACACACATTTAAAGTAATAAAAGGAACTAGACACGATTAATGAGCATACTTAAAGATACATACGGTCGCCATCATAGCTATTTACGGATTTCAGTAACGGAGCGTTGTAATTTGCGTTGTACTTATTGTATGCCAGCTGAAGGAATACAACTCTCCCCTAAGTCACACCTTATGACTGCTGACGAAATTTTTAAAATCGCTCAAGCTTTTGTTAAACAAGGAGTTTCAAAAATAAGACTCACAGGAGGAGAACCTTTAGTTAGGAAAGATATTGATGCTATTATTACGCGACTGTCTTCACTACCTGTAACGCTATCGATTACAACAAATGCAATTTCTACTCATAGACATATTGAAACATTTAAAAAAGCAAGAATTAAACAAGTTAACGTAAGCTTAGATTCATTACAAACCTCACGTTTCACAACACTTACTCGTCGGAATTACTTAGAAACGGTACAGAATAATATCAATGAACTTATTACCGAAGGTTTTGAAGTAAAACTTAATTGTGTATTGATTAAAGGAATAAATGATGATGAAATTACTTCTTTTATAAAACTAAGTAAAGACAAACCACTACATATTCGTTTTATAGAGTTTATGCCTTTTGATGGTAATAAGTGGAATATAGACAAAATGGTTTCATACAAGGAAATAATGAATACCGTTAATACGGATTTCCCTAAAACTGATATCCTTCGAATAAACGACAACCCTAATGATACTGCAAAAAATTATCAGATAAAAGGGTACCAAGGTACATTTGCCGTAATAAGCTCAGTAACCAACCCTTTTTGCAGCACCTGTAATCGCATACGATTAACTGCTAACGGAAAACTAAAAAACTGTTTATTCTCTTCTAATGAAACAGACCTACTTACCCCTTTAAGACAAGGGGATTCCATCCTTCCATACATTGAAAAAGCTGTTGTTACTAAATACAAAATTCGCTCAGGAATGGAAAGTATTGAGCAATTTAAAGACCCTGATCTTCACGGAAAAAACCGTAGTATGATAGCAATTGGCGGTTAATCTTGCCCTTTCTTAAAACCATATGTAGTTTGACCTATAAAACTCTTAGGAAATTCTTCTTCCCCAGGAAACCCTAATTCAATAGTACCACTTTCTTCTGGCACATAATTATGCCCAAAAATATAATCCCACACACTTAAACTTATTCCAAAGTTCACCCCAAACCTACCCTTAGGAAGATCATAGACATGGTGATATAAGTGCATTACAGGGTTATTTATCATGTATTTTAAAGGCCCCCAAGTTAATTTAATATTAGCATGATTAAGATGCCCGATTGTAATTGCAATAAAATGCACAATATAAGCTTGCTCTGGCTCAAACCCTCCTAATATCATTACCCCAAAGGTTTTTAAAGGCTTATAAAAAATATTTTCCATCCAGTGATACCTAAGGTGTGCCGCAAACCCCATTTCTTTAACACTATGATGTACTTTATGAAAACGCCAAAAGAAAGAAAACTTATGAAGTAATATATGCGTAAACCATTGAACAAAGTCCAAAACAATGAAAAAGACAAACAATTGTGCCCACATAGGCCACCCAGAAAGATCTACCAATGCTAAACTTTTAGCTGTAATTCCTAAATCTGAAAACCCTAACCTTAACACCTTATAAAATCCGCTTATTGCTATAGAAAACAAGAAGAAATTAAAGAACATATAAAATCCATCTAACCAAAAATCTTTTCGAAATATTGACTGATTCTTACGCCAAGGAAATATCACTTCTAACAACCAAACAACTAATGAAATAGCTATCAATCCATAAAAATAATTCATATACCAAGGCACTTCAAAAAGAATGGATTTCCAAGTCCAATTCATAGCCCCTGTTATTGC
Source organism: Kordia sp. (assembly GCA_002733415.1). Lineage (GTDB taxonomy): Bacteria > Bacteroidota > Bacteroidia > Flavobacteriales > Flavobacteriaceae. Next base: position 177,447 of record NVVR01000002.1, on the reverse strand, counting down.
ATTTCCAAATCCATTTAAATACTTTTCCATAACTTATTATAACAAAGTAGTTATACTATCTTTTTCTTTTGGATAATCTTCAAAGTGTGACCACTCTGTCCAAGAGCCATCATAATTTTTCACATTTTTATAGCCCAACAACTCCGTAAGTACGAATGCCGTATGAGCTGATCTTACACCGGAATGGCAATATGATATTACAAGTTGATCTTTATCAGAAATAATACTCTCGTACATTGCTGCAAGCTTAGTATATTCTTTAAACTTTTTATCTCCATTATAATTCATGCAATTTGCCCAATCCATTAAACGACTACTTGGAATTCTTCCCCCAGACTTCGCCCCTTTCTTTTGTCGCTTGCCTGTAAACTCATCTGTAGTTCTCGTATCTAAAATAACAGAAGCGCTATTTCCAGATACCTCATGTAACATTTCTTCTTTTGTTATATACAATGAACCCGCATATTCCTTTGGAAGCACAAAATTAGTAGTCTCTACTATTGTTTCATTAGTCGTTAATTTCCCCTCTTCGTTTACCCAAGCATCTATTCCTCCATTAAGAATTCTTACATTCTTAAATCCATAATTATCCAACACCCACCATAATCTTGCTGCATCACAAGAAGCAACAGCATCATATATAATTAATGTATCATCAGTATTGATTCCCAAACGACTAAAAAGTGTTTCTAGCTGTTCTTTAGTACTCATCATTCCTTTATAAGGGTATGAAGTAGCTTCTATATCGGTACGCCATATATTAACCGATCCAGCTATATGTCCTTCTTTATATTTCGCAGGCCTACTAAAATGAACCACCTTTACATTAGCACTTCCTATTATTATTTTTAATTCATTAGCCTCAATAATATGCTTTGTATTAAAATAGGTTCTTTTTTCTTCAATCACTTTATCTACCTGTTGAGGTATAGTCGATTTCTTTTCTTTAGAATTACACGAAAATAACATTACGCATATTGCTATTAAAACATTAATCTTCCAATTCATACCATTCAATATTTGTTAACACTTGTCTTCTTCCTTTTTTCTCTACTGGATAATTCTTTACCAGGTAGTTAATAATAATTTCCTCATTAGTACCCAAATCCCATAAATTTTGCTTTTCCTGCATCCAATCTATTGTTTCAGCCCAACGTTCTTTATTCATTCTATTTTGAGTAACCAGTTTTGCTGAATGACAATTTGTGCAATTGTTAACAACCGTCATCAAACCTTCTGCATCAATCAACCCTGTACTTAAATGTATTCCGTTTTCTATTTTATCTTCATCAATAACCACGTATGCTGTTGTATTTTCACTTTTTCTAAAAAAAGAAAAACTCGGATCAGCCTTAACATATAATAGAGCACAAATAAACAACCCTAAACTAAAAAATATAAGTAGAAATTGTTTGTAAATAAGTAAAACTCCCTCAGTAAAATCTTTATGCTTATTATTTTCCATTACTGAACTTTTATAGCAATGCGATGACATGCGTTATTTAAGTACCCTTTTGGGTTCCATCCTGGCAATATCATAGGCTGACTCACTCCTTGATCATCGGTAGCTTTTGCCCATATTTCATAATATCCTTTTTCAGGAAAAGAAATCTCAGCAGAAAATTGTTGCCAAGCTAATCTGTTTACTGGTCGCTCTAACGAACATGCTGTCCAACTAGAACCAAAGTCAATAGAATACTCCATTATAGCAACTGCCAATTCTCCTGCCCAAGCGTGACCATTAATCTTGAGTTTATCACCTTCTTTAATTAAAGCTCCAGATTTAGGGTATGATATTAATGATTTTACAGGCATCGACTCAATAATACACATATCTTCATCTTTCACCTTTTCTCCTGGCGCAACTGGTTTACAAGGCACTCGATAAGCTGTTCCTGTCATTTTTGTACCATCATGCACTTTATTACGAACACTTATCCCATCAACCCATTTTCCTGATGCCGATGCAGGCCACCCACCTGCAATAAGACGCAGTGGATATCCATGAGCAAGGGGAATATCTTTTCCATTCATCTGAAAAGCAAGAATAGTTTCTTCTTGGTATGCTTTTTCCATAGGAACCCCCCTAGAAATAGGTTCTTTTTTAGGATCACCACTTAAATGTGTATCAGCAGCGTGATATCCTATATATACAGCATCATTTTCTACACCTACATCATCAAGAACATCTTTTAACCTAACTCCAGTCCAAGTTGCACATGAAACAGCACCTATGGTCCATTGATTTCCTTTTGCTGGCGGATTAAATTCACTACGACCATTACCTCCACATTCCAATGTCAGTTGGTATGTATGATGACTAAATTTTTCTTTAAGCTCTTGTATTGTATATGTTTTTGGTGTTTTAACTGATTCTCCATCAAAAAGAATTTTCCAAGTATTTACATCTATATTCTCAGGAATTTTACCATTATTCCTAATAAACATATACTTATTAGATGTTATATTTTCATTTAATAAATGCGCCTTTGCTTCCATATTCCAAGGGCGATCATTTAAAACAACCATTTCCTTATCCTTACCAAACATTTTAAAAGGATCTGAATCTTGTAAAGCTAATAATTCATAACCACTAGGAAGCATATTTCCAAATACAATATCTGCTCCAACAATTGTAGCTAGCGAGGATAAAGCTGCTTTTTTTATAAAGTTTCTTCTTTTCATTTATTTGGTCAATAATTGGTTCTTAACTTATAGATGGCAATTTACATTTTTTATAAATGGATATAAAAATATAGTTTAGAGAAAAAACAGTTCCTTTAGTTGGCATTTAAAATTAGAAATATTGAACAACAATAATTCATTCCGATTAAATTTATTCAAATACAAAACAACTAGATTTACACATCATAGTTTAAAACAAACAAAACCGAAGCCATTTGACTTCGGTTTTGTTGTTTTTATTTATTTCTTAGGGCTATCGTCCTACGATTACATTTCTAACGCTTTCTTAATGTCGTTATTCATCAATAACTCAACAGGGTTTTCTAAAGCTTCTTTAATAGCAACTAAGAACCCTACTGATTCTTTACCATCAATAATTCTATGATCGTAAGACAATGCTAAATACATCATTGGTCTAATCACAACTTGTCCATCAATAGCAACTGGACGCTCAATAATATTGTGCATTCCTAAAATACCTGATTGTGGTGGGTTAATAATTGGTGTAGACATCATTGAACCAAATACTCCTCCATTAGAAATCGTAAAAGTACCTCCTGTCATTTCATCAACGGTTATTTTTCCATCACGAGCTCTGATTGCCAAACGCTTAATTTCTGCCTCTATCCCTCTAAAGGTTAAGGTTTCTGTGTTACGCATAACCGGAACCATTAATCCTTTAGGCCCTGAAACTGCAATTGAAATATCACAATAATCATAGGTAATCATTTCTTTACCATCAATCATAGAGTTTACATCAGGATATAATGCTAACGCTCTAACAACTGCTTTTGAGAAGAAAGACATAAACCCTAAACCAACACCGTGTTTTGCTTTAAAATCTTCTTTATATTCTTTTCTTAGATCAAAAATCGGCTGCATATCCACCTCGTTAAACGTAGTTAACATTGCAGTTGTATTTTTAGCCTCAACCAAACGTTCTGCTACTTTACGACGTAACATTGACATTTTTTTACGACCAGTACTTCTAGATCCACCAGTTGGAGTCCCCATAGAAGGTATTGCCTTTACAGCATCTTCCTTAGTAATTCTTCCATCACGACCAGTTCCAGAAACATCGCTTGTAGCTATTCCTTTTTCGTCTAATATTTTCTTAGCCGCAGGAGCCGCAGTTCCTGTTGCATATGTTTTATTGTCAACTGGAGCAGCTTTTGGCGCTTCTACTTTCTTTTCTTCAGCTTTTGGAGCATCAACCTTAGCTTCTCCACCAGCTGGCGCTTCTGCTGAAGTGTCTATTAAACAAACTACTTCACCTACGTTAACAGCATCACCCTCTTCTGCTTTTAGCGTAATAACCCCACTAACTTCTGCTGGCAATTCTAAAGTTGCTTTGTCTGAATCTACTTCTGCGATGGCTTGATCTTTCTCAACATAATCTCCATCAGCAACTAACCATTCTGCAATCTCTACTTCTGTAATTGATTCCCCCGGTGAAGGAACTCTCATTTCTAAAATCATAATATATAATTTATAGTCTGTATTGTACTTTATTTATTTAGGCGTTTCCCTATCGGGTCAGGCTTTCAGTTATATCTTTTTAATTGTTCTCGATACTAATTTATTCCGTTATCACTTCATAAATTCACTCGAACTGACATTAAAAAGGATGCCACTTCAATCCTTAACGCATTTTATTCTTAACACTACATCATCAAGTTCTCTACACATTTCCTTCACTCCGTTACAGAAACACTCGAACTGACAATCATAAATTTATTGTGGTGTATTAAATACACTTTCTATTACTTTATAATGTCTTGCTTTAGATCGTGTTGAACTACCTGCAGCAGGAGCACTAGACGATTTCCTTGAAGCTAAACGCAATTTAACTTGTTCAAAATTCATTAACATAAATGCCCAAGCTCCCATATTTTTAGGCTCTTCTTGTGCCCAAACATAATCGGTAACATTAGGATAACTAGCAATAATTTCTTCTAATTGCTTTTCTGGCAATGGAAATAATTGCTCTATACGAACTAAAGCAACATCTTCTCTCCCTAATTCCGTACGTTTTTCTAATAAATCGTAATAGAATTTACCTGTACAGAATACTAATGATGTTACTTTTTTCTTGTCAACAGAAACATCATCTAAAACCTCTTGAAAACTTCCGTTAGCCAATTCTTCTTTAGTAGAAACCGCTTCTGGTAAACGCAACAAACGTTTAGGTGTAAACACCACCAATGGCTTTCTGAAGTTCCATTTCATTTGTCTTCTCAATAAATGATAGAAGTTTGCTGGCGTTGTACAATCAGCAATAATCATGTTATGATTAGAACATAATTGTAAATAACGCTCCATACGTGCTGATGAATGCTCTGACCCCTGGAATTCATATCCGTGAGGCAACAACATTACCAATCCGTTTTGAGTCTTCCATTTATCCTCAGCAGCAGAAATATATTGATCTAACATAATTTGCGCTCCATTACTGAAATCTCCAAATTGTGCTTCCCAAATAGTTAATGTTTTCGGACTTGCCATAGCATATCCGTAGTCAAAACCTACAACACCATACTCTGAAAGCAATGAGTTATAAATATCAAAATGCCCCTCTAAACCAATCGTGTTATGTAGATTTATTTCGTCATTCCCATCTTCTGTTTTTACGATAGCATGGCGGTGAGAGAAAGTACCTCTTTCAACATCTTGCCCAGAAACACGAACATTAAACCCTTCTTCCATCAAGGTCGCATAAGCAAAAAGCTCGCCCATACCCCAATCTAACTGGTTAAAATTCTTGAAATCTTTATCAAAATAACGTTTATTTCTATCCGCTATAATACGTTCAATCTTCTTAATGAATTTTTTATCAGAAGGTAACTTAGTAATTCCTTCCGCTATTTTATCCAATTTATCCATTGAATAAGTAGTATCAACTGGCGCAAGAATATCTTTCAGTTTACCGGCTTCATACCCTTTCCAATCATCAGCCATTATTTTAGTCACAATAGTTTTTTCGTGCTTTCTTGAAGCCTCTAAACCTATTTCTAAATCAGCTTTATATTCTTTTTCTAATTGCTTTACATAACCATTTTCAATAACACCTTCTGCTAATAATCTATCCGCATAAAGATCTCTTTGATTTGGGTGTTTAGAAATCGATTTATATAATTTTGGCTGTGTAAAACGTGGCTCATCTCCTTCATTATGTCCGTATTTACGGAATCCTAATAAATCGATAAACACATCTCTACCAAACTTAGTTCTAAACTCTAATGCAAATGCAAATGCATGACAAACCGCTTCTACATCATCAGCGTTTACATGTAATACTGGTGATAAAGTTACCTTACCAATATCGGTACAATACGTACTTGAACGCGCATCAAGGTAATTGGTAGTAAAACCAACTTGATTGTTTACAACAACATGAATTGTTCCTCCAACTTTATACCCATCAAGCTGCGCCATTTGCACCACTTCATACACAACTCCTTGTCCTGCTATCGCAGCATCACCATGTATTAGTATTGGTAATATTTCTTTTTCATTACCATTTAACTCATTATCTAATTTTGCACGACAAATCCCTTCAACAACTGCATTTACAGTTTCTAAGTGTGATGGATTTGGCGCTAAATCCATACGAACTTTTTTACCTGAGTCTGACTCTCTATAAGCAGTCCACCCCATGTGATATTTTACATCACCATCAAAAAGCTCATCTTCATCAAATTCTTTACTGTCAAATTCCGAGAAAATATTTTCTGGAGATTTCCCGAAGATATTAGCCAATACATTTAAACGACCACGATGTGCCATTCCCACAACAAATTGGCTTACCCCCTGTTCAGTTGCTTTTTCCATTAAGAAATTTAACCCAGGAATAAGCGTTTCATTTCCTTCTACAGAAAAACGTTTTTGACCGACATATTTTGAATGCATAAACGTTTCGAAAGAAACTGCCTCATTCAATTTTGACAATAATTGTTTTTTCTCTCCTGAAGAAAATCGAGGGTGATTATCGTTTATATTTATCCAGTCTTGAATCCACTTGATTTCTTCTGGTTTTCTAATGTACATGTATTCAACACCAATAGAATCGCAATATATTGCCTCTAAGTGTTTTATAATCTCTGAAAGTTTCGATTTCCCAATACCTAATATAGATCCAGCATCAAACATTTCGTTTAAATCAGCTTTTGATAAGCCAAAGTTTTCCAATGCTAAGGTTGGTTGGTATTGTCTACGTTCACGAACTGGATTTGTTTTTGTAAACAAGTGCCCACGTGTTCTGTATCCGTCAATTAATCTTATTACTTGAAATTCTTTTAGTACATTTTCTGGGATAGCTGCAATGGTTGCTTCCCCATTTAATCCTGACTCTTCAGCGCCAAAATCATATCCTTGAAAAAATGCTCTCCAACTTGGCTCAATACCATCTGGATTTACTAAATATTGATCGTACAAATCAGCAAAGTATGCTGTATGTGCTGCGTTTAAAAAGGAATACTTATCCATTATGTTTCGCTTCTATCGTTTCCCATCACTGGGTTTAATTCGCTGAGACTAGCCTCAAACGAAAATATTATTGTTAATCCTCCCTAACATTTCTATATCAAGGAAGTATCTTATTTTCAACAATTCCTGCTTTTGCAATTAAATTACACAACAACAGTCTTTTTAGTTTTTATAACAGCTTGGGACTACTATAAACAAAACCGGCTCAAAAATACAATAATTCAGAAAAACAACGGCTTCATTTTTATTTAATTTAATTGTATCTTTAAATTTTAATAGATATCATATTTTATTCATGACTATTACTCAAGATTATTTCAGCTTCTTATTATTTACTTTGTTTTTTTCCATTATTACCAATGCACAGGAAACAGAAAACATAGACACTCCAAAAGAAAAAAGTGAATTTTGGAGCAAAGTCCGTTTTGGAGGAGGAATAGGCTTAAACTTCAGTAATGGCTATACAAATATTGCCATCTCACCTAGTGGCGTGTATCAATTTAACGAACAGTTTGCTGGAGGAGTAGGGTTAAACGGAAATTATTCTAGCAGAAAAAACTACTTTAATGCAACTGTACTTGGAGGGAGCTTAATAACTCTTTTTAAACCTATTAGAGAAATTCAACTATCTGCAGAGTTTGAACAAAACAATGTGAATTACAAAGACAAAGTTTTTAATTCAAACACGAACTATTGGACACCAGCATTATTTTTAGGAGCCGGTTATTCTATCGGAGATTTTGGCGCTATAGGGATGCGATATGATGTATTATATAACGACCGAAAAAGTGTTTACGGAACGGCTTTTATTCCCTTTATAAGAGTATTCTTTTAGCCCGCCAGTGGGTTTTATTATTAGCTATAATTTTGCTTACCTAAAATCATCTATACTTTTACAAACCTAAACACTTTATTAAGTTAACTATGAGTCTTTTTTCTAACAACGGAGCGGTCTTTTTTCTTTTTATCGAATAGGAATGATTACGAATAATTCTTTCTAAACCACACTTTTTGCCATTCTCTTTTTAAAATCAAATACGAAACTGATGTAATGTATATATCTTGATTTTCGGTTGACAACTCCCTTATTTTATGCTCTGACAGATCTACTCTATACAATAGGCTTAAAAATGAATCAAATTCACTATTGATCAATTCAGCCACAATTGCCTCTAATTTTTGTTTTAACATTTCAGGAGTAGAAACTTCTGAAATTACACATTCCAAATTAGCCAACACAAAATCCTTGTTCAATTGACGAATTAGTGAATCATAAAGCTCCTCCTTTAAAGCCTCATCTAATAATTGATTGATATGTGTTATTCCCATGCTCAAAAAAAGAGTTTAATCCCCCGATGCCCGCCTCGAAACGTAAAGTGTGTTTTTTCGGAAACATGCATCACACCTCTGGGTCGAGGTTGTTGATTTAGTTTAGCCTCTGTAATTAACACAACTCGATGCAATTTTCACTAAAGAAGGTTTTATTATTCAATACACTTAACTGCAAACTGAATATTAAACTTAAATTGTTCTATACATTAAACTTTCTCCAAAGTCTCTTAACACTTGTTTCTTATCGTCAGATATTGAAATTGAATCTAATATTTGCAAAGCTTGTTCAGTATATTTTTTAATAGCCTCTTTTGTTAATTTAGAAGCGCCACTTCTTTCAAAAACGGCTTTTGCAAACACAATTTTAGTAGTATTATCGGTTCCGTTTTTATTAGCGAACATTGCCACTAATTTCTCTTTATCATCGGTATTTGCATTTTCTATTGCTTTTAGATACAAGAAGGTTTTTTTGTTTTCAATAATATCTCCTCCAACTTGTTTCCCGAATGTTTCCGGATTACCAAAAGCATCTAAATAATCGTCTTGTAACTGGAATGCTATTCCTAATAGTCTTCCAAAATCATATATTTTTTGCGTATCATCTTTTGACGCACCTGCAACTAACGCCCCCATTTTCATTGCCGCACCAACCAAAACTGCTGTTTTGTACTCAATCATTTTTAAATACTCCTCCTCAGTTACATCGTTTCGAACCTCAAAATCAACATCATACTGCTGTCCTTCACAAACCTCCAAGGCTGTTTTGCTAAATATTTTCGCTAAACCTCTAAAAGTATCATTCTCATAACTTTCGAACAACTGATATGCCTGAATAAGCATTGCATCACCAGACAATATCCCCGTATTTAAATTCCATTTTTCATGAACCGTCTCTTCCCCTCTTCTTAATGGAGCGTCATCCATTATATCATCATGGACTAATGAAAAATTATGAAAAACCTCTACTGCCAATGCTGCACTTAATGCTTCTTTATGATCTCCTCCGAAAATCTCCGCAGTCATTAATGTTAAAACAGGACGCAAACGCTTCCCTCCTAATTTTAAGATATACGCAATAGGTCCATATAAACTTTCTGGCTGTTTCGTTTGAACTTTATCGTGCAAATAATATGTAAAAACCTCCCTGTAAGAATCAATTGATAGCATTAAATCTGAATTTTAAAGCAAAAATACACTAATAAGCCTAATCTTAAAACAATAACCTCTGTAAAAGGAAACTTAATGCTGCCAACAGACTCCTCCTCAATGAATTTCCATAAAAACTAAAAGTCAATAACCAATATGCCTTTACTCTATTCCACATATATTATTGACTATCAATACAAAACAACAACTCAAAATGTTAAAGTTTCGCAAAACTCAGGAAACTTTTATTGTTTTTAAAGTTTCTTATTGTATTTTTGCTCTTAATTATGAAAGAAAATATTTTACTTAAGGCAACTGACATGTTTATAACGCTTGGCTTTAAAAGTGTTACTATGGATGATTTAGCAACCGAAATGGGAATTTCAAAAAAAACTATTTACAAACATTACAAAAACAAAACAGAACTTGTTGAGGCTTCAGCTTTAGCATTATTTAAATTGATTTCAGAGGGAATAAACATAATTTCCGCTAGAAAAAGCAATCCAATTGAAGAGTTATACGAAATCAAAAAATTTGTAATGTTTCATTTGAAAGACGAAAAATCCTCTCCTCAATATCAATTACAAAAATATTACCCTGAAATATATAAAAACTTAAAATGCAAACAATTTGATGTAATGCAAGAGTGCGTGACTGACAATTTAAACAGAGGAATTGAAGAAGCATTATACCGAAGTACTATTAATGTTTCGATTATTTCCAGACTATATTTTTCAGGGATGATAAGCATTAAGGATCAAGAATTATTCCCTCAAGAATTATTCTCCATAAACACTTTAATGGAAAACTATTTAGAATATCATTTAAGAGGAATTAGCACCGAAAAAGGATTACACCTTTTAAATCAACTAGTTGGAAATAAAAAATTAACAAACTAAAGCAACATAATGAAAAAACAAATTTCGTTAACACTTATCATGTTTAGTTTTTTAGGATTTGCTCAGGAAAACCCTTTAAACCTATCACTTCAAGAAGCAATTGATTATGCAATTAAAAACAACGTCTCAGCGAAAAACGCAACATTAGACATTGATGCTGCTAAAAAACAAAAATGGGAAACTACTGCAATAGGTTTACCACAAATTAATGCAAACATTGATTATAACAATTGGCTAAAACAGCAGGTTAGTTTACTTCCTGGAGAAATCGCAGGAGGACAACCAGGAACGTTCGTTCCAGTAGCATTCGGAACGAAACAATCTGTAAATGCAACAGCTACTTTAAAGCAATTATTATTTGACGGCTCCTATTTAGTAGGTTTACAATCGGCTAAAGTGTTTTTAGAGATCTCAAAAAACGCTAAAGAAAAAACTGATTTAGAAGTTAGAAAAGCTACTATAAATGCATACGGGAATGTATTACTGTCTAAAGAAAGTATTGCTCTTTATGAAAGTAATATCGTTATTTTAAAGAATAACCTTCGTGAAACTACAGCGATTTTCGAAAACGGATTGACCGAGGAAGAAAATGTTGAACAATTACAAATTACTTTAAAACAAATAACTAGCGGATATAAAAACGCACAGCGCCTTAACAGTATTGCTCATCAGATGCTAAACATAACTTTAGGAACAGATTTAAACACAAAAGTCAACCTAACAGAAACATTAGAAATACTCGCTTTAAAAAACGTAGATTTAGAATTACTCAATTCTTCTGACGAAATTAAAAACACTATTGACTACAAAATTGCTACTAATGACAAACGAGCAAAAGAATTATTATTAAAGCTTGAAAAAACAAAAGCACTACCTAGCTTATCTGCTTTTATTAATGGTGGATATTCCGGAAATAATGAAAAATTCGATTTTTTAAACAAAGAACAACAATGGTTTGGATCATCCCTTATTGGAGTGAGCTTAAACATCCCTATTTTTAGCTCAGGACAGCGGGCTGCTAAAACACAACGAGCAAGAATAAACCTTAAAAAAGCAGCAAACAATTTATCAGAAACTGAACAACAATTAAAGTTTCAGGTAGCTTCAGCTAAAAGTAATTACCAATTTGCAATTGAACAATTTAACACCTCTAAAGAAAGTCTAACTTTAGCTGAACGAATTGAAAAAAAGAATCAAACAAAGTTTTTTGAGGGAATCACAACCAGTTTTGACCTAAGACAAGCACAACAACAGTTATACAGTACTCAACAAGAGTATTTACAAGCAATGCTAGAAGTAATCAACAATAAAGTTACTCTAGAAACATTATTGAATAAAACTAATTAATCAATTTACAAATGAAAAACATATATACACTAATAATCGGATCGCTTCTTATTTTATCATGTGGAGGGAATAAAGAAACAACTATTGAAGATATAATCGCTTCTGGTACCCTAGAAGAAATAAGAACCCGAAGAACTGAGGTTGTTACAAAACAACAAGAACTTAATGAAGCTATTAAAAAGCTAGATTTAAAAATAGCTACTTTAGATCTTACTAAAAAACTTCCTTTAATAACAGCCCTGAAAATAGAGGAAACCGAGTTTAATCACTACCTAGAATTACAAGGTAATGTGAGCACAAAAAACCTTTTAGTATTATACCCTGAGTATTCAGGAGTACTTTCAAAAGTATATGTAAAAGAAGGTCAAAAAGTTAGAAAAGGACAAGTTTTAGCAAAAATTGATGACGCAGGCATGAGCCAACAGGTTGCACAATTACAAATTCAATCAGATTTAGCAAAAACAACATATGAACGTCAAAAACGTTTATGGGAACAAAAAATAGGTTCTGAAATTCAGTATCTACAAGCAAAATCGAGTTATGAAGGACAACAAAAAGCAGTCAATCAAGCACAAAGTCAGTTAGCAAAAACAATAGTTAGAGCTCCTTTTTCAGGAACTATTGATGATGTAATCACTGAACAAGGAAGTGTTGTTGCTCCAGGACAATCTCAATTAATGCGTATTGTTAACTTAGATGACATGTATATCGAAACTGATGTTCCTGAGAATTACATTACTAATGTTACTAAAAATAAAAATGTGGAAGTAGAGTTCCCTGTATTAGGTAAAACATTAAGCGCTAAAGTTCGACAAGCTGGTGATTTCATTAATCCTGCAAACAGAACATTTAAAGTTGAAATTGCTATTCCAAACAAAGACAAAAGTATTAAACCAAACCTTACTGCTAAGCTTAAAATAAACGACTACACCAACAAAAAAGCATTATTACTTCCACAAAGTATTATTTCTGAAAACGCTGAAGGACAACAATACGTTTACATAATCACTGAAAAGAAAAGCAACAATGAAGCTATTGCCAAAAAAGTAATTATTGAAACTGGAAAAACCCAAGGTGATGTTATTGAAGTCTTAAAAGGGATTAATAATGGAGACGAAATTATCAACGAAGGTGCTAGAAATGTAAAACATGGACAAGCGGTTAAAATCATAACATTATAATTATGTCGAAACAAAAAAATAATACCGATAAAGAATTCGGTCTATCTTCTTGGGCAATAAACAACAAAACAACCATCTATGTAATGATTGCGTTGATACTATTCCTAGGTATTTCTGCGTACTTCAATATGCCTAGAGAAAATTTCCCTGAAATTAAAGAAACTAAAATCTATGTGAGTTCTATTTACCCAGGGAATACTGCTGAGGATATTGAAAAACTAATTACTAACCCACTTGAGGACAAGCTAAAAACGGTAAGTAATTTAGTAAAGCTAACATCTACCTCACAAGAAGATGTGTCAATGGTTATCATTGAATTTGACGAGAGTATCACTATAGCTGAAGCTAAGCAAAAAGTAAAAGATAAAATCGACACAGAAACTTCCGGAGAAGATTGGCCAACTTTTAATGGGGCTAAAGTAGAACCTAACGTTTTTAATTTAAGTATGTCAGAAGAGATGCCTATTTTAAATATTAATATTTCTGGTGACTATCCAGTTGAACGATTAAAAGAATTTGGTGTTTATTTAGAACGGAAAATAGAAAATTTACAAGAAATAAAACAAGTAGATATTAGAGGAGCGCAAGCTAAAGAAGTTGAAGTAGCTGTAGATATTTACAAAATGATGGCTGCCAAGGTTAGTTTTGATGATATTAAAAACGCTATTGGGAACGGAAACGTAACCATGTCTGCCGGTAACTTAGTATCTAGCGGACAACGCCGTACGGTTAGAATTATTGGAGAAATTAGTACCCCAAAAGATTTAGAAAACTTTGTTGTAAAGTCGGAACATAATAATCCTATCTACTTAAAAGACATTGCAAAAGTCACTTTTAAAGATAAAGAAAGAACAACTTATGCACGTGAATTTGGAGAGCGAGTAGTAATGCTTGATGTAAAAAAACGTTCTGGAAAAAACATGGTAACCGCTGCTGAACAAGTGCATCAAATTGTTAAAGATGCAAAAGAGAATGTGTTCCCAAGTAATTTAAAAGTAACAATTACAAATGACCAATCATCAAAAACTATTGGCCAGGTGGATGATTTGGTAAACAATATTATCTTTGGTATTATACTAGTTGTCGGGGTACTAATGTTCTTTTTAGGGTTCAAAAACGCATTATTTGTTGGATTTGCAATTCCTATGTCAATGTTTATGTCCTTGATGATTTTAGGAGCTTTAGGATACACCTTAAATACCATGATTTTATTCGGATTAATTATGGGACTCGGAATGTTAGTAGACAACGGTATTGTAGTAGTAGAAAATGCCTATCGATTAATGGATGACGAAGGCATGAGTAGGATTGAAGCTGCCAAAAAAGGAATTGGAGAAATTGCCTTTCCTATCATTATATCTACAGCAACAACTGTAGCTGCATTTATCCCACTAGGAATGTGGCCAGGTGTTATGGGGCAATTCATGGTTTATTTCCCAATAACCCTATCTGTTGTATTAGGATCATCATTGTTTGTTGCTATTTTCTTTAACTCTGTTTTAGTATCGCAGTTTATGAAAATTGAGGATAAAGAAATGCCTATCAAAAAATTAATCACTATCTCGAGTATTGTAGCTGGAATAGGGGCTTTAATTTTAATTTTTGGAGGGGAATATAGAGCACTAGGAAGCATCATGATTTTTACCGCAATCATGCTATGGGCATATCGTTTTATATTACGTAAAATGGCGAATCATTTCCAAACAAAAATATTAACACGTTGGGAACGATTTTATGAAAAAGTATTGAGAGGAGCTTTAAAAGGACGAAGGCCTTACGTAATAGTTGTTGGAACTTTCGCCCTATTGTTCCTTGCTTTTATGGGGTTTGGTGCATCAGTATCAAGTCAACGTACTAAAATTGAGTTTTTTCCTGACAATAAGCCGAATCAAATTATTGTTTATATAGAATACCCTCAAGGTACAGCTATTGAAAAAACCAATACAATTACCAAGAAAATTGAACAACGTGTATATGCTGTTATTAATGATTCCCAATACATGGATGGTGATCATAATTTTTTAGTAGAATCTGCAGTTGCTCAAGTAGGTGACGGAGCTGGAAACCCACAAACTGATGGTGGATCAACAGCTGAAATTCCACACAAAGGAAAAATCACTGCCTCCATGCGTGAATACAAGTTCAGAAAAGGAGAAGACAGTGAAGTATTAAGACAAAAAATACAAACCGCTTTAACCGGAATATATCCAGGTGTTTCAATATCTGTCGAAAAAGATGCTTCAGGACCACCTGCTGGGGCACCTATTAACATTGAAATAGAAGGCCCTAATTATTCCGAATTAATAGTTACTGCTGAGCGTATGCGTGACTTCATTAATTCTAAAAACATTGCTGGTATTGACGAATTAAAAATTGATGTAAACAAATCAAAACCATCAATGCAAGTTACTGTTGACAGAAAAAAAGCTGGTGAATTAGGTGTTAGTACCGGACAAGTAGGACAACAATTACGTAATTCTATTTTCGGAGCTAAAGCAGGAACCTATAAAGAAGCAGGTGAAGATTATGATATTTATGTTCGTTTTAACAAAGACAATAAGTACAACACAAGCGCGCTGTTTAATCAGAAGATAACTTTTAGAGATATGGCTTCTGGGAAAATAAAAGAAGTACCTGTATCGGTTTTGGCTACACAAAAAAACACTTCTGGATTTAGTGCTATTAAACACAAAGGAACAAAACGAGTTGTTACTATATATTCCGCCTTAGCTCCTGGCTTCACTGATCCTGCTATTATAGTATCGAATATTCAAGAAGAAATGAAAAACTTTACTGGTCTATCTAGTCAAATAAAAATTGATTATACAGGTCAAATTGAAGAACAAAATAAGCAAATGACCTTCCTAATGGGAGCGTTTTTTACAGGACTTGGATTAATTTTTTTAATTCTAATTTTCCAATTCAACTCTATTTCAAAACCGGCTATAATCATGCTTGCCATCTTTTTGAGTTTAATTGGTGTATTTGGCGGTATTGTAATAACTGGTAGTGCCTTTGTTATTATGATGACCATGATGGGAATTATTTCCCTCGCAGGTATTGTAGTAAACAATGGTGTTGTCCTCTTGGATTATACTCAACTATTAATCGACAGAAAACGTGAAGAATTAAAGCTTCCCGAAGACACCTATTTGGACCATGATAATTTACATGAAAGCATTGTACTTGCAGGAAAAGCACGTTTACGGCCAGTAATACTAACGGCAATAACTACGATACTTGGATTAATACCATTAGCGATAGGATTAAATATTAATTTCTACACGCTGTTTAGTGAGTTTGATGCTAATATTTATTTTGGTGGAGATAACGTTATTTTCTGGGGTCCCTTAGCATGGACCGTAATTTACGGATTATTCATTGCTACGTTCCTAACTTTAATTATAGTTCCAATATTATTCTATTTAGTAGAGATATTAAAAGCTCGTATTTCTAAAAGAGGGTAAATACAAATTAGTGAACTTCTATTATTTTAAAAGCATCGATAAATATCGATGCTTTTTTTAGCTGTTAGACAAAATTTCACTGTAAAAATACCCAAACATAGTGATGTAATATACCCGATTTTAGTGACACTTAATCGAGTGTGTCTTTCGTATGTTTACATTTCAAAAAACTAACTACATGATAACATTAAAAACGAGAGCAATTATCTTATTGCTTATTACAAGTTTTATAGGACAAGCTCAAGATCAAAATTTATTAGATGTTTCAGGATGGGTAACTGGCTCAGGAAGTGTTTCGGGTTTTAATCAGAATGGAACTGCTGCAGAGAATAGTAGAGAATTAGGTTACGATCACGTAGGAAATCAAGTTACTTTATGGACAGCGACCCCTGATGCTAACGGTGGTGCTAGTGGAGGGTTTACAACTACCAGTATTTCTATAGACCATGCTAAAACATATCGCTATACTATTTGGCTAAAAAAAACAAACTCAAATGATGGTTATTCATACTTTGGGTGTTATAACAATATCTTAAATTTAGATAATTCTCCAAATCCAAACCCATATTTTTGGTATGGAGATTTACCACAATTAAATAGATGGTATTTAATCGTTGGATATGTTCATGCTAGTAATTATGCAGGTGCAGGGAATATTGGTGGAATATATGATGGTGTTACAGGAGAAAGAGTTCAAAGCATTACTGATTTTAAATTTGCATCTGCAGCAAATACTACGAAGCTTAGAAGTTATTTGTATAATGATAGTAACGTTAATGACCGACAATATTTTGTAGCTCCAAGACTAGAAATACTAAATGGGACAGAATTTAGTCTTGCTCAATTGATGAGTATTAACGCAAGCTCCAAATTGGTATTTGCCTTTGACAACGCTGGAAGTCAGAAACAACGGTTTTATTGTATAGCCCCAGGTTGTACGGTTCCAACTCCACCTGCTGGAAAACAAAGTAAAAACAGTATAATAGTATCAAGATCAAGTAATGAGGAGGAGTTATTAAGTAATGAAGAGGATGTGCTTAATAACGAAAGTCAATTTTCGGTTTACCCAAACCCTACAAAAAATCTTGTTTACATTCAAATACCAAGTGAATTAAGCACTAAAATTGAATCGATAAATGTTTATAATGTCAATTCTGCACTAGTACAAAGTATTTCATTAAATCAAAATGATAAGTTGCAATTTAGTTTACAAGGAAAACCTGTAGGAGTCTATTTTGTGCACATACATTTAAATGATGGTAATAGTATTACTAAAAAGATCATCAAACAATAAAACTAACTAACAAATCAATAATAAAAAGATGAAAAAAATATTATTTTTATCACTTAGCCTGTTGTCTATAATCTCTGTTTTTAGTCAAAATACCAAAAGCACTGAAGACACTTTTACTTATAAAGAAATAAAAATAACAAACAAAGAAGAAGGAGTTATACAACTTTCCGGCGCAAAAACAACAAAAAAGGTAACAACAGCGTCTAGAACAAGCTCTGGTACAGGAGAAACACCTGGAATTTTATCTGTTTCTCCAAGTGGGGGGGCTACATATAATATACCTATAGCGGTTCCTTCAGGGATAACGGGTATTGCCCCAAAAATATCATTAGCATATGATAGCCAAGGTGGGAGTGGTTTAGCTGGTTATGGTTGGAATGTTAGTGGGGTTTCTACCGTATCACGAATTCCTTCAACAAAATTTCATGATGGTCAAATAGATGGAATAAATTTTAATAACATGGATCGTTTTGCGTTAGATGGCCAACGATTAATGTTAAAAAACGGAACTTATGGGGGAGATGGTGCTGAATATGAAACTGAAAAATATTCTAACCTAAAAATAACATCTCATGGTGTTTCTTCTTATGGGGCTACATATGGTCCTTCTTATTTTACAGTGCGTTATCCTGATGGAGCTATTGCAAATTATGGAACTACCCCCGAGTCAAACCAAAGAACTAATTTTCATATTTCTAATTGGAAAAACCCTCAAGGAGCGGGTATTGATTATGAGTATACTTATGACGGTCGTATTCATAAAATTAAATACGGTAGCATAGGAACAGCTACGCAAATTAATGAGATTGTATTCAATTATGGAAGAAGAAGTCGTGAAGATAGTTATATAAATAATGTAAACTTTCAAAGGAGTTGGATTTTAGAAGATATACAGGTTAATTCAAATAGTTCTTTATACAGAAAATATAACTTAACTCACAATGAAACAGCTTTAAGGCATACCCGTTTAACTAGCGTACAAGAAACAAGTGCGGATGGAGTAACAAAACATAGCCCAATATATTTTCAGTATGATGATACAGAAAATACAATAACGTATAACGAAAAAACAACTGAGTTAGGGGTTCAAGATATTAGCTCAACTAACTCAGAAACAGTATCATTAGATCTTACCGGTAGTGGAAAAACAGATTTTATTGTATATCCTAAAAATAACAAAACAAAATTTTGGTTATTTAAAGATGTTCAGTCAAATGGGTACAACCCTGCATCAGAAATAACTACAGGAGCTTTCGAAAACATATTTCCTGTAAATATTATAAACTCTAATAATAAAGTGATTCCGGGGCAAGGAATAGGTATTATCCAAAAAGGCTCTGGTAGTCAAGTAAAGTTTAAAACGTATGCCAATGGTACAACGAACCCATTGTATTATCAATACCAAAAAACCTGGAATTCCCCTACTTACTCTTTCGCATCTAGTTGTGATGTTTCATCTAGAAAAAATATACCAAAAACCTATGTTTCTGGAGATTTTAATGGTGACGGTTTAACGGATGTGTTAGCTTTTCAAAAATCATATACTTCAAAATCCTGCTATGAAAGAGGAGATGATTGTGATGACGGAGGTGGCGGAGGTGGAGGCGGAGAATTAGACCCTTTAATAACTAAAGCTAACCAGCGTCCGGAATGGCCAGGTGATGATGATGATGGTGGATTAGGAGGTGGTGGTAATGATTGCACTTGTTATTGCGGTGCATACACTATTCAGGGAGGAAAGGCATATTTTATTGATTTAAATAAAAATATAACTACAAATTTTGTTAATGTAGCAGGGGCTTTACAAGACTCTCTTGGGGCTACGGACAAAATTATGACAGCTGATTTTAATGGTGATGGAAAAACCGATATAATGCATGTTACTGATGGAAAGTTATCCGTATATAGTTTAGATAACAATAATCATTTACAACTACTTTGGGAAAAAAATAGTTCTAGTATTCATGTTGATAGACCTTTTTTATTAGGAGACTATAATGGCGATGGAAAAACAGACTTCCTACAATATGCTATTACTACTACTAATCCTACTCATGCTTTTTACACATTCATCTCTACAGGTGCAGATTTTAAATTTTCTTTTAAGACTATGCCGTTTTCACGCGGGGAAACAGTTTGGAATGGCTATACAGGCTGGCTTTACAGCTCAAATTTAATACCTCTAGATGTAAATGGTGATGGTAAGACTGATATTATAGATTACCAAACCTCAACTAGCAATAGTCATACAAATGGTACTCAGATAGTCAAGGTGTACTACAATGAAGGAATTAAGGAAACACCTGGAGGAATTCATTCATATAGTAATACAAGTTTTGTATATGGAGGATCTGCTCTAAAAACAGGTAATTTAAAACATTTTTCAATACCAATTTTTTTAAATTCTGAACAACCTAATAAAAAACTAAGCTTTGCTTCTATAAGCAACAAATGGGTTACTTCTTTTAATTTCAATAATGACCATAAAGAAAATATGTTGATAAGGTCCGTAGAAAATAACGGACTAACATATACTATTGATTATAAACCATTGGATCCCTCTTTGCAAATTAGTAGTAATAACCCTAATCAATTTTATAAACCTATCTATAATACTGAAGTATATCCTAATGTAGGCGTAATAAATGCTCCAACAACAAAAGTTGTTTCTATGCTACAAAGAACTGCTGAAGGTGCGGTTCCTTTAAAAAAACAATACATGTATCATGGAGCTGTATTTAATAATGCTGGACTTGGTTTTATAGGCTTTAATGGGATTGCTCAAACTAATTGGCACTCTGGTCTTTCAGATATTAGATACAGTGTAGCAAAGTATGATACAAATTTGAGGGGGGCTTTAGTAGCTGAATATTCTCAAAACGGATATTTTTCGTTTAATATTCCAAGTTCAAATTATGTGTTTAAAACAACAAATACATATTCTTCTTCTATATCTAGCAATAAAGTGTTTAAGCTATCACTAACGTCAAGTTTAACTCAAAACACCTTAGCGGGATATAATACTAACACTACGTATTTGTATGATAACTATAATAATCCAACAAAAATAAGTACAAATTATTTTGGACCTGGAACGAATGTAGTAGATATAAATTATGACAATAGCACAGGATCAAATTATTATATAGGTAGGCCAAATAGTAAAACTGTAACATCAACTATTGGAAGTGAAACTTTTAGTTCAGAGGAACAGTATGTTTATAGTGGTTATTCGCTAACCCAGAAAAAAACCAAAGGAAACGGAACACCGTTTAATACTGAAGCTTTTGAATATGATAATTTTGGAAATGTTATTAGAAGAATAACAACTCCGAGTGGTTCAGTATCTCGACAAGTACAGTTTGAGTATGATCCCTCTGGGAGGTATTTAACTAAAACAATTGACGTAGAAGGTTTAGAAACTACATATCAATACAATACTACTCTTGGTATTTTAGTGAATGATACTAATCAATTTAATCAAGCAACAGGTTATGAGTATGATTCCTGGAACAGACCGATAAAAGTAACGGACTATTTAGGTAATGAGTCAGAAACAAGTTATGCAGAAGCTTCCAATCATGCTTATACAATTATTGATACAGGAAATGACGGTAGTAGGATAGAAACCTATACAGATAATCTTAAACGAGTAACATCAGTTAAAGAAAAGGATGTTCTTGGGCAAATGATTGGGACTGATGTAATGTATGACAAGTTTGACCGTCCCTACAAAGTAAGTGAGCCTTATTCTGGAAGTTCTCCTAGCCAATGGAATGAAACAAAATATGATGTTTATGGAAGAGTTATAAAACAAATACTTAATTCTGGAAAGGAAATTACTATTAGTTATAGTGGGTTAACTACTTCAGTAAACGATGGCGTTAAAACAGTAACTACTGTTAAGGATGCAATGGGTAACGTTGTGTCTGTAACGGATCCAGGAGGTACTATTAACTATAGTTATTATGGAAACGGCGGGTTAAAAAGCACTAATTATGAAGGAGTAATTGTTACAACTGAACAAGACGGTTGGGGGAGAAAAACCAAATTAACCGATCCTTCTGCGGGTGTTTTTGAATATACTTATAATGGGTTTAATGAATTAACAAGTGAAATCAATCCTAAAGGAGAAACTAGTTACACATACTCTGCTATTGGTAAATTAAATGAAAAGAGTATTTCGGGTGATAATGCAAATATGACTATGCAGTATACCTATGACCCAAATCATAAGTTTTTGAGTGGAATAACACTTAATGGTGGCGAAGGTACTTATGGATATACCTATGATAGTAATGCGAGACTAACTGGAATTTCAGAGACGAATACTTTTGCAGAGTTTTCAAAAGAGTATACCTATGATTCTTTTGGACGTATAGCAACTGAAGAATATAAAGCTAAATTATTAGCAAATAATAAAGAAAGTACAAAGAAAATTAATCTAGGGTATCAATATGGGGAACTAAAAACCATGTTGGATACTGCAACTAGTGAAAATTTATGGACAATTGATGCGGTAAACGCACGTGGACAAGTTACTGTTGCCACGATGGGTAATGAGTTACGTGAGAAAAACCAGTATGATTCATTTGGTTATTTACAAGAGCATATAATTGAAAAAGGAGCTACTTCAACTCCTGCTGAAATAATGAAACTTACCACTAGTTTTAATGCAGAACGTGGTACTTTAAATAGCAGAACAAATAGTTTGTTTTCTTGGTCAGAAACATTTGGTTATGACAATTTAGATAGACTAGTGTCATTCAATGATAATAATGGTGATAATAGCCATGCCTATGATACAAAAGGAAGAATTACCAATAACAATACCATTGGGGATTACAACTATACTGGAGCCTCATACCAAGTAGATTCTATTGATTTAAACACGCAAGGAGACTTGTACTATCAGCAAAATGAATTACAACAGGTTACCTATAACGCCTTTAAAAAACCTTTTGAAATTAATGAAGATGGGAAAGAAAAAATAGGCTTCCAATATAATGCATTCAACAGGAGGTCACATATGTTTTATGGTGATACTAATACGGACATCCTATTGCGGAACAACCGTAAGCATTATTCTAATGATGGGAGCATGGAAATTAGTTATGACCTAGCTGCAGAAAAAACCATTTTTACTACTTATATAGGTGGAGATGCTTATGGAACAAATGCGATATGGCGATCGGAACAATATGTTGGCGGTACAACGGATGAAGAATATCTTTATTTACACCGTGATTATTTAGGAAGTATTTTAATGATTTCTGATAAAGATGGTACCGTTAAGGAAAAAAGGCATTTTGATGCTTGGGGAAATACAGTAAAATTAACTGATGGTAATGGAAATGCCTTAGATAAATTTGTGTATTCTGACAGAGGGTATACAGGGCATGAACATTTGCAAGGCGTAAATTTAGTACATATGAATGGACGTTTGTACGACCCTAAGCTAAAACGATTCCTATCTACCGATAATTATATACAAGACATAACAAATACTCAAAACTTTAACCGTTATGGTTATGTATTGAACAACCCGTTAAGGTATACCGATCCTACAGGAGAGCAATGGGAAAATGGTGTTGAAACAGAAGACCCTACGTATAATTACCAAAACTCATTAGACGGTGCTCAAAGTATTGACTTAAACATTAATGTAAGTTTTAGTTCATTTGGAGACTGGGTAGGTAATAACGGTAAAAGTTTTGGAAACCTTTTTACAGATTTATACGATAGCTGGTTTGGAAAAGCAGATAGAGGACCTGTTAATTATGGTAGAACCACTAATTTAAACCAAGATCCATTAGCAGGTTATATTGCACCACCATTGCCTTCTTTTTTTGGAGCTGGAGGAATGAACTCTGGGTTAGGGATTACCAGTGCTGATGTACTTGATACCGCACTGGATTTCATACCAATTGTAGGTGGTGTTAAGGATATTTATAAAGGTATTCGCGATGGTGATGGTTGGGGAGTAGCTTTAGGAGTTGCCTCAATTGCTGCCGATGTATTTACACTAGGTTCTGCTTCTTTAGTAAAGGGGGCTATTAAAACCGGTATTAAAGCAGGCACAAGAGTATATGCAAAAGGACTAGCTAAAAGAGCACTCAAAGGCGCTTGTTTTGTAGCAGGAACATTGGTGAAAGCTGCTGAAGGCAATAAGGCTATTGAAACCATAAAAGAAGGTGATGAAGTTTGGGCGTATAATGAAAGGACTAAAGAGAATGAGCTCCGAAAAGTTGTGCGTACTTTTGTGAGAGAAAAAGAGGCGATATATGTGCTTAACATTGGTAATACCACTATTGAAACTACCGATGAGCATCCATTTTATATTAACAATACTTGGGTACCTGCTAAAAATTTAGAAGCTGGGGATGTTGTTACGTTACTAAGTGGTAAAAAAGCACCCATAAACACTATTAAAATAGTTCAAAGAACCGCAAAAGTGTATAACTTTGAGGTGGAAGGATTGCATACTTACTTTGTGAGTGACTTAGGTGTTTTAGTGCATAATACGTGTAATCTTGTAAAGGGTCAGTTGGATAGAATGGCATCAGATATCTTATTAACAAAACCTAATACAAAAACGTGGAACAAAATTGTTAAACAGGTTGGAAACGCAGATTTCATGAAAAAAGGAACGAAGTTCCAAACAAGAGTAGGTTCCAAGGCAGATGCTGATGCTTTGCTTAAAGAAATGATGGGGGGTAATTTAAATAGATATAAAAACCACGCAAGATATAATACTAAATATAAGAAAGGCTATGAAGTACATCAGCAAGGATTAGAAGGTGGTTTCCATGACTTATTCCATATTAAATGGTATAATGGTAATGCTACTGGGCATATTTTTTATTAAAAATAATTTATTAATATGACATTATTAGGAGAAAACATTGAAGACAATGAAATTAGAGTCAAGGTTTTAAATATTTCAGAAAAGTTTATTTCAGAATTATTTAAAAATATGAATAATGCTACTAGTTTAGATTTTGATTATTCTGAAAGTTTACCAAAAATTGAATACTATTTAGTTTATAATAGGTACATAACTATTGGAAAAAAGAAAATTGATAAAAGAGTAATTAGAAAGGTTTCTAAAGAAGTAATTATTTCAGAATTAGATGAAAATTGGTTTCCAGGATTAGAACCTAATTTTATTTTAATTCCTATCGATTTTACTCTAAATTTTGGAATTTATATTCAAGACTCAATATTTATGTTTAAACATAAATTAATTTAAGATTAAAATAAAAAAACATTATACTTTTGATAATCTAGGAAACTATACAGGATGGTGGTAATTAATAGAGAAAAACTAGTTGATATATATAACTCAATATTAAATGGTGAGCTTTCTTATCCAAATGCAGATAGATGGGCTTGGAAAATGATGGAGAATTATGATAATAATGAATTGATTTTTGAGCCAAACGAAGAAGAACCTCTTTTATGGGAATTAATTCAATATTTATATGGGATTGACATGCCGAGTATGTCTGATAGGACAAAAACTGCGAGAACTAATGAGGATATCAAATATTTTTTAAAAGAAATAGATTTTGAAATCGAATGAAGTTTTGGTCAACAGAAATAGATGAATTTTTTGCTATTGGGTACAATCTTCATGAACTTGGTGTTAATAATTGGGCATTAAAAAAGCATGAAGCTTTAACTGCACTAAAGCAGCTATTAATATTACAAGTACCAATATTAGGTGGTGATGTATACGAAAAACACAATGGAAACATCCAACAAAATTATGATAATTGGTACTGTAATAAACTGGACGATGAATCAAAAATTGATTTTATTGACAGGAGCATAAAAATAGCTATTGATTATATCGAAAACTATAATATTCAAGATGAAGAATTCATTCTATTTACTTTAGTTCCGGAAATATAATTTTAAACAACCATTAAAGGCAATTAAAATATTATTAATTGCCTTTAATATTAGTAGCGCCAAATAGAATACCTATTCAGGACGAATCAAATTTTTAGCACTTATAATCAATACGTTACCTTTTATTTGGACATAAATTAATTTCTAATTAAAACAAATAGATTACACTTAAAAAAATCACAATGAAAAAAACAATCTACTTACTCACATTATTATTTTTAGCGAGTTGCTCGTCTGATGACGGAGCTACTCCTGTTGTACCTACATTTGAGGTCACCGTTACACAAGATGCTACAACAATTGTAGTAGACCAAATAGTAACAATAACAGCAATAACTAATGAAACTATTAATGAAATTAGCTTCTCTACCGATGGAGGACTAACATTTCCAAGTACTTACCACCAGGATTTTGGAACTACAGCAAACTTGTATTTCGATTTTGATACCCTTGGTTTAAAAACCATCGTTTTTAGGGTTAAAAATAATGCTGGTGAAATTAAAGACAATACTGTGAATATCACTGTAGAAAAAGGGAATGCAGTACAACTACAAAGTGTACAATTGAACTCTTTTTACGATATGGGCAACACTTGGGATAGCGAATACCCCACAACAAACCCTAATCACTTAGCCGATGTGTTTTTTACACTATTAAAACCAGCACTTAATGTGCTTGATGGCACAAGAGGCGGTGTGCCTACAAGTTCATGGCTATGGTATAGGTCGGCTACTAGAGATAATGAAAACAACCTAAGTTGGAATTTCCAAAATGAAGATTTATATATTAATATTGCTGAGTTAACACCTTATATTACTTTTGCAGACGATGATGGAGGTGGTATTGTTCAGGATATAATGCAAGGACCACCTTTTGAGAGTATAATTCCCTTATCTAACTATGTAAGCTCGCAACCAAACACAATTACTGTAGAGGAGAATACAATTAACTTAGAATATGTAATAGGCATAGCTTGGTAACATAAAATAAAATGAAACAGTTTTCTTTCTTAATATTTTTTTTAATAGCAAGTATTGGCTTTTCTCAAAACGAGGCCAATATTTGGTATTTTGGCAATAATGCTGGCCTAGATTTTAATAGTGGAGCTCCTGTTCCATTATTAGATGGTGCTTTAAGTACTGATGAAGGATGTGCTACTATTGCTGATACCAATGGTAATTTATTGTTTTATACTGATGGGATTACCGTGTATAATAAAAATCATACCGTAATGTTAAACGGTACTGGTTTAAAAGGAGATAGTTCCAGTACTCACTCAGCTATTATTATTCCTAAACCAGATGCTCCAAGTATTTACTTTATTTTTACAGTAGATGCTGAAGGAGAAGCAGATGGCTTACAATATTCAGAAGTTGACATGGCTTTGGATGGGGGTTTAGGAGGAATTACAGCAAGCAAGAATATACCTTTATTTACGCCTACCACAGAAAAAATAACAGCTATACAAAGTAGTGTAGCTAATGAGTATTGGGTAGTTAGTCATAAATGGGAAAGCAATGAATTTATTGCGTATAATATCTCAAATTCAGGAGTAAATACGACACCTGTAGTGAGCGCTATAGGTTCTTATGTTGGAGGATCAGAAGAAAGAGCAAATATTGGGCAAATTAAAATTTCTCCCGATGGTACAAAATTAGCAGTTGCAAGAGAACTAGGGTTATCTGAAGCTCAGCTATTTGATTTTAATGCTGCAACGGGAGTAATATCTAATCCTATTACCTTGCTAAATTATTCCCCTAGTAATAAAAATGTGTATGGTGTTGAGTTTTCTGGAAACAGTCAGGTATTATATATTGGGGTTCTAGGAGAAGCAGTGTATCAATTTAACTTAGCAGCAGGAACTCCAACAGCTATCATTAATTCTAAATTGGAAGTAAGCCCTATACCTAGGCCTTATGGTTCGTTACAATTAGCTCCTGATGGTAAAATATACATTGCAAAGGCTTATAAATTTTATATTGATGTAATTGATAACCCTAATATTATCGGTACAGGGTGTAATTATCAATATGAACAGTTATACTTAGGAGGAAATAGATCCGTAGCTGGATTACCTCCTTTTATTCAATCATTCTTCCAAATTGGTTTTCAATTTGAAAATCTTTGTTTAGGGAATAACACTCAATTTACAGCTAATACTTCGCATACCATTGATAGTATTTTATGGGATTTTGGTGATGGTATTACCTCTACACTTGAAAACCCAACCCATGTGTTTGCTAACGCTGGTGATCATAATGTATCTGTAACAATAACTTCGGGAGGAGAAACTTCTTCGGATAGTAAAACGGTTACTATATATGAGCAACCTTTGGCAAATCAAGCGCAAAACATGTCGGTTTGTGATGATGACAATAATGGGCTGCATACTTTTGACTTAACCACACAAAACAGTACTATTTTAAACGGGCAAAGCAATACGGTATTTGATGTAACGTATTATGCATCTTGGAATGATTATAATACTGACATATCAATAACTAATCCTTCAGCATATATAAATAGTATAGCATACGCCTCACAAACCATTGTTGCTAGCATAACGAATAGCAATCAAACAAGTTGTAAAGCAACTACTTCATTTAATATTCAAGTTTTTGACAGTCCTAAACCTAGTGTAACAGTTCCTAGCTTATCCTATTGTGATAATACAAGTATAGGAACAGACACAGATGGACTAATTACATTTGATTTAACACAAAATGAAACAGCAATTTTAAACGGACAATCCAACGCAGCCTTTACAGTTTCTTATTTCTCTGACCTTGCATTAACAAATTTTATAAATAACCCAATAAATTATCAAAATACAAATGCTATAGAAACTATTTATGTTCAAGTGGTAAACAATAGTAATACTGCCTGTAAAGCACAAACGTCATTCACTATTGAAGTGTTTGAGCTTCCTGTTGTAACGTCTGTAGTTGAGTTAAAGCAATGTGACGATGACTTGGATGGCTTTAGTATATTTAACCTAGAACAGGTAATTGGTGAAATAACTGTGAATGCTGTAAGTGAAACCATTAGTTTTCATGAAACACTTTCTGGTGCTGAAAACAATAACAATACTATAGTAAATACAACAAGTTATACCAATCAAAATGTAAGTACTGATACTGTTTGGGCTAGAATAGAAAATAGTAATGGTTGTTTAAGGACTGCGCAAGTCAATTTAATAGTATCTACTACTCAAATACCTAATACATTTACTAGAAACTTTTATTCTTGTGACGATGCTATTGATGGAGATACAACTAATGGTATTGCTGCTTTTAACTTTAGTGTGGTTACTACAGAAATACAAGCGCTATTTCCTGTAGGGCAACAGCTTATTATTGCGTATTACAGAAACCAAACTGATGCGTTGTCAGAAAACAATCCTATTGTTGATATAACAAATTATAGAAACATTGGGTACCCTAACCAACAAGATGTTTATATACGTGTAGATAGTGCATTGGATAATGATTGTTTGGGTTTAGGAAATCATATTAGCCTACAAGTAGAAACTGTTCCGGTTGCTAATGTTGTGACCATAAATGAACAGTGTGATGATGACGGAGATGGAATGTATGCTTTTAATACTTCTACTATTCATTCCACTTTATTAAATGGTCAAACAAACACTACGGTTACTTATTTTGATGGAATAGGTAATCCTTTGCCTAGTCCTTTATCCAATCCTTTTACAACAGCTACACAGACCATAACTGCAAGGCTTACTAATACTGTATCACAAGATCCTAATGGTGCTTGTTATGATGAAACTACAATAGTGTTTACGGTTGACGCAGCTGCTGTGGCAAATTCTGTCCAAGACCTTATGGTTTGCGATGATAATGGAGACGGTATTGTTGCTTTTGATACATCAACAATAGAAGCAACGATACTTAATGGACAAACAGGAATGGTAGTATCTTATACTGATGCTGATGGAAACGCATTATCAAGTCCATTACCGAATCCGTTTACAACAGTTTCACAAACAATTACTGTTAGCGTAGAGAATGTATTAAGTGCTACTTGTTTTGATGAAACTATAATTAATTTTATAGTAAGTGAGCAACCTGTTGCTAATCCGATAGCAAATGATTTTGTGTGTGACGATATTTCTAATGATGGAATTCATGAATTTATTTTATTTGATTATAATTCACAACTATTAAATGGTCAATCAAATACAGTATTTGAAATTTTGTATTTTGATGATGCTACAAATGCTATAAATAACATTAATGCAATACCTAATAATTACATTTGTTCTTCAAATTCAGAAACGATTCATGCAAGAATTCAGAATGTTGTTAACCCAAATTGTTACGAAATTATAACTTTTGAAATAGGAGTTCATTACCTTCCTATTGCAAGTCAACCTAATGATATAAATGTTTGTGAAGACCAAAGTAATGATGGTATTGAACAAGTAGATTTAAGTGCTCAGAATAGTATTATTTTAAACGGAATATCAAGTACATTATATACAGTCACATATCATTTATCAACTATTGATGCTGAAATGGGTAATAATGCAGTTCCTGAATTGTTTACCACAAATTCCGAAACTATTTATGTTAGATTAGAAAACAATAACTATACAAGTTGTTATACTACAACATCGTTTCAAGTAACTATAAATGAACAACCGGTACTTCTTATGGAAGATAAATGGTCAATTTGTGAGAACGATGTAGTTAAAATTATTGCTGACGGAGGTTATGATGAATATGTATGGTCTACAGGAGAAATGACGGAGTCTATTATTGTTAACACTCCTGGAACTTATGAAGTCACTGTTGCTAATATTTATGGAAATTTAAGATGTGAAACTTCAAAAACAATTTCAGTAGTCATCTCAAATATTGCAACAATTACAAATATTGAAACGATTGATTGGAGTCAGTATAATAATACTATTTCTGTTTTCGTAGAAGGAGAGGGAGATTATGAATATTCAATTGATGGTTTTGAATATCAGGATGAATCTATTTTTAATAATTTAGAAGTAGGGAACTACACAATACTTGTGAGAGATAAAAACGGCTGTGGAGTTTCCATTAAGCAAGTTTACTTATTAAATTACCCTAATTTTTTCACACCAAATGGAGATGGAATAAATGATACTTGGCAAATTATAAATGCTTTTAATGAACCATTAAACAAACTACATGTATTTGATAGGTATGGTAAATTTATTTACGAAATCAAACCTAATGGTTTAGGTTGGGATGGAACTTACAATGGAAGCCAAATGCCATCTTCAGACTATTGGTTTGTACTCTATAGAGAGAATGGTAAACAATATCGAGGTCATTTTAGTTTGAAAAGATAGTTTACAGAGACTGATAGAAATTCACTAACTTACTATTAATAAAAAAGCATCGATAAATATCGATGCTTTTTTAGTTAATCTTCTTAAATTTGCGCTTTAGTATTTCAATTTTATTTAAAACAGTTACAATGTACAGAAGTCATACAAATGGTGAATTAAGAGCATCACACATCAATACCGAAGTTACCTTATCAGGTTGGGTTCAAAAATCTAGAGATAAAGGATTTATGATTTGGGTTGATTTACGTGATCGTTACGGAATTACACAACTTATTTTTGATGCCGAACGTACTCCTACTGACATGATGGAAAAAGCAAAATCTTTAGGGAGAGAGTTTGTAATTCAAGTTACAGGAACTGTTATTGAGCGTGAATCTAAAAACGCAAAAATGGCTACCGGTGACATAGAACTTTTAGTTAGCAAACTAGAGATCCTAAATGAAGCTAAGCTACCCCCTTTTACTATTGAAGATGAAACTGATGGTGGTGAGGAATTGCGTATGAAATATCGTTATTTAGATATTCGTCGTAATCCCGTAAAAAACAACTTAATATTCCGTCATAAAGTAGCGATGGAAGTTCGTAAATACCTGTCTGATCAGGAATTTATTGAAGTTGAAACGCCATACTTAATCAAATCTACTCCAGAAGGAGCACGTGATTTCGTAGTACCTTCTCGTATGAACGAAGGGCAATTTTATGCATTACCACAATCTCCTCAAACATTCAAGCAATTGTTGATGGTTGGTGGAATGGATAAATATTTCCAAATAGTAAAGTGTTTTAGAGATGAAGATTTACGTGCTGACAGACAACCAGAATTCACACAAATTGACTGTGAAATGGCATTTGTTAAGCAAGAAGATATCTTAAATGTTTTTGAAGGATTAACCCGTCATTTATTAAAGGAAATAAACGGAGTTGAAATAGAAAAATTTCCAAGAATGCTATATGACGATGCAATGCGCATCTATGGAAATGACAAACCAGACATCCGTTTCGGAATGGAATTTGGAGAATTAAACGAAATAACACAACATAAAGAATTCAAAGTATTTAACGATGCTGAATTAGTTGTTGGTATTGCTGTTCCTGGAGGAGCGACATACACAAGAAAAGAAATAGATAAATTAATTGATTGGGTACGTCGTCCGCAAGTTGGCGCACTTGGAATGGTATATGTAAAATGTAATGCAGATGGTTCATTCAAATCATCGGTAGATAAGTTTTATGATCAAGAAGATTTAAAAAATTGGGCAGAAAAAACTGGTGCTAAAGCAGGTGATTTAATCTGTATTTTATCAGGAGCTACTACTAAAGTGCGCGCACAATTAAGTGCGTTACGTATGGAATTGGCAGAGCGTTTAGGATTAAGAGACCCTAAAGTATTTGCTCCATTATGGGTAATTGACTTCCCTTTATTAGAGCTTGATGAAGAAACTGGTCATTACCATGCAATGCACCATCCATTTACATCGCCTAAACCAGGTCAGTTGGAATTACTAGCTACTAATCCTGGAGAAGTGAAAGCCAACGCATACGATTTGGTAATGAACGGAAACGAAATCGGTGGAGGTTCAATCAGAATACACGATAAACAAATTCAAGCAACTATGTTAAAGCATTTAGGGTTCTCGGATGAAGAAGCTAAAGCACAATTTGGTTTCTTAATGGATGCCTTTGAATACGGAGCACCACCACACGGAGGACTTGCTTTCGGACTAGACAGGTTAGTTGCTATTTTAGGAGGACAAGAAACTATTAGAGATTTTATTGCTTTCCCAAAAAATAATTCTGGTAGAGATGTCATGATTGACGCTCCTGCTCCTTTAAATAACGAGCAATTAAAAGAACTAAGTTTACAATTAGACATAAAAGCATAAAACTAAAAGCCTCATTTGATTAAATGAGGCTTTTTTAATACTATCTCAAATGAAAAAAATCACTATTATACTAAGTTCCATCATCTTGTTTGCTACAAGTTGTAACTCACCAAAAGAAACCAAAGAAGAAGAAACAGCAGCACCTAAATACGTTGTTGAAGCACATTCTTACGCACAACCAAATGATGCGGTAGTAAAACATTTAAACTTAGATATTACTGCCGATTTTGAAAAAGAAATCATTAGCGGAACTGCTAGTTACGCTATAGAAAACAACAATGCTACTGAAATTATTTTAGATTCTAAATTTTTAGATATACTAAAAGTTGAAGCAGACGGAAAGACAACTACTTTTACATTAGGTGAATTTGACAAAAACTTAGGACAGTCATTAAAAATAGCCATCACTCCTGAAACTAAAAACATAACAATTTATTATAATACAACTGATAAAACAGAAGCTTTACAATGGTTAAACCCACAACAAACTGCTGATAAAAAACACCCGTTTTTATTTACACAAGGTCAAGCTATATTAACCAGAACATGGATTCCTATTCAGGACAGTCCACAAATTAGAGTTACTTATGATGCTACAGTTAAAGTTCCTTCAGAACTAATGGCAGTAATGAGTGCAGAAAACCCTAAAGAGAAAACTACTGACGGTGTGTATCGTTTTAAAATGAAACAACCCATATCGCCTTATTTAATAGCATTAGCAGTTGGTGATGTTGAATATAAAGCTATCAGTAATCGTACTGGTGTTTATGCTGAAAAATCAATGCTAGCAAAAGTACATGCCGAATTTTCTGATATGGAAAAAATGGTTGTTGCTGCAGAAAAACTATACGGAAAGTACGCTTGGGATCAGTTTGATGTAATCGTACTGCCTCCTAGTTTTCCTTTTGGAGGAATGGAAAACCCTCGATTAACTTTCGCTACACCTACAGTTATAGCAGGTGACAAAAGCTTAACATCGCTTATTGCGCATGAGTTAGCTCATTCATGGTCAGGGAATTTAGTTACCAATGCTACCTGGGAAGATTTTTGGTTGAATGAAGGATTTACCGTTTATTTTGAGATCAGAATTATGGAAGCACTTTATGGTAAAGAAAGAGCCGAAATGTTAGCTTTAATTGGTCGTCAGGATTTAGAAGATGAATTAGAAGGGTTTAAAGATACTCCGAATGACACCAAACTAAAGTTAGATTTAAAAGATCGAAATCCGGATGATGGTATGAATAGTATCGCATATGACAAAGGATATCTTTTTCTACGAACTTTAGAAAAAACTGTTGGTCGTGAAAAGTTTGATATCTTCTTGAAAAATTACTTTACAACACATGCATTTTCAACAATGTATACCGAAAAGTTTATTGCCTACCTAAATGAAAATTTACTAGACAGAAATAATATTACTTTTAACACTAACGAGTGGATTTACAATTCTGGTATACCAAGTAATCAAGTGACAATTGTTTCTGATAAATTTAAGAATGTAGAAAAAACACTACAACAATGTATCGAAAATAACACTGCAGACACCACTGTTACTAAAGACTGGACTCCACAAGAATGGGTGCATTTCATTAGAAACTTCCCTGAAAACATGGAAATCAAGCATTTTGAAATGTTAGATAAAGCTTACAATTTAACCAATTCTACCAATTCATACATCGCTATGGTATGGTACGAGCAATCAATACTACATAATTACAGAGGAAACAATATAGACGAAAAAATTGAAGCGTTTTTAGTTAATGTTGGGCGTCGTTGGTATGTTTCAACCATTTTCAAAGCCTATAAAAAGAGTAACAAACTAGATGAAGCATTAGCTATTTATAAAAAATCGCGTGCTAATTATCATTCTGTTACTGCAAACACAATTGATGAAATTTTGGAGTTTCAAAAATAAACAAACCCCTCAAATGAAATATATTCTTTACATAATATTTATCGCAATCCTAGGCTCTATAAGTTATGGATATTATATAAAAACTGATAATGAGCTCTTAGGACATCAATTTATCGGTTTAGCTGTTGCAGGTTTCTTTTTGGTATGGATGCCCGTATTCCTCATTCATCGCTCTAAGAATAATACTATTAAAAAGTATATGATTACTGATGACACCATTAAAAAAATAAAAGACGAGGCGGAAACCTTTTTAGATTAAAGCTCGAAACGAGTTGTACGCTAGAAAATAAAGACTACATTTGCACCTATTATTATCATAATACAATTAAAATGACAGGTACAGTAAAATTTTTTAATGACTCTAAAGGATTTGGATTCATTACAGACGAAGCATCAGGACAAGACATCTTTGTTCACGTTACAGCAATCGAAGGAGATTCTCTTAACGAAGGAGACAAAGTAGAATATGTTGAAGAAGACGGAAAAAAAGGAAAAGTAGCTACTAATGTAGCAATTATCGGATAATTTATTATCTTTTTCAAAAAGCAAAAGCGTAACATAACTGTTACGCTTTTTTTATGCAATAAATTGAACCTTCCTATATAGCCATTCCTGATAGTTTCCTGTACAGCAACAAGGCATTACTATCCGTTAATGAAGCTACATAACTTGACACACTTAGTAATCGTTTATACAAATCGTTACTAAGGAACCCTTCAATTTCTGGTAAAGTTTTTAATATTAGCTTATCATAGTTAGTATCTTTTCCTGTTGCTTTATTATTTACGGCCGCTGTATATATATCCAATAACTTAGACAGCACACTATACCCAACTATTTCTTTTTCGATAACCTCATCACTCGCGTAAATTTTATCGATACTTATTTTTATGATATCATTTATTTGAGGCTCATACACACATTTATCAAGTAAGCCATGACTGAACTCTCCGTTTAAAATAGCTTCCTCATTATTCATAAAAACTGCTGCTGCTTCTCTAATTAATGAACTTATCGCTAAAGCCCTTAAATATGCAACTCTTGTTTTGGTAGTTGTTAATGATTTATAGGTGTCAATGTTAATCGTTTTCTTAACCAGATTAATCAGGTATTCCAAAGCAAACTCTTCGTCAATCAACCCTAGATTAATCCCATCTTCAAAATCAATTATAGTATAACAGATGTCATCAGCTGCTTCTACTAAAAAAGTAAGTGGATGACGTGAATAACTAATTGTTTCTCCTTTTCGTGTTTGCAACAAGCCTAAATCGGCAGCTACATCCTGAAACAGTTCTTTATCATCTTGAAAAAAGCCATACTTTTTATCAGCAATATGAGCTGTTGGTTTTACTGGTAATGATTCTTTAGGATACTTCATAAAAGCTCCTAAGGTTGCATAGGATAAACGTAAAGCTTCTTTCTTTTCGGAAAGAATTTTGAATCCATTTGCATTTCCTTCAAAACTTACTAAATCCTCGTATTGTTTATCGGTCAAATCTTTTTTAAAGACCAATCCTGCTCCTGTTTTAAAAAACTCTCCTATTGATTTTTCTCCAGAATGTCCGAAGGGAGGATTACCAATATCATGCGCCAAAGCAGCAGTAGCAGTAATAGCTCCAAAGTCGTTTGACTTATACCCAAGATCATGCTCTAAGTGCGGGTACTTTTTCAGTAATTCTTTCCCAACTATTCTACCTAGTGATCTAGCTACAACAGAAACCTCCAAACTGTGCGTTAATCTAGTATGTACAAAATCGGTTTTTGACAAAGGAATTACCTGAGTTTTATCTTGCAAACTCCTAAAAGCAGATGAAAATATTATTCTATCATAATCTACTTCAAAGCCTAATCTGTTTTCATCTTGCTCTTTACGTAGTCTTTTATTTGTGTCTCCATATCGCTTCAGCGACAATAATTGATCCCAATTCATCAAAATTCAATTTTTACAATTAACATTAGCTTAATATATAAGCTCTTTTTTTTTACAATACAATAACACAAACGTTATATAGTAATAACATTGTAACAATAAGCTTGTTCTTTCTTTGCAAAAAAATAAACACAGCGAAAAATGAAAAAATTATTATTACTAATTTCCTTATTTACAACTATTGCTTTTGCACAAGATAAAGTTCAAATATCGGGAAAAGTTTTAGATGGAGAAATGGATAATGAACCTTTATTAGGAGCGACAGTTTTAATAAGCGGAACAACTACCGGTACACAAACTGATTTTGATGGTAATTATATATTAGAAGTGTCCCCAGGAACCTATACTTTAGAATACAGTTATGTAGGATATAACTCTACAAAGGAAAACATTATACTAAGCGCAAACAAAACTATAAATAAAACTTTAGAAGCAAACTCTTTAGAGCAAATAGTTATTGTTGCACAAACTAATAGGGAAAAAGAAAGCACTTTGTTAATTACACAAAAAAAAGCTGTTGAAATTAAACAACAAATCGGGGCTCAAGAATTAGCCAAGAAAGGAATTTCAGATGTTGCAACAGCTATCACAAAGCTCTCTGGGATTTCTAAACAAGAAGGTTCAAATGCCATTTTTGTTAGAGGTCTAGGGGATCGTTATAATTCAACAACCTTGAATGGTTTACCGTTACCATCTAACAACCCTTCAAGAAAAAATATTTCTCTAGATATATTCTCTACAGATATTGTGGAGTATATAGATGTCAATAAAATATATCATAACAAAATATATGGCGATTTTGGTGGAGCTAATGTAAATATTATATCTAAAAATCATCACGGTAAAGGAACTTTAAAAATTGGTTACGGAAGCGGCTATAATTTTAATGCAATAAATGAAGATAAATTCTATTTACAAGACGGTCCAAATTATTTTGGCTTTTCTAATCAAAAACAGCCTAATAACCCATTGTCTGGCTACAAATTTACAACAAGTTTGGACAGGGAAACAAAATCTCCTTTTAACCAAAGTTTTTCTCTAACCGGAGGCACTAAATTTGATTTTAAAAGCAACCATAAATTAAGTGTATTCACTACAACATCATTCTCTAACAACTTTAGCTACGTAGAAGGTGTAACCAAAGGAGGTGTAACCACAGATGGTGTAGCCAGATCAGATTATTCATATGACTCATTTTCTTATAAAACAAATACTACAGGAATGTTAAATCTTTCATATTGGTTTAACCATAACAACACAATTAAAACCAACTCACTTTTTATCAACTCTTCAAATAAAAATTTAAGTGACTATTCTGGAACGATAGACAGTTTTGATAATGCAGAAAATGGAGGCGGATTAATTAGACGCTCCACCTTTAATAAAACACAATTAATAGTCAACCAACTTTTAGGAGAACATAAAATTAACGACCGAATCAACTTAAATTGGGCTTTAGGTTATAATTCTGTTCTAAACAATACTCCTGACAGAAGGCAAATAATGTTGGTTCCTACCGATAATAACAATCCACTTACGTCACAAAAAACAGTTTCTGACATTTCAGATTCTAACAGCCATCGTTATTTTGAAGAATTAAACGAAAATGAGTTTGCTACAAACATTGAAAGTAGCTATCGCTTTTCTAAAAATGAAGATAATGAATATAAGGGAAAGTTCTCTTTTGGGTATAGTGGTAGATTTAAAACCGTAGATCTTGAAGCTACTCAATTTAATTTTGCTATCAACAGAACCATTAACCAACCAAATGTTGATGTTAACAATCTTGACGCCTATTTTAATCAAACAAACTTAACTGCAGGTTACTTCAAAATTAAAACTTTTAGAGGGGGCATTAATATTCAAAATGCCCTAGATCCTCAAACATATAGCGGTACGCAAACAATTAATAGTGGTTTTGGAAATATTCAGTATTCAATAAACTCAAAATTAATTACTATAATCGGACTAAGAGCAGAACACGTTTCTCAAGAAATTGAATGGATGACCTCTCTTGATCCAGAAGGTGATAAAAACTCTTTTGATAAAGTTGAAATTATGCCCAATGCTTCTTTTAAATATGAATTAACAGAAAAACAAAACTTAAAACTTGCAGGAAGCAAATCATACACCTTGCCACAATTTAAAGAAAGAGCTCCTTTTTTATATGAAGATGTTGAAGGGTCAAAGTATGGAAATCCTAATTTATACCCTTCTACTAATTATAATGCGGATTTAAGATGGGAATACTTTCCAAAGTCTGGAGAAGTAATATCAATAACTGGTTTTGGAAAGTTAATTCAGAATCCTATAAATGAAGTTATTATTGCTTCTGCAGCCAATGATATTTCATGGGTAAACTCAGGAAAACAAGCAACTATTTACGGGGCTGAACTTGAATTCAAAAAA
Source organism: Kordia sp. (assembly GCA_002733415.1). Classification (GTDB taxonomy): domain Bacteria; phylum Bacteroidota; class Bacteroidia; order Flavobacteriales; family Flavobacteriaceae. The sequence continues at coordinate 138,207 of NVVR01000002.1, read as the reverse complement.
GACATTATAAACAGAACTAGAACAAAAAAAGAACTAGAATTAACGAACAAATTAACATTCGGATTCAACGGTGCTTTTATGGTTTCAGATCAAGATTTTGACAAAAACAAAGTTACTACAGAAAATGATTTAACAGTAAACTTCACAAATGACAACGGAAAGTTAACCGGTGCATCTGAGGTTTTACTTAATGGGGACATAAGTTTTTTTAAAGAATTTAGTAAACACGGAAATTTATCAACTACAATAGTAGGAAATTATTCTTCTGAAAGCGTATATGCCATTGGATCGGCAGGAAAAGGAAATCTTGTAAATGAAGGTTTTTTTACAATGGATATTATTCTAAAATCAAAAATAAGTAAACGTATAAGCACAGGAATATCCATAAAAAACATTTTAAACTCAGAAATAAAGAGATACCAAGATAATGAAACAGGAAAAGTATCCGTGAAATCATTTAAAAAAGGTGTCAATGCAAGTCTATCATTAAAATACGATCTGTTTTAAAACTTAAATCATATTAATTAAAAAAGGCTAGCATTATGCTAGTCTTTTTTTTGCTTTTCTCTCTTTACTTTAAGTTAACATTTATCCATAATACTTAACAAATGGATAATGATTTGGTAAAACCTGAACCTTATTAATACTATTAATTTGTAGTGTAATTAACAACAAATAAAAATATAAAAAATGAAGAAATCAATTTTATTATTAGCTATTGCTGCAACAACAATCTTTACAAGTTGTTCAGATGACGACTCTAATGACATTGTAGTTCCAATTCCTACTAATACTTTTACTGCTAACCCAACAAACTTAAAAGGGGACATTAACAGTGGAACAGTAACTTTAGATCCATCAAAAATTTACAATTTAACTGGAGCTCTTATTGTTAATAACGGTGCGAAATTAGTAATCCCAGCTGGAACAACTATTGAGGCATCTGGGGGTACCAGTTCATATATTGCAGTTGCTCAAGGAGCAAAAATAGATATTTTAGGTAGTGCTACAGAACCTATAGTTATGACTTCAGCAAGTACTAACCCAGCACCTGGTGATTGGGGTGGTTTAGTTATTTGTGGTCACGCGCCAACAAACAAAGCAGGATCAAATGGAGAAACTGCAACCGCAGAAGTATCAGACTTAACTTATGGTGGTTCTGATATAAATGACAACTCAGGTATTATTAGATATTTAAGAGTAGAATATACTGGCGCCAATTTTAGTGCTACAAAAGAATTTAATGGAGTATCATTATTTGCTGTTGGAGCGGGTACAACATTTGAATACATACAATCTTACAATGGAGGAGATGATGGTATTGAATTTTTTGGAGGAACTGTAAACGGAACGTATTTAGTATCTACAGCTAGTGGAGACGATTCAATTGATTTCGCTGATGGATGGTCTGGAACTGGTCAATACTGGTACATTAACCAAGGTACTAAAGCAGGTATTGAAGGATCTAACAATGGTGATAACGGAAATGCTACGCCAACTACAACGGCAACCTTAAAAGATATTTCTATAATTGATACTGGTTCTGAAGGTGCATTATACATAAAAGAAGGTGGCGGCCACTGGACAGCTTCAAATATATTTATTTCTGGTTTTGAATTAGGAATTAAAATTAAAGATGCTACAACTGACCCAGCGGCAAATGCTAATGTAGATGGTGGTAACATTGTTTTTAATAACATTCAATTCAGTTCAAGTGTTACTACAAAAAGTCAGTACCAAGGTGTAAGCACAAGCTATATGACTGAAGGAACAAATGTTGGGGCCGGGAATGGAGCACAAGCGCCAACATGGACATTAGGATGGACCAGAGGTTTATAATTATAGTATAAAAAGACATTTTTGTGGTATTGTTTATTTTAAACTAAACGTAGTCTTTTTATATTTTTGCAAGGTTGAGTTAATCGTTTAGTTTTATAAAAAGGGGTAATTTACATTACCCCTTTTTTGTATTCTATAAACAGTACTTCTGTTTAATAAAATTTAACCTCACCAGTACTTACATCATACATAGCTCCAACAATCTCTATTTTACCTTCCTTTTCCATTTCAGCTAATATTGAACTTTCTTTTCTGATTCTTTCAATAGAAAGCTTCACGTTCATAGCAGCAACCTTTTCTACTTTAGCATCACTCATCTCTTCATCAATAGCTTTTACAGCTGGTTGAATTTTGTCTAGCAAAGCAGTAATATTCCCAAGTTCAACATGCTTACATGCAGCAGTAACGGCTCCACATTTAGAATGTCCCATTACAACAACTAATTTAGACCCTGCAACTTTACATGAATACTCCATTGAACCTAAAACATCTACATTGATGATATTTCCAGCAACTCTTGTACTAAAAACATCCCCAATTCCTTGATCAAAAACCAATTCAACTGGTACTCTAGAATCTATACAACTTAAAACTACTGCAAATGGGTATTGTCCCTTGCTTGTTTCTGAAACTTGCGATAATAAATTTCTATCTGCTTTTAAATTTTGAGTAAATCGTTTATTCCCATCAACCAACATATTAAATGCATCTTTTGGCGACAAGCTATCTTGAGTTATTTTTGTTTGTGTTTTCATTTCTTAATTATTTTTTTTTATCCAAAGTAAGCAATCGTTAAAACTCTCAAATAATTGATCTTTCGGTATTAAATCAGGTATAATATCAATACGTTCTAACATGTATTTAGGTTGATTTAATATTCCAACTAATGCCACTTTTTTATTTTCTTTAATCAATTCAACTAGTATATCTTCCATGGCATACAATCCAGATTGATCTATATACTGCATTTTATCTAACCTTATTATAATGGTTGAAGCAGTGTCTGGAATTTGTTTTGCCAATTGCTGAAAATCACTTGTAGAACCAAAAAACAACGGCCCTTTAATATGTTTAATAAACACCGATTCTTTTAAACTTTCTGGGAAATCAATTTCATCAGGCCAGCTTTTTTCTTTCTTAAGTTTTTTCACTACTGAATGTTCAGCTGTAAGGTCTCCCATTTTTTTCATAAACATTAACGAAGCTATCACTAACCCTATTCCTACAGCATACACTAAATTCCAAACTGATGACAACACCAATACTACAAGCATTATGATTACTTCAGGACGTGGCATATATGGTATTGCCTTTAAACCTTTATAATCCATTACCCCAATACCTACTGTAATTAAAATACCAGCTAAAACTGCTGCTGGAATTTGAGAAGCTACTGGTCCTAACGCCAATAAAATGATTAACAATAAAACACCGGCTGTCATTCCTGAGAGCCTTGTTTTTCCTCCAGAATTAATATTCACCACTGTTCTAATTGTTGCTCCTGCTCCTGGAATACCTCCAAACAACGCAGCTATACTATTCCCAATTCCTTGCCCAATTAGTTCTTTATTAGGCTTATGCTTGGTTTTTGTCATGTTATCAGCAACTACTGATGTCAGCAACGAATCTATTGCTCCTAAAAGGGCTAAAGTAAATGCTGTAAAAATATACGGCGTAATACTATTTAGTTGAAAGCTAGAAAATATTTCGAAATTTGGAATTGGCAAACCTCCAGGGATTTCTTGTATTGGTCTATAATCCAAACCAAACCCTACTGCAATACCTGACATTACTAATAGTGCAACCAATGTACTTGGTACTTTAGTCGTAATACGTTTAAAGCCAAAAATGATAATAATTGTCCCTAAAGCAAGTAGTAATTCTAACCAGTTAATATGCTGTAAAGCCCTTGGTAATACTTTAAGAGTACCTAATACGCCAGAAGCTTCTGATCCTGCCAAAGTTTTTGATTTGCTTAGAACATCATCGGGAGTAGTTATCTTATCTTTGTTAATTGTTTCTGTAAAATCGTCCACAACTAATATACCTTCACCTACTTCTTTGTTCAAAATATCCTTTAGAATAACCTCCTTTGCTTGAGGTTTAAATTCCGAAACAAAATCAGCATCTTCTTTTGGATAATACCCTATTGAAGGTAATATTTGTGTTACTAATATAATAACACCAATAGCAGTCATAAATCCTGATACTACAGGGTAAGGAATGTATTTTATATATTTCCCTAAGCCTAAAAAACCAAGTCCCACCTGCATCAATCCAGCCAACAAGAATACGGTTAAAATAGCTGGTAATGCTTTAGACACATCCCCATCAAAAGTAGCTACTATTCCTGCGATTACAACCATACTTACCGCTGTCATTGGCGCTGTAGGTCCCGAAATTTGAGTATCTGTTCCTCCAAACAGCGCTGCAAAGAAACTAACAAAAATAGCTCCATAAAGCCCTGCTTCAGGTCCTAAACCCGAACTAACCCCAAAAGCTAAAGCTAATGGCAACGCAACAATACCAGCAGTAATCCCACCAAATAAGTCGCCCTTAAAATGTTTAAAATCAAATAAATTTTTCATTTTTTATATTGAATTGATTTTGGCTTTATACGTTTTACATCAATATTTAATTAACGTAACTCATATATCCCAATAAATAAAATTGAAATTATAATGTTCATTATTTTAATGAATCATCTGTTATTCTTTGTTCTACAAATATATTGCAATGAACAAAATACTATACTGTATACTCTGGAGGGGGAAGTTGTATATCAAAGAAGTAGGAAGATATTCCTTCAATAACAGCTATAGAAGCCGTAGTCTTATCAATTATAAGGGCTTCATTTAAGCCCATTAATGATGAAAAAAAATGTTCTTTTTTCTCGTCTTCATTTTCTTCTACATCAATGTCCTCAATATCTTTTTCTTGATTACCTTCATCATCATTAAATCCCCCGACAACAATATGCAAATCATTAGGTATTAACAACACCGATGGCGGAGCCAAAACTGATAAAGTCAGGACAAATAAAAAAGACAACAAACTAAAAGATTTAAACACTAATTTTTAAAATTTTCACAAATATAATAGAAATCAAGAATCAATACTATGAATACATGTTAAACTAAACCTAAAACAATTTAATATTTTAGACCACCTCTTTAAAGTTATTCATTTATTTACCCACGCTTAACATTAAGTTAACATTAAGTGCGGTTATTTGCAGTGCAAAAAATAATAAGACACAGCACAATGAAAAATTTAAGAAGTTATTTATCTGTATTTATAATCTTAGTTGGATTATCAGCAGTAGCTCAAGAAACAAATAGTCCGAAATTTGGAAAAGGACTTTTTAATTTAGTTGGAAAAGATAGTACTTGGACTATGAAAATTGGCGCTAGAATGCAATTTTTAACAACAAACGCTTGGGACCTTGATGCAAATGGAGATTTTGGAAAAGCACAAAATACTTTTTTAGTAAGAAGAGCTCGATTAAAATTTAGTGGTTTTGCTTACAGTCCTAAACTTACTTATAAACTTGAATTAGGATTATCAAATAAAGATATTGGTGGAGCTTCTAAGTACACAAACAATGCACCTAGATACATTTTAGATGCCGTTGTAAAATGGAATTTCTACAAAAACTTCAGTTTATGGGCTGGTCAAACTAAATTACCTGGTAACAGAGAACGCGTAATATCTTCTGGGAATTTACAATTTGTTGATCGTTCTAAATTAAATAGTAATTTTAATCTTGACCGCGATTTAGGATTGCAATTAAGACATCACTTTAACTTATCGGATAAATTCTTAGTAAGAGATATGTTTTCAATTTCTCAAGGAGAAGGAAGAAACATTACTACTGGGAACTTAGGAGGCCACCAATATACTGCAAGAGTTGAAGTATTACCTTTTGGCGAATTTAAAGGAAAAGGTGATTATAGTGGAAGTGATTTAAAAAGAGAAGACTCTCCTAAACTAGCAATAGGAGCGACTTACAACTTAAACGACAAAGCTGTGAAAAACAAAGGAAGCCAAGGGAGTTACATGGAAAATGATAGCGCTGAAGGATTCTACGAAACTAACGTAAACACTGTATTTGTTGACGCCATGTTCAAATACAAAGGAATCTCTTTCATGGGGGAATACGCAAATAGAGATGCAAATAAAGCTACTGCAACTGACGTTGACGGTACTCCTACTGGTGATGCTGTAAAGAAAGGAAACTCAATAAACGCACAGGTTGGTTATTTATTTAAATCGAACTGGGAAGTAGCTGGTCGTTATACTACTGTTAAATTTAACGGAGCTGATTACGCTACAAACTATTACACATTAGGTGCTTCAAAGTACTTAGTAGGTCACAAGCTTAAAGTACAGTCTGATATAACGTATAATGATGTAACTGGCAGTAAATCGGGAGGTTTAGAATACCGTTTACAATTCGACATTCATTTCTAAGACCTAGAATAACTTTACATTTATATTAAAAGAGCCCACATTGGGCTCTTTTTTTGTTACTTATTCTCAATGTTACTGTAATGTTAACCGCTCTACGGATTTCATAACACTACAATAACAATTTGTTTATTTTACGGTAACTTTTATACAGTTCTTCCACGGTATGTTTGTAATGCAAAAAACAAACAAATATAAAGATGAAGAAAATTGCGTTAATGTTAACTGCAGCTGTTTTTGTAATAGCATGTGGGAAAAAGAAAGAAGAAAAAGTACTAGCAGAAAACACAGAAACTGTTTTATCAGGAACTATTAAAATAGATGGTTCAAGTACAGTATTCCCAATAACAGAAGCTGTAGCTGAAGAGTTTAGAGCTGTGGAGCCAAAAGTAAAAGTGACTGTTGGGGTTTCTGGAACTGGCGGAGGATTTAAGAAATTCTCAAGAGGAGAAACCAACTTATCAAACGCCTCTCGTCCAATAAAATCAAAAGAAAAAGCAGCATGTGAAGCTAATAATATTAACTATTTAGAATTAGAAGTAGCTTATGATGGTTTAGCAGTAACTATAAATCCTGCTAACCACTGGGTAGATTCTTTTACTGTGGAAGAATTAAAAAAAATATGGGAGCCAACTGCCCAAGGAAAAATCATGAAATGGAATCAAATTCGTCCGGAGTGGCCAAATGAGGAAATTCATTTATTCGGACCTGGAACAGCATCTGGAACCTATGATTACTTTTCAGAAGCAATTTGTGGTAAAAAAGTAGGAACTCGCGGAGATTATACAGCCAGTGAGGACGACCATGTATTAGTACAAGGGATTGCAGGCGATAAATATGCTTTAGGATTTTTCGGATTAGCATACTACGCTGAAAATAAAGATAAATTATCTCTTATTGGAGTTCATAACGGAACTGAAGTAGTAAAGCCATCTTTAAAGACTGTTAAAAATGGAACTTACAAACCTTTATCAAGACCTTTATTTCTATACGTAAACAGTACTTCAGTAAAATCACCTGAAGTAGTTGAATTTGTAAACTTCTATATAGATAACGCAGGAGAATTATCAAAAGACGTTGGATATATTCCTTTACCAGCTGAAAAATACGCAGCACAAAAAGATAGTTTTAAAACTTTTGTTGAAAGTAACAAATAAGCAGAAGTTTAATCTGGACAATCAGGTAACAAAATAGTTGCCTGATTTCCTTGTTTACAATTAACATGCGAAAAATTAAAGAACTTGTAATTGAAAAATCACTTTTATCAAGTGCCTTAATTACTATTGCCGTTACCATAGGCATAGTATTAGTTCTTGCCATTGAAGCTTTTCATTTTTTTAGCGAAGTTTCCATTCTAGCTTTTTTAACAGACACACAATGGACTCCATTGTTTACCAATAAACACTATGGGATACTACCGCTATTATCAGGGACGTTATTGACCTCATTTATTGCAATTTCTGTGGCGCTACCAATAGGATTATCAATAAGTATTTACTTAAGTGAATACGCTCCTAAAAGCTTCAGGAAAACAGTAAAACCATTATTAGAACTATTAGCCGCAGTACCGACCGTAGTTTATGGTTTTTTTGCACTAATAGTGGTAACTCCTTTTTTACAACAAATCATTCCAGGCTTGTCTGGATTCAACTCCTTATCAGCTGGTTTTGTTATGGGCATTATGATAATACCATACATATCTTCTATTTCTGAAGATGCATTACATGCAGTACCCAATGCACTAAGAGAAGCCTCTTTTGGAATGGGAGCAACAAAACTACAAACAGCATTTAAGGTTGTTGTACCCGCAGCTTCATCTGGTATTATTGTTTCTATCATTTTAGCAATATCAAGAGCGATAGGAGAAACTATGATTGTTGCAATCGCTGCTGGTCAACAACCGCGCTTAACACTAGACCCTACAGTTCCTGTAGAAACTATTACCGCTTATATCGTTCAGGTAAGCTTAGGAGATGTAGAACACGGTTCAGTAGAATACCGAACTATTTTTGCCGCTGGAATTACCCTGTTTGTGTTAACCTTTTTACTGAATACATTAAGTTACAGAATCAGAAAAAAATACCAAGAACGCTATGAATAATATTCAAAAGAACAGACTTAAAGATCAGCTCTTTAAAGTTTGGGGGATCGGCTGTACTTTATTTGCTTTAATCTTACTAGTATTTTTTATTGGTGACATTTTAATTGATGGAATCATGAGAATTGACTGGGGATTCATCATTAATTTACCGTCTAGAAAACCTGAAAAAGCTGGTATATATACAGCTTTAATGGGAAGTATATGTATTTTATTCTTAACTACTATTATTGCTTTTCCGATAGGAGTAGCTGCTGGAATATATCTAGAAGAATACAGTAAGAAAAATAGATTATCTGCTATTCTAGAAATCAACATTTCAAATCTTGCCGGTGTACCATCTATTATATACGGATTATTAGGACTAGAAGTTTTTGTTAGAATAATGGGTCTTGGCGCTAGTGTTTTAGCTGGTAGTTTAACCTTATCTCTTTTAATTCTTCCAATTATCATTGTTGCAACTCGTGAAGCTATAAAAGCGGTGCCAAAATCTATTAAAGACGCTTCTTATGCATTGGGAGCTTCGAAATGGCAAACGATATGGAATCAAGTTTTACCAGCATCTAGTGGCGGAATATTAACTGGTGTAATTTTAGCTTTATCAAGAGCTGTTGGGGAAACCGCTCCTTTAATTGTTGTTGGAGCGTTGGCCTATGTACCATTTGCGCCAGAAAGTCCGATGGATGAATTTTCAGTATTACCAATACAAATATTCAATTGGATTTCCAGGCCGCAACATGGGTTTATAGAAAACGCAGCAGCCGCAATTATCATCTTATTATTAATCACCTTCGTTATGAATGGTGTAGCCGTTTACTTTAGAAACAAATGGCAAAAGAAATTGAAATAATTTATGGAAACAGTTATAGAACAAGTTCCACTTGACAAAGTAATAGATCCTTCTTTAAAAAAGAAGGCGAAAATAGAAGTTAAAGATGTAAAGGTTTGGTATGATGATTTCAATGCCATAAAAGGGATTGACATGAACATAAAACCGAATACAGTAACTGCATTCATAGGACCTTCAGGCTGTGGGAAATCTACTTTTCTACGTTTATTCAATAGAATGAATGATTATGTAGAAGGATTTAGAATGGAGGGGAAAATAAAAATAAATGGGGAAAATATTTACAAGAAAAAAGTAAACGTTGAAGAATTACGTAAAGAAATAGGAATGGTTTTCCAAAAGCCTAACCCTTTTCCTAAATCAATTTTTGACAATGTTGCGTATGGATTAAAAATTCAAGGGATAACAGACAAACAATTAATTGAAGAAAGAGTAATAGATTGCTTAAAGCAAGTTGCCTTATGGGACGAAGTGAAGGACGACTTAAAAAAGTCGGGAATGACCTTATCTGGAGGACAACAACAACGCTTATGTATTGCACGTACTTTGGCTGTACAACCTTCTATTATATTAATGGATGAGCCTACTTCTGCGTTAGACCCGATATCTACAGCTAAAGTAGAAGAGTTAATTTTCAAATTAAAAGAAAAATATACTATCATTATTGTTACACACAACATGCAGCAAGCGAGTAGAATTAGCGACTATACAGCCTTTTTCTATTTAGGAGAATTAATAGAGTACGGAAAAACGAAAACAATATTTACTAATCCAGAAAAACAACAAACCGAAAACTACATTACAGGTCGTTTCGGATAAACAAGCAACATTGTTGCATTAACAATTAACACGCCCTCACAAGTACTACCGATAGCTATCGATACAAGAGGTTTCAATATAATATTATGGCAAACGCACAATACCAAAGAGACTTATTAAACGAATCAGGAGCAGAAATGCTGGCTATTTGTACGTCTCAATTAGAAAAATCTAAAGATGCATTTTTAAATCATGACAGTGATTTAGCAGAAGAAGTAATATTAAATGAAGTACGTGTAAACGCATTAGATTTACGTATTGAAAAAAATTGCGAGAAATTTTTAGCACTTTACAACCCCGTAGCTAACGACCTACGGTTTATTATGGCTATCAGAAAAATTAATTTTGATTTAGAAAGAATTGCAGATCATGCGTACAGCATTTCTAAATACGTAGTTGAGGTTGATAAAAAAATACCTCCACATTTATTTGAAGTATTACAATTTCATACCATGTACGATACTATTGTAAAAATGCTTGAGAACATAGCTGAAGCCTATGAGAACAAGGATGTAAAGACTGCTAGAAAAGTCTTTCAAAAAGACAAAGTACTAGACAAAATAAATACTGATTCTTTCGCTGTTCTTGAAATTGAAATTAAAAAAGACAATAACATTATATCAGAAGCACTATTATTATTTTCCGTTATAAAAAAAATGGAACGTGTTGGCGATTTAATTAAAAACATCGCGGAAGAAATCATTTTTTACATTGACGCAGAAGTTTTAAAACACAAAAAGAAGAAATAGAAATACAGTGCATTCATAGCCGTAATTACCCATAAACACTCATCACTATAACACAATGTACATTTCAAATAATCTTGAAGTGTATATTGTAATGTTATCAATTTGCGAATTGATAACATTACCGTAACATTAGAAAATTTTATTTGAAGTACGTTTGCACCGTTACTTTCAATAAAATAAAGTTTTAATTATGGATAATATTTATCTTTTAATGGTGATTGCACTAGGTGTACTAGCAGTAATCGATTTAGTTGTGGGGGTTAGTAATGACGCCGTAAATTTCTTGAACTCTGCTATAGGGTCTAAAGCCGTTTCATTTAAAACCATCATGATAGTTGCTAGTGTTGGTATTGCTTGTGGAGCATTATTTTCAAGTGGAATGATGGAAGTTGCCCGTAAAGGAATTTTCGTTCCAGGCAATTTTATGTTTGATGAAATCATGATTATTTTCATGGCAGTAATGATTACTGACATACTACTCCTAGATATATTCAATACACTAGGAATGCCTACATCTACTACAGTTTCTATCGTATTTAACTTATTAGGAGCGGCCGTTTGCATTGCTTTAATAAAAATTAGTGGTGATGATACTCAAAATTATTCAGACTTATTTACTTATATAAATACCGAAAAAGCAAAGCAAATTATTGGAGGCATATTACTCTCCGTAGTCGTCGCGTTTTCTATAGGTGCTTTGGTGCAATACATTTCAAGAATATTATTATCCTTTCATTTTGAAAAGAAAGCTATTTGGGTTGGCGCCCTATTTGGAGGTATAGCCTTAACAGCTTTAGTATATTTCATATTAATGAAAGGAATTAAAGGAGCTGACATAGCAAAACAAAGCTTTGACTTCACTAACGGATTAACTATTAGAAAATTCTTAGAATCATACGTACTAGAATTGGTTGCAGCATTTTTTGTGTTTTGGACTGGATTCTCTTATGTTTTTATGAAGTTTTTCAATCAAAATATCTATAAATTAATCATCATCATTGGTACTTTTTCTCTAGCATTAGCCTTTGCGGGGAATGACCTAGTTAACTTTATTGGTGTACCAATTGCAGGTTGGCAATCATTTGAAGCTTGGAGCGGATCAGGGATTCCTGCAAGTGAATTTGCTATGGACGCTTTAGGTAAAAAAGTACCAACACCAACGCTTTGGTTATTTTTAGCAAGTGCTGTTATGGTAGCTACTTTATGGTTATCATCAAAATCAAAAGAAGTTTTAAAAACATCTTTAAATTTATCTAGCCAAGGAGAAACAAAAGAACGTTTCAAACCTAATTTTGTATCTAGAGGAGTTGTAAGAGGAGCTATTTTTCTATCAAGAACTTTTACTGCTATTACACCAGATATATTATCAAAAAGAATCGATATTCAATTTGAAAAGCCTGTAATTGAGCTTTCAAAAGACAAAACCTATGAACTACCAGCTTTTGATATGGTAAGAGCATCGGTTAACCTAATGGTAGCGGGTATTTTAATTTCAATTGCAACTTCATACAAATTACCACTATCTACTACTTATGTAACATTTATGGTTGCAATGGGAACTTCTTTGGCCGATAGAGCTTGGGGAGCCGAAAGTGCTGTGTATCGTGTAGCCGGAGTATTAAATGTTATTGGAGGATGGTTTTTGACTGCCTTTAGCGCATTTTTTGCTGCTGCAGTGGTTGCATTCTTAATTTCATGGAATGTAAAAGTAATGGTTCCTGTTTTATTATTAGTGACTGCTATTTTATTAACTAGAAACATGCTTGCTCATCGTAAAAAAGCAAGGGCTGAAAAAGAAGAAGATTCAATTATCCAAGCAGAGAGTAGCTCCGTACAAGGAGTTGTAGAAGAAAGCGCTGACAACATTAGAGCAGTAGTAAGTAGAACTTCTAAAATTTACACAAATACTATTGACAGTTTAGCTAAACAAGATTTAGAAGGACTTAAAAAAAGCAAAAAAGGAGTTAAGAAATTGAATGACGAAGTAGAAGCCTTAAAAGACAATATCTTCTATTTCATTAAAAACTTAGACGAATCAAGTATTGGAGCAAGTGATTTTTATATCAATGTAATTGGGAATCTGCAAGACATGTCACAATCTTTAGAATACATTTCTAAAGCAAGTCATAAGCACGTTAACAACAATCACTTGAAATTACGTTTCAATCAAATTAAAGATTTAAAAGAAACAGAACAACAATTAAAAACATTGTTCGGTAAAATAAAAAGCACTTTCTCTGAACGTAATTTTGAAAACATCAATATTATACTTGACGAGAAACAACAATTACTTGACAAAGTAAACGAACGTATCAAGAAACAAGTTGCTAGAACAAGAACTGAAGAAGACAGTCCTAAAAACACAACATTGTACTTTAGTCTATTATTAGAAACAAAAGACCTGATTAAAGCAACCATGAGTTTACTAGAAGCTTATAAAGAGCAACAATAAATCTATTACTTATACTTAAAAGGGGTGTCATAATTATGACACCCCTTTTTTTTTAGCCTTAAATCCCCTACATTTAAGGACTCAATTAGTTTTATTATATGAATAGAGTTATCACCCTTATAATCTATTTTACTTTTACTATTATTAATTACGCACAAACAAATGATGCGATTAAAATAATTGACAGTATTAAATCCAGTCCAATATCAGTTGATAAAAAAATCACGCTATTAGAAAAAAATATTTCTTCTGAAAAAGACACATACACCATCATGATCAATGCCGCTGTATTGGGTGATCTCTACTCAATTATTGAAGCATATGATAAATCATATGAATTTTACATAAAGGCACTACAAATCGCTCAAAGCAAAAAACTGAAAATTCATATTGGAGATTACTATCAAGACTTAGGGAAAATTCAGTTAAGAACAGGAAACTTACGAAGCAGTTTAGATTTTTACACAAAAGCACACGAAATGTTTACCTTAACAAATAAACATAAACGTAAAATATTTGCCTTAGGAAACATTGCAGTTTTACAGAGTAGAATAGGTCCTATTGAGAAAGCTATTACAACGCTTAAAAAATTAAGTGCAAATAAAGATTTTGATCATAGAGCAAAAGCAAATATACTCATGACTTTAGGAAACATCTATTTGGAAAAACTTGATATTCCCGAAAAAGCAATCGACTACTACAATCAAGCCTTAAGGTTAATTGAAAAAAAGCCTAACAAAACCCTTCAAATTATGCTGCTTCAAAACATTGCTGAAGCCCATATTAAGTTAAACAACTATGACAAAGCATTAAGTTCTAATCAAAAAAGTGAAGTAATACTAAAACAAGCCTCAAATTTAGAGCTTCAGACTAGTTTACATAAATTTTACGCAAGTATATACCAAGAAAAAAAACAATATAAAAAAGCATATACCCACTTAAACTTACACCAAAAATACAATGATTCTATAGCGAACTCATCTACTCTGTTGAAAATAGCTAATATTAATGCAGCTAACGAATTAGAAAAACACAAATCTGATACTACCCTACAAAAAAATAAAATAACAACCCTAGAAAGAGAAAAAACTATTAGTAACCTAAAAACCACTATCCTTCTTATCTCCCTATTATTACTAGGATTAGTTACTTATTTATTTATAAAAAAATCACGTTATCGAATTAAAACACTGAGTGATGAAAAAACTGAAATAATTGACAAACTAGATTTCAATAAAAATAAAATTGAAAAAATGGCGCTAAACATTGCCACTAGTCAAGAGTACGTTACTTCTTTTTCAGAAAAAATAAAAGAAACACTTACACGTATCACTGACAAAAAAAGCAAAGACGAAATCACTAAATTACTTCGCGATTTACATTCATACAAAACTATCAGTGACAACAAAAAAGAACTTAAAAATTATCTGGAAAAAGTAAACAACGAATATCTATTCAATCTTACAAAAAACTATCCTAACCTTACCAAAGAAGAACAACATTTATGCTCTTTGATTTATCTGAATTTAAAAAACAAAGACATTTCTAATCTATTAAATCTCTCCATAAGAAGTATTGAAAACAAAAGATATCGCATTCGAAAAAAAATGAACTTAGAAACCACACAAAGCTTAAGTAATACCCTTAACAACCTATAAACAAACAATCTAATGCGATTTGAGTAATAAAAGAGTACTTAAATAGAAGTTACAGAGTAGTATAAAATATTGAAATAGTAATCATCATTATAAATTTGTAAAACAATAACCCAAATTTATATATAATGAAAAAAATTACTTTTTTACTTATTGCATTAGCAACACTTAATAGTGCAATTTCACAAATCATCCATCGTGACATTGCTGACTTTACATTTACTACTAACGCAAATATCGACATTGACTTTAATAATGACGGTACACCAGAATTCAACATAGAAGAAGGCTGGGGTAGCATTAGTGTGTTTTTTGACGCCAACAACATTAACTTTATAGGTTACGGTTCTTTTGATAGTGGTTATGGATGGGACATCATCAAACCACTAACTAACGGATACACTATAGACAACACAGGGAGTTTCGAGGCTTTTGGTGACGCATACATTAATCCAGGCTGGAAAAACCCAGGAGATGAATTCCCAGAAGGCAACTCTTATATTGGAACTACTTTTAAATTAGGAGCAAACACTCATTACGGATGGCTTAGAGTAAATTCTGCTTCAGGGACTATCACATTACTAGATTATGCATACAACACAACACCAGATGCAGCAATTAATGCTGGAGAACAAGCTTTAGCTATTCAAGATTACGCAAACAACATAAAGGTAAGCTACTTTCCAAACCCTACAACAGGGATTATTTCAATTAAAAGTGAATTAATAATTGAAGAAGCACATTTAATTGATGTACTTGGAAAAACTACATTATTAAATATATTCAACAATAAAGTAGACATATCAACATTCTCAAACGGGATATACTTTTTACATGTTAGATCAAACAAAAACACTGCGATTAAAAAGATTATCAAATTATAAATTACCCCTTTATTTTAATTTAAGCCCCAAAAGCACTGCAATATTGCAGTGCTTTTTATTTACGTTAAATTGAATGAAATAAAAGAGTTGTAACTTTACAATAAGTTTAAACACTTCATACTTTTTCATTATTTCCATGTCTTGTTGATCTTAAATTTCTCGAAAAACAAAACACCAAATCATTACTGTTTTCACTTTTAAAAAATTCATTTTCAAAGAGTTTTGTTAACCAAATTATTTAGTGTACTTTTGCAAACTCTTTCGAGAGTAAGGAATGTTTAATAATTAAAAAGAATTAGTGTGGATACATTAAGCTACAAAACTATTTCAGCAAACAAAAACACCGTTAATAAGGAATGGGTTTTAGTTGATGCTGAAGGTCAAACGTTAGGTAGAATGTCTTCTGTGGTTGCAAAACTTATTAGAGGAAAATTCAAGCCTAACTACACACCTCATGTTGATTGTGGTGATAACGTAATTGTTATCAACGCAGAAAAAATCATCTTAACAGGTAAAAAGTGGACGGATAAAAGTTACATCCGTCACACAGGTTACCCTGGAGGTCAAAAATCATTAACTGCTACTGAGTTGTTTGGGAAAAACCCTGCTCGTTTAGTGGAAAAATCAGTAAAAGGAATGTTACCTAAAAACAAATTAGGAAGCGCTTTATTCCGTAATTTAAAAGTCTATGTAGGTTCTGAGCACAATCAAGAAGCTCAAAAACCAAAGACTATTAACCTTAACGATTACTTATAATGGAAATTATACACAAAATCGGTCGTAGAAAAACTGCTGTAGCAAGAATTTACCTTTCTGATGGAAGCGGTAAAATTACAGTAAACAAAAAAGAAATGAGTACTTACTTCCCTACAGGAACTTTACAGTACAAAGTTAAACAACCTCTAATGTTAACAGAGAACTTGGAAAACTTTGACATCAAAGTAAATGTTTATGGTGGTGGTATCACTGGTCAAGCTGAAGCTATTCGTTTAGCAATTTCACGCGCAATGTGTGAGTTGAACGAAGAAAATAGAGGTATCTTGAAGCCAGAAGGTTTACTAACTAGAGACCCAAGAATGGTTGAACGTAAGAAATTCGGTCAGAAGAAGGCACGTAAGAAGTTCCAATTCTCTAAACGTTAATACCTATCCTCAACTTGATTGGGGATTGTACTGGATTTATTCAGTATTATCAAAATTTAAAAAACTTGTTGTCGTTGCTTTGGACAAACCAAAGAGTTAGTTTAGCATCTAAATGATTACGCGTAATTATTGCTACTACAACGAAGAACGTAAACTATTACAAAATGGCAAATAACATAGAAGTAAAAGACTTACTTGAGGCAGGTGTACATTTCGGACACATGACTCGTAAATGGGATCCAAATATGGCACCGTATATTTATATGGAGCGTAATGGAATTCACATTATAAACTTATACAAAACTGCTGCAAAAATTGAAGAAGCTGGAAATGCTTTACAAAAAATTGCTGCATCTGGTAGAAAGATTTTATTCGTAGCTACCAAAAAACAAGCAAAAGATATCGTAGCTGAAAAAGCAGGTGCTGTAAATATGCCTTATATTACAGAAAGATGGCCTGGTGGAATGCTAACTAACTTTGTTACTATCCGTAAGGCAGTTAAGAAAATGTCTACTATTGATAGAATGAAGAAAGACGGTACTTTCATGACTTTATCTAAAAAAGAACGTTTACAGGTTGACCGTTTAAGAGCTAAATTAGAAAAGAATTTAGGTTCTATTTCTGATATGACTCGTTTACCTGGAGCTCTTTTTGTTGTTGATATTAAAAGAGAGCACATCGCTATTAAAGAAGCACAGAAATTAAACATTCCAATCTTTGCAATGGTTGACACAAACTCTGACCCAAGACAGGTTGATTTTGTAATACCAGCAAACGATGATGCATCTAAATCTATCGACAAGATTTTAAGTCACGTTACTGCATCTGTTGCAGAAGGATTATCTGACAGAAAAGCTGAGAAAGATTCTAAAAAAGCCGAAGACACAAAAGAAGTTGAAAAAGCTGAAGCTCCAAAAGCTGAAGCTAAAGCTACCGAAGTTGCTGTTACTGAAGCAAAAACAGAAACTCCAACAGAAGAAAAATAATAATTAGTATTTAAAGTAGCCTGACTTTATACCAAAAGTCAGGCTATTTAATTTTAAACACATACACGATGAAAATTACTGCTGCTGACGTAAAAAAATTAAGAGACGCTACTGGTGCTGGAATGATGGATTGTAAAAAATCATTAGTTGAGGCTGAAGGAGATTTCGACAAAGCATTAGATATTTTGCGTAAAAAAGGTCAAAAAGTTGCTGCAAAAAGAGCTGACAGAGATTCTTCTGAAGGAGCTGTTATTGCTGTAGTTAATGACGATTCAACTGCTGGTGTAGTTGTTTGTTTAAACTGTGAAACTGACTTTGTTGCTATGAACAAAGACTTCATAAACTTAGCAAAGGATTTCGCTAACTTAGCGTTATCTTATGATACAAAAGAAGATTTCTTAGCTGCTGATTACAATGGAATGACTATTGCTGAAAAGTTAATTGAACAAACTGGAGTAATAGGTGAGAAAATTGAAATTGGTGGATATAAAAAATTAAATGCTCCTTTTGTAGGATCATACATTCATGTTGGAAACAAAATCGCTTCTATCGTAGGTTTATCTGCTGCTGTAGATAATGCTGCTGTATTAGGTAAAGATTTAGCTATGCAAGCTGCCGCAATGGGAGCAAGTACTTTATCTTACAAAGATTTCGATCCTGAATTCGTAGCATCAGAAACTGAAGCTAGAATCGCTGTTATTGAAAAAGAAAATATTGAGTTAGGACGTTTAGGTAAAACACTTAAAAACGTACCTCAATACATTTCTATGTCTCAATTATCTGACGAAGTTATTGCTCAAGCAGAAATTACTGCTAAGGAACAATTAGCCGCCGAAGGTAAACCAGAAAAAATATGGGACAAAATTCTTCCAGGAAAAATAGAACGTTTTATCTCGGACAACACTACTCTTGATAAAGAGCAATGTTTATTAGATCAAGAATTTATTAAAGAATCAAAACAAAATGTTGCTGAATATGTGAAAACATATGGTGATGTTTCAGTTACTGCTTTTGAAAGAGTAACTTTAGCATAAGTACATACTCTTTTATAATATATTGAAGCCTCTCAGAAATGAGAGGCTTTTTTTTTATACAACAATATCAGCAAAGCAAAGACGCTCGTTTACAAAAACTGCAGCTTACTTTTTTATTAAAAGATAAATTAGTCTTTAGAGGTAAGTATTTGTATAAACAGCTAAAATTATTTAAAAATAGGCTCTAAAGAAATTGAGTATTAAGACCTGTCTGTTCGAGCGCAGTCGAGCGAAATTTAAACTTAAAAACATCTCGACTACACTCCAAATAACGGTTATTTACAAATTAAAAAAGCATGAACTTATCTACTTACCTCTATTAATTTTAATTAGCACAAAGGTATTTAGTCCATTATTCCTCAAAAAATATTTGTTCTTTACTCCAACAACATAGTGGTCTTTTTTCTATTGACAAACATTAATAGTATTACTATTTATAGCATGAAAATAAAATAACACTCAATCGCTTGACATAGTCCTCAACAAATGTATATTTGCACAAATCATTCACAACTATGTACTACAAAAGAATACTTTTAAAACTATCAGGAGAAGCTTTAATGGGAGAACGTCAATATGGTATTGACCCAAAAAGACTAGCAGAATATGCTCAAGAGATAAAAGAATTAGTAGACAAAGGCGTAGAAGTAGCTATCGTTATAGGTGGAGGAAACATCTTCAGAGGTGTTGCCGGAGCAAGTAACGGAATGGACCGTGTTCAAGGTGATTACATGGGAATGCTTGCTACTGTAATAAACGGTTTAGCACTACAAAGCGCATTGGAAGATGCCGATGTGCAAACACGATTACAAACAGCAATAAAAATAGAGGCTATTGCAGAACCATATATTAAAAGAAAAGCAACGAGACATCTTGAAAAAGGTAGAGTTGTAATTTTTGGCTCTGGAACAGGAAACCCTTATTTTACAACTGACTCAGCAGCAGTATTGCGTGCTATTGAAATAGGTGCTGATGTGATTTTAAAAGGAACTCGCGTAGACGGTATCTACAGCGAAGATCCAGAAAAAAATCCTGATGCAGTAAAATTTGATTTAATTACATTTAAAGATGTAATCAAAAAAGGATTAAAAGTAATGGACATGACAGCCTTTACACTAAGTCAAGAAAACAACCTACCTATTATTGTTTTTGACATGAATACAAGAGGCAACTTGTTAAAAGTAGTTGCTGGCGAGCAAATAGGAACTAAAGTAACTAACTAGTTTTATATTTGGCTTAGTTATTGATTTAAAAAATTAACTACCTTTACGAAACTATAGCGGTAATAAACAATAAAATCATTTTTCGTTCTAGCCAATCCTTGAGGCAATTAATCCACAAGCAGAATTAAACTATAACGATTCACCTCAACAGAGGATAAAATTTAATTTATGGAAGAAATTAACTTCATTATAGACAGCGCAAAAGAAGGAATGGACAATGCAATAATCCATGTAGAAAAACAATTGCGTATTATTAGAGCTGGAAAAGCATCTCCTGCAATGTTAAGTAGCGTAAAAATTGATTATTACGGTACTGCTACTATTTTATCACAAGTAGCGAACGTAAACACACCTGACGCAAGAACTATTACCGTACAACCCTGGGAGAAAAATTTATTGCAAGAAATCGAAAAAGCAATAATGAAAGCAAACTTAGGCTTCAACCCAATGAACAATGGTGAAACCATTATCATAAACGTACCTGCTCCAACCGAAGAAAGAAGACGTGAGTTAGCAAAACAAGCCAAAGGAGAAACAGATGACGCTAAAGTTGTTGTTAGAAACAACAGGAAAGACGCTAATCATGAAATTAAAAAATTAGAAGCTCCTTCTGATGACATGAAAGAAAATGCTGAAGCATCAATTCAAACATTAACAGATGATGCTGTTAAAAAAATCGATGAAATTTATGCCGCAAAAGAAAAAGACATCATGACGGTATAAATTTATGATAATTATAAAGTTGGCACAGCCAGCAGACCTCACAGGTTTTAAAAACCTGTGAGGTCTTTTTTTTTACGCGATACTTCTCTTAAAAAATCAAGAAAAGCATCCGTGTTTTCCATTTAAAAAAACACTTGGTACAGAAATAACATATGAGGTATTTTACTGCAAACTGCTACTGAATACTGAATACTTTTTTAATACCTTTGTGCTCTTTTTATAATCTATTATGACAAAACTATTTAGTGTTGGTTTTTGGGCAGCAATTGCTCGAATGATATTGAAAAATAGGATTTTAATCCTAATTCTAATAACTATTATAACAATAGGATTAGCTAGCCAGTTTAAAAACATGCGCTTCACCTATACTGAAGCAAACTTACTACCTGTCGACCATGCCATAAACAAAGAATACTATAAATTTGTAGACAAATTCGGCGATGAAGGTAATTTAATCATCATCGGCATACAAGATGACTCTTTTTTTACGCCCGAAAAATTCAACGCATGGAATAATCTAGGACAAGACCTAAACACTCATGAGCATATTACAAATGTAATTGGGGTTGGTGAAATACAAAACCTAGTTAGAAATGACGAAAAGAAAAAGTTTGACCTAAAACCGTTAGTTCCTAAAGAAATAAAAACACAAAAAGAACTTGATGATTTAAAAAAGACTCTTTACCACAATCTCCCTTTTTATAAAAAAATGCTATACAACTCGGAAACCAATACTTTCCGAACACTTATATACGTTAATAAAGAAATCATAAACAAACCTGCTAGGAAAGAATTAATAGAGCAGTTTCTTGTTCCTAAAATTGAAGCATTCAACAAAAAATACAACTTAAAAGTTAGAGTTTCAGGAATGCCATATATTCGAACTCTAAACTCTAACACCATAATTAGCGAAATAGCTTATTTCATATTAGCAGCTTTATTTGTAACAGGATTTATTTTCTACTTATTCTTTAAATCTTTCAGAGCAACTTTTATTTCATTATTTACTGTTGTAGTTGGAGTTATGTGGACCTTCGGACTATTGGGACTACTTCAATATGAAATCACTGTATTAACAGCCATTATACCGCCATTAATTATTGTTATTGGAATTCCGAATTGCGTGTTTTTAATAAACAAATACCAATCAGAAGTTAAAAAACACGGTAATCAAGCAAAGTCTTTACAACGAGTTATTACCAAAATCGGTAATGCTACTCTAATGACAAACGCTACCACTGCAGCTGGGTTTGCTACTTTTATTTTAACTAAAAGTGATTTATTAAGTGAGTTCGGTACTGTAGCCTCACTAAGCATACTATCAATTTTCATCCTTTCACTGTTGTTAATCCCCATTATATACAGTTTTATGCCATTACCAAAACAAAAACACTTAAACCACTTAAACAAAAAGTGGATTGATGGGTTTGTAAACTGGATGGTTCACATGGTAAAATACAAGCGAATTACAATTTATACAGGATCATTAATCTTACTTATCGCAAGTATGATTGGTATCTTCAATATAAAAGTTACAGGAAGTCTAATAGAAGACATGCCACAAAACACAGATTTCTTTAGAGATATTCGATTTTTTGAAAAAGAATTTGACGGCATCATGCCTGTAGAATTCATGATAGACACCAAGCGAAAGAAAGGCGTTATGAAATTAGCCACCTTGAAACGTATGGATGAATTGGAAGAAGCAATTAATGAAATACCTGAATTATCAAAACCAATGTCAATAGTTGGCTTAGTTAAATACACCAAACAAGCGTACTATAATGGTAACCCAAAATACTACCAGCTTCCAACTTCTCAAGAAAAGAACTTTATTCTGTCCTATGCTAAAAATGCTGATACAGAGAATGATTTAATGAAAAGCTTTGTTGATAGCACTGGTCAATACGCACGAATAACTACCTTCATGAAGGACATTAGTACCGACAGAATGGAAGCTATTGAAAAACAACTTAAACTAAAAATAACCAAAATATTCCCTGAAGATCGCTACGAGGTAATCATGACCGGTAAAGCTTTAGTTTTTCAGAAAGGAACTAAGTATTTAAGAGATAATTTATTTTTATCATTAGGCTTAGCTATAGTTATCATTTCATTATTTATGGCATATATGTTTAGGTCGCTCAGAATGATTGTAGTTTCATTAATCCCAAACTTATTACCATTATTAATTACAGCTGGTTTAATGGGTTTTTTAGGAGTCCCGATAAAACCATCTACCATATTAGTATTTAGTATTGCCTTTGGAATATCAGTAGATGACACTATTCATTTTTTAGCAAAATACCGACAAGAACTACAAGTAAATAACTGGAAAATACGAAAATCGGTATATGCTGCATTAAGAGAAACTGGCGTTAGTATGTTTTACACCTCAATAGTATTGTTTTTTGGTTTCTCAGTATTTACCATCTCTAGTTTTGGAGGAACTGTTGCCTTAGGAGGATTAGTATCAGTAACATTATTACTAGCAATGTTAGCAAACTTATTACTTTTGCCCTCATTACTTTTATCATTAGAAAGAAGTATTGCGAATAAGAAAACATTAAAAGAACCTAGTTTTAACCCTATTCCAGAAGAAGACTTAGAAGCATAAAAAAACCGTTAGCTAACTAACGGTTCTTACCCCAAAAAAACTTACTTCATAAACCTATCTGGTTACTAATATAAGCTGGGTGCAAATTACAACATCATTATAGATTAATCCCTCACCTAAATTAGGTATTTTTACATCACTATATTTAGTGATGCTTGAAGTTGAAAATAAAATTTTTTTAAACACATAAAAAATTATCTTTGCAAACTATTAGTACCGATTAATGTGATTTATAAACTATTACATTTTTTCCTAAGAACATTTAAAGAAAAGAATACTCGCATCAATACCAAAACATTGATTATTTAAAAAAATAATTTTTATAGATGCAAGTCACTTATATTATAAAATAATTATTAGATACATGAATACTACATCAGTTTCAGAATTATTAAAAGGAGAACAACTTTTACAAGAAATAACCCTTAAAGGATGGGTAAGAACATTTAGAGCAAAAAGATTTATTGCTTTAAATGACGGGTCAACAATTAACAACATACAATGTGTTGTCGATTTTGAAAACACCGACGAAGACACCTTAAAAAGAATCACTACCGGAGCTGCAGTTGCCTTAACAGGCACACTTATTGAAAGCCAAGGTAAAGGTCAGAAAGTTGAAATGGAAGTTAAAACTATTGAAATATTAGGAGATTCTGATCCAGAAACCTACCCTATTCAACCTAAAAAACACAGCTTTGAATTCTTAAGAGAAAATGCGCATTTAAGAACTCGTACCAATACATTTAGTGCTGTTATGCGTTTGCGATCATCATTATCATTTGCAATACACCAGTATTTTAACCAAAAAGGTTTTTACTATATGCACACCCCAATTATTACTGGTAGTGATGCTGAAGGGGCTGGAGAAATGTTTCAAGTAACTGGTTTAAATCTTAAAAACCCACCATTAAACGAAGATGGATCGGTTGATTATAGCAAGGATTTTTTCGGAAAAGAAACCAACTTAACAGTTTCTGGACAATTAGAAGCGGAAACCTATGCAATGTCCTTAGGAAAAGTATATACTTTCGGACCAACATTTAGAGCCGAAAACTCTAATACCTCACGTCACTTATCAGAATTTTGGATGATTGAACCTGAAGTTGCCTTTATGGATTTAGCCGGAAACATGGATTTAGCTGAAAATTTCTTGAAATCGATTATCACTTACGTTCTAGAAAACAACAAAGAAGATTTAGCATTCTTAGATCAACGTTTATTAGATGAGGAAAAAACAAAACCTCAAAAAGATCGTAGCGAAATGTCATTGACTGAAAAATTACATTTTGTTGCCGATAATAACTTTAAACGTGTCAGTTATACCGAAGCTATTGAAATATTAAGAAATTGCAAACCAAATAAAAAGAAAAAATTCAATTACATTATTGAAGAATGGGGAGCTGACTTACAAAGTGAACATGAACGTTTCCTTGTTGAAAAACACTTTAAATGCCCTGTGATACTATTTGATTACCCAGCAAACATTAAAGCATTTTACATGCGCTTAAATGATGATGGAAAAACAGTACGTGCCATGGATATTTTATTCCCTGGTATTGGCGAAATGGTTGGTGGGGCACAACGTGAAGAGCGTTTAGATGTATTATTGGAGAAAATGAAAGCTTTAAATATTGATGCTGAAGAGCTATCTTGGTACACTGATTTACGTAAATACGGTACTGCTGTCCATTCTGGTTTCGGACTAGGATTTGAACGCTTAGTTATGTTCGCTACAGGAATGAATAACATTAAAGATGTAATTCCTTTCCCAAGAACACCACAAAACGCAGCCTTTTAACTCACTAGTGGAAATAATTTATAAAACTAACCTACAAGATTTTAAAACCTTGTAGGTTTTTTTATCTTTACCATATGCTAAAACAGTTCTTACAGTTTAAATTATCCCAAAAATTATCTCCACAACAAATTCAGTTGATGAAGTTAATTCAATTGCCTACACAAGCTTTTGAACAACGAATCAAACAAGAATTAGAGGAAAACCCTGCTTTAGATAACGGAAAAGAGGATGATAACGAGGATGAGTTTCAAAACGATGAGTATGATGATGATTCTTATGATGATGACACTATAAATACTGACGACATCAACATTGATGAATATTTAAGTGATGATGAAATACCTAATTATAGACTGCAAGCAAACAACTATAGCGCAGATGATGAGGATAAAAGTATGCCTTATGCTGCAGGAATAACTTTTACCCAACACTTAACAAATCAGTTAAACACATTTCGATTAAACGATCAAGAATACTTAATTGCTGAATTCTTAGTTGGGAGTATTAATGGAAACGGATATATAAGAAGAGAAATATCTGATATCGTTGACGATTTAGCATTCACCCAAGGTGTATATACCACTGATGAAGAAGTATTAAAAGTGCTAAATGTAGTTCAAACACTAGAACCAACTGGTGTAGGCGCAAGAAGTTTACAGGAATGCCTTCTACTTCAGTTAAAACAAAAGCCTAAAGAAAAAGCAGTAGAAACGGCTATAAGTATCATTGATGAAGCATTTGATCAGTTTGCAAAAAAGCATTATAAAAAATTACTTAAGAAATTCAACATCTCCGAAGATGATTTAAAAGATGTTATTCTTGAAATAGAAAAACTAAATCCTAAACCAGGAGGAGGTTATGCGGGGAACAATCGAATTACCGAACATGTTGTACCCGATTTTAGTATCAAAATAATAGACGGAAAATTGGAACTAACGCTAAATGGCCGTAATGCACCTGAGCTGCATATTTCTAATGAATACAACAATATGCTAAAAGGCTACAAGGAAGCCAAAAACAAGACTAAGTCACAAAAAGACGCCGTTCAGTTTATAAAACAAAAATTAGATGCTGCAAAATGGTTTATTGACGCTATTAAACAACGTCAGCAAACATTATTTGTTACCATGTCTGCAATAATGTATTACCAGGAAGCGTTTTTATTAAGCGGTGATGAAATGGATTTAAGACCGATGATTCTTAAAGATGTTGCTGATGAAATAAACATGGACATCTCAACAGTATCTAGAGTTGCTAATAGTAAATATGTTGACACTCCTTACGGAACTAAATTGATTAAAGAATTTTTTTCTGAATCAATGAAAAATGATAAAGGAGAAGACGTTTCTACTAGAGAAATTAAAAAAATACTAGAAAATGTAGTCAATGCAGAAGATAAGAAAAAACCTTTAACTGATGAAAAGCTAGCTAAACTTTTAAAAGAAAAAGGATACCCTATTGCAAGAAGAACTATTGCCAAATATAGAGAACAGTTAGATATTCCTGTAGCTCGTTTAAGAAAAAAGATATAGTTTTGAATAAACTATTAACCTATACATCCTATCTTTTCCACCCTATATTCCTTCCTTTTTTTGGAGTATGTGTTTTTTATAGCCTAAACTATAATTATTACACTGAAGAATATATTCAAAATAGAGGCTTCCAACTTTTTATACTAACTATTATAATCCCGCTCTTAATATTTAGGGTTCTAAAAAAAATGCAATACGCTTCCTCTTTAATGCTTAAAAAAGTAAAAGAACGAAGATTTCCATACTTAATAGCCGTCATATTGAACTTATACATTACTAAATATGTATTTACTGAAAGTATGGACCTTGAACTCCATTTTTTCTTCGCTGGCATTAGCTTCACAAGCATTACATTTTTAATTTTAAGTTGCCTAAATTACAAAGCAAGTTTACACGCTGCGGCAATAAGCGGATTAACAATGTTCGTTATAGCATTGAGTATTCACTTACAGTTAAACTTAATTATAGGAATTGGATTTTTAATTTTAATCAACGGGTTAGTAGCCACTTCAAGACTGCACTTAAAAGCACACAATACACTTCAATTAATTATTGGTTTTGTAGCTGGTTTTTCACCACAGTTCATGATGATGGCATACTGGATTTAATTGAGTATTCTGTTAAGAGTGATACCAATTAAATTTCAAGGTGCTCATAAGTAAATTTAATTATTTTAGATTTAGTTGAGTTTAAAAATACAAGCATAGTCTTAGTTTCGATTATCTTTTTAAGCGACAAATAGATTTAAAAGAAACTATTTAATTTTGACTTTTAATTGGTATAATATTCCATAATTACACACAAAATTAAAAGAACCTCACTGGTGGTTTAGAAAAGATAAAATAGTAACCCAAACTTAATTTCTGTAATATCTATTGCTACCCCGTTTATTGTTGCTTCATCAGAAAAAAGGCTATTTAAACTATATGCTACATAAAAATTCCAAGTCCCCCAACCAAAACTAATATCTGCGGTTGTTCTAATCCTATCTAAGTCTGGCGTATTATTTTGTTTAAAATCACCTAGGCCTCCTTTGTATTTTACAATACTATTAAATACATATCCAATTTTTACTCCAGTATAAACTCTCCAGAATTTATAACTTTCAGCAGTAGATGTTCTCCATCTAAACTGAATAGGGATTTCTACTACATGAATATTCAATTTATTCTTACTAAACCCAACAACATCATTATCAAGCACTTGACATGTAACTGAACCATTTTCTTCTTTAATATACAGGTTGTGATTATAAGAATTATTCGAATAGCCAAGCCCAATACCAAAAGCAATATTTCGTTGCTCGTTTATGGGAAAATCTCTAACAAACCCTAAATGTAATCCTCCAGAAAGTCCTTGTTGAGACATACCTGACGGCTTGTTTTCCAAAAAATTATACGATATCCCAACATAAAATTGATCTTCTCTATACTTAGGGTCGTCAATTTTAGTTTCAGTAATACCCTCCTGCGAAAAGAGTCCAAGACCATAAATTAACGCTATAAAACAAAAAATACTTTTCATACAAAAACGAAGATAATCATTCACAATTGTATTCACAAAAGATAAACAGCTCTTTAAACAAACATCTTAAGCCACTTAGTTAAAAAGCTTATATTTACACTCAGTTTTTTGTAACAAAAAATAAATTTAGGCGTCAAACCCTATAACTTTAAAATTAATTAAAATTCTAATGAAGAAAAGCATCATTTATCTCGCTTCATTACTTTTACCTGTATCAGTTATGGCACAAAAAGTAACTTTTGAAGAGTATGACCTAGACAACGGTTTGCATGTCGTTTTACACCAAGATAACGCAGCACCAGTTGTAACAACAGCTGTAATGTACCACGTAGGTGCAAAAGATGAAAACCCTGAACGTACAGGATTCGCTCACTTTTTTGAGCATTTATTATTTGAGGGGACTAAAAACATCGAAAAAGGAAAGTGGTTTGAAATTGTATCGTCTAACGGAGGTACTAATAATGCAAACACTACTGACGACAGAACCTATTACTATGAAGTATTCCCTTCTAACAATTTAGAATTAGGGTTATGGATGGAATCTGAAAGAATGTTACACCCAGTAATTGATCAAACTGGAGTTGACACTCAAAATGAAGTTGTAAAAGAGGAAAAAAGATTACGTGTTGATAACCAACCTTACGGTAGTTTCATGGCGGAAATCAAAAAACTAATCTTTACTAAACACCCATACCGCTGGGCAACTATCGGATCAATGGATCATTTAGATGCTTCTACCTTAGAAGAGTTTCAAGCTTTCAATAAAAAATTCTACATCCCTAACAACGCAGTGTTAGTTGTTGCTGGCGATTTAGATATCACGAAAACGAAGAAAATGATTAAAGATTACTTTGGAAGCATTCCTAAAGGAAAAGCTATAACCAAAGTAAAAATCGTTGAGGATCTAATAACTAAAGAAATTAAAGGAACTTACAACGATTCTAATATTCAAATTCCTGCAATAGTTTCTGCATACAGAACTCCATCTATGAAAACCCGAGATGCATCTGTTTTAAATATGATATCTACACTTTTAAGTGATGGTAAAAGCTCTAGATTATACAAAAAATTAGTTGATGAGAAAAAAATGGCTTTACAAGTAGGCGCATTTAGCGTTAGTCAAGAGGACTACGGAATGTACATAACCTATGGATTACCATTAGGGGAAACTAAGCTAGAAGACTTAGTTAAAGAAATTGACGAAGAAGTTGTTAAAATTCAAACGGAGCTAATTACGGAAAGAGAATTTGAGAAATTACAAAACAAATATGAAAATCAGTTTGTAAATGCCAATGCTAGTATTGAAGGTATTGCTAATTCTTTAGCCAGATACTATATGCTATACGGCGACATCAATTTAATTAACAATGAAATTGAGATTTACAAATCAATTACTAGGGAAGAAATTAGAAATGTTGCTAAAAAGTATTTGAATCCAAATCAAAGAGCACTATTAGAATACCTTCCTAAAAAAGAAGAAAAGAAAAAATAAAGCACAGATGAAAACAAAAATTTTATCATTAATAGCATTAGTTTTTATGAGTATAACAACTATGTACGGACAAATAGATAGATCAAAGCAACCAACACCAGGGCCAGCTCCTAAAATAAATATTGGTAAGCCACAATCATTCATACTATCTAACGGATTAAAAGTTATGGTAGTTGAAAATCATAAATTACCAAGAGTTTCATTAAACTTACGCTTAGATAACCCCCCAGTTTTGGATGGAGACAAGGCGGGAGTTTCTGAATTAACAGGAGCAATGTTAGGAAAAGGGTCTAAAACAATTACTAAAGATGCTTTTAATGAAGAAGTAGACTACATGGGAGTCACCCTTGACTTAGGCGCTCACGGAGGCTTTGCTAGTGGATTATCAAAATACTTTAACCGCTTGGTTACTTTAATGGCTGACGCAGCTATTAACCCAAACTTTACAGCAATAGAATTTGACAAAGAAAAAGAAAAAGTTCTTGAAGGAATTAAGTCTGAAGAAAAAAATGTTAAAGCTGTAGCTAATAGAGTAAAAGACTTTTTAGTTTACGGTAAAAATCACCCATATGGTGAGTACATTTCTAAAGAAACTGTTACCAATGTTACTTTAGCTGATGTAAGTAAATTTTACCAAAATTACTTTGTACCAGATAATGCGTACTTAGTTATTATTGGAGATGTAAAATATAACGATGTAAAAGAAGTAGTTACAGAACACTTCAGTAACTGGAGAAAAGGTTTAGCGCCATCTATTTCTATTCCTGTTGTTAAAAATGTTCAGTTTACTCAAGTAAACTTTATTGACATGCCAGATGCAGTCCAATCAGAAATAGCTGTGGTAAATACTGTTGATCTTAAAATGAATGATGCTGATTATCATGCTGTATTAATTGCTAACAAAATATATGGTGGTAGCTTTAACAGTATGTTAAACTTAAATCTAAGAGAAGCGCATGGGTGGACTTATGGCGCACGTTCTTCACTAAGAGCTGATAAAGATACTCAAACAACTTTTACTTCTTCTACGAGTGTTAGAAATGCTGTTACTGATAGTGCAGTTGTTGAAACGTTAAAAGAATTAAAAAACATTAGAACTATTGATGTTACCTTAAAGCAATTAAACAATGTAAAAGCTCAATATTTAGGGAAATTTGTTTTAGACATGGAAAAGCCACAAACTATTTCTCGTTACGCATTAAATATTGAAACAAATAAGTTGCCAGCTAATTACTACGAAACGTTCTTAAAGAAAATTAATGCAGTTACAATTGCTGATGTGAAAAAAGTTGCAAACAAATATTTCTTAGCTGATAACTCTAGAATTGTTATTGCTGGTAAAGGAAGTGACGTTGTAGAGGGGTTAGAAAAAATGATGCATAACGGTAAAAAAATACCTGTTAAGTATTTTGACAAGTACGGAAACCCAACAGAAAAACCAGTGTTTACTAAACCATTACCTAAAGGCATTACTGCTCAATCAGTAATTGATACTTATTTTAAAGCTATTGGAGGTAAAGATGTTCTATCTAAAGTTAAAACAATAGTTTTTTCTGGTGATATGAATGCTATGGGGCAAGTTATGGGGATTCAAATGAAAAAGATGACTCCTAATAAAAGTGCCATGGAAGTAACTCATCCACAAGCGGGAGTAGTTATGAAGCAAGTTTTTGACGGAGAAGCAGGTTATACTGCTCAAATGGGTCAAAAACAAACTATGTCAGAAGAAGATATTACTGAGTCAAAAAACAAGAATGTATTGTTTGAGGAATTATCTTTTGACATGTCTAAAGTAACTTTAGAAAGCATGACTTCTATAAACGGAGAAGATGCTTACAAATTAAAAGTTGCCGGATCAGGCGAACCAGAATACAGATACTACAATGCGAAGTCTGGTTATTTAGTTAAGTCTGAAACTACTAAAAAGGCACAGGGTCAAACAATTAGTATTTCTACTGTATACGGAAATTACACTCCTACGAAAGGAATTCAATTCCCTTTTAGTTTGACTACTAAACAAGGACCTCAAACTTTTGGAATGATTATTAAAGAAGTAAAAGTAAACGAAGGTGTTACTGATGCTGACTTTAAATAATTTTTAGTAGTAAAGTATTTCTTATTATAAAAACAAAAAGCTGAAACTAACGTTTCAGCTTTTTTTATGTTTTAAAATCACCCTTGTTTATTTCTTACGATTAGCCATAAACACTCCTAACAAAATAATTACTGTAGCTCCTATTTGCACCATATTTAATTTTTCCCCATCTAAAACACCCCAAATCAATGCTACAATTGGGATAGTATAGGTTACTGAAGAAGAAAATATAGGTGTAGAAATTTGAACCAACCTGTTAAACATCACTTTAGCAATACCAGTACCAAAAATTGCTAATAAAACCAAATACAGCATTGAAGTTTGCACTGCCTCTGAAGTGATCACTTCAACTTTAAAGAAACCTGTAAAGAACAATACTATAAGTGCAGGGATTGTAATTACTGCGAAATTACCAACTGCAATACTCATTGCATTTAAATCCTGTAAATATGTTTTTATAATACTTACATTAAATGCATAACAAACCGATGCTATTATCACAAAAATACTAAACCAATAATTCTGATCTGGATTAAGGCTCGCCCCACTCACAATCAACAACAATGTTCCTAGCAACCCAACAATAACCCCTACTAACTGATTTTTACTAAAGGACATTTTGAAGAAGAAAAAACCAAAAATTAAGGTATTTAATGGTGTTAAGGAATTTAATATAGATGCAATTGAACTATCAATTTCTGTTTCTGCTAAAGCAAACATATACACGGGTATAAAAGTCCCTAATAACGCAGAAATAACTACCGGCTTGTAGTGTCTTTTCTCTATCTTCTTAAAACTCTTAAATCCTATTAGAAATAAAAACACTGCCGTGAAAATAATTCGCAATGACCCTAATTGATAAGCATCTAATCCTAATAGTCCTTTTTTAATTAAAATAAATGAACTCCCCCAAATTACAGAAAGAATTGCCAGAAAAATCCACTTTAGTTTTTTATCATCCATACTGCAAAAATGGAAAATTTAGCACAATAATCAGTTGATTTTCTTAACTTTGTAACACTTAAACCGTTAATATATTTAAAATGAAAACATTAAAACTAGTAGCTATTGCATTTACTTTTTTAGCTACAATTTCTTGTAAAAAGGAACAAAAAGAAGTTGAGGTTATTACAGTAGATACTATTGAAAAAGTAAAAAAATCAACTATCTCTGAAGATGCTACTTTAGCAAAAGTTCAATTTAATATTGAAGGAATGACCTGTGCTATTGGATGTGCAGCAAAAATACAAAAGAGTTTAGGTAATATGGATGGCGTAAAAAAAGCTACTGTAAACTTTGAAAACAAAACTGCTATTGTAGAATACGATGTAGACCAAATAAACACCAAACTTTTAGCGGAACGTGTTGTTCTAAACGGCAATCAGTTTAAAGTCTCTAACTTTCAAACAGCCACTTCAAAAGGATGTAAAACTGACTGTACCAAAGCATGTTGTACTAAAAAATGTGTTGTAAAATGCACTCCTGATTGCACAAAAGCTGACTGTGCTAAATGCATTGCCAAAACAGCTGAGTGCAAAGCAAAATGCGCAGCTAAAAAATTAGCAGTAAAATCTTGCAAACCAGGATGTGAAAAAGAGTGTTGTGCTAAAAAAAGCACTTGTGAAGCAGGTTGCACAAAACCATGTTGCGCAAAGAAAGAAATTAAAGCATGTAAACCAGGATGCGTGAAAGCATGTTGTAGCCCAAAAGCTTAGTTCTAACTAACTCAATAAATTGAGTTGACCAAAAAAGAGCGTCTATTTACTAAAAATAGACGCTCTTTTTTGGTGCTTATATTTCGTGTTTATACCGTCACTGGCTTTTCACTAATATTTCTTGACACTTTAAACTTCTGCATAAAGGTTAGTGATAATATTACAGAAGAACTCACTCCTTCAATAGCTAATATCAATAATAATATCTCAGGCCCACCTGTCCCTGCTAAATAACTCATTAACATTTCTGCAAATGGAGGCTCTATATGAAATAAATATACCCCCATAAAAAGTACAAAAACAAACGTTGCTATAACTCCTGTTAGAATTCCCGTTCCAAAACCTGAAAAATATTCAAAATCATCTTTCTCTAAGTCTTTCTTCTTTTTAATCACCGCATAAATTCCATAGGCAACTATAACACCGTTTAAAACTCTTAACCAATGATTGTCGTGTAACCCTATAAGCCTGATTAATAAAAAATAAGCAATCAGCGCTGCTGCAATTAACAATCCGTATTTAACATAAAGTGCATTAGATTTCATATTTATAAAGTGTTGATTATCAGCATTAATTTACGAAAAAATAATGACTTTTACCGAAACACTTTATTATTTAACATCATTTCTGTTTTCAGGACAATATTATAACCAAAAAAAACCAGTGCAATGCACTGGTTTTTTAATTCTTATTACTTGTGATTTTTAAGTTATTATCCTTCGCAACTAGTACACTCTTTCTTTTGTTTGAATTTCTGAGCGGCATTCATACTGTGTTGATAATACATTGATTTAATTCCTAATTTCCAAGCGGTCATATATAAATTATTCAAGTCTTTTGTTGGCATATCAGGATGTACCATTACATTTATAGACTGTCCTTGATCAATATGATTTTGTCTGTTTGCGGCTTGATATATAACCGTTAGTTGATCTATTTCTGGATATGTTTTAAATACATCTCTTTCATTGTCAGTAAGGAAATCTAAATGCTGTACAGACCCATCATAATCACGGATACTTTTCCATACTTCTGGGGTGTTTTGACCTTTCTCTTCCAACAACTCAACTAA
Organism: Kordia sp.; assembly: GCA_002733415.1. Classification (GTDB taxonomy): domain Bacteria; phylum Bacteroidota; class Bacteroidia; order Flavobacteriales; family Flavobacteriaceae. Next base: position 103,441 of record NVVR01000002.1, on the reverse strand, counting down.
AAATGGGTTTTTAATTGTTGTTTTTATCTTCGCAATATCCTTTACATAACTGTTAGACCAAATTGGCTCAATCCCTTGAGATACTTGTCCTAAGATAAACGCTGAAGATGTTGTTGGAGCTACTGCATTTAAAGTTGTATTTCTACGTCCATACCCTTTTAATACTTCAGGTTCACCATATAATTTTGCCATCTCTTCAGAGGCTTTATATGATTTCTCTTTTATAGTCTTGAAAATTTCAGAGTTTAAATTAAATGCTTCCTGACTATCAAAAGGTAACATTTTTGATTGCAATAATGAATGCCATCCTAAAGCTCCTAAACCTAATGCTCTATTTTCTTTTGCAAAAGTATATGCTTTTTCCATAAAGGTAAACGTAAGCTGATCATCACGATCATCAGAATCTCTGAATGCTTCTAGCTTAGTAATAAACTCTTCCATTACAGCATCTAAAAAGTACGTTAGCGTTTCTACAGCGTCAGTATCTTTCCATTTATCATAGTGTAATAAATTTATAGAAGACAAACAACATACGAATGACCATCTTTCATTTGACGGCAACATGATTTCTGTGCAAAGATTACTTGCATAAATTTCCAAGTTTTTATCTTTATACACGTCAGCTGCATTGTTATTAACGTTATCTCTAAACAAGATATATGGGTAACCAACTTCCGATCTGGATTGTAATACTTTTGCCCAAATGGTTCTTTTTGCAACATCACCATCTCTCATTTCTTCCATCCACTTATCACTCACAGTAACACCATGCGTCAACTCTTGTATAGGATTTCCTTCAGAACCAATTTCTAAAAACTCCATAACATCTGGATGATCGATAGGTAAGTATGGAGCAAAACGACCTCTTCTTACAGAACCCTGACTAACCACATCAACCATTTTTTCAAACAATTGCATAATGTGAACCGCTCCTGAAGATTTTCCGTTGTTTTTAACAGGTGCTCCTCTATGACGTAATTTACCAAAATAACCAGATGTTCCTCCTCCTAATTTTGACATCATACCTACTTCTGACTGAGTAAATAAAATATCCCCCATGTCATCTGCAATATGAGATCCAAAACAACTAATTGGCAATCCTCTTCGTTTACCAAAGTTTGACCAAACTGGTGACGCTAAAGAGTAATACCCTTCCGCCATATAACCGTAGAACTTGTCAGCAAAACCATCCTTATTCAAGATTTTTTCTGCGTGTTCTGCTATCTCTCTAATTCTTTCCTCTGGAGTTGCACCATCAGTAAGGTACCCTGATTCTAAAAACTTACGACTATTTTCTGTCAACCATTTAATTTCTGGTTGACGAGTTGCTTTTTCAGCTTGTAAAGCTGCTTTTCTTGCTTCTACCAATTTATCTTGTTCAGTTAATGTTTGGCTTTGATTCTGGCTGGTTAGTACGTCTTTTCTCATAATTTAAAATAGGTCGTCACTGGTTATACTTTTACTTCTTTTGGTGTATGCGATAGATCTTTTTACGAAGAAATCTCCGTGTTTAGTCCCAATAATCTCATCGTCAAACCATTCTGTTTCCGCTAATAACGTTTCATCTACTTCGAAAACTTTTCCGATATTGATGCTTTCTAATGAATTATTAAATCGGTTTTTTATGAATTCATTAATTACTGCTTTTGGCAAGAAGTCTAATTCTCCTTCTTCAAAAATCCAATCAATAATTTTGCTTTCAGATTCATATGCTTCTCTACATAAATCTTGAGTTAACAATTCATATTCTTTATTAAACCAAGTTGGATTTTCTGCCTTTATAATTTTAATAACATCTATTCCAAAATCTCCGTGTATTTGCTCTTCTTTTGAAGTTGCCTCTACTACATTAGAAATTCCTTTAAGCACATTTTTATGCTTGTTAAAAGCCATTATTATTAAAAACTGAGAAAACAACGATACGTGTTCTATAAATAAAGAAAACAGTAATATTGATTCAGCAAACTCTTTATTATCTTCACTTTTAGCATTCTTCACAGCGGTTTCTAAATAATGAACTCGCCTCATAATTACAGGTTTCTTTTTTAAGTTTTTAAACTCATTATTCAACCCTAATATTTCTAGCAAATGAGAATACGCATCATGATGACGCACTTCACTTTCTGCAAATGTTGCGCCTACAGATCCAATTTCTGGTTTTGGCATTTTATTATAAATGTCTCCCCAAAAAGTTTTAACAGCTACTTCTATTTGAGAAATCGCCAACATCGTGTTTTTTATAGCGCCACGTTCAGCATTATTTAAACCTGTTTTAAAATCCTGAATATCACTAGTGTAATTAAACTCTGTATGTATCCAATAGGAGTGTCTGATCGCATCTACATACTCATTAAGTTGCGGATACTCATATGGCTTTAAGTTAATTCGTTTCTCAAAAATATTCGTCTCTCTGTTTCTCGCTTGCTCATTTCTATATAAAATATAAGCTTTTGCTACATCAGGAAAGGCACTATGCATTAATGAATCTTCAACAATATCCTGAACTTGCTCTACTGTTGGAATATAATTAACATGATTATTCTTTCTCTTTAAAAGTGATTTTAATACATTTTGAGAAATCATTTCTGCATCAACCCTAGTTCCATTACCAACGGATATCATTGCTTTTTCTATTGCATTTGTGATTTTGTTTAAAACAAACTCACTCGTTTCATAATCTCTTTTTATTATTTGTATAATTTCCATAGTTATTTCACTAAAAAAGTCTAACGATTAATGAACAATATGACATATATCATTCAAAATTTATTTTAACCTAAAATTCAAGGTTATACTATTCTTTTTTTAATTTGGGGGTTGAAAAGCTTTTTAATATTCTATACTACAATAAAGATTTGAACTTTCTCACATTGTATAAACACAGAATCTAATTTACCTTCCGGTTATACAAATATTCGAAATTGTATTAAATAATAACGAAAAAAACACCAAAGCTTTTCAACAAGTTTTTAACAAAGTTGATAACACCTTGTGTTTATTGATGTTAACAAGTGGCAAAAGACAAACGACTCTATAACAACTGTTTAAACACACAGTTCGTCGATGGCAAGTGATAAAACAAGGTATTTTAAAATCTTTAACAACAATTATTTCGTGTGGTTTTCGGCTACTTTTTCTAATTCAGCATACCAGTTCTCACCAAACTTTCGGATCAGCGGTTCTTTTAAAAATTTATATGTAGGCACTTTTAACTCTGCACCTAAAGTACATGCGTCATCACAAATTGACCAGCTGTGATAATTCACGGCCGAAAAAGAACTATAATTCTGTACTCTTATAGGATATAGGTGACATGATATTGGCTTCTTCCAATCAACCTCGCCAGCAATATGCGCTGCCTCAATACCGCACAATGCAGTTTTATCTTCTCTAAAAACCACATACGCACATTCAGCATTATTTACTAAAGGAGTTTCTAGCTCCCCTAAATTAGTAGTGACAGAAGTTCCTTGCTGCTCAATTGCCTCAATTCCTTCTTTCCTTAAAAACGGCTTTACTTTTTGGTAAATTTCTTTTAGTATCGCAACCTCATCTTTATCTAAAGGAGCCCCAGCTTCTCCAGAAATACAACATTCTCCTTTACACGCAGTTAAATTACACACAAAGTCTTTTTCAATAACATCCTCAGAAACAATGGTTTTTCCTATTTGAAACATCTCAACATCCTCTTTTTAGTATCTTTACACCACAAAAGTAATTCTTTTAGTCGTTTTATATGGCTTCAATTAATTTTAAAGTATAATTTTGCACAAAAAAATCCCCCTATGAATATAAATATTCTTGAAATCGCAAAAGCAAGTATGATATTATTTGCTGTTATTGATATTGTTGGTTCTCTTCCAATAGTTGTTAAGCTTAAAGCAAATTCCGGAGGGAAAATAGAAAGCGGAAAAGCTTCCTTGGTTGCCGGAAGTATCATGATCTTATTTCTTTTTCTTGGAGAAAAAATACTAGAATTCATAGGTATAGACGCCGCTTCTTTTGGTATAGCAGGTTCATTTATTCTGTTTTTTATGGCACTAGAAATGGTATTAGGAATAAATCTTTTTAAGCAGGATGAAAACACAGCAAGCACTGCTTCAATTGTTCCACTTGCCTTTCCTATGATTGCAGGAGCAGGTAGCATGACATCAATTTTATCGCTTAGAGCTGAATACGAATCAGTAAACATTGCTATTGCCATAATACTAAATATCGCTTTTGTATTTTTAGTATTGAAAATGAGTGGTTGGTTTGAACGTAAATTAGGCAAAAGTGGTATTGCCATAATCGAAAAAGTATTTGGAATTATATTATTAGCAATTGCTGTAAAATTATTTACTTCAGGAGTGAAAAGCATCTTTTATTAAACAACGTATTATAACATGAAAAAAGTAAGTATTATATTAGGGTTAGTTGCCCTAGGTTTAATCATTTTTAACATCACAAAATTAGATTTCAACAATCTTTTTCAAGGAGAAAGCACTATTGTTTTTATTGAAATTATTGCTGCATTAATTGCAATAGTAATTTTAGCCATATTTAATATTTCTAAACGTATTGAAAAAAAGATAGGGTAAACTCAATTTAGAGACAAAAGAAACAAGAATAAAGACCTCGGATTTTTAACACGCTAAAAACATCATTTACACTCTAAATTTGACTTCTAACGTTTCCTTTTTTTGCTCTAAATAGGAAAACACAAATAATACAATTTACATGTTTGACACATTAATTATCGGTGGTGGTGCCGCTGGAATGTCCTGCGCTTTAATTATTGGCTCTGCATTAAACAAGCCTTTTGCTGAAGGTAAAAAAGCGGGACTAATTGCGCATCAAAAAACGTCGCACCTACAAAAAGCTTTATTTAACAATGTACTTGGCTTGACTCCAGGAACTTTAGGTGACGATATTCTTGAAAGCGGAAAAAACCAACTTTCCACTCTATACCCTGAACTCATCCAAATTGAAAACGAAAAGGTTTGTGAAATAAAAGATCATGATACTTTCTTTGAAGTCATCACTAATAAGCAGACCTATACTGCAAAAGCAATCGTCGTAGCTACAGGGTACTCCAAACCATTTACCATAAAAGGCCTAGAGGAATACCTTACTCCTCACCAAATGGCGAAACCTGAAAAGGACAGAGTGCAATTAAAAAACACCCTTCACTTGGTAAAACCTAATTTGTATGTTGCCGGCACTTTAGCTGGTTGGAGAAGTCAATTTTCCATTGCTATTGGTAGTGGCGCTCAAGTAGCCACTGATATACTTACTTTATGGAATAATGGTGAACACACCAAGGTTCATGATAAAAAGCAAATATAATCTTGACACAAACACAACATCATAAAGTTAAAGAGTTTAATAAATTTAAACTCTTTAAAGACCTATAAAACCTGATTATAATTACACTACGACAAGCTCAGTGTGAATTTCAATTCAACAATAGACTTACGTTAGCAAGCCTAGAAAAAAAAGAGCGAACAATCAATAACTTTTTATTCTGAAAAACCTAGGGAAGCACTAAAACCAACTAGCGGAAATTAAAAAAACCGAGCTCTTCAGCTCGGTTCTTAATCAGTGGTTTTACTTAATACGAAAAAAAACTTTTTCTTATATGACTCAAATATAACAATATATCTTTAACACATGTTAATTTTTTTACTTTTTTATTTTAGAAGTAATTCTTTTACTTTTTGAATCATCATATCATCCTCGTCTTTTATTTGATATGCTAAATTATCATCAAACAATTGCGAGGCTATTTCAGCCTTTATAGCGCGATTAATTTGCTCATCATAATCAGATCCATTAATTGTCCATTTCCTTCTTACAAACACATAAACGTGCTCTATAAACTCTGAAACATCATCTTCAGAAACAACATGATCTTCAAGCAGCTCTCTTTTAGTTAAATTATTATAATATTTCCTATCTTTCTCTAACATGAAAAACACAAAATTACTAATCAGATTAGAGTTTATTGCATAATACACTTTTTCGTATTCGCCATTCGCATCAATTGGCACAAAAACATCTGGTATTATTCCTCCACCACCGTAAACTACTTTTCCTTTTGGTGTAATAAATTTTAAAGAATCTGCTACCTCAATTCTCGTAGAGTCAGTTAATTCTCCTGAGAGATATCTTTTTCTATATTCGTCATAATAATCTTGATCATTTTTTGACGTATACGGCTTTTGAATCGATCTCCCTGTTGGAGTATAATATCTTGATACTGTTAAACGAATAGCACTTCCATCACCTAATTGCATTTCTCGTTGCACCAAACCTTTCCCGAATGATCGCCTCCCTACAATTGTTCCTTTATCATTATCCTGTAACGCCCCAGCTACAATCTCACTTGCAGATGCCGACTCTTCATCTATTAATACAAAAACATCTCCTTTTTCAAAATTTCCTTTTTCAGTAGCAAAGAACTTATGCACTTCTCCTTTCTTGTTTTTTGTAAACAATATTAATTTATCATCTTCTAAAAACTCATCAACTATTTGTTGCGCTCTATCTAAAAAACCTCCTGGATTACCCCTTAAGTCTAAAACAAGACTCGTCATTCCGCTAGATTTTAGTTTTTTTAACGCAACCTTAAACTCTCTGTACGTTGTTTCTGCAAAACGATTTATTTTAATATACCCTAAACCGCTATCTACCATATAAGCAATCGGAACACTTTTTATCGGAACCACTCCACGTGTAACAACAATAGAAAACTGCCTATCTTCTGATGCTCGATATATTGTTAACGCTACCTTAGAATCTATTTCGCCTTTAAGTTTTTTAATTACTTTTTCATTAGTTATTCCAGCCCCATATAGTGTATCTTTATCTGCTATTAAGATTTTATCTCCTGCAGCAATCCCTACCTTTTCACTCGGGCCACCAGCAATCGTTTTTATCACAGATATCGTATCTTTTTTTACATAGAACGATATTCCAATACCTACAAACTCACCATTCATCGATTCAGTAACTGCAGATAATTTTTTCTTTGGAATGTATACGGAATGCGGGTCAAGGCTACCTAGTATCTCATTTACCGCCACATCAACAATACTATCCGTATTTACATCGTCGACATATTCATTATCAATGTAATCAATTAGCCTACTTAACTTTTGCTTTTTAGAAGACGCTACAAATAAATCAGCTCCTGTATTAAAATGAAACAAGCCACCTCCCCAAAAGCCAATAGCTAAAGTTAATCCTATAATTAATGGTAGATATTTCTTTTTATACGTCATAGTAACTTATTTCTGAAAAATATTTTTTAATTCTCAACTTTAAAGACATCATCCTGTAATTGGACTACTTCAATACCAGCTTTTTCTAAAAATTTAATTCCGGAATTGTCTTTATACCCATCTTTATACACTACTCTTTTAATCCCAGCTTGATGCACTAATTTACTACATTCTCTGCACGGTGATAATGTTATGTATAAGGTAGCTCCTTCACACGATTGTGTTGAAGCTGCCACTTTTAAAATTGCATTCGCCTCAGCATGCAATACATACCATTTGGTATATCCTTCCTCATCTTCACAATAATTATCAAATCCGGTTGGAGAACCATTATATCCATCAGAAATAATCATTCTATCTTTTACAATAATCGCCCCTACTTGCCTCCTTTTGCAGTGGGATAATTTTCCCCACTCACTAGCCATCCTTATATAGGCCTTATCATATCGTAATTTTTTTATTTCTGACATATGTACTAAACTACTAATTAATCAATATTATTTGTTTAAGGTTATGTTAAAATCATCGAGATAATAACATTGGTATTACTACCCCTAAAGTTATTGATGACAATACCAATACCCAATCTTTTTTTGAAATATTCAATATATTTTGCGCAACACTACTTAATACCAACACTGCAATGACCACAAGCACCTGAGCTAACTCTACTCCGAGTGCAAATTCTATTAATGGGATAAACTTATAATCAGTATTCCCTACAATCATTTTAAAATAACTAGAAAAGCCCAATCCGTGAACAACACCAAAAAGCAAGGTGATAAAAAACAACAACCCAATTTTGGTATTATGAATTATTTTACCAGATGTAATTATATTAAATAATGCAGTCACAGCAATTGTAATTGGAATTACAAATTCTACCAAATCACCATTTACCGAAACTAGTTTATAGCTTGACAGAATCAATGCCACTGAATGGCCAATAGTAAAAACCGTTACCAAAAACAATACTTTCTTCCAATTTGAAAACAAATATGGAACTGCTAAAACAACCAAAAACAACACATGATCATACCCATTTATATCCAACACATGGGTTAATCCTAATTCAAAAAAAAGTTTTAGTTGTTCCATTATCCTATTTTATATTTAATACCAATTAAAATTCAAAATACAATATTAAATCGTTTCATTTTGACTTATTTATCGCTTAAAAATATAACCGCAACTAAGGCTATGCTTTTGTTTTCAAACTCAACTAAATCTAAATAATTAAATTTACTCATGAGCATTTTTAGTTGTTAAATTTTATAGCCATTTCGATCTTAGGAAAATCACAAAAAAAGCTCAACTACAATATTTCTACAATAAGCTGTAAAATAATGCGATTTGTCACTCCGCTTCACTCCATTTCGAAATCACATTTTTCATAAAACCCATAACTACTGGCAAAGAATTTATTTCTCTCTTTCAATACAAAACTACACATAAAAAAGCGACCTATCAGGTCGCTTCTACCCTATTTATTCATTCTGAAAATTAGTCATTATTACTAGATAAGTAGCGACCAATAAAATATACTAATGTTGATAACGCTCCTATTGCAGCAACTAAATAGGTTCTTGCAGCCCATTTTAAAGCGTCTTTTGCACCTGCATGTTCTTCCCTTGTTAACATGTTTTTATTTTCCAACCAAGCCAACGCTCTATTACTCGCGTCATATTCCACCGGCAAAGTAATTACACTAAACGCAGCCATAACTCCATATATAGCAATCCCTGCAAGCATAACTATTTGCCCCATTGCTGAACTAAATGACAGCGCAATTCCTCCCATAATTACCCATTGCGATAAACCTGAGGCCACATTTACTACTGGTACTATTTTTGATCGCATTGTCAACCATGAATATGCCGTAGCATGTTGTACCGCATGACCACACTCATGTGCCGCGACAGCCGCCGCCGAAGCATTTCGTTGATTATACACTACCTCACTTAAATTAACTGTTTTATCTCTTGGATTATAATGATCGGTAAGCTGTCCCGGAGTAGAGATTACTTTTACATCAAAAATACCGTGGTCTTTTAGCATTTTTTCTGCTATTTCCGCTCCAGTCATCTTATTTTTTAAATAAATTTGGGAATACTTCTTAAATTTACTTTGTAACTTTTTGCTTACTAATGAACTTAGTAACGCTATTGCTCCTGCAATAATATAATATCCAATCATAATTTTTTTATTTTGCAAATTACACCAAATAAACCTCAGAATATCAGACGAAAATAGTTTAGCCAATCGAGTTAAGCATATGCCTTTTTCACTTTACCATCGTTTAAAAATCAAATCGTATCTATGCTTTTTTTGGCTTTTTACCTTACTAAAATAATAAAAAATTCTACTTATCTGTCTAGTATCCTGAAATCTATTTGGTATTACAAAAGCTTAAGAACAAAAATATAGCCAATATGCTTCGATAAGTTTTCGCTGATAGGTTAATTGTTACTTTCTTAAGACCAACTTACTGCCGTCCGAAAGTTTTAAGTAAAACTTAATTTATTGTCAAATTGAGCTTATCGAAATCCATAAATGGTTAGTTTTCATAAGACTTCGACAAGCTCAGTTTGACATATATTTTACAAGGAGGAATTATTTTTTTACTTTTAAAACGAACAAAACACCGCTACACAACTAATTTACCTAATCTCTCTATCAATAAAATCAACGAACTTTCGGATGGTAGCGATACTAGTTGAAGAAACTAATCTTTCCACTCTACACTTTCCATCAATACCTTAATATCTTTTTTAAGATAATGTACAGCCGGAAAAATAGAATCGTAATTAGGTTTTGTGTTAAAATAAGCCGCTCCTCTTAAGAAGTGCTTTTTGTTATCTGTAATGTAAAACTGTACTGGAGATGCTGCATTCCCCTCTATTACATATACCATTCCGTATCTATTACTAGCTTTATCTTCTGTAGGATAAGTCTCAATACTTTCTGCTTTTTGAGCATGAGTTAGCGTTAAGTTTTGAGCTTCTTTTAATGACTTAGTCAACAACTCTTCATCAACAGCTATGTACGTGATATGTATCTTCCCATTTAATCGCGGATAACTAATATTCATTCCACAATAATTACCACCACCTCTTGGTTTTTCAATCTCAGTAATGGTATTGATCTCAAAAGTAAACGGACAATCAGATAAATACTTTTTATAAACAGCTTCAGGGTATTCTAATTTTAAAAACCCTCTTGGCTTTGGCGTAGGCTCTTCTTTACACGATCCTAAAATCAATGCCACAAAAACCGATATTATAATTATTAATTGTTTGATGTAAGTACGTATGTTTAATTTCTATTTTTAACAAGAGTCACAATGTGACTAGAATGATGATTTAAATTGCTCTAAGAAACGAACATCGTTTTCATAAAACATTCTAATATCACCAATTTGATGTAACAACATCGCAATACGCTCGATCCCTACTCCAAATGCAAATCCTGAATATTCTTTAGGATCGATACCACAATTGATTAATACGTTAGGATCTACCATTCCGCACCCACCAATTTCTAACCAACCGGTTCCTTTTGTTATTCTGTAATCTGTTTCTGTTTTTAACCCCCAGTAAATATCTACTTCAGCACTTGGCTCAGTAAATGGGAAATATGACGGGCGTAAACGTATTTTAGACTTCCCGAACATTTCTTTTGTGAAATACAATAAGGTCTGTTTTAAATCTGCAAACGAAACATCTTTATCAATATACAATCCTTCAACTTGATGAAATATACAATGAGATCTAGACGAAATAGCTTCATTTCTAAACACTCTACCCGGAGATATTGTACGAATAGGTGGTTTATTATTTTCCATGTAACGCACCTGAACAGAACTAGTATGTGTTCTTAATAAAATATCAGGATTTGTTTGTATGAAAAATGTATCCTGCATATCTCTTGCTGGATGATATTCTGGTAAGTTTAATGCCGTAAAATTATGCCAGTCATCTTCGATTTCTGGTCCTTCAGAAACATTGAACCCAATGTTTGAAAAGATTTCAATAATTTGATTTTTTACTAAAGAAACCGGATGTCTTGACCCTATTGAAATAGGCTCAGCTGGACGAGATAAATCACCATAACCTCCTTTTATTTCTTCTTTAGCTTCAAGCTCTTCTTTTAAGGTGTTAACTTTATCTTGGGCTGTAGTTTTTAGTTTGTTTATAGCTTGACCGAATTCTTTTTTCTGATCATTAGCTACGTTTTTAAATTCAGCAAAAAAATCGTTCAACACTCCTTTTTTACCTAAGTATTTAATTCTAAAGGCTTCTACTTCTTCCTTTGTCTGCGCTTTAAACCCTTCAGCTTCCCCAATAATTTCCTTAATCTTATCTATCATTCTGCTCGTTTTTGCGAAATGCAAATTTACAATTAAAAATTCTTTATGCTATTACTTCTTTTTCTAAAAAATACCCCACAATAGCCTCTTTCATTAAAACAGTTTGCTCTCCTGCTTTTAGCACAGGCAACTCTTCCAGTATTTTGTAATGTGGCCATCCATCATCGTCAAAAAATTCAAATTCATAATACCCGTAAGGCTCTAACAACCTACAAATAGCAATATGAATTAAATCTACTTTATCGTCTTTTTTAAATTTCCTATCTAATTGCCCTAACTCCTGAACTCCAATTAGGTAAATGATACTATCCAAATCAAGAGGGTCACCATCAGCAAATTGATCAGACAACACCTTAACTACATTGTCCCAACGCTCTTTTAATTCCACATCTCTTGCCATATCATCAAATAATTAAGTTGCAAAAATAAGGAGATTTTAGCAACTTTTTTCATTTCTAATAATTTTTTAACCTGACCAGATAAAAGACTAGAATTCTTCAACAATAATCAATACGAAGATTACTCACCTCCACCCTATCCACTTTAATCCGATAATCTTATACTCATAATCTTTGCTTTTATGGCTAAATATTAAGTGCTGAAGACATTTTTATAAGAATTTACAAGATTATTTTTCATTTTTGAAAGCACTACAAACAGGTAGAAACACGCAATTTTACCTAGTTATTTAAAACTATTTTTGAAATACACCATACTCTTATTAAAAAACCACAAACACCAATACAGATGAGAAAACAAACTTTAAAATTCGGAATACTACTTACAACTCTAATCATCATTACGAGTTCCTGTAAGCAAAAAGAAAAATACACCCCTGCTACCGAAAATGAGAATCCGGAAGCTATCACCCCCATAAACTCTAAACTTCCAGCAGATGTTTTACCCTCCTGTATGATTAACCAAGCTGATTTCAATCATTGGTTTAAAACTGGTCAGGTTACTATAAATGGGGTCGTAAACCCCGCAAACAGTGTTACTTTTGAACACGAAAACAACTGTAACTTCTACAAGTGGTCGGAGCAGATGTTTCTTTGGACAACATCTCCTTTTAATGAAAAAACATATAATGACGAAGCCATTATACAAAACAGAAAAATTGTTATAGAGTCTCCTGAATTCTATACAGTTACCCCTAAAGTTAATGGCTCAAGAACTTTAATTCCTCATGAAACAGGAAAGCTACTTCGTGCAACTACTAGTCTACAAAAAAGAGACTCCCGCATAGACACAGAAGAAGGGCAAGCTACCGGTGACGCATTAATGTCGCAACATGGAGCTCTTTTATACTACATCACTTTTGTTAACGATGTATATGCTCAATTTTTAACTGGAGCAAGTGACAATGCATTTCCAGATAACGAATTCCCTACCACACAGCCTCAATTAGATGCAATTAAAGCATATACTTTAAGAAACAACATCTCTTTAAAAAGCCCTAATACACTAGCTATGGAGATTAAAACTTCATGGGTAGAAGTTAACCCTTTAAGCGATTTTAGCAACCATGTTACTATTGAGGCTGAAGTACCTACATACAACAAAACTAGCAACACGCTATGGACTCCGACAGGAAAGCATATTCCAAAAAAGCTAGCCATGATAGGCATGCATGTTGTTGGAAGTGCCGCAGGACACCCAGAAATGATATGGGCTACATTTGAACATAAAAACAATGCTCCTAATTTATCGTATCAATACCTGAACAATCAACACCAAAAAATAACAGTAAACGCTGATACCGGGAATAATTGGTTATTAAACAATAATAGTGCTAGCACAACTTATAATCAGTCACACATGAAATACAATAATGACAACATAAAAGCCACCCCTAACCATACAATAAGCGGTAGTAACACCAAAATGGTCAATGCGTTTGGAGTTGCATATACTGGTACACCAAACCCTGAAAACAACACCCCAGCCGCCTCTAACAGTCAAGTAATCTCAATTAACAACAGTGTCCTTGGAAAATTAATTGATGGTGACATTCGTAAAAACTATGTTTTTATTGGTGCCACTTGGACAAATGACGGCGTAGCTCCTACCGGGAAAAGTTATTCTGAAGACAAAACAGATGGTTCCGCTATCGGGACTAGCCAATTAGCTAATAGCACGATGGAAACTTATGCTCAGTACGGTACAAGTCCTTTTCCAGGTAATAACGCAAGTTGTTTTGCTTGCCACAATAACTACCCAAGCAAAACTTCTACTGGATTAGAACCTTCAGATTTAAGTCATATATATCAGTACATTAAACCACTAACTGAAGAATAAACTTAATACTCAGAAAAGAGCCTTTTACAGTTTAAAGTTAAGGAGTACATAAAAACCGCCGTGTAAGTGCGGTGGTTTTTTACACGCTATGAACTCGAAAACTACTACTCTGGCAAAGTCAATTTCAATTGCCTTATCCTCTTACTATCTAACGACTCTACCGTAAAGGCATATCCTTGAAAGGTTATTTTTTCATCCTTTTTAGGAAACCCTCCAGAAATCTCTAACACAAAACCTGCTATTGTTTCTGCTTCTCCTTTATACTCTTCAAACAATTCTTCATCAATATCTACAACTCTGTAGATATCTTTTAAAGACGTTTTTCCTTCAAACACATAATTATGATCATCTAATTTTGAATACACAAGACTTTCATCATCAAATTCGTCATTAATATCCCCAATAATTTCTTCTACGATATCTTCTAGTGTAACCACTCCAGAAGTACCACCATATTCGTCAACAACAATTGCTAAATGCACTTTTTTCTCTTGAAATTCTTTTAACAAATCATCCAATTTTTTATTCTCAGGAACAAAAAAAGGCTCGCGAATTAACTCTTGCCATTTCACATCCTTTTTTTCTAAATACGGAAGTAAATCTTTTACATACAACATCCCTACAATCTTATCCAAAGTCTCTTCATAAACAGGAATTCTTGAATAACCTGCCTTAATAATTAGTTGGAGAACTTCAGAAAATGATGTTACCGAATTCAACGCAAAGATATCTACTCTTGAACGCATCACCTGTCTTGTATCTGTATTCCCGAATGACACTATCCCATCTAATATTTTTTGCTCTCCGTCTGTTGTCTCGCCATCCGAAGTTAACTCTAAGGCTTGTGATAGTTTACTAATACTTATTTCTGACTTTGTTTTTGTCAATTTATCTTCTAAAAAAGTAGTTCCCGCCTGCATCGGAATACTAAAAATACTTAGCACCTTTTGCATCACACCTATTGGCTTTGCCATAAATCCAGCAAATTTTTCGTTGTTTCTACTCGCATATACCTTAGGCAAAATTTCTCCAAAAAGTAATATTAGAAATGTGACAACTATTACCTCAATCACAAACCTTGTTACTTCAGATAAATCAGCAAGTAATAAATGACTTAAAGATGCAAATAGCAGTACAATTGCAATGTTTATGAAATTGTTTGCTACTAGTATTGTAGCTAATAAACGTTTAGGATTAGACAATAGTTTAGCCACCAACTTCCTTTTCTTAAATGTTTTAGACTCCACATTTAATTGCGTTTGTTTTAATGAAAAGTAAGCTACTTCCGAGCCTGAAATTAACGCAGAAAAAACTAATAAAACCACTAGAGCTAAAATACTTATTACTGAGCTGTTATTGAATAATAAAATAAAAAACGGAATACTGGGGTCCAATTATATGTGTTATTTAGTTAAATAATCTATTACATAATATATTAGATGCAATAGTAAAAGTGTTAATTTTATTTAAATTAGTCCGACTGTGTGGTTAAAATGGCAAATCATCATTATCATCCGCAGCTGGTTGTTGTGACTGTTTTGGTGTAACAACCGCTCCTTGACCTGTATTTGAAACCTGTTGCTGACCTGATCCTCCATCAGATTTTGGGGATAGGAAGGTAAAGTCTTGCACTTGAATTTCAGTAGAATACCTAGTAGTCCCATCCTCTGCCTGCCATTGCCTTGATTTTATACGTCCTTCAACATATATTTTATCTCCTTTTTTAAGATATTTCTCACAAATTTCAGCAGCTTTATTACGCATTACAATGTTATGCCATTCCGTGTTAGTAACACGTTCACCAGTTTGCTTACTCGTGTAAGTTTCACTTGTGGCAATCGGAAATCTACCTACGCAATTACCCCCTTCAAAATAATGCATTTTAACATCATCTCCTAAATTACCAATTAACATTACTTTATTTAAAGTGCTCATAGTTTTACCAATTTAATCCCAGCAGTGGGTTTAATTCCCCGTCCAGATGGCTATCGGAATGCCTCGAACGAAAAAAGTTCTTTGTTAATTCATACCTCGTGTACTACACCGAAGATATTGATTTATATCAAAAATAGTGAAATTTTAATTCATTTAAAACGAGAACTCATTAATAAAGTTCGCAATCAAAACAGGAACCGGATATTTTTCTATTTCTGAAAAGGATATTTTCGGCTCCATGAGCTTATCAGTGGTTGCAATCCAAAACCTTGTATAAATATGTTGATGCGATAATTTATGTACAATTTCTTTCTCATTATACATACTTAACTCAAAAGAAGTGTCTAAAACAGCTAATTTATGAATTTCATTCTTCAACTCTTTAATTCCAATTACCCCCATAGTCTCTACTAAAGGAAACTCATATAAATTAGCCCAGATCCCTTTCTCTGCTCTCTTGTTTAATATTGTAAAACCATTGTCAGTTATAGGAACGATGTAATTGAAATATCGTTTTTTTATTTTTATTTTTTTAAGTTTTACTGGCAAGTCGCCAACTTGATTGTTTTTCAAAGCAACACAACTCCTATTATAGATACACGATTCACAAAGCGGTTTTTTTGGCGCGCAATGTCTAGCACCAAACTCCATAATTGCCTGATTATGCGTATCAGGATTATTTACATCAAGTAACTGCTGAGATAATTCAGCAAACACCTTTACTCCAGCAGGACTATTTATTGGCGTATCTATACCGTATAACCTAGCCAAGACTCTAAATACATTACCGTCCAACACAGCTTTAGGCTCTTTATAACAAATGGAAGCTATTGCACTTGCAGTATAATCACCAACTCCCTTTAATTTTTTTAAATCATTATAATTATCAGGAAAGACACCCTTTAACTCATATGAAACATACTTAGCCGTTGCATGTAAATTTCGTGCTCGTGAGTAATAACCAAGTCCCTGCCACAACTTTAAAACTTCTTCTTCAGAGGCCTCAGCTAAGCCCATTACCGAAGGAAAAGCGCTCACAAATTTTAAATAATAAGGCAATCCTTGCGCAACACGAGTCTGCTGCAACATGATTTCAGACAACCATATTTTATAGGGATCCACGGTATTTCGCCAAGGTAAATCACGCTTGTTTTTTAAGTACCACGATACTAGCTCATTAGTGAAGTTTTTCATTTTATTATATATTTGGCTAAATTAATTTTTTATCTGGTTAAATTTTAATCAATTAGCATTCTTGTTTGGAATATTAATTAGTATATTTGCACACCTAAAATTTAACAAAAGGACTTAATAAATTTAATAGAAATGACAAAAGCAGATATCGTAACTAAAATCTCAGAAAAGTTAGGAATAGAAAAAGGTGATGTACAAGCAACTGTTGAATCTTTTATGAACGAGGTGAAAAACTCATTAGAAAGTGGTGACAATGTTTATTTAAGAGGTTTTGGAAGTTTTATCATTAAAACTAGAGCTGAAAAAACTGGGAGAAATATCTCTAAAAATACTACAATTAAAATACCTGCACACAACATTCCTGCATTTAAGCCAGCTAAAGTGTTTTTAGAAGGTGTGAAAACAAATGTAGAAGTAAAATAAAAACGAATTATTAATCTAAAAAATTTCAAGTTATGCCAAGTGGTAAGAAAAGAAAAAGACATAAGGTAGCTACGCACAAGCGTAAAAAGCGTAGAAGAGCTAACCGTCACAAGAAAAAGTAGTTTTTAAAACTACTTTTTCTTTTTTAAGTTAAGTAGTTAATTTGAAGACATTTTAACTACAGTAAAAAAAAAGAGTACCCATCTATACTAATTACGGTATGGATTAAATTAATTAAAGAGTGAACAAAGAATTAATTATCAGATCCAGTTCCTCAAAAGTTGATTTTGCCTTATTAAATGATGGAAAATTAATCGAATTACACAAAGAAGAGAATAGTGACAACCAATTTAATGTAGGAGACATATTTCTTGCTAAAATTAGAAAAACTATGCCTGGTCTTAATGCGGCTTTTGTAAATGTTGGCTATGAAAAAGATGGCTTTTTACATTATCACGATCTAGGACCAAAAGTACCTTCTTTACTGAAATTCGTAAAAAGTGTAAGCACCGGTAAATTAAAAGATTTTAATCTGAATAATTTTCCGTTTGAGAATGAAATTGATAAAGACGGAAGCATCAATGACGCTTTAAAGTCAAATCAATCAATTCTCGTACAAGTTGTAAAAGAACCTATTTCTACAAAAGGACCTCGATTAAGTTCAGAATTATCAATTGCTGGACGTTTTATCGTTTTAGTTCCTTTTTCTGACCGTGTTTCTATCTCTCAAAAAATTGAAGATAAAGCCGAAAAGAGTCGTTTAAAGAAGTTAGTTCATAGCATTAAACCGAAAGGATTTGGTGTTATCGTTCGTACAGTAGCGGAAGGCAAAAAAGTAGCCGAACTGGACAAAGACATGCAAAATTTGTTGTCCAAATGGACAGCAATGTGCAAAAAACTACATAAAGCAGAACTACCCTCAACAGTATTAAGCGAAATGAACAAAACATCTTCTATTTTAAGGGATTTGTTTAACGATTCATTTTCCGCTATACATGTTGATGATAAAGCGCTTTATGGACAAATTAAAGAAACGGTGCGACGTATTGCACCAAAGAAAGAATCAATCGTTAAGTTACATCAATCTGACGCCCCTATTTTTGAAAAACACGGGGTTGAACGCCAGATTAAAACATCGTTTGGCCAAACAGTTTCCTCTAGTAAAGGAACCTATTTAGTTATTGAACATACCGAAGCATTACATGTAATAGATGTAAACAGTGGTAACAGATCTAATAAATCTAAAAGCCAAGAAGGTACAGCTCTAGAAGTTAATATTATTGCAGCAACAGAAGTTGCAAGACAATTAAGACTTAGAGACATGGGAGGAATTATTGTAGTCGATTTTATTGACATGTCAAGTCCTGAAAACAGAAAACAATTGTTTCAGCATTTGAAAGATCAAATGGCAACCGATAAAGCTAAACATAAGATATTACCCCCGAGTAAATTTGGGTTAATACAGATAACTAGACAACGTGTTAGACCAGAAGTAAAAATCAAAACATTAGAGAAAAATCCTAATGACAAAAATGGAGCAGAAGTTGAAGCTCCAATTGTATTGATACAGAAAATAACTTCTGAACTTGACAAAATATTAAATAAAGGACCTAAAAAAGTAGTACTACACGTACACCCTTTTATAGCAGCCTTTTTAACACAAGGATTTCCATCAATCCGTTCTAAATGGTTTTTAGAGCATAAAAAATGGATTAAAATATTACCTAGAGATGCTTACACATATCTAGAATATCATTTTTATAATGATAAAGGAAAAAAAATTAGATAGTAAAAAACCAGCGCAATGCGCTGGTTTTTTTTGCTCTATGCTTAAGTGATATTAATTACCTCCTTCTATTAATATATTATCATAATAAAAATACTCCCTCACAACTCTAGTGCTTGAAGCAACCCTAATACGTAATTAGTTTGTACCTCTCAATCCTGAAACCGAAACCTATCATACTGGACAGGCTCCATTTTGAGGGTTTGACGCAACTAAAGTATAATCCGCAGAACCGTTTCCACAATAATTTGCTACAAGGATCACACACTACCATCAATTTAATTTTCCACATTTACATAATTTGTTAGTATTGTTTGTGTTATCCGTATTATGAGATGCCGGATCATACCCCAAGACTCCTGCCGCATCTATATCAACAGAAAAACAAAACGCTGCATACTCGCTTTGCAACTATTTACGTCGTTAACCTAAACTGGCCCGCCTGTGTTATTTAACTCAAACTGGCAGCCTGTATTAGCATTGGCATAATCAATATATTGATTACCAGTATTTTCCATACCATCATAAATCGCTCATACACCCCCCAGGTCAATCACCTGAATTAGTTCTTTTATCACCACCTGTATTAAAACTTATTTATACTCTGTTACCACTGACATTAAAAAAAACCTACTTAAGCTGTTGTATATTTTGCTATTTCTAAATGCAATACAACCGCAGAACTTGATGGTGTAGTCCCTACACCTAATTTGAGCAGCCACTTTAGAATACAATAGTACTAAAAGAAATACTCAAGAATATATAACCCTATTATTCATATACTCTAAAATTATCGAACCCTTCCCTATCACCAGAACCTTCTTGCTTTACACCTAAAACTAATATAACACCTGTAGTCCCATTAGGAATATTTATAATTTCAGTGCCAGAAACCATTAAACCCGAAAACCCATCAACTAACAAAACTGACTTTTTCTCAATATCATCAAAGAATATTTGATACTGAAAATCATCTCCAGCATCAAATCGATAAACATCATAATCAAAAGATACTTTACATTATTTCCATTTGAAACATCTACATTATCAAATGAAATTTCATAAAAAAGACACCTCCTCCATATGAATTGGGTAAATCTGGAACCCCAAGAAAGCGACCTTATATGTTTGTAATATCTGCTAATGAATTTACAGTAACCAAATATCTACATCACCACCATTGTTAGTGTTATAGTGACTTGGATTTACCATATAAAACCAGTTAGTATTAGCATCTAAATCCTGTCCAAACTCAATAAAAGGTATTGGCATACAATATATATATATACCCACGTGGCAGTTGTTAAGTTATATATTTGCACGCAACATGTTGTTCCTTCTGACAAAAAATAACTAAACCATCATCGGTAGCAGTAACAGAAATCAAAGTCCTTTCGGTCAAACTTACCACTGGAGGCATAAAACCACCTTATGTCCCAGGTCCATTTAAGGACTCTAAATGTAAGACGGATGGTGAACTTGGAGAAGTTGTATTAATACCAACTTGAGCTAACACTATACCACAAAATAATAGTAGTAAAAAAGCTGTTTTTTTCATATTATTGGGATAAGTATTTTAGTAAAACCGAGATAGATATACTACTTTTAAATTATATGTGTAAAACATAACTATCAAGTAACTACAGAGTACATAACAACCTCTGCACCCATTAATTTTAAGTTTAATATAAAGATTAATTAGAAAATTAGCGTTAAAAGTATTACTTCGTTTATCATAGCTCTAACAACTACACACACTTAATACTCCTCCAGACATCTTGTTTTGCATCATAAATATCTAAGCACCATTTACCAGTTCCTACATCCTTTACAAAAACAAGTAAACCATCATCAGATACTGTTACAGGAATTAAGGCTTGTTGCACTTCTGTAACTATCGGCAATAAGAAGCCGCCAAACATTACTATCCCAATATTAGCCGTTTTCAAATGTAATACCGCAGCAGAACTTGGAGCAACTGTTCCTATTCCAACCTGAGAAAATGAAAACACTGAAAAAAACACCCCAATTACAATACACATCATATGTTTCATGATTTAATATATTTTAAAATTATCAAAACCTACATAATCATTTACCCCATTGCATTGCACTATTATTTCAACATGAAAATTAGTTACCGTATCAGGTATACCAACTGATATTACACCGTCGGCATCGTTATTACAACCTTCACAGAGCACTATTTGCCCTTGCCCAACACCGTCATGAAATAATTCATATTTAAAATAATCAGCAACATTATTAAATTCATGAGAATCATACTCAAAAGAGAATATTGCATTAGCTATACCTGATACATCTACCAGTCCAAACAATAATGTTGCCTCACCAGTTGTACCATTATTTCCTTCATCATTCAAATCAAGAATTCCAAAAAAATTATTATTTAGTAGTAAGCTCGGAAATTCAGCTCCATTAGAAATATCATAATACCCATCAGAACCGTTTTGGAAAAAAGCTACATCAGAAGTAAATGTCCAACTAGTATTCGAATCAAAATCTTGTGAAAATATGACAGGCAAAGTTACTGGCATACAATAAAAATCTACCCACACTTTATTAACTGCATCATAAATTTGTACACAGCGTACTAAACCATCTGACAAAAAAATCATCATCCCATCGTCGGATACTGTTACTGGAATCAACCCTCTTTCCACTAAAGTAACCTTAGGAGGCATAAAACCACCATAGACACCTAAGCTATTTAGTGCTTCTAAATGCAATACAGATGCGGGACTGGGTGTTGTAGTGTTAATTCCGACTTGAGCAGATAACAGACTGCTAACAAAAAACAATAAAGAAACTATTTTTTTCATATTTTTGAAATTTAATAGTTCTTAAGGAGAATACTAAGATACGAATTTTCTAAAAAAATATTATACAACTGAATTATTTAATCACCTTTTTATTTATAAATAAAATATTGAACACTAAAAAAACATATACCTTAACAGAAGCAAAACGAAAACTAGAGCACTATTGCGTGTATCAGGATAGGTGTCACGCCGAGGTTAACTCAAAGCTCAAAGAAATGAGAATGATTCCTATGGCTATTGATGAAATCATTTATCATTTGATTCAACATAACTTTTTAAACGAGGAACGTTTTGCTAAAAGTTTTGCTAGAGGAAAATTTAACATCAAACACTGGGGAAGGGTTAGAATTATTCGTGAATTAAAATTCAGGAAAATCAGTGAATATAATATCAAAACTGCGCTTAGAGAATTTTCAGAGGAGGATTACTTTATGAAATTAAATTATTTAGCTACAAAGAAACTGGATTTCATTACTGAAACTAACGTGTATAAAAAACGTAAAAAGTTAGCCGATTATTTACTATACAGAGGGTGGGAATCCAACTTAGTATATGAAATAACAAAAGCGTTAATTCCTTAAAATTAACGCTTTTGTTATTATTTGATATGTAGTGTTTTTACAAATTAAAAACAGCTCCTATATTTACCAATAATTGATTATGAATTCTATCAAAGCCTTCAATTTTATTTTTATATTTTGCTATTGGAACAGAAAGTTCCGAAAACACTCCAAAACCATCTGTGAAAAAATATCTCCCTCCTAAATGTGTTCCAAAATTTTTTAAACCTAAATGCAACCCTGGATACACATCTAGCTTATCAATTACATTAATTACATTTCCAATATTTGCGTTAAAACGCACTTGTAAATCAACTGCTTCGTCAAAATCTGGTTTATAGTCCCATGCATTAGAAACTCCTAATACATAAGAACCTAATAACCCTACAGAGATATTATCTCCTAGACCATAATCAAAACTCACATTCACACCCCTTGCATCTTCTTGAAAAGTCGCTCCTACCTGCACTTTTTTATCTCCCTTTCCGGTAAAAACTTGTGCATTGACAAACGATACACTCATCAAAACGACTACAACTAATAACTTCTTCATCACAATCTTATTTTACTAATTTTCCTTTAGCTTTTGCAGCTTCATTTCTATCAATTTTATGATCTGGTCTGGTCCATTTTGGCTTCTCTCCTAATGTTTCGAACTGAGAATCAGCAGCCTCAACCGTTTGCGGTTGTACCTTTTTAGTAAATGCTTTTTGCGGTTTCAATCCTAATAATTCAAACATTTTCATATCCTCATTTACATCAGGATTTGGAGTAGTTAATAACTTATCTCCTGCGAAAATAGAATTTGCTCCAGCAAAGAAACACATTGATTGCCCTTCTCTACTCATTTGAGTTCTTCCGGCAGACAAACGCACTTGAGTTTCCGGCAATACAATACGGGTAGTTGCTACCATACGAATCATATCCCAAATTTCAACTGGCTTTTCATCTTCTAAAGGAGTCCCCTCAACAGCGACTAATGCGTTAATAGGCGTAGATTCTGGTTGTGGATTCAACGTAGAAAGCGCCACTAACATCCCAGCTCTATCTTCAATATTTTCTCCCATTCCGATAATTCCTCCTGAACAAACTGTCACATTTGTTTTACGCACATTGCTAATAGTATCCAATCTATCTTGATATCCTCTTGTAGAAATTACTTTTTTGTAATACTCTTCTGATGAATCTAAGTTATGATTGTACGCATATAAACCTGCTTCTGCTAAACGTTGTGCTTGGTTTTCAGTTATCATACCTAAAGTACAACAAACCTCCATATCCAACTTATTAATACCACGTACCATTTCTAATACTTGATCAAACTCCGGACCGTCTTTCACATTTCTCCAAGCAGCTCCCATACATACACGAGAACTTCCGCTTTCTCTTGCTCTGAGCGCTTGCGCTTTTACTTGGTTTACCGTCATTAAATCATTCCCTTCAACACCTGTATGATAACGTGCAGCTTGCGGGCAATACCCGCAATCTTCCGAGCATCCTCCAGTTTTAATTGAAAGTAGTGTAGATACTTGTACAACATTAGGATCATGTTGTTTTCTATGAATGGTTGCTGCATCATACAGCAAATCCATCATTGGTCTGTTATATACTTCTAGAATTTCTTCCTTCGTCCAGTTATGTCTTACTTCGCTCATAAAATCCGAGTTAGTCCCTTAATGGGAGTTACTTATTGAGGCAATTCCTCAATAAAAATATTATTATTCCCACCAAAAAAAGGTGAGTTATTTTAATTTTCAAAAATACTAAATCAATATCCTCGGTGCAAGCACACTAGGTATGAATTAACAAATAACTTTTTCGTTAAAAACAAGCCTACGGGGATTATATATTGATACCCATATTATTTTGTTAATAATACACTTACAGCATTCCCTCCAAAACCTACAGCATTCACTACTATATTTTTTAGTTGTTTTGGCTTCCTCTGTGGTTTTATAAAAGGAACCGAAACTACTTGCTGATGTTGCAACATTAAAACCGCTAACTCAATACTTAATAATCCTGATGTGGCGAACGTATGCCCTAACTTCCATTTATTAGTAGTTAAAAACGGCACATCCTTCCCGAAAACTTTTTCTATAGCCTTTACTTCCGATAAATCTCCTTTAATAGTTCCTGGAGCATGCATTACTATAGCATCAATTTCATTTGGATTCATTTCTCCCAAAGCCATTTTCATTGACTTTTGAAAACATGTTGCTTCTGTAGAGATAGAAACATTATGTTCTAATATTTCTGTAGCATACCCCACCCCACTGATAACTGCTAAAGCATTTTTTTTTACTCCTTTTTCCAAACATAGTACAGCTGCCCCTTCACCGAGCACCATCGTATTCTGTTTTTTATTAAGATTTAATGCTTGACATGGATATGACTCTTCGACAAACTCAGAGTGATTTCTGTCATTTTTTGCATATATTTTTAACGCCTTCATTTGGGCAATTGTAAAACCCGTTAACGCTGCTTCACTACCACCAACTAAAAACTTATTAGCCATACCTGAAAGCACCCAAACTACTCCATTCAACAACGCATGCAAACCTGTTGAACATGCAATAGAATGTGAAATTTCCGGCCCATCCGTCTGTAAATCATGCGCGGTCCATGAAGAAATATTTCCTAGAGTTGTTGTTGGAGAACTTAATGTTTCTGCTACATTACTTTCTAAAAAGGCTTTATGATACTTTTCAAATAATGATGTTGCTCCTCTGGAAGAACCTATATTAATTCCGAAATTATCAGATGACTTCCATCCAGCATCTTTTACTGCTTTTCTAGAAACATACATACAATACAGTACCGAATGATCCAGATTCACATATTTAGAATCCGATGTTCTTAATTCTTGTATTGCAATTTTATCTTCTTCAGAAATTTGAGCCACTAGTGCTGAAAAGCTTTTAAATTCCTTTTCAGAAATAAAATGGTCTTCATTTTGATAGTTCTCCCAAATTTGCTTTGAGTTACTCCCAAGAGCCGAAAGGGACGCTAGTGCTGTTATAGAAACTGGTGATTTCATTATTGGTTTTATACCTTTTAAAGAGAGCAAATTTACACTATTTCCAACGCCTCTTCAATAGTTTTATACACTTTTTGCAATTGTTCTTTTGTAATTACATAAGGCACTTGTATGTATATTGTATTCCCTAAAGGTCTTAAAAACACTCCATGATTCATAAAAAACTTTAATAACTTATCACGAAGACTTCCATAGCGCTCCATTTCAGTATTTAAATCTAAAGCATAAATGACTCCTAATTGTCGAGTAGATTTTACTTTCGGATGATTTTTAATACGCACATTAAACACTTTATGTGACGCAATAATTTCTTGAATACTACCTTGAATTTTGGCTGTCTGTAATAATTCAATACTCGCTAAAGCAGCGGTACAAGCTAATGGATTTGCACAATAAGTATGACAATGAAACATCCCCTTACTAATATCATTACTCAAAAAAGCATCATAAATATTTTGTGTACATGACGTAATAGCCATTGGCATCAACCCAGCAGTTAAGGCTTTACTCAAACAGAGAATATCAGGTTTTGTTTCAATATAATCAGAAGCAAAATGTTTACCTGTTTTCCCAAATCCAGTCATTACTTCATCAGCAATAGTCAGAATAGTATTTTCTTTACAGAATTTTAAAATTTCTCCTAAACCTACAGCATCATGAATTTTCATTCCTGCTGCACCTTGCACTAATGGCTCATATACAAATCCTGCTACTTTGTTATTCGTAACTATTTCTTTTAATTGCTCAAGTATAGCCTGTGTATTATTTCCATCAGGTGTTGGAATACGCTTGATATCCATCAAGAAATCTTCAAACGGCCCATTATAAACCGATAAACCAGAAACCGCCATTGCTCCAAATGTATCTCCATGAAATCCATTTTCAAAAGCAATAAATGTATCTCGTTTTTCTCCTATATTAAAATGATACTGTAAAGCCATTTTGATACCAACCTCCACACTTGTAGATCCGTTTTCAGAAAAAAATATTTTATTCTGATTATCTGGAAGAATTTTAATTAACTCCTCAGAAAGTTTTACTGCCGGCTCATGTGTAAAGTCACTAAACATTACCTGATCCAGTTGCTTCATTTGGTCCGAAACCCTACTCGTAATAAAATCGTTGCAATGTCCGAACATACACGTGTACCATGATGCTATTGCATCGATATACTCATTACCTTTATCATCAGTCAATACACATCCTTTAGCTTTCACTATTGCCAAACTATTTGGATGTAACTGATGTTGTTTTAGCGGATGCCAAATGTGTTTTTTATCTCTTTCTTGGAGGCTATTCTCTTTATTTTTTCCCATGTGGTCCTTTTATTTTATAACACATCTTTAAATTTATCTGCATACTCCTTGACAACATTCTTATCAAAATAAAGCTCGTCATCAATACGCCCTAAAACAGTTACTCCTGTCATTTTTTCAATAATACTTTCTGTAGTCTTATTTTCCTTGCCATTAAATAGTATCGAAACATTAAATCCTTTTTGTTGCAATAACTGTATGGTCATTAATGTATGATTGATACTTCCTAAATAATGACGCGACACAACAATTACTTTATAATCTAGCTGAATTAAATCTAGTATCGTTTCCGAATCATTTAACGGAACCAATATCCCTCCAGCTCCTTCAATTACTAAATTGTTTTTAGTAATCGGTACTAGAATTTTCTTTAAATCAACCACAACTCCATCAATTGCTGCTGCTGCATGTGGACTCATAGGAGTATTTAACGCATATGCATTTGGATGAATGATTGTTTTTGAATTGGATATTAAACTCGCTACTGTGTGTGAATCACCTCTTGCTAACTCTCCAGCTTGAATTGGCTTCCAGTAATCAGCTTCCAAAGCTTCCGTCAATATTGCTGAAACAATTGTTTTACCTACATCAGTACCGATACCAGTTATAAATAATTTCATACTCATAAAGCTTCTACTGCTTTAAAATTAGTATTACAATCTCTACAATTGTATTCAAACTTTCCGTCTATTGGAATTAACTTTAGGAATAAATTCTTGGCATTCATCTTTAAACTAAAGTTCGAAGATTTACAATTAGAACATAAAACTGGCTCTTTTAATAAGCTTGGATCAATAGTTCTAATAATATTTTTAGCAACTTCTGCCTGTTCGGTGTACACTTGAAGCTTTACCCCGCCAATAGCATTACTTACTAGAGGATCAGTGTCAACCGTATATTCATCAGCTAAAAAAACGGTGATCCCTTCAGATTCTAATTTGCCTTTTATAATTAATGCTTCTGACGAATACTGAAATACTGCAATTATTGTGAAACTATTTTTCATATACTTGTTTTTAACTAGTTTTCAAAAACTAATCACGTACAAATGTACTAAGCAAATTCAATACTTCATCAATTTGTTGTGTTGTATTATACGAATGTAAACAAAAACGCAAACGCTCTTGCCCTTCAGAAACCGTAGGTGACAATATTGGACGCACATCAAATCCTTGTCCCTGTAATACTTTCGCACATTTTTTAACGATTGAATTACCTGAAATGACACAACATTGTATGGCGGAGTCACTATTAATAAACGAATCACGTAATTGCAATGATGCATATTTAGCTTTGAAATACTTAATATTCTCCTTTAGTTGTTGAACAACCGAGTGAGATTTAGCGTTTGCATTCGTTATAAGAAGTTCCTCATAAGCCATATGAATTGTTGCTAACGAATGTGGCGACAAACCAGTGGTATATATAAATGAGCGTGAAAAATTTATGAGATAGTCTTTTAATTGTTCACTCCCTAAAATTGCTGCCCCATGACAACCCATGGCTTTCCCGAAAGTTACAATTCTAGCAAACACCTCTATTTCCAAACCTAATTGATGAACCAAACCGAAACCAAATACTCCAACCGCATGTGCTTCATCAACTATTAAATGCGCTTTGTATTCTTTACACAGGTTTTGCATTTCAACTAAATCTGGTGAATCACCATCCATTGAAAAAACAGATTCCGTAACCACATATACTTCATCATCTTTAGTTCTCGACTGCGCTCGAATTGACGATAGCCTTCTTTCTAAATCAGCTAAATCATTATGTTTAAATGAATACGCTTTGGCATTTGACAACTTTATACCATCGCGTATTGAAGCATGTGAATACTCATCGTATAATATCACATCATTACGTTGTGGCACTGCACTAAAAAAACCAATATTGGCGTCATACCCGGAATTGAAAATCAATACTTCTGACTGATGAATGTTTATTAATTGCTCCTCAACTATAGTATACAATTCATGATTCCCGCATAACAATCGGGAACCAGACACGCCATTTAACGTATACCCATACTCAACTAGATACTGATGTGATTTATTGAAAATAGTTTTGGATTTTGAAAACCCAAGATAATCATTAGAAGAAAAATCTACCAATTCATTTTGAGGCGATAACTTTCGAAAGCTATTGTTTTCTATTCGTCGTTGCAGTTTATGTTGTAGTTTTTTAGGAAACATTTTTCAAAGATACTTTTTTATAGAATAAAGACCGCTTTACCCTAAGCAATAAACATTACTTCTATTATGAGAGCAAAAAATATCGTTTTAGTATTTACTAAAAATAGTGATTTATAAATTTAATTATCTTTTTTTCAATTTTTTATTATTGTTTTTCGATAATTTAAAATTACATTTGTTATTGTTAAACGATAATAAAATTAAAGTAATAAAACATCATGACAAAAAATAGACTTTTAAATATAGCCATTTCCATTTGTAAATTCACCAAACTAATCTACATCTTCTCATTTATTGCAACTACCGTTATCTTTATCCATATCCAAATAGATAGAGGGGCTTATAATGATCTTGATATAAAAATAAATCACACTGGCACCCCAACCACGTTTTCGATTGGCTTAAACAAAAGTTATTCTGATAAATGGAAAGATCCATCTAATGAAGTATATGTTTTAGGAAAGTTAACTACAACAACAATATATTTAATCTACTTCAAGTTTACCTGTGTCTTTATACTTCTTTTCTTAAGCATTAAAGAGTTTCAAAATATCATTCAGTCAGTAAAGAGACTTGATACTTTTCGTCTAAATAATATTATATCATTTAGACGAATTGGAAAATATTCAATATTATATTTTATACTAACCTTATTATATTTTATACTAAGCTTCAATAATACTCTTTATTTTGGACAAGGAGGTTTTAGCCAAACCTCTATAAGTTTCACTCCATTACTATTTGCACTCATTAGTTTTATATTAGCTGAAATTTTCAAAGAAGGAAATAAACTCCAACAAGAAAACGAATTAACTGTATAGCTTATGCCAATAGTAATCAACTTAGATGTAATACTTGCAAAACGTAAAATGCGGAGCAAAGAACTAGCAGAAATAATTGGTATTACTACTGCTAACTTATCCATTTTGAAATCAGGAAAAGCAAAAGCAGTACGTTTTTCAACTTTAGAAGCCATTTGTAAAGCACTAGAATGCCAACCTGCAGATATTTTAGAATATATTGAGGAATAATTTCCTCTCCTTAAGCCTCTCCCCAAGGAGAAGGTACATTATTAAAAGTATTTGATAATTATTCCAAAAACCAACTGATAAAATCAGTTGGTTTTTTATATTTGAAACTCAATAACAAATATAATTTTCATGAACATCAAATACATTTCATTATCAATTGCGTTTATGCTGTTTACAATAAGTATAATAGCACAAAGTAAAGTAGGTACCGTTAACGTAAACGAAATACTTTCAGAACTACCTGAATTAGCCACCGTTAATACCACAGTAATAACTTATAATTCAGGATTAGAAAAAACATTAAATAAAAAAATTACTGTTTACAAAACAAAATTAGCAGCTTTCAAAAAAAATGCAGCTACCTATAGCGATGTTATGAAAAAAACCATGGGTGAAGAATTATATGACTTGGAAAATGACATTAAATCATTTCAACAAAATGGAAGTCAGCTAACTCAATTAAAACAAGATGATTTATTACGTCCGTTATACAAAAAAATAAGTGATATGATTGCTATTGTTGCTAAGGAGAAAAACTACACTCAAATATTGACTATAGATGGAAATGAATTTGCCTATGCTGATGAAAAATTTGACATCACCGCTACTGTAAAATTAAAACTAGGGATACCTGCTAAATAAATTAAAGAATAAAGAGACCGCTTTGCTGTTAGAAAAAACAACAAAGACTTTTAAAACCACACAAATACGTAGAGATAAAAACTTCTTTGATTTTAACCTGACAAGAATGTTGATTATCGAAAATTTGTTATAAATGAGTCCGCCAATCTGTTGATATTCTGAAGTAAATTCAGAATGACGCGCTCCACTCTTTACAGGCAGCCTCTTTTTTTGTAAAACAATAATTCGGTTACAAAACCTACTACCACAAAAACATAAACAACAAAAAGCGCCAAATATAAATACTTGGCGCTTAATTATTCTTTATAAAGAACTGATTAGTCAGCTAATACAATTACTTTATTATCCTTCATTTCAAGTGTTCCGCTATTGATTGCTAGAAGCGTTTCATTATTAGCTCCTTTTGAGAACTTATCCGCAACTGCTTTATCTAACTGAACAGTTCCGTAAATTTTCACATTCCCTTTTCCTAAAATAGAAACGATAGGCGCGTGATTGTCTAACATTTGAAACTCACCATTTATTCCTGGTACAGCTACAGAAATTACTTCTCCGCTATACAATATTGCTTCTGGTGTTACAATTTCTAAAAACATATTTTTTACAATTAGTAATTAATAATTCATAATTAACAATTACTAATTGTCAATTACTCATTGTTAATTGAATTACGCTTCAGCTAACATTTTTTCTCCAGCTTCAATAGCCTCTTCGATAGTCCCTTTAAGGTTAAACGCTGATTCTGGTAAGTGATCTAATTCACCATCCATAATCATGTTAAATCCTTTAATAGTATCTTTAATATCTACTAATACACCTGGAAGACCTGTAAATTGCTCTGCTACGAAGAATGGTTGAGATAAGAAACGTTGTACTCTACGTGCACGTCCTACTGCTGATTTATCTTCTTCAGATAATTCTTCCATACCTAAAATTGCGATAATATCTTGCAATTCTTTGTAACGTTGTAATAATTCTTTTACTCTCTGTGCAGTATCATAATGCTCATTTCCTAAGATATCAGCAGTTAAAATCCTAGAAGTAGAATCTAACGGATCAACCGCTGGATAAATACCTAATTCTGCAATTTTACGCGATAATACTGTTGTTGCATCTAAATGCGCAAACGTTGTTGCTGGTGCTGGATCTGTTAAATCATCTGCAGGTACGTAAACCGCTTGTACAGACGTAATAGAACCTCTTTTTGTAGATGTAATACGTTCCTGCATAGCTCCCATTTCAGTTGCTAATGTTGGTTGGTATCCTACAGCAGATGGCATACGACCTAATAAGGCAGATACCTCAGAACCTGCTTGTGTAAAACGGAAGATATTATCAACGAAGAAAAGCACATCTTTTCCTTGTCCATCTCCTGCTCCATCACGGAAATATTCAGCAATTGTTAAACCAGATAAGGCAACACGTGCACGTGCTCCAGGTGGCTCATTCATTTGTCCGAATACGAAAGTAGCTTTAGATTCTTTCATAATAGACATGTCTACTTTTTTAAGATCCCATCCGCCTTCTTCCATAGAGTGCATAAAGTCATCACCATACTTGATAATTCCTGACTCTAACATTTCACGAAGTAAATCATTTCCTTCACGTGTTCTTTCTCCTACTCCTGCGAATACTGAAAGTCCACCGTGACCTTTTGCTATATTATTTATCAACTCTTGAATCAATACTGTTTTACCTACTCCGGCACCACCAAACAATCCAATTTTACCTCCTTTTGCATAAGGCTCAATTAAATCGATTACTTTAATACCTGTAAATAAAACTTCTGTAGAAGTTGATAAATCTTCAAATTTAGGTGCTTGTCTGTGTATTGGTAAACCAGATTTTCCTGTTTTAGGTAAAGCTGCTAAACCATCTATAGGGTCACCAATTACATTAAATAAACGACCATAAACCTCATCTCCAATTGGCATTTGTATTGGACTACCCGTCGCAACTGCTTCAGCTCCTCTACTTAATCCATCAGTTGAATCCATTGAGATCGTACGTACTGTATTTTCTCCAACGTGTGATTGAACTTCAAGAATTAATTTATTTCCATTATTATTAACTTCTAATGAGTCGTAAATTTTTGGAAGTGCTCCATCTTGGCTGTTGAACTCTACGTCTACAACTGGTCCGATAATCTGTGATACTTTTCCTGTAAGTGTTGACATTCTTAACTATTTAGTGTTTAGAAAATTATAAGCGATTGAGTTTACCTCATTTTTCGCGGTGCAAAGATATTCTTTTTAAATTAATTATTTGTAGTTTTTTGTTGATTTTTACCCTCTAGTTTGA
Organism: Kordia sp.; assembly: GCA_002733415.1. Taxonomy (GTDB): domain Bacteria; phylum Bacteroidota; class Bacteroidia; order Flavobacteriales; family Flavobacteriaceae. Next base: position 70,243 of record NVVR01000002.1, on the reverse strand, counting down.
GCTTCATTTAAAAATCTTTATTTCTTTCCTTTATATTTATGAATTAATATTAACGGTATTTATCTAGTTTATAAAATAAGTTACAATAAAATTAACTTTTATAATAAGCTCTACTACAAGGTCAACTCTAAAAGCAATGGAAGAAACAACCAACATTGACAAAAGGCTAATTCAAATTTATGAAGAAACACTCGAACAATGCATATAATATAAAAAAGCTCGCTGAAGAAACTAAGCTAATGAGCAAAAAAAAACCAAATTGCTATCGGAGATATAACCTCTGTAACTAAAACAGCTATCAAATCATTTAAGCGCAATAAACTCTAAATTGGACATCTGAACATTTATAACCATTTACAAGAAGTATACTTTAGAAAGGGAATACTTAATAAAACACTTACTACCTTCTATTTCTAACTCATCTTTTTAAATTCTAAAAACCTTGTGTAATCAATTCTATTTGAAGTAAAAAAGCACCTTGAATTATCAAGATGCTTTTAAATTCTATTTTATCAACTATGATATACTATTCTACAGTAACCGACTTCGCTAAATTTCTTGGCTGATCTACATTACACTCTCGCATTACTGCAATATGATATGACAATAACTGCAATGGTATTGTTGTTAATAACGGACTTAATAACTCTAATGTTTCTGGGACTTCAATTACATAATCTGCAATTTCACGAACACTAACATCTCCATTATTTACAATAGCAATAATTTTTCCTTTACGAGATTTTATCTCTTGGATATTACTAACTACCTTATCGTAATGCCCCTTTTTAGTAGCAATTATCACCACTGGCATTTGTTCATCAATTAAAGCAATAGGCCCATGCTTCATTTCTGCTGCAGGATACCCTTCAGCGTGTATGTATGAAATTTCTTTTAATTTCAACGCCCCTTCTAAAGCAACAGGAAAATTAAACCCTCTTCCCAAGTACAAGAAGTTTGGCATGTCTTTATAAACAACAGCAATTTCTTTTATATGATTATCTAAAGTCAAACACTCCTTTACTTTTTCAGGAATCAATTCCAATTCTCGCAAATGCATGTGATAATCAGAATTCGAAATAGCCCCTTTAGCTTTCGCTAATTTTAAAGCAATTAAAGTCAAGACAGTAATCTGAGTAGTAAATGCCTTTGTTGACGCCACTCCTATTTCAGGTCCTGCATGTGTATATGCTCCAGCATCAGACTCTCTTGCAATAGTAGAACCAACTACATTACAAACACCAAAAACAAAAGCTCCTTTTGACTTCGCTAATTGGATTGCAGCACGAGTATCAGCAGTTTCTCCTGACTGAGAAATCGCTATTACCACATCTTTTTCTGTAATAATCGGGTTTCTATACCTAAACTCCGAAGCATATTCTACCTCAACTGGAATTCTTGACAACTCTTCAAAAACATACTCAGCAACTAATCCAGCATGCCAAGAAGTACCACAAGCCACAATAATGATTCTATCAGCATTTAAAAAACGCTCCAGATTGTCATCAATCCCAGCCATGCGAATAATCCCTTCATTCACTAACATCCTCCCTCTATAAGTATCTGTTATTGCATTAGGTTGTTCAAATATTTCTTTTAACATAAAATGATCGTAGCCATCTTTTTCAATCTGCTCCAAGTTTAACTGAAGCTCTTGAATATACGGATCAACGATTGAATCGTCTGATATTTTACGTATTTTAATTTTCTTTCCTTTTCTTATAACCGCTATCTCTTCATCTTCTAAATAAATAGCATTGTTAGTATATTCAATAAAAGGAGATGCATCTGACGCTATAAAAAACTCTTTATCATCTTCACCCACTCCAATTGCCAATGGACTCCCCATTCTTGCAGCTACTATTTCATTTGGTTTGTTTTTATCAAAAACAGCTATTGCATAAGCCCCAACAACTTGAGTTAAAGCAACACGAACTGCTTTCCCTAACTTAAGCCCATCATTTTTCTTTACATCTTCTATCAAGTTAATTAAAACTTCAGTATCAGTATCAGAAACAAACGTATACCCTCTGTTTATCAACTCTTTTTTTAACGGAGCATAGTTTTCAATAATACCATTATGGATTATTACTAGATCCCCAGAGTTTGATATATGTGGATGTGAGTTTACATCATTAGGCTCACCATGGGTTGCCCAACGTGTATGCCCTATTCCTAAAGTTCCGTTTAAAGAAATTTCGTCTTTAGCTCTGTTTTCTAAATCTACTACTTTACCTTTAGTTTTAGATAATTTAATACTTCCGTTATCCAAAAGTGCTATTCCTGAGCTATCATACCCACGATACTCTAACCTTTTTAACCCTTTTATAATAATCGGATAAGCTTCTCTAAAACCTACATAACCTACTATTCCACACATACGCTACTTAGTTATTTTCTTCAGTATAATATATTGTTAATTTTATTCTTTTAGCCTCGTCTACAGCATTTTCATTATACAATACTGTTCCTTTATGTGAATTAACCGACGCAGAGAATATTGTTTTAACACTCGTTTCCCTATCAGAAGGTATATCATTACTAGGCGCTATTACTACTGCCGTTTTTAAATCCGAAGATCCAATTGCTAACACATTATTAGTTACAACTAACCCTAACTTAACATTTGTAGAATCATTACGTATTAAATCTGTTATATGTTCTGTAATACGAAGTTTGTACTTTACACCAAAACCTAACGCATCACGCTCTAGTTTCTCCAAATGATTTAATTGTGTAAGGTTCGTGTCATTTTCTGAAGTGCTATCAAACTGATAATCCAATAGCACTTTATTATTTTCTATATCAAATAAAAACAAACGATCCGGCTCTGAATCATTACCCATAGCAGTGGATTGATCGACATAAAACTCTAAAATAGCCTCATTGATCAAAATATCTCTACTTCTTAAGTCGTCCAATTTATCAGAAACCTTATTATCATCAATATCATCTCCCGCAAATAAGTCTACTGTAATCATTGCTCCTTGCCCACCATTTAAATAATGGCTCCCCCCTGGGATATCAGGATATGAAAAGCTATTTTCAAATGTATTTACTTTCGTTCCTGAAAATAATATTTTCACAGAACCTTCTAAAGGATCTACTCCTCCATCTGGATCATCATATTCATAAAAAACTTGGATTTCTGCCTGTGATAAATTCAAACCTACTAAAACACCTTCAACTGAGACATTCGTAGCTTTTAAATAAATTCCTCTGTAGTAATTTTTAAAATTACTCGCTGAAGATAAATCAGACTGATTTGCTGAAGCTACCATCCATTGAAAATCCGCTACATTAAGCTCCTCTCTTAATCTTGGAGATAACTTTTCATATTCACCATCAACTAACTCTCCTGTAACTTCAGATGAAAGAGGAGTGAAATCTGTTTTTTCAAATAACAATTGAGATTCAATTCCTGCTAATGATCCATTATATGCATTTGTATAATAATGTTGTGTATCACCACTTGCATCAAAATCATTTAAAAAATAATCAGATTTATACATCTTCAAATTTATTTCATTCCCCTCCCCATATATTGAATCTAACTCATAAGTGCCAGCATCTGCATCCGTACTCCTACTAAAATACGGCACTGACAATACCACTCGAGAAACAACTGGGTTTCCCCCAAAATCTTTCCCATATTCACTTAATGTAACTTGAGAAAGAATATTTGCAGTTGTACCACCATATACCGGGTGATTGTAATACCCTAATGTATTATATGACAAGTTATCAGCCTGCACAGGGTTTGGCGTCACTCCATTTTCCCCAAAAACATGTTGTGTCGTTTTAATTTGAGATTCAGAATCTGTTTTTTGATTAAAATGAGTTTCATTCACCAATCCTTCTCCTATAGTATTATAATCTTTATCACACGATATAAACAATAACCCTACAACCAATAAAGCTAATAATTGCTTTGTACTCTTCATAATAATCTTTAATTTCTTGATTATACCATTAAGCTTTTATAGAACCCTGCATAGGCAGACTCATACTCATCTGGCGATTTATAATCTAAAGTAGGTGTTTCACTATTTTTCACGTATGACATTAACTCCGAATTAACATCTTCTGATCCAAAAATAACTCCGTCAGAATTATCTGCAGCCAACTTCATTAAATTTACATAAGAACTTTCTTTTAACACCTCTAATGAAGCTTCTTCAATCTTATCAAACTTAATCTTAGCAATTAATTCTTTCCCTAAATCTCCTTCATACCCATCAGCATAAATTGATGTTACCACTTTACTATCCGTAAACAATGGCTCGTCTTTAAAGTATTGTTTTAAATATAAAGGCAACAAAGAAGCCATCCATCCATGTACATGGATAATGTCTGGAGCCCAATTTAATTTTTTTACAGTTTCAATTACACCTTTCGCAAAAAAGATAGCACGCTCGTCATTATCCGCAAATAGTTTCCCATCCTCATCTGTAAACGTCGCTTTTCTTTTAAAATACTCTTCATTGTCGATAAAATACACTTGCATTCTTTCCTTAGGTATAGAAGCTACCTTTATAATAAGAGGCATATCCAAGTCATTTATTACCAAGTTCATCCCCGACAATCTAATAACCTCATGTAACTGATGTCTTCTTTCGTTGATATTCCCAAACCTTGGCATAAAAATTCTTGTCTGTCCACCAATTGAATTCACAGTTTTAGCTGCTTGAAATGAATTTGATGAAATTTCTGTTTCCGGTAAATACGGTACTACTTCAGAAGAAATAAATAAAACCCTCTTATCTTTCATTCTATAATATATTTTAATATTCGTTGTTTTTTTGTATTAAAAACTCTTTTTCAACAACCTTAAGTATCGCAAAAAAATGTTTTTAAACTTTGCAAAATTACAAAAATTATGCAGATTAGCAGTAATGTATTAGATTTGCCTTCATTTAATTTTTATAAAATGAAGGTTTTCAATACTCGAGAAGAAGTTTTAACTTTTATTAACGACGCTAAAACAAAAAGCAAAACTATTGGATACGTCCCTACCATGGGGGCTTTACACCAAGGTCACGCCTCTTTAATAAAGCAATCTATTTCACAAAACAGCATTACTTTTGTTAGCGTTTTTGTAAACCCAACTCAATTTGACAACGCTTCAGATTTAGACAAATACCCACGAACTTTAGAAAATGACATTGAATTAATTAAACAAATTGACTCAAGCATCATAATTTTTGCTCCTACGTCCAAAGAATTATATCAAGGAAATATCACTTCTAAAAATTACTCATTCGATGGGTTAGAACATGAAATGGAAGGCAAACATAGAGCTGGACATTTTGATGGTGTGGGTACCGTTTTGGATTTATTTTTCACATTAATAAAACCTACCATTGCCTATTTTGGTGAAAAAGATTTTCAACAACTTCAAATTGTAAAAAAACTCGTTAGCAAATACAAGTTAGGTGTAAATATAATCGGGTGCGAAATATTCCGGGAAGCTTCAGGCTTAGCTATGAGTTCTCGAAATAAACGTCTTTCACCGAATGCCAGAAAAGAAGCGGCTTTTATAAACAAAACACTTTTAGAAGCAAAAAAACAATTTGACACAAAAAGCGCTATCAAGGTAGAGGAATGGGTTACTAAACAGTTTGCAAAAAACAAACAATTCAAGCTAGAGTATGTTTCAATTGCAAATATCAAAACCTTAAAACCCGTAAAACGAAAATCAAAAAAACAACAATACAGAATATTTATAGCAGCTTTCATTGATAACATCAGATTAATCGATAATATCGCTTTAAATTAATACCTTTACCCCCATGTTAGTACACGTAGTAAAATCGAAAATTCATAGAATAAAAGTCACAGGAGCTAATCTAAATTACATTGGAAGCATCACTATTGATGAAGATTTAATGGATGCAGCAAATATTGTTCAAGGTGAAAAAGTTCAAATTGTAAATAATAACAACGGAGAGCGCCTAGAAACATATGCTATTCCTGGGCCAAGAAACTCTGGAGAAATAACACTTAATGGCGCAGCTGCTAGAAAAGTCGCTCAAGGAGATGTCTTAATCCTAATCACATATGCAATGATGGATATTCAAGAAGCTAAAACTTTTAAACCATCATTAGTATTCCCAAACGAAGGCACTAACTTATTAAACTAAACTAGTTGGATAAGAAAACCGTTATAAAAACATTAAAAATAATTGCACCAATACTCTTTGGTGCTTTTTTAATTTGGATTACTTTCAATAATGCAACACCAAAGGAAATAGCCGATGTTATTTCATATATTAAAGAAGCAAATTATTCCTGGGTAATTATTTCCGTTACACTAGGCTTACTGAGTCATTTGTCAAGAGCTTACCGATGGAAATTCACCCTTGAACCACTCGGTTACAAACCAAAATTCATCAATAGTTTTATGGCAGTAATGATTGCCTATTTTGCCAATTTAGGAATCCCACGATCAGGAGAAATATTAAGAGCCACAACACTTACCACCTACGAAGGAATCCCTTTTGAAAAAGCTTTCGGAACAATAATAGCAGAACGCATAGCCGACTTAATTATGAGTATGGTTTTTGTTTTTATTGCATTAGCTTTTCAATACGACATGATTATAGATGCCATAAATCCTGTTTTCATTAGCATTAGAACAAAAATTACAGAAAACCCAACTTCACTGTTCCTCACATTAGCCTTGATTTCAATAATCGTAAGTACTGGTTGGTTTGTCCTAAGAAAAACCAACAACCCCATTTTACGTAAAATAAAAAACTTTTTTATTGGTTTAAAAGACGGAGTTTTGAGTATAGTTACAATGAAAAAAAAGTGGCCTTTTATATTCCACACCATCTTCATTTGGACTATGTACTTTTTAATGTTTTATGTAATCTTTTTCTCAGTAAAAGAAACCATAAACACCCCAATAAGTACTGCAATAGTTGCGTTTGTGACAGGATCATTTACAATGGCTGTAACAAATGGCGGATTAGGTAGTTTTCCGCTAGTAATTCAAGAGACTCTAAACTTATTTAATATAAGCAATCAAAGTGGTTTAGCTATTGGTTGGATTATGTGGGGCTCTCAAACCTTACTAAACATCGTTTTTGGCGTCATTTCATTCTTTTACCTCCCAATATACAATAGAACAAAATAAACTGTATATTGTACATCCATTTTACTGAAATTCAACATATATAATGAGAAAATTAATTTTACTTATCGCAATCATGTTTACTAGCATTAACATATTTGCTCAAACTGTTTATAGAGAAATTGATGGTCCGGACGGAGAGAAAAGACAATTGAAAATTCAAATTCCTAGAAATTACGAAAAAAATGTCGATACAATGTACCCTGTAATAGTAGTTTTTGATGGCGATTATCTATTTGAACCAGTGGCAGGTATTGCAGATTATTATTCTTATTGGGACGAAATGCCAGATGCAATTATTGTGGGAATAAACCAAATGAAAACTAAATCAGAAGATTTTGCTTGTGATGAAATTAACGGGTTACCTTACGATACCGGTGCAGATTTTTTCGAATTCATCACATTTGATTTATTTAACTTCATTGATAACAATTACAGAACAGTTCCTTTTAGAACTATCGTAGGACACGGAGATTCGGCAAACTTCTTGAACTTTTATTTATTTCAAGAAAAACCATTTTTCAGCTCATATATTTCTTTAAGCCCTAGTTTCACCCCTAAAATGGAAGCGCGTTTAAAAGAACAATTTTCTGATCTTCAAAACCCCATTTATTACTCATTAACCACAGCTGAAAATGACCGAAAAAGAAGCAAGACAAGTATCGGGGCTTTAAACAAGTCCCTGGAAGCAATATCAAATGATAACTTTGATTATAACTATAATTACTACAAGGGAAAATCACATTATGATTTGGTAAGTCATGCGCTACCTACTGCCTTTGAAAAAGTCTACAAACTATACAAACCTATTGACAGAAAAGAGTACAAAGAAAAAATGCTGACTTTTGACGAGGGTACTGCATACGATTATTTAGTTAAAAAATACGATACCATAAAAAGTCTTTACGGATTAGACAAGCAAATCAGAATTAATGATTTTAATGCAGCAGAAGCAGCATTAAAGAAAACTGAAGAATGGGAAGCTTTTAAATTATTAGGAAAACTTGCAAAAGAAGAATATCCGGAATCTATGTTAGGTATGTACTACATGGGTGTTCATTATGAAAATATCGGAGAACCTAAAAAGGCTATAAAAGCATATCAATCAGGATTCATTATGAATGAAATCGGTCGATTAACAAAAGACGACATGTTGCATTACGCTGAACTCATTAAAGCTGATTTCGGGATAAGATAATGGCAAAAAATACAACTACTTTTTATTGTCAAAACTGCGGAACATCTTTTGCAAAATGGCAAGGACAATGCACTTCTTGTAACGACTGGAACACCATTGCTGAAGAAATCACTCAAAAAGAAGCTAAAAAAAGTTGGGATATCGGCAATTCTTCTACCAAAAGAAGGGTTGCCAAACCTATTAAAATAGCTGACATTCAAACTTCACAAGAAGTTCGAATGAAAACCACGAGTAAGGAATTTAATCGAGTACTTGGAGGAGGAATTGTTCCTGGATCTTTAACATTATTAGGAGGAGAACCTGGAATTGGGAAATCTACTTTATTGCTACAATTAGCATTAAAACTACCTTTTAAGACCTTATATGTTTCCGGAGAAGAAAGTGCTCAGCAAATAAAAATGAGAGCAGATCGCTTGACAAAGGATTCGGATAATTGCCTGATTTTAACAGAAACCAAAACACAGCACATATTCAAACAAATTGAAGCTACCAACCCTGATTTTGTGGTAATTGACTCAATTCAAACACTACATACTGATTTTGTAGAATCATCTGCAGGTAGTGTCTCTCAAATTAGAGAATGCACCTCTGAATTAATACAATTTGCAAAAGAAACTTCAACCCCTGTTTTATTAATTGGCCATATTACAAAAGACGGAAATATAGCCGGACCAAAAATATTAGAACACATGGTAGATACCGTGTTGCAGTTTGAAGGAGACAGAAACCATGTCTATAGAATACTACGCGCTATTAAAAACAGATTTGGATCTACTCAAGAAATTGGAATATTTGAAATGCTAGGGAACGGATTAAGAGAAGTATCCAATCCTTCAGAAATTCTAATATCAAAAAACTCCGATCAACTTAGTGGTAATGCAATTGCCGTAAGCATAGAAGGCATGCGCACACTTTTAGTAGAGATACAAGCATTGGTAAGCACCGCAGTTTACGGAACACCTCAACGAAGCACCACTGGCTACAACGCTAAAAGACTAAACATGTTACTAGCTGTTTTAGAAAAACGAGCAGGTTTCAGATTAGGAGCAAAAGATGTTTTCCTAAATATTACTGGAGGTATTTCAGTTGATGACCCAGCAATAGATTTAGCAGTAGTTGCTGCAATATTATCTAGTAATGAAGATATTGTTATAGACAAAAATATTTGTTTAGCTGGAGAAGTTGGCCTTTCCGGAGAAATTAGGCCCGTAAATAAAATTGACCAGCGTATCCTAGAAGCGGAAAAACTAGGCTTTACCCGAATATTGATTTCTAAACACAATAAAATTTCTGTTAAAAACAACAAGATAGAATTGGTTTTGGTATCAAAAATAGAGGATGTTGTAAGTGAACTATTAGGCTAGTATTTACTTCCTAAAATTCTTCTCGAAAAAGATTGTTGCATATTTCCTTATCACGCAGTATATTTACAAATAATAACCCCTATTACAAACAATAACTTTCATGGAATTAATTGAGATTTTTGGATATCTCTGTGCATTAATAATTGGAATTTCTTTAGGCCTAATTGGCGGAGGAGGCTCTATACTAGCTGTTCCCGTTTTAGCATATTCATTTTTCCTAAATGAAAAAATAGCTACTGCTTATTCCTTATTTATTGTAGGATCCAGCGCACTAGTTGGCGGAATAAAACAACATTACAAAGGCTTTGTAAATTGGAAAATCGCATTTGTCTTTGGAATACCAGCAATAATTGGAGTTACTATAGTTCGGAAATTTATCATCCCTATTTTACCTGATGTTCTAATAACTTTTGATGGGTTTGATTTTACAAGAAGAATGGGAATGTTTGGCCTATTTGCAATACTTATGATTCCCGCTGCAATTTCTATGCTAAAGGATCGTAAAGAAATAATAGATCAAACAAACAAAAACACTACTTACAACTACCAACTTATAGTTATTGAAGGAATTGTTATTGGATCAATAACCGGCTTAATTGGCGCCGGGGGAGGATTTATAATCATCCCAGCATTAGTGATTTTAGCAAACTTGGACATGAAAACAGCAATAGGAACATCACTTATAATTATTGCTTTAAAATCACTCTTAGGCTTTTTCTTAGGCGATGCATTTACTTTAGAAATAGATTGGGAATTCTTAACTGTATTTACAATGATTTCATTAGTTGGTATTTTTATTGGAAGTTACCTCAACAACTTCGTCAACGGTAAAAAATTAAAAAAAGGCTTTGGTTATTTTGTTTTCGCTATGGCTTTTTTTATTTTTTACATGGAGTTTTTCGTGAAAAAATAAATTTCATAGTATTGTGACCTACAATACTATAAAAAACAAGCAACTATTTTTATCTTTGAAAAATAAAATTTAGACAACATGAATATTGAACAAATATATACTGGGTGTTTAGCTCAAGGAGCTTATTATATTGAGTGTAATGGAGAAGTTGCCATAATTGACCCTTTACGCGAAACTCAACCTTACATTAACAGAGCGAAACTAGACAATGCAAAAATCAAGTATATATTTGAAACACATTTTCATGCCGATTTTGTTAGCGGACATGTTACCCTAGCAAAAAATACTGGCGCAGAAATCATTTTTGGACCAAATGCTGACACTTCTTACAAAGCTATAATAGCCAAAGATAATCAAGAATTCAAATTAGGAAATATAACAATTAAAGTATTGCACACCCCAGGGCACACCATGGAAAGCACTACTTATCTATTAATTGATGCAGAAGGAAAAAACCACGCAATATTTAGTGGCGATACATTATTCATAGGAGATGTCGGACGACCAGATTTAGCACAAAAAACAGGGCATCTTACAGAAAATGATTTAGCTGGATATTTATATGATAGTTTACGTAATAAAATAATGCCTTTGGCGGACGATGTAATTGTTTACCCAGCACATGGAGCTGGATCAGCATGTGGGAAAAACATGAGTAAAGAAACAACAGGTACAATTGGCGATCAGAAAAAAAACAATTACGCCTTACGTGCCGACATGACTAAAGAAGAATTCATAGCTGAAGTTACTGACGGATTACTACCTCCTCCCGCATACTTTCCTCAAAATGTAAAAATGAACAAGGAAGGTTATGATGATTTAGATACTGTTATAAAAAGAGGTACACAAGGTTTAACTCCAACTGAATTTGAAGAAAAAGTAAACAAAACAGGTGCTGTTATTTTAGATGTACGTCATCAAAATGACTTTGTACTTGGACATATACCACGTTCAATTTTTATTGGTATTGACGGCGGGTTTGCTCCTTGGGTTGGCGCATTAATTGCTGATGTAAAACAACCTATTTTATTGGTATGCCCAGAAGGACGAGAAGCAGAAGTAATTACCCGACTATCAAGAGTTGGTTTTGATAACACCATAGGATTTTTAAAAGGAAGTTATAACGCTTGGGTAAAAGAAGGTAGAGACACTGATACATTACGATCAATTACAGCTGAAGAGTTTGCTTCTGAAATGGGAAACACCAAAGTATTTGACGTACGTAAAGTAGGAGAGTTTCAATCCACTCATATTACTAATGCAACACATACTCCATTAAGTAAAATAAACGACTTTTTAGATAATTACAAAGCTGAAGAAACAAGTTACATCCATTGTGCTGGTGGATACCGTTCCGTAATTGCAGCTTCTATTTTAAAAAGCAGAGGAATACATAATATTACTGATGTAAAAGGTGGCTTTGGAGCCATTAAAAAAACAAACGTTTCTATATCTGAATACGTCTGTCCATCTACTTTATAACACATAACAATATTAATTAGCAAATGAAAAACTTAACACAAGCAGACTGGAGCACTTCTATTAAGAAAGATAATACTGTCATTTTAGACGTAAGAACTCCTAATGAATGGGCTGAAGGTATAATTGAAAACGCTGTTCTAATAAACATTTTAGAACCTGAATCATTCATGGGAGAAATTGAAAATCTCGATAAAAGTAAAAACTACTATGTATATTGCAGAAGTGGCGCTAGAAGCGGACAAGCTTGCCAAGTAATGAATTCAATAGGCATTAATGAAACTAACAATTTGAGTGGAGGGATTTTAGAATGGACTGGAAAAACAGTACTTCCAAACTAGATACTAATCTCAGGAATTAAAAAAGGCTAGAAAATTATTTTATTTTCTAGCCTTTTTTAGTTTTCTTAAAACCAACGAGTAGTTGCTCAAAAAAGTTTTTCGGGAAATTTTCATCACCTTCCCAACCCAAAGCAATAGTTCCACTACTTTAAGGGATATAATTAGTTTTAAAAATGTGCCCCCAAACACTTAAGTTTATTCTGAAATTCACTCCACTTTTCCGTTCTTATGGAAGTGATTTAGCATGATGATACGAATGCTATTACGGATCATTAAAAACATACTTAAACACTCTCTAAGACACCTTAATATTCGCATGCCCTATTGCAATCGCAACAAAGTGCATTATAAAATGCTTGCTCAGTCTCAAAACCGCCTAATAACATAACCGCTATGGTTTTTAAAGGTTTGTAGAATATATTTTCCACCCAATGGTAACAAAGCTGTGCAGCAAAACCCATTTCTTTAACAGAATGATGCACTTTATGAAACTTCCACAAAAATTCATATTGATGCAATAACACATGTGTAAACCACTGTACAAAATCTAGTAAAATAAAGAATAGTAATAATTGCACCCAATTTGCCAACTGAGTTATATCAAACAGCATTATACTCTTTCTTGTAACTCAAATATCACTGAACAATAACCCGAGTATTCTATAAAGACCACTAACAACAATTGAGAATACAAAAAAATTGAAACACATATAAAACCCATCCAACCAAAAATATTTTCTAAAATATATTTGGTTTTTCGCCAAGGAAACACTATTTCTACCCCCAAACAAGAAGAGATATTAATGTTAATCCCCAGAAAAAATTGATCTGCCAAGGCACTTCAAACAATATAGACTTCCAGGTCCAATTAAGACTTCCGCTAAAAGATTGTATGAATACTTCGATGTATTTTTCCATTGTAATAAAGATACAACTAAGAAAATTAAGGGGCTGGATTTGGAATTATAGTATGTATTGCTTCAATCTCATTTAAAATATCATCAGACAAAGTAATATCAATACTAGATATATTCTCTTTTAATTGAGCAATTGTTGTAGCACCTACAATATTACTTGTTACAAAAGGCTGTTGATTCACAAAAGCTAGCGCTAAATGCGTTAAACTAATATTATATTTATCAGCCAAGTCCATATACTTTTGTATTGCATTAGTAGATTGCTCACTTGAATAACGAGAATACCTTGGAAATAGTGATACTCTACCAACTGTTTTTGGATCTTTAATATATTTGCCAGACAATGTTCCAAAAGCTAGTGGAGAATACGCCAACAAACCTACTTCTTCACGCATGGATACTTCAGCTAAACCATTTTCATAACTTCTATTAATAAGCGAATATGCGTTTTGTATGGTTTTTATTCTAGGCAATCCTTTTTTAGAAGCTTCTAAAAATTTCATTGCTCCATAAGGCGTCTCATTAGAAACTCCAATTTGTCTTATTTTCCCTGCAGTTACAAATCCATCTAAAACCGATAAGGTTTCCTCAAAATTATCCTGACACTCTTCAGTATTATCATGCTTATAATCTCTTTGACCAAAAATATTTACATTTCGTTCTGGCCAATGCAGCTGATACAAGTCAATATAATCAGTATGCAAACGATTTAAACTATTTTCTAATGCCAAAGTCAAGTTCGCTTTAGAATAACTTAAATCTTCACGTATCCAATCCATACCTCGGTTAGGGCCTGCAATTTTGGTAGCTAATACAACATCCTCTCTATTTCCTGTTTTAACAAACCAAGACCCTATATATTCTTCTGTTTTCCCTTGAGTTGCTGCACTTGGTGGTACCGCATACATTTCTGCTGTATCAAAAAAATTAACTCCATTTCTTAAAGCATAATCCATTTGCTCATGTGCATCTTCCTCAGAATTCTGATTTCCAAATGTCATGGTTCCTAAACAAATCTTACTTACTTTAATATCTGTTTTTGGTATCGTTGTATACTTCATTTTATAAAATTATGATATTGGGATTGATACAAAACACGTCATTTCAAGGAGTTTTTACGACAAAGCAATCTGTTTAAACATTGTAACTAAGTTTAAACAGATTACTTCACTATCACTCGCAATGACGTCCTTATTATTATTCTAAAATCAGCAATCGTTAATCTTAAATAAACAAAACTTCTCGATACCCCAATCAAGTTGAGGGCAAGCTATTTTTTCTCTTCGTTACACCCCATAAAAACACTTGAAATGAAACGTTCATTTAAATTTCGAGTTCGATTTCAACTTCATTTTTTTTACTGTACTTCACTCAATAACTTAGAAACCTCATCTAACTTAGGTGTTAAAATCACTTCTATTCTACGGTTTTTAGCTTTTCCTTCTGGAGTATCATTACTCGCAATTGGCGAATATGCACTTCTACCAGCAGCAGTTAAACTCTCTGCATTGATGTTTTTATTTTCTTGTAAAATAGTTACAATTGCGGTAGCTCTTTTAGTTGACAAATCCCAGTTACCTGAAATATCACCTTTCCCATTAAAGGCATCATTATCGGTATGCCCTTCAATCAACACGTTAATCTCAGGGTTTTCCGCTAAAACTGCCCCTAATTGTGTTACTGCTTTTTTTCCTTGTGTACCAATTTTCCAACTTCCTGATTGGAACAATAATTTGTTCTCCATAGAAACATATACTTTCCCATCACGTTGTTCTACAGTCAGTCCTTTTCCTTCAAAATTTGTTAAGGCTTTAGAAATAGAATTTTTCAACGCTTTCATATTTGCATCTTTTGCCGCTAATGCACCTTCCAGTTCGTCAACTCTTTTAGATCGTGAATCTAATTCTTTTTGCAATCCTATTAAACGAGCGTTTTCAGCTGCTAATGCTTTTTCTTTATCTTCTAACTGCTGCAACAATGCTCTATTCTTAGCAGTGTTCTTTGCTAATTCTGATGCGCTACTCTCCTCCAATTGCTTATATGACTTCCCTAATCCATCCACTTTTGCTTGAGAATTTGCTATTTCATTTGCTAAATTTGCCTTGTCAGCTTTTAACTTTTCTAATTCTGAATTTGTGGTAGCTAAATCAGTTTCTAACTGAGCTGTTAGCTCATCACAATCTTTCTTTTTACCTTCTAGTGCTCTATGCGTTTTCTTTAATTTAGCATAATTGCTTTCTAAATCGGTAAAAACCTTCTTTGACACACATGAGGTAACTAATATTGTTCCTAATATTACTAATGAAACTTTTCTGATCATAATTTATTGTTTTAATACGATAGTCTTCGACAAACTCAGACTGACATTACTACTCTATTTAAATTTATTGTTTTTGTGCATTTCCAAAATTTCACGAATTTTGGTCGGGCTATCCGCTATATCTTTTTAAGCTGTTCTCGGTACAAATTCATTCGTTATCACTTCATAAATTCACTCGAACGGACGCTTAAAAAGGATGTCGCTTCTATCCCTAATGCAGTTTTATTTTGGTTTTTACTTCTAAAATCAACAATCGAAAATCATCATTCAACAATCACTTAATCTATCTCCACTACAATGGGGCAATGATCCGAATGCTTCGCTTCCTGTAAAATCACCGCTCTTGTTAATCTATCTTTTAAAGGAGCTGATACCATTGCATAATCCAGTCGCCAACCTTTATTATTATTTCTTGCATTTGCTCTGTAACTCCACCAACTATATTGATGTGGCTCACTATTAAAATGACGGAAAGAATCTATAAATCCGTTATTAATAAAACCACCAATCCACTCTCGTTCTATTGGTAAAAACCCAGAAGTATTTTTTAAGCCTTTTGGATTATGAATGTCAATCTCTTCATGACAAATATTATAATCGCCACAAATAATTAGATTCGGAATTTCTTCTTTCAAGTCATTAATGTATTTCTGAAAGTCATCCATATACTTAAACTTAAACTCTAAACGAGCATCATTAGTTCCTGATGGCAAATACAAACTCATGATAGAAACATTCTCAAAATCGACACGAATGTTTCTTCCTTCAAAATCCATATACTCTATCCCCGTTCCATACTCAATATGCTTTGGCTCAGTTTTAGACAAAATTGCTACACTAGAGTAGCCTTTTTTTTCTGCACTATACCAATAATTAAACGGATATCCTGCCTCTTCAAAAACAGACAAATCTAACTGTTCCTTATGTGCTTTTGTTTCTTGAATACAAATAACGTCCGGATTTGCTTGTTGTAGCCATTCAATGAAGCCTTTTTTAAGTGCCGCTCGAATACCATTAACATTGTAAGAAATAATTTTCACGTGGTGTTTCTTTATTTAGTTTTGTTTACCCCGCTAAAATAACGAAACATCCCCTAAATTTTACGTTAATGAACTCTTAAATTTCAACAACTTATTCACTAAAAAACACCTCCTGTATTTAAAGTGTAAAAAAATGTACTTTTGTACTGGAATAAAACTGCACAATCAGCGTTTAACACTTAATGAGAATACTCTTATTTTTACTTTTTACTTCTATTAGCTTTTTGTGTTTCACTCAAGAAACCAATACTAATCGCATACAAAAAAAGGTTCATGTAAAAGACTCTATTCTTATAGACTCGGTCAGTATTACTCCTTTTCAGTTTAAGCTTTTTGATAAAAATTTAAAACAAATCGACACTACTTATTATACCGTAGATTATGGAAAAAGCATCCTTCAAATAAAAAATACCGATAGCATTGCTACAGACTCTATTTACATTCACTACACCAAATACCCAGACTTTGTAACTAAGAAATATTTTTTATTAGACAAAAGCATCATTGTAAAAAATACTACAAATACCGATAAATTATACAGCCTTGGAGTCACAAATATAAAACGAAACTATATTCCTTTCGAGGGCTTAGAAACCTCAGGAAGTATTTCAAGGGGGATATCCGTTGGAAACAATCAAAACTCAGTATTAAACTCCGAGTTAGATTTACAAATATCTGGAAAAATATCTGATAAGGTTTCTATTAGAGCTTCTTTACAGGATTCCAACATCCCTTTACAAGAAGGCGGATACTCGCAAAAACTAAACGAATTTGATCAAGTATTTATTGAACTATTTAGTGATAATTGGCTCTTACGAGCGGGTGATGTAAACTTGGAAAACAAAAGCTCTTATTTTGGGAAATTCTCTAAAAAGGTTCAAGGAATATATGCTACCGGAACTATAAAACGAGACAGTAGTGAAACAAGGCTATTTGCTGCTGGCGCTTTAGTGAAAGGACAATATGCAAAAAGTGAATTTAAGGGACAGGAAGGAAACCAAGGTCCCTATAAACTTACCGGACAAAACGGAGAGTTATTCATCTTATTAGTCTCCGGAAGTGAAACAGTTTACATTAACGGCTTACCACAACAACGTGGAGAAAACAACGATTATGTAATTGATTATAATGCTGGTGAAATAATTTTTAACGCCACTAATCCGATTACCTCTGAAATGAGAATTACGGCTGAATATCAGTTTAGTGATCAAAATTACAGTAGAATTATTGCCTATGGCGGTGGCGGCCATAAGGATAAAAAGTTTCGCATCGATGCGCATGTGTACACAGAAAATGACGCTAAAAATCAGCCTTTACAACAAAGTTTAAGTTCCGAACAAGTTGCCATTTTAAAAGCTGCTGGGAACGACCCTGATTTAATGAATGCTCCTTCGGCTATTCCTGAACCCTATTCGGAAAACAGAATTTTGTACAAAAAAGAAACCATTGGAGGAATAGAAGCTTTTGTGTTTTCTAATGAACCAACCGACGTACTGTTTCAAGTTAAATTTAGTTTAGTTGGAAACAATCAAGGGAATTATGTATTAGTAAACAGCAATGCTATTAGTAATATATTTGAATACGTAGCTCCTATCGGCGGCATTTCTCAGGGTAATTACGAACCTCTAATTAAATTAGTAGCTCCCACAAAATTACAAATGGCAATTATTGATGCTAGTTATACTCCAAATGAGAGAACCAAAATTGATTTTGAATTGGCAGGAAGTAAAAATGATTTAAACTTATTTTCTGACATTGATGATGAAGACAATGATGGATTTGCAGGGAAATTAACCGTAGAACGAAACATCATAAAGCAAGATAGCTCTTGGAATTTAAATGCATTTATTGATACTGATTATGTAAACAAGAACTTTAGAACGGTTGAACGTTTATATCGCGTAGAATTTGATAGAGATTGGAACTTAGAAAACCCGTTAGGGAATCAGAATATTATTAGTTCTGGACTAAGCCTAAATCATCATAAAAAAGGAATTATCAATTACACTTATGAACATTTAGAATACTCCGAAAATTATAACGGAAATAGACATGTACTGAATAATGATTTACATCTAAATAAATTTCGAATAGCTTCTAATTCTAGTTTTTTGAAAGGCTCATCGGAAAGCTATGATTCTAAATTTTTACGTATTTCTGCTCGTATTTTATATGAATTAAATAAAGGATGGGTTGGCGCAAAAACAAGTTTAGAAAACAATCAATTGGAAGATAAGCTTAGTAAATTACTTACAGGCAACAGTCAAAAATATAATGCTTACGAAGTGTTTTCTGGTATTGGCGATAGTACCAATGTATTTGCTGAAATAGGCTACAAATATCGTGTAAATGACAGTTTAAAAAACAATGAATTAACAAGGGTAAATAACTCCAATACGTATTATTTAAAATCTAAGTTAATCAACTCCCCACGAACAAAATTGAGTTTACACGCAAATTACCGTGAGTTAACTTATGAAGACGAAACTATTCCAAATGAAAAATCATTGAATGGAAGAGTCCTATATAATCAAGGGTTCTTTAATCAGTTTTTAAACTTAAACACCGTATTTGAAGTAAACTCAGGTGTAGTACCTCAGCAAGATTTTACCTATGTAGAAGTTGATGAAGGACAAGGATATTACACCTGGATAGATTATAACGAAAATGCAATTCAGGAACTAAATGAGTTTGAAGTAGCACAGTTTCAAGATCAAGCAAACTTTGTTAAAATATTACTTCCTAATCAGGTTTTTATCAAGACAGAACAAAATAAATGGAGCGCCTCATTAACCATCAACCCAAAAGTATGGATTGATTCTGATAATGGTTTAAAAAAAATTGTTTCAAAGTTTTTCAATCAAACCTCATTTTTAATTAACAAGAAAACCAAACGAGAAGACACCTTTAACTTCACCCTTTTTAAAAGAGAAGACGAAAAATTATTAACCATAAACTCTAGTTTTAAAAACACCTTGTTTTTCAATAGAGCAAAACAAAATTTTTCTACTTCGTATACATACTTACAAAACAGAAACAGGAATATTTTAAGCATTGGTTTTCAAGAGAATAATGCTACCAATAATCAACTGTTATTTATTCACAAGTTTTATAGTAGTTGGCTATTTGAATTCCGTAATAATCTAGGAGCAAATAAAAATGAATCTGAAAACTTCAGTGCCAACAACTATGAGTTAAAAAGCTGGGGGACGAATCCTAAAATTTCTTTTTTAGCGGCTACAAATACAAAATTAGATCTCTTTTACGAATACTCCGTTCAAGAAAACGAAATAGGCGAGTTTGAAACCTTGAAACAACAGCGTATGGGATTTTCATTTTCAGTAGCCAAGAAGGATAAAGTGTCCTTAAATGGGGAGTTCAATTTTTATATTAATGATTTTACCGGAAGCTCATTCTCTCCTGTTGCTTACCAAATGTTAGAAGGATTAGAGAAAGGGGAAAACCTGACTTGGAATGTATTTGCTCAAAAAAGAATTACCAAATTTTTAGATTTAAACCTAACCTACTTTGGAAGAAAAAGTGAAGCTTCTAAGACCATCCATACCGGTAATATTCAGTTAAAGGCATTTTTCTAGGTTTGAGTACTAAAGGCGAATATTTACAGACATAAACTTTTTACCGAACCTAACTAGAGGCACTATATAGTATCTTTAAACAAGAAAAGACAGCCATTGCTGACTGTCTTCAATACAGTAGTTAAATCACCATACAGTTTGCTCCATGTTTTTTAATTCATTTAAAATTAAAGGCTTTATATTCCCTCCTTGGGAAGCCCATGGCATCGGGCAAAATGATTTTACCCAAAAAGAACCATTCTTATTTTCTTCTAAAATAAAAACACCTGCAATTTTATTTGATGAAACTATGTAATATACAAATGTGAAATCATCGTATTTCAATCTAAAATTCTTAATTAAGTGCTCATCTATATCATTATGATGCACTATTTCAAATGATTTTTGAGTAGCAAACATTTTTTGATATTCATCAATTAAAAATTTCACATATTCTTCTTTCTTATCCGAAATTTCATCAAAAGAATTTGCTTCTTTTGGTGATAAAAATTGACTGATTTTTGTTTTTTCATATTTTTTTTGCAAAAAAACTTCTTCTATAAAATCTTTTATAATGTCTTTAGGCTTATCTTTTTTGCAACTTGCCAGAATAAAGAAAACACTCGCTAGTAATATTATTTTT
This sequence comes from Kordia sp., assembly GCA_002733415.1. Lineage (GTDB taxonomy): Bacteria > Bacteroidota > Bacteroidia > Flavobacteriales > Flavobacteriaceae. Next base: position 49,315 of record NVVR01000002.1, on the reverse strand, counting down.
CTCATATTTTAAATATTTAATCACAATCTTTGTTATTTGAAGGAGAGGTTCCTCCCTCTAAATTAGTTGATGTTGTCCCAGGTGTTGCTTGATTCACCCATACGCCCCCTCTAATAATTTCACCTATTTTACCAGGATTATTACCGCCTCCTACAGCCCAATTACTATATGAAGAAGGTAAGTTTATACCTGATAATCCTGAAACTTCAGTAGCATAATCTGTACAATTGTAAGAGTTTAAATTATAATCATTTGGATTGTTTTTTGCTCCATTAATAATATTAGTTAACTCAGTTGAATTTATTGTAGTCGTAATACTTATATCATAACTATCACCTGAATTATCTCCATACTGTAAGGTGTCCATTGGGCTCCATGGATGCGCATCTCCAGCAGGATATACTCCAAAAACACTAGTATTGTTACCTTGGGTAATACCAATAAAAGCATGTCCTACATTAGCAGGTAAAGCAAATACAGCTGAACTCCCAGATACTGGTTGATCTATATATATTGTTAACTCAGCATTTTGATTTAAATTAAAACACACTAAATAATCTGCTATATTGGCTATTGGAGTCTCGGGGGATATAACAATATATGGTTCAGCTAAAGCTTGAGTAAATTCATCATTTGTTATAGTTCCATCAATCAACGCCTCCATAGCTTCTAGGGCAAATTGTCCTGTTTCAGGAGAGCAATTACCATCTAGGTAAGTAGCCAAAGCTTTTATGTTTGGGTCATTAGGATCCATACTATTATACCAAGTGTTAATGTTTTGGTTTGATAATATATCAATACAATTTTCTATTATATTTTTATATGGTTTAAAATATGTAGGAGTAGTTACATTATCATTCGTTGTTGGAGGAATGCCAGACCCGCCTCCTAAAGTATCTCCTGCTTCACCCACATCTCCATGTACATCTTCATAGTTAGTGTCAGAATTATCGTCTATACCATCACTTGTTCCTCCTTCACCATAACAATTATCATAAAAGGAAGCTGAAAAACAACCACATGCACCACCTTCTGGGAAATAACCATTTCTGTGTGAAGGCACATTACATCCACAAAAAGTAACATAAACAATTCCACAACCATCTGATTTAAAAATATTAAAGTCTAAGTCACTATCTGGGATAAACTGAAAAGTTGTTTTAGTGTTAATATTAGCTATGAAAATTCCGTTAATAACATCATTTTTTTCTTTTTCTGTTAAGTCGTATGTAACTAAAAACGTTTTATAGCTACCATCAGGTTGCAATGAAACTAATAAGTTTTCAAGAAGCCCGTTATCATGGTCTCTATAAACAGTAAACGTATAGGAATGATAAGTTCCATCTTGATTTTCTAAATATTTGGCGAAATCTGTATTTATTGTAAAGCCATGTATATCTGAATAAACGGTTTTATTAGCAGTAGTTTTCTTCTTATTAAAACCTTGTAGCCTACTACGTAGTCTTTTATTTTCTTGAATCTTACTTGATTGTAATATTGAAGTTTTAAAAAGAGGTGCTTTCGCATTTTGTTCTTCTAGCACAATTACTTCATCATCCTTCTGACAATTCACCAGTGTTAAAGAAATTCCTAAGAGTAGAATTCCTAGTTTAAAATAATTTTTAAGTTTTTATTTCATAATTTAGGTTAAGTTTTCAATGTTGTTAGTTAAATAATGTTTACTTCAATACAAACCTAGCTACTCTTTTATGATAATACTACTCATAATGAGTGTACTATACTTTTGACTGAGTAAACTAAGTACTGTAATTAGCAAACACCATATTACAATGCGAAACTAAAACAATTATTACAAATTATAACTCATGATATTTGGGTATTTTTAACTCACTATTAGTAGTGACGATTCAACTATACAGCTACTAGTTCCTGTTTATTCAATTGTGTTACCCGTTAGTTTAACCTGTTTTTAATTTCTTCTAAAATCACCATCTCCTTAGTCACCCAATCAAGTTGAGTGCAGGCTCTATCCCTCAGGGAGAAGGAAACTCTAAAAACAAAAAAAAGAGCGACTCGAAAGTCGCTCTTTAAATATTCTAATGCAGTTAATTCCTACATTTTTGATAACCAGTGTTTCATATTCACCTCTTGGTCAATAATAGCACTTAATTCTTCTATTTTTACTCTTTTTTGCTCCATCGTATCTCTATGACGAATGGTAACTGTGTTATCTTCTAACGATTGATGATCAACAGTAATACAGAAAGGTGTTCCCGCAGCATCTTGACGTCTGTAACGCTTCCCAACTGCATCCTTTTCGTCATAAATTACATTGAAGTCCCATTTTAAATCAGCTACTATTTGTTTAGCAACTTCAGGCAACCCGTCTTTCTTTACTAACGGAAATATTGCTGCTTTTGTAGGCGCCAATACCGCTGGTAATTTCAATACCGTACGTGTTTTACCATCTCCTAAGTCCTCTTCTTGTAATGAGTTAGAGAATACTGCTAAAAACATTCTATCCAATCCTATAGAAGTTTCTACAACATAAGGAGTGTAGCTTTCATTTAATTCGGGATCGAAATATTGTAATTTCTTTCCAGAAAATTTTTCATGTGCTTTTAAATCGAAATCTGTTCTTGAATGAATTCCTTCTAATTCTTTAAATCCGAACGGGAAGTTAAATTCAATATCAGAAGCAGCATCAGCGTAATGCGCTAATTTTTCATGGTCATGGAAACGGTAATTTTCTTCACCTAAACCTAATGACAAATGCCATTTCAAACGAGTTTCTTTCCATTGATCATACCATTCTTTTTGCGTTCCAGGACGTACAAAAAATTGCATTTCCATTTGTTCAAACTCACGCATTCTGAAAATAAACTGTCTTGCAACAATCTCGTTTCTGAACGCTTTACCTGTTTGTGCAATACCAAAAGGAATTTTCATTCGCCCTGTTTTTTGCACATTAGCAAAGTTTACAAAAATACCCTGCGCTGTTTCCGGACGCAAATATAAATCCATTGCCGTTTCTGCAGAAGCACCTAACTTCGTGCCAAACATTAAGTTAAACTGACGCACATCCGTCCAGTTTTTTGACCCTGACACCGGACAAGCAATCCCTAGCTCTTCAATAAAAGCCTTTACTTCATCAAGTTTTTCTTCTTCTAAAAGCTTTCCTAATTTATCCAACAGTGCTTGCTTTTCAGCTCTGTACTTTAAAACTTTAGGATTAGTTGCTTCAAATTCTGCCTTATCAAAAGCTTCGCCAAAACGCTTCTCAGCCTTTTTGATTTCCTTTTGTGCTTTAGTTTCTAATTTCTCAGCAAAATCTTCTACTAAAACATCAGCTCTATATCTTTTTTTAGAATCTTTATTATCTATTAACGGATCACTAAAGGCATCAACATGCCCAGAAGCTTTCCATGTAGTAGGATGCATAAATATTGCAGCATCAATACCTACAATATTATCATGCAATTGCACCATTGATTTCCACCAGTATTCTCTGATATTTTTCTTTAACTCTGCTCCATTTTGAGCATAGTCATATACTGCGCTTAAACCGTCATATATTTCACTTGACTGAAATACATACCCATACTCTTTTGCATGAGCGACAACTTTTTTAAACTGATCTTCTTGTTTTGCCATAATGACCGCAAAATTACATAATTTATTGCATTTTAAACCCACCAGTGGGCTTAATTCCCCTAAAGCTTGTTTCGACCAAAAACAATATTGTTAATCCATATCTTATATGCGTACATCAAAGGTATTGACCTTAACGGAAATAAGAATAAACTAAAAAAAAACATCTGGCTGTAATAAATATTCATTTGAGCCACTAAATAAGAAAAGACTAGATATTATGACAGCAGATGAAACAATCAAATATTTCAATAAGTTAAGAAGTCAAACAACTAAAAAATCTGAATTAAAAGTATACGATGATTTCATTCAAACGTTAACCAGGTTAAGTAAAAGAGATTTTTCAATAGAAGACATCATTTCTATTGAAACAAAACTTGATACCCTTGAATTAAACTTAAATGATGAGAACAGGAAAAAATACTTTAGAAAGGTCCTTAATTCTTTTAAAGAATATTTAAAAACAGAATTTTCTTTAGTTTCTAAAGGATATTATACTGAAATTGGAATGAGCCTAGGAATGTGTTTTGGAGTTGCTTTTGGAGCAGCAATTGAAAAAACAATAGGAACATCTTCTGGATTAGCAATAGGAATGTTGATCGGGTTAGTGATTGGTAGAATTATGGATACTAAAGCAGAAAAAGAAGGCAAGGTTTTGTAGGAAACACTTCAAAACCCATATTGGAGAATACACTATCTTTATTATTATTTAAAATATTTTCCATTTCCCTGTAATAAATATTGATTTGAGACACTAAACAAGAAAAGACCAAAAGTGAGTAGCGATTTTTACACCACACAAATTTTACCCTATGCCGCAATTATCATCAAAATTTGCAGAGCATATACCGATACTCAAGAAGATTTTGAGGATTATTACCAAGAAGTATGTTTGCAAATTTGGCGCAGCAAAGACAGCTTCAAGGAGCAATCAGCATGGTCTACTTGGATATACAGGTTGTCATTAAATGTTTGTTTAACTTTCTTAAAGAAAAAGAAAAACAACAAACAAAATGCTCCTTCTGATTTACTACCTGACGAGGTTTTAGTAGATAGTCGTGCATTTGCTGATGAATCTCTTAATCAACTATATGGTGCCATCAGGCAATTATCTGAGATTGATAGAGGGGTTATTTTACTTTACCTAGAAGAGAAGTCGTATAAAGAAATCGCTGACATTATTGGAACCAATACTAACAATATTGGTGTGCGTATTACACGTATTAAAGAACGTTTAAAAAAAATATTAAGTAATTAAATTACTTTAAAAAAACACTATTATGGAAAAATCAATAGAAACAATTTGGAAAGAAGGTTTTATAAAAAATGATGCCTTAGTTGCACCAAAATTAAATGACTTATACAACCAAAAATCGATAGACATCGTTGAGAAATTCAAACGCATGTATAAATTAAATCGAATCGGAATAGTTGCTTTTGCAATAATAATTATCCCTCTTTCATATGTAACAGGAATGATATATATGGGTATACCGATGGCCTTGCTTTTTATTGCTGTAACTTTTGTTGCGCAGAAATTCAGTAATCAACTAGATACTATTGATAAAAACACGAGTAGTTATGAGTACTTAAGCTCTTTTGATAAGTGGGTAAAAGACATGATTGCAGTAAACTCTAAACTATCTACCTTTTTGTACCCCTATGTTTTTTTGGCAATGGTACTTGGTTTTTGGTTTATTGACATTGATGGAACTATATTAGGTGATCGTTTTATAAACGGATTTGTTTCTGAATTTCCTACAACTTCTTTAGTCAATGGTTTTCCAATACTCTTACTTATCCCTTTCTTCTTAGTCATTGGGATATTAGCTTTTTTTGGTGGTAAGATTGGAAAATGGGACATCAACTTAATCTACGGAGGAATATTAAACAAACTAGAAGATTTACTTTCAGACATGGAGGAATTAAGGAAATAATTATTTCTTACATATTATAAAACAAAAAATCCCGAAGCAGCTGCTTCGGGATTTTTTTGTTTTATAACATCATTTAATTACCAAATTCTTACTCTTTCATCTTCAGTAATATACATACTATCACCCTCTTTAATATTAAACGCATCATAAAATGCATCTACATTTTTAAGTGGTTGAGAAGCCCTTACCATACCTGGAGAATGTGGGTCAGTTTTAATTTGATTCTTTAATGCCTCATCTCTATATTTAGACCTCCAAACAGTTGCCCAAGACATAAAATAACGTTGTTCTCCTGTGAATCCATCTATCTTTTCTGGTTTTCCATTCTTTTCATAATATAATTGTAATGCATCATATGCAACATTAACTCCACCAAGATCTCCTATATTTTCACCTAGAGTAAACTCTCCATTAATATTCGTTTCAGGCAACACTTCAATTGCGGAATATTGATCCGCTAATGCTTTCCCTAAAACCTTAAATTTTTCAGCATCTTCTTCTGTCCACCAATTGTTTAAATTACCGTTTTTATCAAAACGAGCGCCTGAATCATCAAAACTATGTGAAATTTCATGACCAATTACAGCACCAATTCCTCCATAATTTACAGCATCATCAGCTTTATAATCATAAAAAGGAGGTTGTAATATAGCGGCTGGAAATACAATTTCATTATACGATGGATTGAAATATGCGTTTACAGTTTGTGGAGACATATGCCATTCTGTTTTATCTACTGGCTCATTCAACTTGTTTATATTTTCTTTAAAACGCCATTCAGAAACATTTTGCATGTTTTCAAAATATGAGTTTCCTTTTTCAATGTTTAATTTACTATAATCTTTCCATTTATCTGGATAACCGATTTTAACTGTAGTTGCATTTAATTTTTCGATTGCTTTTAGCTTAGTGTTTTCACTCATCCAAGCCAAATTATTTATTCTATTCTCAAATGCCTTTAATACATTTGTAATCATCCTTTTTGCTTTAGCCTTTGCTTCTGGAGGAAATTTCTCAGATACATATAATTTCCCTAAAGCCTCACCTACAGTTCCGTTTACTGTAGCAAGAGCTCTTTCAGTTCTTGGACGTTGTTCTTTAGCTCCTTTCAAAGTTTTAGAGTAGAAATCCCAATTCGCTTTTTCTAACTCTTCACTCAATTTTCCTGCTGAATTATTAAATACCCCCCATTTTAAGTATGCTTTCCAATCAGATATATTGTTTTCCGTAAAAACTTCTTGTAATGCTTTAGTGTATTTTAACTGACTAACAATTACTGTGTCTAATTTTGCTATACCTAAACTAGTAAAATAACCCTTCCAATTAATGCTTGGTACCATTTTTTGAAGATCAGTAATTGCCATTGGGTTATACCTATTACGTGCATCTCTTCGTTCAACCTTGTCCATTTTTGGAATAGCAAGTTTAGTCTCAAAACTTAAAATTTGCTTTGCTGATTTTGCAGCAAGCTCTTTTGAATCTCCTAGATATTGAAGCATTTTAGTAATATGAGAAACATACTTCTCTCTCTTCTCTTTTGAGTCCGAATCTTCTTTTATATAATAATCTCTGTCTGGTAACCCCACACTTCCCGCTCCAAGATATACTACATTTTTATTACTATCTTTAGAATCTGCACCAATATAAGTGCCAAAAAAAGCAGTACTCCCTTTTGGCTCCATTGCTGTTAAATACGCTTGTAAATCCGAAATATTATCTATAGCATCTATCTGAGTTAACACCTCTTTTATAGGCGTTATCCCAAGTATATCTCGTTGTTTTGTATTAAGTATTGACTTGTATAGATAAAGTGCTTTAGCCTGATCAGAATTCTCTTTAATACTAACATCGTTCATTGCTTTATTTACAATAGAAAGCACATCGTCATCAGTCATTTTACGAAGTTCATCAAAACTCCCCCAACGAGTTCTATCATCAGGGATTGTATTATTTTTTAACCAAGTTCCGTTAATAAACTGGAAAAAATCTTCGTTAGGACTTATGGTTTTATCCATTAAATCGACATTAATCCCATTAGTAATACTAACAACTTCTTGTTCTTTGGTATTATCTTTACATCCTACAATAGCAATTGAAGCTAACGCACCTATATAAACCGTTTTTTTAAAATTCATTATTTGAAAGAATTATAGTTTTTACGAATATAAGTAAATTAATTGTTTCTTTATAAAGCGAAAAAAAACCTGAAGCATATGCTTCAGGTTTTTTAATATATTATAAAATCTAATTGTACTTATACAATCGGACCACCTTTCATTATTTCTTCGTTTGCATAGTCTTCAAACTTTGCGAAGTTCTTTTTAAACGATGCTGCTAATTCGTTAGCTTTAGCGTCATACTCTGTAGCATCAGACCAGGTTCCTCTAGGATTTAACACCTCTGTTGGAACATTAGGACAAGTTGTAGGCATATCCAATCCGAAAATTGGGTGCTGCACAAACTCAACATCTTTTAACCCACCGTTTAAAGCTGCTGTAATCATAGCTCTTGTAGAACTTAATTTCATTCTGTTACCAACTCCGTAACCTCCACCAGTCCAACCAGTGTTTATCAACCATACGTTTACACCTGCTTCTTGCATTTTAACACTTAGCATTTCAGCATATTTTGTAGGATGTAATGGCATAAATGGCGCTCCGAAACAAGCAGAAAAACTTGGTAATGGCTCGTTAATTCCAGCTTCAGTACCCGCTACTTTTGCTGTATATCCTGAAATAAAGTGGTACGCTGCTTGACCAGGAGTTAACTTAGAAATAGGAGGCAATACACCAAATGCATCAGCAGTAAGAAAGAATATGTTTTTAGGATTCTTTCCTATTGATGGTTTTTGAATATTATCAATATGATAAATTGGATAACTTACACGTGTATTTTGTGTAATTGAAGTGTCTTCATAATCTACCGCTCCTTTATCGTCTAAAATAACGTTTTCAAGGATTGCTCCTCTTTTTATAGCGTTATAAATTTCCGGCTCTTTTTCAGCAGAAAGATCTATTACTTTAGCATAACAACCTCCTTCAAAGTTGAATACTGTATTTTCATTTGTCCAACCGTGCTCATCATCACCAATTAACTTACGTGCTGGATCACATGATAAAGTTGTTTTTCCAGTTCCTGATAATCCGAAGAAAATTGCAGTGTCACCATCCTCACCAACATTTGCAGAACAATGCATTGGTAAAGTATTTTTATCAACTGGTAAAATAAAGTTTAATGCAGAGAAAATTCCTTTTTTGATTTCTCCTGTATATCCTGTACCTCCTATTAAAGCAATTTTACGTGTAAAATCTAAAATAGCAAAGTTATGTTGGCGTGTACCATCAATAACAGGGTCAGCCATAAAACCTGGAGCATTTATTACAGTCCATTCTGGGCTAAAATTTTCTAATTCCGATTCTGTTGGTCTTAAGAACATATTATGGGCAAACATGTTTGACCATGGACGCTCATTAATTACTCTAATGTTTAATTTGTAATCTTCGTCAGCACAAGCATAACAATCTCTTACAAAAACTTCTTTTTCTGACAAGTAAGTAACTACTTTATCATATAATTTTTGAAACTTATCACTATCAAAAGCAAGGTTGATATTCCCCCACCAAACTTTATCTTCAGTGATTGCATCTTTAACAATAAACCTGTCCATTGGAGATCTACCAGTAAACTCACCTGTATTAATTGCCAAAGCTCCAGAAGCAGCTTCAACACCTTGTCCTTTTGCTATAGTTAGATCATGTAATTCATCCGACGATAAATTATAGTTTACTGTTGCATTCTTGATTCCGTATTGTTTTAACGTAATCATTTTCTTTGTATCATTATCAGCCATAATAATAGTATTGTTGTTGTGTTGCATTTAGTTATAAAGGGCAAAAGTATACATTTTTTGTTAAACGAGCCTTAATCGTCTTTTAAGTTTATAAAACTTCTCAATAATATCCCCCAAGCAACAATAAGCAACATTCCACCAATTGGAGTGATAATTCCTATAGCCGAAAAATCAATTGAAGTGATACTGCTTGTTGATAATAAATATATCGACCCAGAAAAAAATAATATACCAACCATAGTAAATCGATATACTTTCTTCTTAATACTTTCTGTTACCCCAGAAAAAACACCCAAAAAAAGTAACAAAAAAACATGATACATCTGATAACGAACACCTGTTTCAAATGCATTTAAACTATGTTCCGGCAACAACTCTTTTAATTTATGAGCTCCAAAAGCCCCTAGTATTATTGCTACAATAGCTAATATCGCAGCTGAAATTAATATTCTTTTATTCATAATATTGTTTTAAATATCACTTATCTATATATTTGTGTTATAAAAAACAACACGCTAATAAAAAACTCCAAACAAAAATGAGAAAAATTTTAGTAATAGGCGCAGGAAAATCAGCCTCTAATTTAATTACCTACTTAATTGGAAAGTCTGAACAAGAAAATTTACATGTAACCATTGGAGATTTATCTTTAGATAACGCTAAGGCACATGTAAAAAACCATAAAAATGCAACTGCAATCATACTAGACATCTTTAAAGAGGATGAAAGAAAAGCAGCTGTACAAAATGCAGACATTGTTATTTCAATGCTTCCAGCTCGTTATCACATAGAAGTTGCTAAGGATTGCATTACTTATGGAAAACATATGGTTACCGCATCATACATTAGTGATGAAATGCAAGCACTAGATACTGAAGCCAAAGAAAAAGGCTTGGTATTTATGAACGAAATTGGACTAGATCCTGGAATTGATCATATGAGTGCAATGCAAGTGATTGATCGTATTCATGAACAAGGTGGTAAAATATTATTATTCGAATCGTTTTGTGGTGGCTTAGTTGCTCCAGAAAGCGACAACAACTTATGGAACTACAAGTTTACTTGGAACCCAAGAAATGTTGTTTTAGCTGGTCAAGGCGGAACCGCTATGTTTATACAAGAAGGAAAATACAAATACATACCTTATAATCGTTTGTTCAAAAGAACTGAATTTTTAGACGTAGAAGGATATGGTAAATTTGAAGGATACGCCAATAGAGATTCTTTAAGTTACAGAAGCGTATACGGATTAGAAGATGTTGAAACTTTATACAGAGGAACCATACGAAGAGTAGGATATTCTCGTGCTTGGAATAGTTTTATTATATTAGGAATGACCGATGATTCTTACACTATTGAGAACTCTGAAGAAATGACGTACAGAGACTTTGTAAACTTGTTTTTACCATATAGCCCAAGTGATTCTGTGGAATTAAAGTTCCGCCATAGTTTAAAAATAGATCAGGATGATGTTATTTGGGACAAGTATTTAGAGTTAGATTTATTTAGTAATACCAAAAAAGTAGGATTGAAAAATGCTACTCCAGCTCAAATATTACAAAAGATATTATTAGACACTTGGACATTACAACAGGAAGACAAAGATATGATTGTAATGTACCATAAATTCGGGTACGAACTAAACGGCAATAAACATCAAATAGACTCTAAAATGGTTATTTTAGGTGATGATCAAACGTTTACCGCAATGTCAAAAACAGTTGGTTTACCAGTTGCTATTGCTACTTTACAAATATTAAATGGTAAAATTAAAACCCCTGGAGTTCAATTGCCTATCTCTAAAGAAATATATACCCCAATCCTAAAGGAATTAGAAGATTACGGAATTATCTTTAACGAAACAGAAGTCCCGTTTTTAGGATATAATCCTGATATGTTATAATCTACTATATTTATTAAAAAAAAGCCAGCTTATAGCTGGCTTTTTCATTCCCCAAAACAATTATTAATAATTACCCCTTCTATATTACAAGAATAAACGATTAGTATTAATAACGTATCGGTGACTTATCTTTGAATTTGAATTTTCTTAGTCTCAACTAAACCATCCTTAGAGCTTAATTTTACTATATATAAACCATTTTTCAAATCACTAACATCAACACTTTGGGCATCAGTTATTTTTGCTCTCTTTTTTAAATTCCCACTATAATCATAAATTAAAACCTCTGCTTGTTTCAATCCATTCAGTTCTAATCGAAGTTGGTTCTTAACTGGGTTTTTTAACTTATTAAGCCCTGAAGTTCCACATACTATAAAGAAATCTCTACATTTTGTATCCGAACATGTATTTCCTACTGGAGCAGGTACTTTCTGATTTGAATAAGCTCTCCCAGATGGGTTATTAGCAGTTACAGTTACGCATACATTAATTACAGCCCCCCCATTTGTACAATCATTTACAGGGATTGTTATTTGAGGATTGTTTAAGAAGTTCAATGCGCCTGTATAAGTTATCACTTGCCCATTATCATAAGTAACTGTAAAAACACTACTAACATAAGCCCAGCCTAACTGTAATGTTATTGGTGAATGAAACATTACATTTTCATTACCGAACACATTTAATTCTTCCACTGAGCTAACCTCTACTCCACAGCTTGTCCCTCCAGATGACCCAGGAATATTAATTGACGTTTCATTACAACAAGGCGCTACTCCTTCCTTATATTTTGTAATATAAATACTCCCTGAGACAGTTACTGTACTACTTACCGAAGTGCCAACAGTAATTGAGTTAGTTCCTTGCCCTGAAACAATATTCATGTTGCCTGTTACTGACCAAAAATAATTGTATCCAGTTTCAGCAGGAACACTATATACACCATCGTTATTATGTGTTAATTGAGTTATAGTTCCAATACTACAACCACTTTGAGCATAACTAGAAATTGACATTATTGAGAATAGTACTAAAAATAAGATTTTTTTCATTTTAATAAATATTTAAATTGTTAATTATACACACTACTTTTTTAGACTTAAGTGTTTATTGTCTTTTCTCTCGCGAAAGGATATTGTTTTAATCAAAACCATAAACGATATTGATTTTTTTGTTTGTACTCCCTACTGTTCATTTATTTCTTATTTCTTACCCTTATTTTTTGAAATTATTTTTTGAAATTATTTTTTTACACGTAAAAAAACCGAAACCAGCTAATAATCAATGACGTGGAAATTTCACGAATAGGAACAAAATTTAAATTGCTCTTCTATAATTTTAGATTCCAATTTAGAAGTTAGCGAAACATATTTAGTGCCTCATTAGTATAGAAAATCATTAAATATCTTACGAATATACGTTATGAATTATACTAAGTATTTATTGGACTAACTGTCAAGCATTGTCAACTCTATTGTATTTATCAGAGTACTTATTTACATTTACTAGAGTTCTTTACCTGCTTAACTACATAAACCAAGAGAGGTCTATCATCCTTTTTTTGCATCAGTACAGCATAAATATGATTAAAACATCCTTCATCTCGTTTGTATATATGTATTCACACATCTTTCTTAATAATTTACATGTATTGTCACACCACCAATAAAATAGATAAAAACATGAAGTAATTTATAAATAGGGTATTGAATTACATGAATCGCTACATACTTAGTTTGTTAATCATACGGGTTCTGAAGTACCTTTACACCATAATTAAAAAATAATAATTTTGAGTAAAAGCAATTTATCATATGAGAAATAAACATTTATGAAATCAAGTATAGGATAGTTAATGTACAGACTATGCTATAAATATTGATATACAATTCAATACGCGATTCTCACTAGAATTAGTATTTATGAAATTTAGTAAGTAGTTAATCCGCAGCTAAATATTCAAATATGTGTGAAATACGCGAAAGAAAACAGTAAGTTATCAAGTTAAATGGGTTATAATTCTATGAATTAACAACATTTATACCAACTTAAGATTGATTATTGTTTCGGGTTAATAAATAATCACTTACTGTTGAGATGGGCCAAATGGCCCATCTCTTTTTTACATCAACTTCAATAAAATTTATAGAAACCGAATCCTCTACAACCTTATCGGCAGCTTTTTCACATACCCATTTTCTTCCATTAACTTCCCAAGTTTAAGTAAACTTCTAGTAGCAACACAATTGTATCTATTGCTTATTTGATTAAGTTCAAACCCCATATTCATCTATATTATTTTCTATAATGATTAAGTGTTATTCCCCTGTTCTTTCCATCTATCAAAACAAACAAGGTAATAACACACCTCTAATTGTTTTAATTCATGTATTCACACATCTATTTGTTCTCCTCTAAACATTCTTAAACCACCAGTAAAACCAAGGGGAATCAAGGAGTAATACGTGAAAAACATATTTCATTTTATGATTCAAAACAACTATAATTTGCTTGCTACACATGACCTCAACTACCTTTGCTTCAGTGTTTTAAAAGTATTTTATTTTGAGTAAAAAACATTTTATCAAAGAATTTTAAACTCTACTAAAAGAAAAGCAATTCTGATTTGAATTTGTCTTTATATGCCCCTTACTACTACGCCGCGTAATTTTACACAGCAAAGTCAACAATGACATTTTGGGAAATATAAAACTAAACGTAAAGTTTGGTTAACATAATAAAAGATCATCTGATGCCAAGTATTTTTTGAATTTCATTTTTTGAACGAAGTGTGATGTACTCCTATGGATAAAATAGCTCTTAATATAAACCACTCTTAAATTATGGAAGTGTTTTGATAAACACTCCAAACTAATAACCCCTTAAATTATAAGTTACAATGAAGAAAAAAATATTATTTGGTTTTATTTTATTTTGGGCATCGGTCAACGTGTATTCCCAAAGTATTGTAGTAAACCCTAATGGAGATTCTAATTCTACGAAGAGTTTAGAAAACCTTATCAAAGACGTTTTTATAGGTCCCACTTGTGCAACTATAGAAAATATAAGCACCAATTTTCGAGAGGATGTTGAATATGTTGATAGCGATAATAACACCCAAACTGGAGCTAAAAGCTTCTCCTATTTTACCCATTCAGGGTCAAATTTCCCTATGAATAAAGGAATTATTCTATCAACAGGTGCTGCCACTCAATCGCAAGGTCCAAGCGCAGATGTCTTTTCTTTATCTGGCTTTGAGGTTGACGGTTCAACTCCCTCCTGGGCTGGTGACGCAGATATTAAAACTATTCTCGACACAAGATTTGGGGATAATGAACCAACAACCGACGCTACAACTGTTGAATTTGATTTTACCCCTTTTACGAATAACTTTAGTTTCCAATACTTGTTTGCTTCAGAAGAATATGAAATCTCAAATTACGAATGTGAATCTTATCAGGATGGTTTTGCATTTTTAGTTTCAGGTCCGGGAATTACCCCAGATGCTGAATTTGCAGGAAATCCTCCTGCAACCCAGTGGAGAAATATAGCACTATTACCCGATGGCGTAACCCCTGTTAGTGCAGGTACAGTACATAATAATATAGTCGATTGTTCTCCTGCCCAGAATCCTTCGCTGTACGTAAGTAATTTCGATGCTAATGGGCCGACATCTCCAATTGCATACAACGGAAGAACCATCGTTTTTACAGCGTCACAAGATATTCAGGCTGGTCAAACGTATCGTATGAAATTAGTTATTGCAGATAGAACAGACGCTGCCGAGGATTCAGCAGTATTTTTATTAGCTGGTAGTTTTAATGCCGGAGGCGCTATTAGTTTAGGAGATGACATTTCTATTTGTGAAGGAGAATCAACTGTTTTAACTGTAAATTCTTCTTTTAGCAATGCAACTTACGAATGGCAATATAATGGCACTGTTCTTTCTGGTGAAACCAGTACTTCTATTACGACTGTACAACCAGGTACTTATGTTATAACTGCCACAGAAGGACTTTGTTCCCTTAGTGATACTATTGAAGTGCTAAATTTACCCTCTCCTAATATTAGTGATATTAGTGGCAATACAGAAATTTGCCAAGATGATTTTACTAATCTAATGGTAACCAGTAGTGATTCTGGTTTAACGTATCAATGGCAATTAAACGGTTCGGATATTCCTGAACAAACAAGTGCTAGTATAAACACTGACCAGACTGGTGAATATACAGTTACCGCCTCTCCTTCTTCTGGGAACGGGTGTAGTGCAAAAAAGACTATTACTGTTACTGAAAAGCAAGGATGCTCTATCCCAACAGGAATTTCTCCAAATAATGACGGCTTGAATGATAGCTTCGATATCTCTTGGCTAATGGCTGAGAACATTCAAATTTTTAACAGATATGGAACCAAGGTTTATGAAAAAGCGAACTATCGTAACGAATGGTATGGAAAGTCCAATAATGGAAACGATTTACCAACAGGAACCTATTATTATGTTGTAACTATTTCTGGTCAGCTACCGATTATCGGATGGGTGTATGTAAATAGAGAGTACTAAAAGAATTAAGACTTTTAAAGATTTAAAATATGAAAAAATCAATATTAGCCTTAGCTGTATTACTTTTAGGAATAAGTAATACAGTTAACGCCCAACAAGACCCACAATATACACAATACATGTATAATCAAGCGGTTATTAACCCTGCCTATGCTGGATCAAAAGAAGGTTTATCCATAGTAGCATTATACAGGAACCAGTGGACCGGATTAGATGGAGCCCCAAAAACCATTACTTTTTCCGGCCACAGTCCTGTGGCGGAACATATAGGTTTAGGACTTTCTGTAATTTCAGATCAGCACGGACCTGTAAAGGAAAATAATATTTATGCTGACTTATCTTACACTGTAGATTTAAGTGAAAAGCATAAATTAGCCTTTGGGTTCAAGGGAGGAATTACTCTTCATAATATTTCACTAAACAGCGGAGTAGTAACCTCATTACCAAATGATCCTATTTTTAAAGAAGATGTATCCAACGCAACTCCAAATGCAGGAATAGGGACCTTCTTTTATACTGATAAATATTATGTAGGCTTATCGATGCCAAATTTACTGAATAGTGTTCATCTTGATAAAGATGGCAGAAAGTTTGGTACTGAAGTACAGCATTATTTTGTAACTGCAGGATATGTATTTCAAATTTCAGAAGCTACAAAATTCAAACCATCTATACTTATTAAATCGTCTTTTGATGCCGTTACATCTTTTGATGTAAATGCCAATTTTTTGTTCTATGATAAGTTTGAAATAGGAGCTTCATACAGAAATGATGATTCAATAAGTGGTTTAATTGGTTTAGCCTTTAATCGAAGCCTCCGATTAGGTTATGCCTATGATTATACTCTATCAGATATCAGTGAAGCTACAAGTGCATCTCATGAGGTGTTTTTACAATTTGATTTGAATTTTCCTAAAAAAGTATCACGTTCACCGAGATTTTTCTAATAAAATCAAACAAAAAAATGAAACTGACATAATTAAAATAGATAGCATTGTTATAGTAGCTGTTTGTGTTTAATTATCAAAAGTTACATGTGACATTTAATAAACAATAAGAATCAACACATGAAAAAATATATTTATACAAGCTTACTCCTATTAGGAACACTTGGTTTAAATGCTCAGACAAAAGAGACAGCCAAGGCAGATACTTATTTTGATAATTTAGAATATGTAAATGCCATATCAGAATACCTTGAAGTTATAGAAGACGGTAAAGGAAATGATTATGTATATGGTCGTCTGGCCGATACTTATTATAATGTATTTAACACCACTGATGCAGAAAAATGGTATAAGAAAGTAGTTGTAACAGGAAACAATCCTGAGCAATTTTTTAAATACGCTCAAATTTTAAAGGCCAATGGTAAATACGACAAGGCCAATACTTGGATGGATAAATTTTCGTCTTTAGCACCAAATGATGTTAGAGCGGTAGCACATAAAAACAATCCAAATATTGTAGCTAAATTATTGGGAGATAGTCCCAAATTTAAAGTAACACCTATTACAGAGTTCAATAGTAAGTATTCAGAATTTGGACCAGTATTATTTAAAAACCAAGTGTACTATTCTTCAGCCAGAAGTGGTAAGTCAAGAAGCTATGGATGGAATGAAGAACCGTATTTAGATATTTATGTGTCAGATTACGATGCTGAAACAGGAGCTTTAACTAATGAGTCAAAATTAGGCGGAAAAGTAAATACTAAATACAACGAAGGAACAGTAAACTTTAGTCCAGATGGAAAAACAATGTATTTTTCAGGAGAGAGCTATGAGCGTACTGGAAGTTTGTTTTCAAAAAAGTTTAAAAAAGATACCGAAGGGAAAAGTACCATCAACCTGTACTCAGCTACTATGGTAAATGGTCAGTGGTCTGATGTAAAAGGTTTGCCTTTTAATAGTGAGAACCACAATACTGGAGGACCTGCTGTAAGCACAGATGGAAAACGTTTGTATTTCAACTCAGATATGAAAGGAACTATAGGAGGTTCAGATCTTTGGTATGTAACCATAAATGGAGATGGTACTTATGGTGATCCTGTAAATTTAGGCAATAAAATCAATACCGAAGGATCAGAGATGTTTCCATTTATTAGTAGCAAAGGTATTTTATACTTTACCTCTAACGGTCACCCAGGATTAGGGATGATGGATATTTTTGCAGCGAAAATGAAAGGTGATGACTTCGGATCAGTTCGAAATGCTGGAGCACCAATAAACTCAGGAAACGATGATTTTAGTTTCACTATCGATGAAGAATCACAAAAAGGATTCTTTGCCTCTAATAGATCAGGAGGAGCTGGTAGTGATGATATTTACGCCTTTGAACAAATCATACCGGTATGTGATGTTACTTTAACAGTACAGGTTGTTGATAGTAAAACTAAAGCTATTTTGCCAATGACTGCTGTAGTTATTTACGATGAAAACAATAATAAAATAACTAATAAAACTACCGATGAAAACGGTAATGTACAATTTAAGTATGAGTGTAATCAAGCTTTTAAAGTAGAAGCTAATAGAGAATTATACTTAAACAATAGTATTGCTATTGCTAAAACAGACAATAAAGAAGTATCAGAACAATTACCATTAGATATAATCATAGTAGATAATAAGGTAATGTTAAACCCTATTTTCTTTGAACTAGACAAACACAATATTACCGCTCAGGGGGCTACTGAATTAGATAAGTTAGTAGCAATTATGAATAAATACCCGGAGATGATCATCAGTGCAGAATCGCACACTGATTCAAGAGGAAAAGATAGTTACAACCTAGCCTTATCAGACCGAAGAGCTAAATCTACTGCTCAACATGTAATTTCAAAAGGAATAGATGCCTCAAGAATAACAGGAAAAGGTAAAGGAGAAACACAATTGATTAATGAATGTGCTAATGGTGTTAAATGTAGCGAAGAAGCGCACCAAGCCAATAGACGTTCAGAGTTTATTATTGTAAAGAAATGATGAAGTTTGATTAAGCCAAAACTGACCATGTAATCACATGCATAACAATCATTTAGCATGGAATTGGGCCATTGAGCCCAATTCTAGGCTTTACACCTAAATTATTAATAACCCCCAAAAACAAATACTATGCAAAAAATAAGACTACTTACATTTTTGGTGTTCAGTTGCTTTTTAGCAAGCGCTCAGGAATACAAAAAAATGATCGCCAAAGAAACATTTACAGTCCAACAGATTAAAGAAATTGCTGATGCCTATTTTTCCGAGAGAGGAAAAGGAAAAGGAACTGGTCATAAACAGTATAAACGTTGGGAATATAATGCCCTACGTATGCAAAATGAAAATGGATATTTGAAAACACCCTCTTTTTATATTGAAGAACTAGCGCGTTACAACGCTTATTTGAATACTAAAAACCAAAATAAAAGTGTTGCAGCTAACGACAATTGGGAGAAATTATGACCAAAAATTTGGTATGACAGCGAACATAATCCAGGCTTGGGAAGAATTACGTCCATTGCTGTTCAAAAAACCAATATAAATCACATTATCGTTGGAGCTGAACATGGTGGTGTATGGAGAACAACCAATAAAGGAACAACCTGGACTCCATTGGCTGACAATCATAGTAACTTAGTAGTAACCTCATTGGCTATGGATCCTACAAATCCACAAGTGTTTTATTGGGGCTCTGGTGATGGAAAAATGTATAAGTCAACAGACACTGGAGCAACATGGAATTCACTTCCTAACCCTAGTGTTAATGGAAATGTAATAAAAATTATAATACACCCTACTAATGCTAATCTAGTATTTGCTGCCGTTGAAGATGGTATGGTATATAGAAGTACAGATGGGGGAAGCACATGGACAGGAGTTACAGGTGAAAGTACCGGACATGATATTGAGTTTAAACCAGGAGACCCTAATACGGTGTATGCAACTGGAGGAGGATTTTATAAATCAACGGATGGAGGCGCCAATTTTACTGCAATTTCAGGGTTTACAGATGATGCTAAAATGATAGCCGTATCTGCTCAGAACCCAGCTATTGTATATGTTCTAGAAGCAAATGCATATAAATTTGGAGCTTTTTATAAATCTACAAATTCAGGAGCTACATTTACAAAATTATCGCATTCTAAAAATTATTTAGGAGGGTCTACCTTAGGTGACGATGATAAAGGGCAAGCACCGGGACATATGGCTATAGCTGCATCACCAACTAATGCCAATGAGGTTCATATAGCTGGTATAAATACATGGAAATCGAGCGATGCAGGAGTTACTTTTATACCAACATCAGATTGGATGCAATCTGAAGCAATAGAAAAAAACATAGGATACTGTCATGCAGATGTAGAAATTTTTGAATTTATAAATAACACACTGTTTACAGGGACCGATGGTGGTATTTACATTGCTGAAAATACGGCTACTATTAACAAATATTACTATACGCAAATTGGTTCAGGCTTAGGAATTCGTCATTTGTATAGAATAGGAGTTTCTCAAACTAATCCAGTTGTGGTAAGTGGAGGATCTCAAGATAATGGTAGCGCACTTCGTAATGCAGCTGGACAATGGAGTGGTATATTTGGAGGTGATGGAATGGAAACTTTCATTGATAAAAATAATCCAAATAAAGTCTATTGTAGTATATATTATGGCCAATTCTACCAAATCGATGATCAAGGTCTCTTGGAAATAGCATCTCCTGACGACAAGCAAGGACAATGGGTTACCCCTATAGAGCAAGACCCTACTTTGGTTAATACCATATATACAGGATACGACCAGGTATATAAATCAACTGATGAAGGATATAGTTGGACAGCAATATCACAAGTATTTGGACTAGCCAATCTTGATCATTTAAAAATAGCTGCATCTAATAATAAAGTAATGTATGCTTCCTCTACTAATAAATTATATAAAACAACTACCGGATCAGGAACATGGATAGAGTTAACAGGATTTAACGGAGATATTAATAGTATCGCTATTCACCCTACAGACCCTAACAGAATAGCTATAGCCACCAATGGAGTAGAAAAAGTATATGTATCTTTAAATGGTGGGACTACATGGACCTCATATAAAAAGAACTTACCAAATTTTGATGCCTTTGCTTTAGTATGGCAGAATAATGCTAATAAAGGACTTTATTTAGGAATGAATTATGGCGTTTATTATATCGACACTAGTTTATCTAATTGGGAGACATTCAATAATCAGCTACCAAATGTTATTATTAACGAATTAGAAATAAATACGGCCGATAGTAAATTGTATGCTGCAACTTATGGTAGAGGTGTATGGAGAACACCTGTGTATAATTCATCACTATCAGTAGAAGAAGAGTTGTTTAATAGTACTTTAAAAATATATCCAAACCCGACATCCTCTGTAATCAATATTAGCGGATCAGATGGATTTGGCGAAATCCGATTGTTTTCTATAAACGGTAAATTAATTTATTATAACAAAGAAGCTAATTTAAGTAGCACTCAAATAGATGTATCATCTTTATCTACAGGAGTCTATTTTGTTAAAATAAATTCTTCAAAAGGAGTAACAACTAAAAAAGTTATGATCAACTAAATGACATTGTAATTGATCAATGAATAAAGAACTTATATAAAGTACGCTTAGTTACTTAAGTTCAGAGTCTATTCCTGTAAATAACAATGTAATTTATTATTTACAGGAATTAAGCCAACACTGATTATATCATTTAAGGGAGTATAATCGTTTATTATGGAATTTGGGCTTCAATCCCATTCCATAATAAACATTAATGATTACCAATTTACAGGATTTGTTTTCATTTTTTTTGGTTTAATTATAATTATCAATTCTTGTATTTAAAGAAAATCAGTTTTTAAAATGAGCTGATTTTTTTCTCTATTTTCTAATGTTTTCAGTTTAGTCCTTACCTGCTTTTGTAATGATCTACCAAGATTAAAAGAAACTTTGAAATAAAACAAAGGGAATTTTTTAACCTCAAAAAAGCTATTATGTATCTATTTTATATAGTTCTAATCCCATTATATCTATTTGTTTTCGTGTTTATCATTAGCATGAATTACAAAATTAACCGAGATTTAAAAAACCTAAAAGAGGAATATGAAGTCTTTAAAAGGTCTAGTATAAATAAATTAAATTGATCCATAAATAATTTATCAAGTATCAGAATCTTGAAATCAAAAATTCCTTATGCATTGGTAGGATTCCCTATTACAGCGATATTAACGGTATTACTAATCTCTTCTTTACATAAATAAGACCCCAATGTAAAGATGAAAACATGCTGTATTTCTATTCAAATTATCCCTAGAAATGTAAATAAAATTCCGAAATTGAATTCAGTTGCTTATAAAAAGGATTGTCGTTATTCTAAAGTCAAAATGAACTGTTGTTTTATTTGGAATCATAGAACCCTTTTCTATTTAAATAGAAGAAACAGGTCTAATGTAAAACTCCATGATTAAATAAACGGTTATTAAATGAGTTTAGGGACAATTATTATCTAAACTCTTTTCAATATCATAAAGTCACTATATAAATTAGAACCTAACAAAAATAAAATCAAGACTTTGATACAATATTTTCGGACTATTATATTGTAACTTGAATTAAACAATCCCCCTCTATCAACCTTCCTGTTTTTTGTCCAAACTACCTCAACTGTATGAAGGTACATATCATACTTATAAACTTATCATTCCTATAATACAAGCTATGTCATGGTTACTTATCAAGTATACTTAGTTAAAAAACAGGTTTGATAGGTCATAATGAATTAAAATTGGTGATTTTAGTAGTCTAATCTAAAACAATAAGATGGGGTATTTACAATCTTAAATGTTTTATTAATAGAGACCATAACAAATTCCAATGATAAAAAAGTTACTTTTACCTATCTGTATAGTTTGCTTTGCTTTATTATTTAAAGTAAATGCAGCAATTAAGCATGAGCTATCAGTAACTACTATTCAAGTAAAGGAAACTGAACCTAATATCTTCATAGAAACAGCTGACATACATTTTAAAAAGCAGAGTTTTACAAAAGCAATTGAATACTACAAAAGGGCTCTTAATGATTATAGCTACAGAGGTAATAAGAGAGTCGATGAAATATATGCTTATAAGAAAATTGGGGAATGTTATTTAGGCTTAAATATATTTGATGAAGCGCTAAGTTATACCCTAAAGGCTTTAAAAATGAGCCAAGAGATAGAAGACAAAATAAACATTTCTACTTCATTAAATGCTTTGGCTCTTATTTATTATAACCTAGAAGAATATCAAGAGGCTCTTGATCATTATTCTAAAGCATTGGCTTTAATAGAGAATCAAAATAACGATTTAATTAAAGCTGACATCTTGAGTAACATAGGGATAACTTATGGGAGTTTAAATCAATTGGATGAATCTTTAGAGTATTTCAATAAATCATTAATAATTAAAAAAAAAATAGGAGATAAGAATGATATATTAGGGGTCATTAGTAATATTGGTCTTGCTTATCAAAGTAAAGGTAATTTAAAAAAGGCCTTGAATTATTTCAATGAAGGCCTAAACCTCTATCAAAAAGACACAACATCACTTCCAATTGCTTACATTAATAGGAATTTAGCCATTATATATTTCGATCAAAAAGAGTATCAAAAAGCAGAAATAGCTATTAAAAAGTGCTTGGAAATTGCTAAAACTAAAAAAAATAATTATCTGCTAGAAAGTTCATATGGAGCGCTTTCGGCTATCTATAAAGGACAAAACAAATTCGAAAAATCTTTAGAGTATCATGAATTATATTTAGAGGTTCGAAGTACTACCCAAGCAAATGAAGTTCAAAACAGGGCTACAGAGTTAATGGCTATTTATAATTTTGATAAAAAAGAAAAAGAAATTGAATCTCTTAAAAAGGAGAATGAAATTAACTCCATTAAAATCAGATGGTTCTTTATAGCATTATTGTTTGTTTCAACTTTTTCTGTGACATTATATTATTATTATAATAGGTTAAAAAGAGCCAATAAAGACCTATTTCAAATAAACCTTGAACAAGTCGATTCGGAAGAAAGAAGGAATAAAATGCATGAAATTACTGCTGGTATAGAACTTATTAGTGATGATAAAAATGTTAAACAAATATCTTCTGAATTGAGTAAGGAATATAAAGATGCTTTAATTCATAACATTACGAAATTGTTTGAGGGTGAAAAAATATTTCTAGAACATGACCTCTCCTTAGGGAAAGTATCAGAGCGTTTAGAAAGTAATAAATCTTATGTATCGAGAGTGATTAATGAATTTTCTGGAAAGAACTTCAATACTTTTATTAACGAATATAGAATTAATGAAGCTCGAAAATTATTAACTCAAAGAGAAAACTGGAATTTGACAATTGAGTCCATTGCTGATATGGTAGGCTTTAAGTCTAAATCTTCATTTAATATTGCTTTCAAAAAATTTACTGGAATTACACCTTCCTATTTTTTGGAATCTATAAAAGAAAAATACGATTAGGGCTGTTATCCTTAATCGTATTTATATATGCACACTTTTATATTTTCACTATAAGCTAGCCAAACTACAACTAAATATAGGATACAAACATCCTATATACTCATCTTTCCAATTAATTATTAACGGAAAAAATATCCCTCAATTGTTTAATCACACCTCCATTTCCGGAAACTGAAATCTCTCCAATTTTATCAGAAATTTTCTCCACATACTCCATTTCTTTCAACTTAAATAGCATGCTATTCTCTTCCATTAACTTAGCAGTATTCAATAAGCTTCTAGTAGCAGCTGTTTCCTCTCGCCTTGTAATTACATTTGCTTGTGCTTTTTTTTGAGCTACCAATACCTGATTCATGATTTCTTTCATTTCACCCGTTAAGATAACATCTCTAATACCGCAATTTAAAACAGATACACCCAATTTTGAAACAGCATTCTTCACATTTTCAAACACTGCAGCAGCAATATTTTCTTTACGCTCTAACAATTCATCTAAAGTATAGGTCCCAACATAAGCTCTTAATGCCAATTGCATTAAAACGTACAATTGCTTTTCATAATCCTTGTTTTCCAACAAGGCTTTTTCAATAGTAGTAACTTTATACTGAGTATAAAAGTTAATTCGGATTGCAGCCTTGTCCTTGGTTAATAACTCTTGGCCTGAAATTTCTAATTGCAACTGACGTAAATCAACTTTCGCAATTTTTATAGTGGTATCATTTTTCCAAAATCGATATGTTCCTCCATCTAATGTTTTTGTGTATACATCATCAATAATCAATACCGCTTTTTCAAAAGCAGCCACTTCAAATAATCTGATGTACTGCACCATTTCAGGTTTTGTAAACAATGATTTTTCAATTTGTTCCGTAATATAAATTTTACTTAAATCTACTCGAGTATAGGTTCTATTTATCAAACCTTTCCAGTAGGTATATCTTCCAGATTTTAAGATTGTTTTAAAAATTCCATTTTCATGCACTAGTACTAATTCATTATCTTTTACCTCAACAACATCAATAAGTGCCGTTAATTTTTCATCTCTTACTAAAAGTTCTAAGGCTATAGGTGTAGCAAAAGAAGTTGCCTGATTGTACATTAGCACTCTTTGATTAATTCCTAACCAATATACCCCTTCGGTAATTACTTTTAAATAGTTTCCGTTTTTGAAAACCAATCCAATTTTCCCCTCATTAATTCGTACTCGTTTCATTATTCTATTTATTACTTAGTTTCTTTAATTTATTAAAAACAACAGAAAGAAAATCATCTTTTACATACGGAATACACTCATATTATAACTGTCAAGAATCCATTTTTGAAAATTATATATAATAGCTAACTATCATTAGAAAACTCAAAAAGTAATTCCTTTACAATACTAAAAATCAGTTATTCAAAGTACATTTAAGATTGCTTCACTTAAAACACTTGTGCTTACAAAGCATAGCTGATTTTCAATCCATTATTTTATCAATTTTACAGCGTGACTGGCTGGTGATTAGTTTAAAAAGATAATCAGCTTTTTGAAAATAGATTTTGAGTCTATTGTTCTCTCTACCTAAAAGAGTGTAGTGCTCTACCGTTGAGCTACATAAACCAATGGATTTCTCCAAAGTTTAAGATCGGATTCGAACCGACGACATCTACGCTGTTGTTCTAACCAAACTGAACTACCTCAACTTAATGAGGATGGGATTCGAACCCATGACCACAGTGTGTGATTATTTTTTGGTAAACAATCTAAAACCTCCAAATCTAGTTGAATATAAAGTCATCATACAAAATCATTGCAATACTTTATACAATAGTGCTATACAGAAACACCCAACAAGACTAGCTTGATATTTAAACGTTTAAAAGAACACAAAACCTTTAAACTTATTATTAGCTTTTAATTACATTACAAACTTCCCACCCTACTACGCAATCATTTTACGTAGTATAGGTTATTTTAATTTTGGGTGTTTTCGGGATTCGAACCCTGTTCTCTAGATTCACAGTCTAGCACTTTACCAAATAAGCTGAAAACACCATTTTGTCTGAGCTTCGCGAAAACCAATAAAACCTTGACTATCAATTGCACTTCGATAAGCTCAGTGTGACATTTAGATTTCATATAGGGCTTTACTTAATAACATCTCAAGCAAGCGGGTAAACATCGTTATATTCCCAGTTAATAGTTGACCTGACAGGAGTTGAACCTATACAATAAGAATCAAAATCTTATATGCTACCATTACATCACAAGTCAATTTGTAGATTTAATAAGATTCGAACTCATACTCCTAGGGTCGTAACCTAGTGTGCTATCCATTACACCATAAATCTATTGGTACAGAGAGAGAGACTCGAACTCTCAAAATCCTGATTCTAAATCAGGTGCGTTTACCATTTCGCCATCCCTGCATATTCGTCTGAGAAGAAGGACTGACTTCGTCTTTCCTGCAATGCCTCAGCTCAAACCAAAGTTCAAGCTTGCTTGATTTTGGTTACATCGTCTGAGAAGCAGGATTGACTACGTCATCCTGCAATGCCTCAGCTCAAACCAAATTCAAATAACTTGATTTGGTCACATCGTCTGAGAAGCAGGATTGACTACGTCATCCTGCGATGTCTCAGCTCAAACCAAAATTCAAGCAAGCTTGATTTTGGTTACATCGTCTGAGAAGCAGGATTCGAACCTGCAACCTCCCGCATCCAAAGCGGGTAAACAGCCAATCGTTATCTTCCCAGTAATTAGTTAGCAGTACCGACGGGATTCGAACCCGCAGCTTCCCGAGAGACAGTCGGGTGCTCTAGCCATTGAACTACGATACTATTTTGTCAGGTTAAATACATCTCTAAATTCATATAGTCAGCCGTAACTATATATATATTCAACCTGACGGTCCCTTTCTAGAACCTTATTTTATTGTGGGAGTTATAGGAATCGAACCTACTCAGTCTTTCGACAACGGTGTTACAGACCGCCCCAGCTCTCCAACTCTGGCGAACTCCCATTACGAGACAAGGATGAGATTGCTGCGCGTTCTCATCAAATCACAAATTGGATTTTCACAGTTTTCAAACAAGTTTGATACTGCTTCAATCATTGAGACAAGGATGAGAATCGAACTCATAAAAAACGGTTTTGCAGACCGTTGCCTTAACCTTTCAGCCACCTTGTCTTATTTATTCTTGCGGAGAGCAACGGAATTACTCAAGCAATTTTTATTTTTTTTGGGTTTTCGTGAATGCAAGCATTTGAACCAATCATTGCTATTACACAAACTCGTTTAGCAAACGAGCGCAACAAACCAACATTTGCCTACTCTCCAATTTTTGCATTAACTTTATTTCATTTTAAAGCTCTGATTACAGCGCATAAAAAAGGCGCCTATATAGGCGCCTTTAAGTAATTTACGAAGATATATATAACTACATATTCCTTCGTTGTATAGTACTACAGACGCTTCTATTTACTTCCGGACAATAATCCTGACGGCTTTGCGAAAGGGGGCTTGAAAATGGATGTGAATTAAAACGTATCATATTTATATTTTTAAAAATTTGTCTTTTTATATAGATAGTAAACATAAACATATTTGTTGCTTAACTACGGTGCAAAGATGAAACCTATTTTTAGATTTCACAAGAAAAAATTACATTTAATTTACTGATAATCAATTAGTTACGCTTATTTTTAGACATAGCGATTCCTGTCCGTTTTTCAACCGATAACTGGATAATATGCAACTGACTGTCTCTCTTCTGCTTAGGGTCCAAATACTACTTTTCTATTTCTTTTATTATTTTATAATCATACTCAAAAAAATCCATAAAAAAAGCGTCCAATTTCTTGGACGCTTGTAATTCTTATATGTTTTTATAGTTTTTACACTATCAATTCTTATAACAATAGACACAAAACGCCCCTTCTCGTGTAGGTAATTCACTTACCTGACGATAATCACACTGGTTAAACAGCGATTTAGGTGCTATATGTATTCTATTTTGATTCATTTATATACTGCAAATATGGGATAATTTAATACTAAAGTACAAATATGGAGCACTATTTAGAGTCTTTATAAGACAATATAGCGTTCATATACCTTTAACAACACAGAGAATTAGTACCTGTAATTTACTTTTACCCTAAAAACCAATAGCGTCGTAACCTTTTGATAAAATTAGTTTCAATCCCTATTTTTACATCTAACAAATAGTTTATAAATCAAGGGGGGGGCTTTTCATTTTTTTCTTGATAAAAAAACGAAACAAAAAAATCAAGACAGACAATAGGAAATTGCTAAAGCACCATTCACTCTCAATTCTACATACTTAATGCTATCGCATTGCAATTTCGATTTTTCGTTCATTATTTCTTAATCTGTCAACCTCTAATTAAAGTAAGTAATAATATTCAGAAAAACATATAGAACAGGTCTCACTAAAAACAAAAAAGGCAACCATAATGGTTGCCTTTCATTTTATTCTAAAATCATTCGTCATAACTATGAAAATTGCACTTCCTTAGTTAAACAACAACTTTCAGCTTTAGCTGATGTATTTAAACACCAGTCTAAAATTTTCGCTATGTTATTAGCATCATCTACTCCTCTATGATGCGTGCCTTCTAATGGAATTTCTAACATCTCTAAAGCACCTTTCATTCCTACTTTTCGTTTCAAGCCTTTTACTTTAGTAAATAATGTTTTTACATTAATATGATTTTG
Organism: Kordia sp.; assembly: GCA_002733415.1. GTDB lineage: Bacteria > Bacteroidota > Bacteroidia > Flavobacteriales > Flavobacteriaceae. The sequence goes on along the minus strand of NVVR01000002.1, from coordinate 20,221 downwards.
AGCCATTGGATAATCCAATCCTCTGAATTTACATTGTTGCTTTAACATGTTTAAATCATAAGCACCGTAACTTGCCCATGTGTATTGATAACTATTGTATTGTATACGTAGCTCATTACAAGCCTGCTCGAAAGAAATTCCTTCTTGATCTAACAATTCTTGAGTAATTGTGGTTAACTCGGTACAAAAAGGGCTCACTGTTGAACGCTCAGGTTTTATTAAAATCCCTTCATTTTTTGAAATGATTCCCGTTTTTGTGTCTAGAACACAAATTTCTATTTCTATTATTTCGTTTACTTGTCCTTGCGGAACAGGACCTTTCCAGCAAGTTGCCTCAAGGTCTATTATTATAATTTTATCTGTTGTTTTCATGTTGTTTTGTGTTTTTCATTGCATTAGTCAGGAATAGTAATTAATTCATTCCTGTCTAATGGGTTGATATTTTTCATTAATAATTTAAATGCAGCCTGTACAGCCCAACATTTATCACTCGAATGAATGTTAGTATACAAGCCTAATAAAAAAGATGGGGCTACGACAGTCCAACCTTTAGCTTTCTGAACTGGTATGGAGGCACTAACAAAAAAATCTATTGTTATACGAATTTCTTTGCCAGTCTCCGTTTCTACAGTTTTTTCATAACGCCTAAAATTCTCTTCACTAGGTAATCTATCATAACGTGTCCATACCTTTTTAAAACCATTCTGTTGAATAATATGCATCACCTCTGCTACATTTTTAGGATGAATAAATAAATCCATATCCTTATGATCATGTGCATGCTTATATTCAATATGATTTTTTGGCGATAGAAAATGCCAAGCCCAACCACCCGATAAAACAACTAAATCTTTTAAAAGTATTAATTCCTTTAAGGTATAAGTTATTCTGTCTTTAGGCCACACTTCACCATATCTGTTCTTATTATGTGGTGCTCCCATTTTACTTCTTTTTATTTTTCTTCTTTTTCTTATCAGATGAGGATTTTGATTTTTTCTTAGAGGCCTTTTTTTTCTTTGGCATCTTGTCTTTAATACGTGTCTCTTCTCTTTTTATCCCTTCAGTATAACAATTGTTATATGCATGCACTTTAGCTTTTTTCAAACACTTTAATGCTTTTTTATACGCTGTTAAATGCTCGTACATAATTGCTTGCATGGCATACAATACAGCTTTATCTGAGCCTTTAATTGTTAATGCATAATCCAGTAATTTTTCAGCCTCTTTATAATCTTCATTACATAGTAATACCGAAGCATAATGTATGTACACCTCTACTGCCTGTATATTTTCTGCTAACGCTTGTTGGAAATAATCCTTAGCTGTTTCATAATCACTTAGTATTTCCGCATGAAGACGTCCCATTAAACACAAAGCTGTTGTATTTTTAGCATCGTATGAAAGCGCATAGTTTAATGACTCTACAGTTGTTTCCAATTCGTATGGATAGGAATCCAACGCTTGAAATAAATATTTATCTATTAAATTTCCCATTTTCTTAATTCTTTAGTTCTTTTCGCAAGTCGTTTTTTAACTGATTGCGATTATTTTTATAGGAAGCAATTACTTTTTTCTTTTTAAAATCAGTCCCATTAAAAACTCTAATCGGATTCCCACGCTCCAAACTCAAATGATTTTTCCATAGGTTCAATTCCATGGTTTTAAGTTGTTGTCTGTTGGCTTCCATTACCTTTTCCTTTAAACGTGTTATTGCTAATTTTTTATTCTGATGTTGTGATCGGCTATCCATTGCTACTACTTGTACTCCAGTTGGAGTATGAATAGCCCTTACTGCTGAATTCACTTTGTTTACATTTTGTCCACCAGGACCAGTACTTCGCATCGTTTGAAAACTAATATCCTTTTCATTTAATTCCGAAAGGGATAATTGTTCCAATTCATACACCCCTATAAACCAATTTTTACGTTTGTGATATTTTCGAAATGCAGATGTTCCAACCCATTGTACTGTTCCAGTCCAGGTAGTTAAAAAACTATTCACATCGGTTCCTGATAACTGAATACTCACTGATTGTACAGTACCGTTTTCAATACCTTTTTCTCGTTGCAGAATTATATACTCAATTCCTTTAGCCTTAACTTCTGCTATAAAAACCTTGAGTACTTGAGCTACTACCCAACAACATTCTGCTGGTCCTCTTGCTGCCGTTATTTGAATTATTTTGTCCATTTTTTATTTCTTACTGTTGATTTTATTTGTCCATTCGTACTATTTTCGGTGTAAATGTTCCAATAACCTCAACCAATTCTTTTTGATTCGCCATTACCTTCTCGATATCCTTATAAGCCATAGGTGCTTCATCTACTCCACCTCCTATAAGCGTAACATCGTTTGCTTGCAATTGCTTTTTGATTTCACTTTTAGTGAATTTCTCTTTACATTTTCTTCTAGAAAAAAGACGTCCTGCTCCATGTGATGCAGATGCTAAACTATCTTGATTCCCCAGACCACGAACAATAAATCCTGGTGCTGTCATAGAACCTGGAATAATTCCCAATTCACCCTTTTCAGCAGGAGTTGCTCCCTTTCTATGCACAATACATTCTTCACCGTTTACCTCTTGTTTCCAAGCAAAATTGTGATGGTTTTCGATTGTAGCTACAGGTCTTGCTCCTAACAATTTCCCTATGCGTTTATGAATATTATCATGGCATGCCTTCGCATAATCACCCGCTAATGTCATTGCCAACCAATATTCTTGCCCGTCATGTGTGTTCAAGTCCAACCAAGCCAACTGCTGTACGTGCTTGGGTAAGGGACATTGTTTAGTAGCTAAATAGGTATAATGTTTTGCAATATTTGCTCCTAATCCTCTAGAACCACTATGGCTTAATACGCCAACATAATCGCCTAATGGTAAGTCCCATTCATTCTTTTCATCCTTAATAGTTACTACTCCAAACTCTACAAAATGATTTCCACCACCTGAAGTTCCTAATTGCTTGTACGCTTTGTCTTTTAATCGCTTTACTAAAGGAATAGTTTTAAATTCCTCACGCTCAAAAATTTCATGGTCATGTTTTACCTTATGTGTTTCATACATTCCAAATTTGGTATGTTCTGATAAAATATTTGCAAGTTGATGCTGCTTTCCTTTTAAATAAGATGTTGGTATTGGATAAATACTTAAACTCATTCTGCAACCAATATCTACTCCTACTCCATAAGGAATTACAGCATTTTTTGTTGCTAATACTCCACCTATTGGCAAACCATATCCAGCATGTGCATCTGGCATTAAGGCTCCTGCAACTGCCACTGGTAATTTTAAAGCATCAAATAATTGATACTTGGCTTTATCATCAATTTCATTTTCTCCAAATATTTGAAATGGTGCACGTACTGAGTTTAACACTTGCTTCGTCACTAGTACTGGATCTAGCAGACTTTCTGCTATTTTTCCCCAAACACCATCTCCCTTATAATTTTCAGGATGTAGTAATACTTGCTTAGCTTCGAGTAATATTTGTTCTTTCTTTTTTCTTTTCTGATATCTATTAATCTGACCTAAAGTCACATTAATACTATTGTTTTGCGGAAAACCTAACTTGATTAAGTCTCTTCCGCTTAATTTCTTTCCCATTATATTTTTCTTATACATTATGATATAAGTGATCCTTCCATCAAATGTTAATGCATTGATAGTTCTTCCTATTACGGAACATGGTTGTATAAAATCACTTTTAAATTTGGTCTCGGAGATTCTTCAAGATAGACCTAGAATGAAAAAAGTCCGAAACGTTATAGCTTCGGACTTTTTTTCATATATAATGGAAATATTATTTACGAATGAAATCCCGAAGCATACATAACAAAGCACCTAGGCCTTGTGGAATGTATTGGTAGCTATTGAATAAAGTCATAGTACTTCGGTGTTGATAAACCATTTAAAAATTAAAATGTCATATATAATATGCTCCTTTTTCACTTATATATTGTTATAAAATATAACCGTAACTGAGGCTATGTTTAAATTTTATGCCTCATCTAAGTAAAAAAATAATTCAAATTATTTATACGTCATTCCAATATTTAATTGGTTTGATTAATAATTTAGTTTTTGCTAGTTGTTCCGTTTTATTCGGTAATACTGCGATGCAAAGGTCAATTCATTTTTTGGATTACACAAGAAAATATCTGCCTTTATATTTCTCGTTACCAGTAAGTTATGCTGTTTTTAGGTGCTAGAATCCCTGCCCGTATTCCTACAGATAGTAAACAAATTCACAACCAATTGTTGTGCTTGTATTTAGCATTTAAAGCTCCAATTTTATAACAGTAAAATAGTGTTCGAAAAAAGTCATAAAAAAAGCGTCCAAATTTTAGTTTGGACGCTTTTTAAAGAGATATCTTTTCGAAAATTAACCTATTTCTTACAATCAAAATAGCTTTTCAGCGTCCTTTTTATGTTTAAAAATATCGTCATAGGTGGTTTTCGTTTTATTTTTTGTTAATAATTCTACTACAAATATGGTGCAAATTGTTCCTATTCACCAAATTCGAGTGCTTATTTGTTGTTTTTCTAAATAAAACTTGAAAGTTAGTTTATTTAATAAATTTTATTAAAACCATCATATTAAGTCTTTCAAGAACTATCTGTTCATTTTTTTCTTGATAAAAAAACGAACCAAAAAAATCAAGTCAAAGAATAGGAAATTACTTCGTAACGATCACTTTCGAATCTACATGCCTGATGCTATGCATCGCAATTCCGATTTTTCGTTCTCTATTTCTTACTTTGACATGAAAGTTATTAATAACTCTCTATAATAGTTGTAATCTCTATTTTGTTTTCAATTAAATCCCCTGCTAAGTTGAACCACCTTTTAGCGCGATCTAATATCCAAGCATCGGAACTAATTGCAATCTTGTTACTTTCCGCTAATAGTTTATCAGGATTATTATCTAATATCACTTCCCAATTAAATCCATGTGCTTCGGCTAATTCTCTGACTCTCGTTTTTAATCGACCACTGTTGGAAACCGGTTTGTCAAACACCCAAGTAACTTTTCCTACCGCACACTCTTTTAAAAAATCACCTATTAACAACAATGCCTTTTCTGTTTGTTGTACTCGTTTATAACTCCCATGTACTCCGGAAAGGTCTCTGTAGCAATTATCCATTCCTTTAAATAAATATGCTCCTGACAATGCACTTTCCAATACTATTAATAGATTAAATCCATCAATCATTATTTCCCGTCCTACTAATTGGTTAACAGATAGCTCACTTAATTTTCTTTGTTCCACTTGAGTAACTGAGGCACTCATACCCCGTATCGCTTTTTGTTGCCTCACATTTAAACGATATCGATTCCCTACCAATTGTACAGCTGATTTATCAGCATAATCTCTAGATAATAAATAGGACATGTCCTGTAACGCCTCCTTTATCAGTTGTTGCATTTTTGAAGTTCCAAAAAGCTTATCGTCGCTTCCTTCTTTTCCTCTGTTTCTCGTTGTCATTTCAGATTTGGTTTATTGAAATATGCTTTTACTTTATTCTCAAAAGTAAGAAAAAAGGCTCGTTAGAATTACTAATTAGTCTTTCTCTACTCTTTGTTCATAATAGATAGCTCTTAATTTCAGTAATAGCTTATCCACTAGTGCTACATCTGGTTTCTCCATTAAATCTGTACTTTCATAAATTTTATCCAAATCTTGTCGTAATACTTCTGCTTTTTCAACCAACTCAGCATATTCAAACTCAGCATTTTTTATTGCTAGTAGAAAATCTCGATCAGAACGCCTCACATTTATGACGCCTTTTAATCCAATTTCCCTTGCCATATGCAATAACCGAAAAGTATGCATCATGTTTTTAGCATCGTAATTTTTACTATGTGAAATATTACTTTTATACCGTTCTTCATTTCGTTTAGCTACCCATGACCAATATTCTTTGTATCTCTTGCAATATGATGAGTATCCATCTACATTAAAATACAATAACCCTATAGGAGTTTCTTCCTTAGGAATAGAACTCAAACAAACTTCGTTGGCGTCATTTCTAGCTATTCCGTTATAGTCCAAGTATACATTGTGAAAGAGGTTATAACAGTCTTTCATATGAGTAATTTTTGCCAAACCACAATCGGAACTTTTTAATTGATTCATATTTAAAAAACCCCTTAACAAAACTGATTGTTTCCCTGTTCTTACATAACAAAAATCTTCTACAGACTTTCTTTTCTGATCAACAGGATTCACTATTTTTTTATTCAATCCTCTTGCCTTTTTAATTTGTGTAAAAGCATAATTAGCAAACGTATTTCTACACAGTTTTGATAAAAATAATTCCTTTTTTATTAAATCAAACAAAGGATGTTTATATAAAATACATTCCTCTGGCATGTTTAATAACTCCATGATGTTTGGGTTGTTTTTTAATAACAATCCTATAAACTTTTTAAGCTCATAATACACAACATCATTGGTTTCATCATTTACTTGATCGGTATAATGTAATCCGTAAAACTGCTCTTTTGGTGCAATAAAGACACCTCGTATATCCGTATCGGATGTAGCGGTGTCAAGTCCGTATGCTCGACTACCGCTTATACATTCAAATATGATGCTTCCCGATTTCTTTAATTCTGCTATAGTCATCACACTACTGTTTTTAAAAAGAATTCATTGAACGATTCTCCATCAGCTTTATTTAATAAAACTGAATTTCTATTCAAGTTATTTTTTGTTATCATGTCTTTCAAATAGTTAAATAAAGTATCGTTTTTTAAGGCTTGAAAGCTTTCATTTTTAGTTGCTTTTATTGCCACTAGCTCTTCTATTGCTACCTTTATATCTGCATCTACTAAAACTAGCAACTCTGCAAATACAACTGGAGGAATAGTTCCGTTTTTCAATATCCAATTACTACATAACGTAGTTCTTAAAGCATAAAAAAAACTCTTTAAACTCACTTCCTCTTCAATTACTTTATCTAAGAAACTCTTGCTCATAGAATGAAAGTGATAAAAACCAGCTACTGGATTAAAGTTTTCGTTTGCTAGCGTTTGTATTTCTTTTAAAAAAGATTCATCAGCTCTATATATTACTGGCGAAAACAACCAACCCAATAATGAGGCATTAGACTTTGCTAATAAGAGTGTTGCTTTTCGTAAATCCCAACCAGATCCATCCAAATCTTCAGCGGTCATAAATTCTATAGTATCTTTTTTCTCCCATAAATTCAAATACCACTCAGTTTTATGTTTGTATATAAAACGGATATCATAATCTGAATCCGGGGAAGCAAAGCCCCATGCTCTGCTTCCTGACTCACAAGCAAAAAGTATCTCTATATTTTTCTTCTTTTCTATGCTTGCTAACTTATTTAATATTGCTGTTTTCATTTTCTCTTTTTTAATTACCTGTCAAAGATGAAAACAACCTACGCAGTCATTTTGCGTAGTTATCTTTATTTAACTTCTCTTATGTCTATTTCTTCTTTTCACTCTCCACGGCGCATTTTTCTGAAAATCTCCAGCCATGATACAACCATATGGCATTACTTCATCAATCACTTCTCCTAAACCGAATTCTTCCATTTGAGCTCTTACATTTCCTGCATTTTTATAGGCACTTGGCAATTCAGAAACATCAATTTCATTAGAATAAAAACGCACATCCAAACCTTCTGTTTCCAAGGCAAAAACTTCCTCATTGGTGAATTCCGCTTTCGTCTTTTTATGTTGTGTTCTACTCATATTTCTACCTGCTCCGTGAGGTGCAAATCCTAAATTGTTCGCAGTAATTTTTCCCGAAACAATTAACACTGGTTCCGACATATTTAAAGGAACCAATCTTGGACCTGTAATATCTGGCATAAATGCTTCATCTAATGGAGTAGCTCCTTTGGCATGGTAAAACAAGTCTCCTTTTTTAAACACAAAATTATGCTCGTTCCAATACCTATCCTCAGGTAGCTTTCCTACTTTTTCACAAACAGCATCATGAATACAGGTATGGTTTTTCTTAGTCCAGGTTCTCATTATTTGCAATGCTTCCCAATATTTCTCCCCTTCTTCAGTGTTATATGGAATCCAAGCATTTTGCTTTAAGGTTTCTGGAGAAATATCCTTTCTAAATTGCTCCGCAATCTGCATTCCTCTTTTATACAACAATGCTCCTGGTCCTCTTGACCCATGGTGTGTAATCATCATTGTATTCCCTGTTTTCTTCGATTTCCCTACAAACAAAAAATGATTTCCATCTCCTTGGGTCCCTAAATGAGTTCTGGCCATTCCTAGTAACCTATCATTGTTTAAGAAAAAATTACTTTTAAACGCGGTTAACAACTCATCAGGGAATCGGAACTGATGTTCTCTACTTCTTCCTCCTGGACCAAAATGAGTGCTTTCATGTGCAGCATCTAACACTTCTTTAGGATCTGCTTTTCCAAAATCTGTCAGCATCACAGAACAGCAAATATCTGCGCTATGCATTCCTGGGTGAATTGCATTTTTTGTCACTACCACTCCACCCACTGGTATAGTTCCTGATGGTCCTGCCGGACAAGCATCTGGCATAATAGCGCCATCAACTACTGTTGGTGTTCGCATTAATTTTTCCATGGAGGATACTACTGAATCAACATTTTGTGCCTCTAATTCATTTTCTGCTTTTATATTTATCGAAAATGCCATTGCTTCTTTATGTAGCTCTTGAATTGGCGGCATTTTATATTGATCTAAATAATTCGTTAGTAATTCTCCCTCAAGTTCGTTCTCATTTATATGTGCTAATGCATCCTTAAACCATCTTCCCTCTCTAAATCCTAAATCGATTAATGTCTTTCCTGTGACTTTCATTTTTATTTCTTTTTTAATAACAGTACAAATATTCGACCTTATTGCGCAGTCTTTTTGCGTAGTTAAATTATTTCGTTACTTTTAATGAAATTTATTCAAATGGAGTTAAAAAATCGCTTTGAAAAAGTGTTCCTAAAGTATACAACAGACAAAACTGTTATTGAAGAATTATGGGAAGGCTTACACAAACATTACTCTGAATCGTTTAGAGCCTATCATAATTTAACGCATTTAAATGAACTGTTTAGTTACCTAGACATGTACAGTTCGGAAATTGAAGACCTAACAGAATTTATCTTAGCTATATTTTATCATGACATTATCTACAATGTTTGGAAAAAAGATAATGAAGAAAAAAGTGCTGATTTTGCAGTTAAAGTATTAAATAAATTGAAATTACAAAATGTAAATACGGCTAACATTACAGCACACATATTAGCTACCAAAACACATACATCAAATTCCAATGACACTTCTTTTTTAATTGATTTTGATTTAGCAATACTTGGCCAATCATGGGAAGTATATCTTGACTACACTAAAAAGATACGTACTGAATACAAAACAGTCCCAAATATCATTTATTATAAAGGGCGTAAAAAAGTATTAGAACATTTTCTTAACAAAAAATCAATTTTTACTACAGCTATCTTTAAAAACAAATATGAAGATATAGCAAGAACTAACTTAAAATCTGAAATAGAACTAATTAATAAACGATAAAATGGCTGCTAATAAGAATGCTCTGATACGATACAAAACCATTGATAACTGTTTACGCAACAACTATAAGCAATGGACTTTGAATGATTTAATTGAAGCCTGTTCAGATGCCCTTTATGAATATGAAGGAAAAGACATTAATGTTAGTAAGCGTACTGTACAATTAGACATACAGTTGATGCGTAGTGACAAATTAGGCTATAACGCACCCATTGAAGTGTACGACAAAAAATATTATCGCTATACTGATACAGCCTATAGTATTATGAATATTCCAGTAACTGATAATGATATAAAAGTAATGAGTGAAGCCATTGCGGTATTGAGACAATTTAAAGACTTCTCCTTATTTAAAGAAATGGACGGTGTACTTCAACGATTAGAAGATTCTGTTTATTCTTCACAAAAAGACCATCAGTCTATTATTCATTTAGATAAGAATGACAATTTAAAAGGCCTACAGTACTTAGATGAGTTATACCAAGCCATTCTTAAAAAAGTTGTTATTAAATTAACCTATAAATCTTTTAAAGCTAAAGATTCTTCTGAAATTACATTTCATCCGTATATCTTAAAAGAATATAACAACCGTTGGTTCTTAGTTGGTAAAAGAGCTGGATCAAATGGTGTTTCTAATTTAGCTTTAGATAGAATTATCAGTATTGATTATGATTTAAAAACAGCGTATCTAGATCAAGGTTTTGATCCTGATACATTTTATAAAGATGCTATTGGAGTAACTGTTAATCAAGGAGAACGTGCATGCAATATTAAAATATGGATTGATAAAAGTAATGCTCCTTATGTTGTTACCAAACCTTTACACCACTCACAAACTATAGAACATCAGTATCTTAATGGAAGTGTTGACATTAACATCAAGGTAAAAATTAATTACGAATTGGAACGTCTGATTTTAGGGTTTGGGGAAAGCATGAAAGTGATTCAGCCAGAACGTTTGAAAAAAAGAGTAAACTATAAGTTACGAACTGCTTTAGCGCTTTATAACACAAATGAGCCTGACTGAAAGGTAAATTTACTAATCATATTGAGCCTGCCGAAATATTTTAAGGTATTGTGATCCCCAATAAAACTTCGACAAGCTCAGTATGACAAAATTGAATTTATTTGACTTTTCAGATAGGCCTATTTTAATCCCACTGGTGGGCTTACTTACCTCCTAACATCAATAATTCATTTACCACAATTTCTGTGATGTACCTTTTATTACCATCCTTATCATCATAACTTCTTGAAGTCAATTTCCCTTCAATAGCTACCTCTTCTCCTTTATTTACATATTGCTCAATTATTTGCGCTGTGTTTCCCCAAGCAATAATATTATGCCATTGGGTGTCGGTTATTTTTTCACCTTGTGCATTTTTATAGCTTTCATTGGTAGCCATAGTAAATTTCGCTAATTTCTTTCCACTCTCTAAAGTGATTATTTCTGGTTGGTTTCCTAAATTTCCAATCAACTGTACTTTGTTTCTTAATGTGCTCATAATTTAAATTTTATACATGCCATCACTGGCAATCGTTAAACAGTTAATACTATCGAGTTATTATATTTCGACTCTGCAAAGTTAAATTGCGATGCTAGTTTTATCCGGTAGTTACCTACTTACTGTCAGTTGTAAGTAATTGTAGTCGTTTGTAAACGAATATATAGTTAAATACCTCACATACTAAAAAACAAATTAACACGTTTAAAATCATACAAATAGAATCATTTCCATTATCTATTTCCCCAAACCTAACTACTTATGAAAAAACAACACGTCCTACTTTGTTTATTATTCATTTTAGTAAACACTTCAGCACAAAATAGCATTCAACTTACCGAAGCAAACAACCCAATGGGGATTAAGGTCTACAAAAATGAATTGTACTTCACTAATGGAAATAACATCTCAAAATTAAATTTAGCTAATAAAAATCCTGAGTTAATTAATGTCTGTTCCCTATTAAAAAAACCAACAGCAATTGAAATTATTAATGATTATTTGTATATCGCTACTACAAATAAAGTTGTGAGATTTGACTTATCTAATAAACCCCTAAATATTGAAGATATAATTACAGGCTTAGAAGCTCCGTCAAGTATGTACTTTTATAATAATGAACTATATGTTGCTGAATATAATGCTAATACCATTGTAAAAATAAACCCTCATGTAGAAAACCCTAAAAAACAAATCGTCACCAATAACATCAATTCTCCTTCAGACATCATAATTTATAATGATGAATTGTATATTGTTGAATTTTTCGCCAATAAAATCTCTAAACTTGATTTAAGCTCAAATAGAACAAAACCAGAAACAATTATTGAAGGCTTAAACTTTCCTGCTAACATTTGTATACACAAAAACGAATTATATATAGCAGAATTATTGGGGAATAAAATATCTAAAATAAATCTAGATAATGACAGCTCATCAATAAAAGAAGTGTTTTCCGAAACTGAATCTCCTTTTGATTTACTGTTTTTTCAGAACGAACTATATGTTTCATCAACCGATGAAAACCTTATATCAAAAATAGATTTAACTCCCAAAGAAGAAATCATAATTGAGGACAAAAATAAAATTTCTGTATATCCCAATCCATCAATTGATTATATCAGCATTAACAATTTAACAACTGATACGTTTATTAGAATATCTGATATGCAAGGAAATATTATTAAAGAACAAACTGTAAATAGCGCTACTCAAATTCCCATTTCGAGATTAAAACCAGGATATTATCTCATTATTATTGAAGGGGCTGACACCTTGCGTTTTATAAAAAAATAATACAGCACTATTTTAAGTAACCGTTTGTAAACGGATATTTTGTATCTTGGTGATATCATCACTATTATATGAAAAATAAAAAAGCTTTATTAGTTATTGACATGCAAAAAGGCTCTTTTATACCAAAGACTCCACGGTTTGACACTAAAGGAACTGTAGATAGGATCAATGAACTTGCACAACTATTTAGAGCACATCATTTTCCAATACTTTTTATTCAACATGACGGCACAGAAGAAAATGAGTTTATTCCTAATACAAATGAATGGGAATTATTAGATGACTTGGTTATTGAATCGAATGATATTTTCATTAACAAATATGTTAATGATGTATTTTACAATTCTGAACTTCAATCGAAATTAATTGAATTAAATGTAGAGGAATTATATATTACTGGTTGTGCTACTGATTTTTGTATTGAATCCACAATACAATCTGCTTTAACTAAAGATTATAATATAGTTGTTGTTGAAAACGGACATACTACTGGAGATAGGCCACATTTAAATGCTGAAAAAGTAATTGAACATTATAATTGGGTTTGGCAAAATATGATTGCTACTAAAGGAAAAATAGAAGTTAAAGACTTAATAACTATCAAAAAAAAACTTAATGAACACTTTTAATTTTGACTCGGAAATAACATTAGAAAGCGATGTAGTCAAACTAAGACCTATAAAATTATCTGATGTTAAATATTTAACCACAATTTCATTGGAACCCAATATTTGGGATTATTCCTTTGTGAAAGGTGATGGTGAAACAAATCTGACAAATTATATATCTGAAGCTATCCAAGCTAGAAAAAACAAAACGGCATATACCTTTATTGTTTATGATAAGCGAAAACAACAATATGCTGGTTGCACGCGATTTTCCGAAATAAACACCTTTTTAAACACCATTCGTTTAGGATACACATGGTATGGCAAACAATTTCAAGGAACAGGTTTAAACAAACATTGCAAGTACTTATTATTTCAATATGCTTTCGAAATCATAGGCTTTGAAAGAGTTGGTTTAAGCTCTTATATAGAAAATGAAAGAAGCATCTATGCTATGTTAAGTGTAGGATGTAAGAAAGAAGGAGTTTTTAGAAACATGTTTCCTTCAGTTTCAGGAGAAGGAAGAACAGATGCCATTTTATTAAGCATTTTAAAAGGAGAGTGGTTTTCAACTGAAAAAGAGAAGTTAATCCTAAAACTAACAACTAGAACATGAGTTATGAAAAAGACACTACTACTCCTCTTCTTTATTCTAGTATCACAAATAAACCATGCTCAGGATTTTTTTCAACAAATAAGCGCTTGTGCTGTGGAACTAATTGATGATACAATCGTTTATGATCCTGCCTATTTTTCAATACAATATCCGAATGGGGATATTCCTGAAAAAAAAGGTGTTTGTACTGATGTTGTTATTAGAACCTATCGAAAAATGGGAATTGATTTGCAAAAAGAAGTTCACGAGGATATGAAACAAAACTTAAATGTCTATCCAAAAATATGGGGACTTAAAAGAACCGATACTAACATTGATCATAGACGGGTTCCTAATCTAATGACATTTTTTAAACGCCATCATGCAGAAAAACCTATTACTAGGAATGGTTCCGATTATCAACCTGGAGATATTGTATGTTGGAACCTTGGAGGAGCAATTACACACATTGGTATAGTCATAAACCAAAAATCTGACGATAAACAACGACATTTAATCGTCCACAATATTGGAGGAGGTCAATTAGCTGAAGATATATTATTTACCTATACCATAATTGGTCATTATAGATATAAAAAACAATAGCATGGAAAAAACCTGTTTAGAGTGCAAGCAAACTATAAAAGGACGAGCTGATAAAAAATTCTGTGATGACAGTTGTAGGAATGAGTACAATAATAGGATAAATAAAGATTCCAAAAATTTAATCCGTAATGTAAACAATAGATTGCGTAAAAATTGGCGGATTTTAGAAGAGTTAAACCCTAATGATAAAACCAAAATATCCAGAAGTAAAATGATTGAAAAAGGATTTGACTTCTCATATTTCACATCAACCTATACTACCAAAATAGGCACCATATATTATTTTGTGTATGACCAAGGGTATTTACCTTTAGAAAATGAATATTACGCATTGGTTAAAAGGAAAGAATAATGACCTTACAATCACTATTATTTTAATTGTTAACTTTTTCAATCATTTAATTAAAACACTATGTTTAAAAAAATTATTGCCCTTCTTATATTTTCTCTTGCTGCTTACTTCAGTATTAAAACTTTAATGCCTCAAGATAATTTCATTGACAATCCTACTAATTCAGAATTTTCAAATACTAAGGCATTCAAGCATGTTCAAAATTTAGGAAGTGATGCACATGCAATAGGAACAAATGCTCACGAAGATGCTGCAGTGTATATTATAAAGGAGCTTGAAAAACTTGGCTTAGATGTACAAACTCAAGAAGGAAATAGTTTTAGTGATTGGGGAACTTTTGCTAAAGTCAAAAATATAGCTACAAGAATAAAAGGTACTGACAATTCAAAAGCATTAGTACTGATGAGTCATTATGATAGTGCAGGACATTCTTCCAAAGGTGCAAGTGATGCCGCCAGCGGAGTAGCCACCGTATTAGAAGGAATAAGAGCTTTTATTACAAAAAGGACTGCGCATAAAAACGACATTATTATTTTATTTACTGACGGTGAGGAGCTAGGTTTAAACGGCGCTAGATTATTCGTAAAAGAACATCCATGGACAAAAGATATTGGTTTAATCTTAAACTTTGAATCTCGAGGGAGTGGCGGACCATCATTTACATTAGTAGAAACGACAGATGGGAATGCAGTATTAATGAATGAGTTTATAAAAGCAAACCCAAAATACCCGGTAGCAAATTCATTAGCGTATAGCATTTATAAAAAATTACCTAATGATACTGATTTAACCGTATTCAGAAAAGAAGCGAATATCCAAGGGTTTAACTTTGCTTTCATTGATGACCATTATGACTATCATGCTGCTTTAGACACCCCAGAACGATTAGATAATAACACCCTATCACATCAAGCTAGTTATTTAATGCCTTTATTAAATCATTTCGGAAATACTGATTTAACTAATTTAAAAAGCACTGAAAACAATGTTTATTTCAATTCGCCTTTAGGAATGCACTCCTACCCTTTTACATGGATTCTACCATTAGTAATCATAGCAGCGGTACTGTTTCTTCTGATTTTAATTTATGGAAGAAGGCATAAAAAGTTAAAAGGAATCGAAATAAGAAAAGGATTTTTAGCCTTATTTTCTGCTTTACTAGTGAATGGAATCATTGGTTTCTTTGGATGGAAAGCCATCTTACAAGTATACCCTCATTACAATGAAATATTACATGGTTTCACTTATAACGGACATTTATACATCTTCTTTTTTGTACTCCTTTCACTAAGCATTACTTTTTACATTTATAAAAAGGTATACACTACTACAAATACCAAAGAGTTATTAGTTGCTCCAATTTTTATTTGGTTACTGCTTAATTTCGGGATTTCACAAGAGCTACAAGGAGCAAGTTTCTTTATCGTTCCACTATTTTTTGCATTAGGCTTATTCTTTATTTTACTACGCAAAGACAACCCAAATATACTTGCCACAACACTTTTATCTTTGCCCGCTATTTTTATTTTAGTGCCATTTATTCAGCAATTTCCTATTGCTTTAGGACTGAAGATTATTGTTGCTTCTAGTGTATTAATCGTGTTATTATTCGGTTTACTACTTCCCGTTTTAGGTTTTATAAGAAGGAAAAAATCATTGGGTCATTTACTATTATTTGTTTCAGGTATCGTTTTCCTTATTGCACATCTGAATAGTGAGTTTACTCCTGAGCAACCAAAACCGAATAGTTTAGTGTACTTTCAAGACAATGATACTCAGAAAAGTTATTGGATTACCTATGACAAAATTCTTGATAACTGGAATGAATCCTATTTCAAAGATACTATTAGTGACAAATCGAACATTACTTTGGGAAGCAAATACAATACTAAATTTTCCAAAGTAGCTAAAGCAGAAACTATCGCAATCCCAAAGTCGAACTTAAATATATCCATTGATACCCTTATTAATCAGGAACGAAAAATACAGTTATGTATTATGCCTAATCGGAAACTAAACAGTATTGAAATTAATTCAAAAACGAAAAATAGCTTCACTAGTTTTAGTATTAACGGGACTGAAATCAGTACTAAAATAGATTCTAAATTTTTCAATACTAACAGCCCAAAAATAGCGACATATCATCTTGTAAATAATGAACCATTAGAGTTGAGTTTTAGTATTCACAAGGATAGTATCCCACATATAGTATTACTGGAAACCTCACATGACTTACTGAGTAATAAAACCTTAAACATTCCAAATAGAGGTGACAACATGATTCCAAAACCTTTTGTAATAAACGATGCCGTAATCGTAAAAAACACCCTGAGATTTAATGACTAAAGTTGCTATATTAGGGTGCGGATGGTTGGGATTACCATTAGCCAAACAATTATTAAAATCGGGGTGTCATATTAATGGAAGCACAACTTCTTTGAAAAAAGAAAAGAACTTAATTGACACAGGAATTAATTCGTTTGTGCTAGACTTAGATAATTTGAATAATGATTTAAACGACTTTTTAAATGTTGATGAATTAATAATTACGATTCCTCCTCGATTAAAAAACCATCATGAAACTATCAAAAATTTAATTGCCAAAATTGAGTCTTCTTCAATAAAAAGAGTCATTTACACCAGTTCTATTTCTGTATATGGAAACACTACGGGCGTTATAACAGAAGAAACAGAAACGAATCCAATTAGAGACTCCGTAATACAAATTACAGAAACAGAGCAATTTTTATTAAATAATACAAAATTCAATACTAATATTATTCGTTTAGGGGGATTGATTGGACCTAACAGACATCCCGCGTATCATTTGTCTGGAAAAATAGTAAAACTCCCTAGTGAGCTTATAAACCTAGTTCATCTAGAAGATTGCATTGCTGTTATCGAGCAACTATTAAAAACCAATACTATAAATGACATTTTTAATCTTGTAAATCCATATCATCCTAATAAAGGAGCGTATTATACTAGCTGCTGTGAATATTTAAAATTACCATTACCAATCCTTAATGACAATACAGATCCTAACCTAAAAGAAATATCTTCTGAGAAAATCATCTCACTTTTAAATTATGAATTTAAAAATAATTTGATACTTTCGTAGCGCTCATACTTATAACAATACTATCATGAAAAAAATAATATTTTGCTTCCTTGCTTTAGTTACATTTACAACTACACAAGCTCAAAAAAATAAAAAAAAGAACAATACAGATACTGCACTAACTAATCATTATCAAAAGTATTATAAAATGATGCTTGAAAATAATGATTTAGATGGCGCTATTGAAGGTTTAAGTCATTTAATCGTTTTAGCTCCTTCCCAAACTAAAAAGGATACTCTAGGGTATATGTATTTGCAAGCTAACAAGCCAATACAAGCAATCAAAGTTGTAGGTAATTCAACTTCTAATTTAGCCTTGAAAACGAAAGCTATTGGATTTAAAAATTTAAACAATCCTAAAAAGGCTATTGAAAATTATGAAACATTAATTCAGAAAAGCAATAGTGTTTTAGATGCTTATGAATTAGCACAATTACAATTTAGCATTCAACGTTTTGGAGAAGCTAGAGCAACCATTAATTATGGCTTACAAAACTCAAAAGATGAAAAAGTTAGAATCTTTATAAAAGGAAATAGTTATTTAGAAACACCTATTAAAGCAGCTTTTTTAAACATTCTTGGACTCATAGAATACAACCTAGATAAAAGTAATATTGATAAAGCTATCGCTATTTTTGACGAATCCTTAAAAATAGATCCACAATTTGTGTTAGCCTTAGAGAACAAAAAAGGCTTATCAGCTAAAAAGAATGAGAAGCCCGTTCAAATTAAAAAATAAGCTAGCTGTATATAATACCAATTAAAATTCAAAATTAGATAGTTTCTTTTAAATCTATTTACTTATGAGCACCTTGAATTTTAATTGGTATAAAAAATAATGTATTTTTTATAAGATGAACTTGTTTCAGTTTCGCACAAATTGAAATTCTGAAATAAATTTAGGATGACACCTACCAGAATTTTTAGCCCACATTTTAAGACCATTGCAATACCTAGCCTAAAAAGGAACCTTTTTATGTTTTAACTTTTTTACAAGAATTTTAATGATGTTTTCTTTGTTCATTTTATGTACATCTCTATACCTAGCAGTTCCGCCATTACACCATCGTTTAATACCTCCAAAAGTACGCGCTAGTTTAAATTCTAGTTTTAAACAATAACTTTATTAAACCGTAGTTCCCATTTTGTTAGAGGTTTGTTCTTTTTTTTAGTTTTTAGAATGTGATTTTTTTAGTTTTTATAGGCAAGTAACTTTTTCTTTGAGTGATGTCCTTTGACTGCCCCTAAGGAGTGTCTTTAGGTAAGTCAGCAGCAGCTAATACTTCTTCTAAATTGGTTATTCATTGGTACTGGCTTTAGTGGTAACAACTCCAAAAAACCAAACCCTCATTATCGGTTACATAATGCTTTTTTTAACCAAGAAGCATCTTTATCTACGCTATCGACATAATCCTTAGTAAGTTCAACTTATTGAGTATCTACTGTAACTTTATAATTTGTTTTACCTTTTGGTTTTAACGGGGTGTCAATAACACTGGTCTCAACTATAGCTCCTGTTTTAACGATAATTTGATGCGCTTCTAATTATCTATTGATTTCTTTAAAAAGAGGTCCATGGCCTTTTACTTTAGTCATTAAGGTTTAAACACTTAATGTACTGTGGTCTGGAGCTACGACACCTATAGTTGTCTACAAAATGAAATACTGTCGTTCACTCGGTCTTCTATATCATGTTTGTAATAAACACATTTTAAAAAGTAACACCCCTTTATAACTAGGTTTACCTGTGGTACTTTTGCCCTTAGTGAAATGAGCTCTATGGGAGTCCTATCTAAAATAGTATTAATTACATATTTTAAATATTAAGTACTTCAATCTTTTTTAACACCTCGTGCAACGGTCTCCTTTACCTTGTTTTAGATTTAAAAAGTAATCTTTAATTGATCTTTTAACAAAAAAAACCTTCACAATGTGAAGGTTTTTTTTGTTAAAAGATGGTCTGTTTATCTCTTTATTGAGAAGTGTGCCTTAAACTCTTTTTGAGCACTGCTATCTCCTTCTATATAGATGATTTTAAACCAATAATCAGTTGCTGGCATTTGACTTCCGTTATACGTTCCGTCCCATCCTGCTCCATCAGGATCTAGTTGCGTTAACAACTTACCAAATCGGTCAAAAATGTAAATCTGTGATATTGGGATTCCTTCTTGCTGGATAATTGCCCAAGTATCATTGACTCCATCTCCGTTTGGTGTGAAGAAATGTGGATAATCAACAATCATTACTTCTTGAGGATCACTCCAACATCCTTGTCCGTCTGTAATAGTTACGATATGGATTCCCGGAGACACATCATTAAAGGTCCCGTTAGTAGTTGCCTCTCCACCATCTAAACTATACCAGAATACAATCCCTGGAATACTTGATGTTGCTGTCGCTACTACTTGATGTGAATCTGCAAACGCTAGTGTTGTTACACTTGCATTATATGCTTCTGGTGATCCTGAAACTGTTATTGTTTGTATCGCTGAATAATTGATACAATCAAAGTCCATTGGTCCTGAAACTGTTACCGTATAATCTCCAGGTTCAGTAACTGTATATTCTTGAGCTGTTGC
>NVVR01000035.1 GCA_002733415.1 Kordia sp. | reverse complement strand
GTAGTAAAAAACTTATTTTCTAACACCCAATCGGTGCAAGTTTTCGGTGGAGACTCTGGTTCATATGATACGAGTCTTGGAGTAGTTAGTACCCCTGAGTATGGTAAGGTTTTTATATCTATTAAATCAACCACAGGAAACAATTTAACAACTACCGAAAAAACTCAGCTGGTGACTGACCTTAGTCCATATACTGTTGCATCCATCACTCCTGTTGTTGTTGATCCACAGACAACGCAACTTATTTTAACAACGACTTTTAAATTCGATTCCAGTAAAACAACAAGCACCGCATCTGAATTAGCAACCCTAGTAACAAACACACTCACATCTTTTAATACAAATACGTTAGGACAATTTGAAGGTATGTTTAGACACTCACATGTAACAGGACTCATAGACGATACGGATACTTCAATAAAGAGTAATGTTACTAATGTTGTGATGGCTCATAATCTAACACCCACCACAACAGCATCAACCTCCTACACTATAAATTTAAATAATAGTTTTTATAACCCGCACTCTGGACATAATGTAAGTTCTGGCGGCATAATTGCTTCTACGGGATTTAAAATTAATAACCTCAGATTTAAGCTAACTCATATTTGTGAGTTTTCGATGGTGATAGTCTGTATA
This sequence comes from Kordia sp., assembly GCA_002733415.1. Classification (GTDB taxonomy): domain Bacteria; phylum Bacteroidota; class Bacteroidia; order Flavobacteriales; family Flavobacteriaceae. Next base: position 29,852 of record NVVR01000035.1, on the reverse strand, counting down.
TTATTTAGTTTTGTTGTGAAATTACGACTTCCTAGTTTGTGTGTATGGCTGATTTTCAAGAGCTGTTAATAGTATTTGTTGCTTAAAAAGAGGTGTCTGTTAATTGGTTTGAAGGAAGTGTATAATCTTAAATAAACAAAAGGTATACATTGGTTTAATGTGTGTATTTAAAATTCAGCCCCACTAACTGGTGGGTTTATATACTTGAAAAACGAAATCATTTGCTTAAATTTGCGTTCCAATTATTGAAAGAAGTAACATGTTAGAAAGATTACAAATAGTAAAACAACGTTTTGATGAAGTGTCAGATTTGATTATTCAACCTGATATTATCACAGATCAAAAACGATATATAGCTTTAAATAGAGAGTATAAGGATTTGCGTTTAATGATGGAGAAACGTGATCAATATATTGAGCTTACTAATAACATTGAAGAGTCTAACGAAATAATAAACGACGGTTCAGATGCAGAAATGGTTGAAATGGCTAAAATGCAATTGGATGAAGCTAAGGAGCAATTACCAAGCTTAGAAGAAGAAATTAACATGTTAATGATTCCTAAGGACCCTGAAGATGCTAAAAATGTAGTGATGGAACTTCGTGCTGGTACTGGTGGAGATGAAGCAAGTATTTTCGCAGGAGATTTATACCGTATGTATACTAAATATGCAAGTGATAAAGGTTGGAAAGTTGATGTTGTAAATGTAAGTGATGGTACTTCTGGAGGATTTAAAGAAATTATTTTTGAAATTTCAGGAGAAGATGTGTATGGAACATTAAAGTACGAATCTGGAGTACACCGTGTGCAACGTGTACCGCAAACTGAAACTCAAGGTAGAGTTCATACTTCAGCGGCTACTGTAATTGTTTTGCCTGAGGCAGAAGAGTTTGATGTACAGTTAGATATGCAAGATGTACGTATTGAACGTACTACTTCTACAGGTCCTGGAGGGCAATCAGTAAATACAACGTATTCGGCAATTAAATTACATCACGCACCTACAGGAATGATTGTAAGTTGTCAGGATCAAAAATCATCACATAAAAACTTAGAGAAAGCATTAAAAGTATTGCGTTCTCGTTTATACGAATTAGAACTTGCTAAAAAACAAGCAGCAGATTCTGCTACTCGTAAAAGTTTAGTTTCTTCTGGAGATAGATCGTCAAAAATTAGAACATATAATTATCCGCAAGGAAGAGTTACTGATCATAGAATAGGATTAACACTATATGATTTGCCAAATATTGTAAACGGTGATATTCAAAGAATAATTGATGAGTTAAGAATTGTTGTTAATACAGAAAAGTTAAAAGCAGCTTCTGACGAAATTTAATCCACCAGTGGATTATGATTATTTTATACTTAGTAAATGAAAAATAATAGCGATTAATTTATACCTCGTTTATTTGTGTCGGGGATGTTGAATTTTTTAATTTCGCTAGTTGATTTTTAATAACTATTTTTAGCCAATAAGCAATGACAACACAACAACTGATAGAACAGATAAGGGCAAAAAAATCATTTTTATGTATTGGTTTAGATGTTGATTTAAATAAAATACCACATCATTTATTAGCAACTGAAGATCCTATTTTTGAGTTTAATAAGGCTATTATTGATGCTACACATCATTTATGTGTTTCGTATAAACCCAATACAGCTTTTTATGAAGCATATGGATTAAAAGGATGGAAGTCCTTAGAAAAGACAATTCAGTATTTAAATACTAATTACCCTGAAATATTTACTATTGCTGATGCTAAGCGCGGTGATATTGGAAATACTTCTACCATGTATGCAAAGGCTTTTTTAGAAGATTTAGCCTTTGATTCGGTAACTGTTGCTCCGTATATGGGGAAAGACTCTGTAGAGCCTTTTTTAGCGTTTAAAGACAAGCATACTATTATGTTGGTTTTGACATCAAACAAAGGAGCATTCGATTTTCAGACGCTAAGCGTCAATAAACAGGAATTATATAAAGAAGTTCTAGAAGTTTCCAAGACTTGGGAAAATTCAGAAAACCTAATGTATGTTGTTGGGGCTACTAAAGCGGAGTACTTTAAGGAAATCCGTAAGATAGTTCCGAATAGTTTTTTATTGGTTCCAGGAGTAGGAGCGCAAGGAGGTAATTTGCAAGATGTTTGTAAATATGGAATGTCGGATAATATAGGCTTATTAATTAATTCTTCTCGAGGAATTATTTATGCTGGTAATGATGAAAATTTTGCACAAGCTGCAGTAGAAAAAGCATTAGAGCTACAACAGCAAATGGAAGAAATTTTAATTGCGAAGTTTAAGAGTTTAAGAGTTTAAGAGTTTAAGAGTTTCAAAAAAAATGAACTTCGCTTATTTTTTTTGAAACCAACAACCAGCAACCAATTGAAATTTACAGATCAACTTAATAGAACTTTGACTTTTGAAGTTGTTCCAAAACGAATAGTGTCTTTGGTGCCTTCACAAACGGAACTATTAGTCGATTTAGGATTGGAAGATAATATTGTAGGGCTTACTAAGTTCTGTGTACACCCAATTCATTTGCGAAAAGCAAAAACTATTGTAGGAGGGACCAAACAAGTTCATTACGAAAAAATTAAAGCCTTACATCCTGATGTTATCCTTTGTAATAAAGAGGAGAATACTAAAGAAATGGTTGTCGAACTGGAGAAGATAGCGCCAGTTCATGTTTCGGATGTTTATACAATAGATGACACTATTGTTTTAATTAAACAGTATGGGGAGCTATTTTCAGTTCAAGAAAAAGCTACGGAAATAGCTAATAAATTGTCAGAGTTGGTTTTTGAGTTTAAAGAGTATTTAATAAACAAAACTACAAAGAAAGTAGCTTATTTTATTTGGAGGAATCCATGGATGGTTGCTGGAAGTAATACTATAATACATCACTTATTATCTTTAAATAAGTTAGAAAATGTATTTGCTGATGTACCTAGATATCCTGAAGTTGATATAAAGTCATTAATAGGAAAAAACAAACCTGATTTTGTGTTTTTATCCAGTGAGCCTTATCCGTTTAAAGATAAGCATATAGAAGAGCTACAAGAAATATTACCTGAAGCCAATATTTTATTAGTAGATGGTGAATATTTTTCGTGGTATGGCACAAGACTACTCGGAGCTTTTAGTTATTATAAAAGCTTACACGATATTATTCATTCAAAAGGTTAAAATCCGAATTTAATCCGGTTTATTTTTTCTAACAAACGCATAGCTTTATAGGCAGCTAAGTCGCTTAGTGTACTATTTGTATGTTTGAAATTATAGGCTTTTTCAACGAGTTTTTTGTAGCGAGATTCTAATCTAGTTGTATTTCTATATATATCTAATTCAGCTAACATTTTGTTGTAATTTATTGGTTTTAAGTTATTTAAAGGTAATGAAAAATATATGAAGCAACAAATGATTATTTGTTAAACTTTTGTAAATGTATTTGTAAGGTGGTTGTATTACTTAAAAAAACCGTCAAAAAACTATTTTGACGGTTTGTGTGTGTGTTATGCTGAATTTATTTCAGTAACTCATTATAAGTATGTGGCTCTGAAACATGTTCAGGGTGAAGAAAATTTATTAATCCTGTAAAGCGAATACTTTTTGCAATAATGAAGTGGTTCTTGATCCTACTTTGTTTCTGATTTCTTTTTCTTCCAGAGCAATCATTGTATACACTCCTTTTAACGCTTGGTTAGTTGTATAGTCTGTTAAGTCTGGATTCACTTTTTTAACAAAAGGAATGCTGTTATATTTAGTAATGATGTTACTCCATACTTTGTCAGCGCCAACTTTTGCAAATGAGTTTTTAATTACCGGATTGAATTTTGCGTATAATGCACTTTTAGTGCCATTTTGTAAATAAGTTGTTGCCGCATTGTCGTTTCCTAATAAGATGTTTTTAGCGTCATTAAAAGTGATTCCTTTAACTGCGTTAATGAATATAGGTGTAGCTTCTCCAACTGCATCTTCTGCAGCTCTGTTTAATATTTTTAAGCCTTCATCTGCTAGTTTATTTAATCCAATATCACGCAACCTTTTATCAACTTTTTTTAATTCTTCCGGTAATAATATCTTCACAAATTGATTTCCATAAAAGCCATCTTTTTGAGTTAATTTAGAAACTTGCTTGTCTATTCCTAAATCTAAAGCTTCTCTTAGTCCAGCTCCAATATCAGCGTTTGATAATATACTTCCGGTTTGTTGCGGTAAACTGTCAACTACTTGTTGTAATTCAGCACAGCTAGTAAGGAATAAAATTGAAGTAATTGCGAAAATTTTACGTATCATATTTTATGTTTTTTTTTTAGTATTTTTCAAATGTACAAGTTTATTTGGTATTGTGCATGTAGGGTTGGTGGAGTTCTTCTTGAGTGAATTGTATCAATTCGTTGAAAAATGAGGTAAATTCTTTTTCAAAATCTAAATAGAACTCTTGTAATTCTACTACTGCAAGATTCATTTTTGACCTGTTTTTTGTTCTTCGATTTACTCCTTCTAATACTTTGGTGATCCCCTCTATGCTTGCGTAGCTTAATAACCAATTGTCTTGAGTCATAAACGGATACATTTTTTGAACGGCTACCGGTAAAACTTCAAAATTATCTTCTAGTAAATCATAAAATTCCTCCACGTATTCCTCTAAAGGAACATCAGAATATGCCGACCAATTTTTTGCTAAAAAATGATCGTATAAAATATCTACTATTACACCCGCATAATGGCCGTAGTTTTTATAGAGTCTTTTTTTACTTAGTTTTACTGTTAAGTGGCTGTCGGTATATGTATCAATATGTCGGTGGAGGATAATTCCTTTTTGAATTTCTAAAGGATATTCAAGGTATTGTTTCCCTCGTATACTGTCGGCTATAAAATTTCCGATTTTTAATTTGTCGTTATTACCTGAAAGGTATATGTGTGCTAAAAAGTTCATGGGTTAAATTTATAAAAAGAGAATTAATAAATAGTGTTTCAAATTGTATATTTGTGATAATAAAAAAAACAAAAATGACTTTAATAAAATCAATATCAGGAATACGAGGAACGATAGGGGGGAGAGTAGGAGAAAACTTAACTCCTGTTGATGCAGTAAAATTTGCAGCCGCTTACGGAACTTGGTTGAAGAATGATAGAAATAAAGACACCTATAGAGTAGTTGTTGGTAGAGATGCCCGTATTTCGGGTAATATGATTCAGGACTTGGTAATGAATACTTTAATAGGTTTAGGAATTCATGTAATTGATTTAGGGTTGTCAACTACGCCAACAGTTGAAATAGCGGTAGCTTTGGAACATGCCGATGGTGGAATTATTTTAACAGCGTCGCATAATCCGAAACAATGGAATGCTTTAAAATTACTAAATAGTAAAGGAGAGTTTTTAAACGCAGTTGAAGGGGCTAAAATTTTAGACATTGCAGATAAGGATGGTTTTGATTTTGCAGAAGTTGATGATTTAGGGGGAATCACTAAAAATGATGCTTATATTGATATTCATATTGATGAGGTATTAGAATTAGATTTGGTAAATGCTGATTTAATCAAAAAAGCTAACTTTAAAGTTGTTGTTGATGGAGTAAATTCTACTGGAGGAATTGCAATCCCATTATTATTAGATCGCTTAGGAGTGAATACAGTAAAACTATATTGTGAACCTAACGGAGAATTTCCGCATAACCCAGAACCTTTAAAAGAGAATTTAACGGACATTTCCGAGTTAGTAGTAAAGGAAAATGCCGATTTAGGAATTGTAGTTGACCCGGACGTTGATCGTTTAGCATTCATTTGTAATGATGGTGAAATGTTTGGTGAAGAATATACTTTGGTTGCTTGTGCTGATTATGTATTGAGTAAAACTAAAGGAAATACGGTTTCTAATATGTCATCGTCAAGAGCTTTGCGTGATGTTACTGAAAAGCATGGAGGAACCTATGAAGCATCTGCAGTAGGAGAGGTGAATGTAGTAGAGTTGATGAAAAAGAATAATGCTGTGATAGGTGGTGAAGGTAATGGAGGTATTATATATCCTTCATCGCATTATGGAAGAGATTCTTTGGTTGGAGTAGCGTTGTTTTTAACACATTTAGCGGAAAAACAAATTACTGTTCGTGAATTAAGAGATTCTTATCCGAGTTATTTCATGAGTAAAAATAAAATTCAATTGACACCTCAGTTAGACGTTGATGGAATTTTAAAAGGAATGGAAGAGAAATATGCTCATGAAAATATAACTACTGTGGACGGTGTGAAAATTGATTTCACTGAAAACTGGGTTCATTTACGTAAATCAAACACGGAACCTATTATTAGAATATATACTGAAGCAAAATCACAAGAAATTGCTGATGAACTTGCAGTTAAATGCATTTTCGAAATGAAAGAAATAGCTGGTTTATAGTAACTTGACTATTCAGATTTTATAAAGAGTGTAATTAACTATAATTACACTCTTTTTTTGATGTAAATCAGTTCACAACATATAAAGTACCTTTTGCAACATATAATTTTTTAAGGAGATTGTTGTGTGTATATTTGAATTGTAGTTAGTTTATTAAATTAAATTAATTATCAATATTGGTTAGTTTACAAAACCCTATTTCTCCCCAAAGAGTAGGGTTTTGTTTTGTCATAAACTTTCGTTAACTACATTTTCTACTGTTTAAACAACAGAATTTAAGCCAGTTACAACTAATTAGTTTAACTGACTCCTATCTGTAGTATCTTTGAAGTATAATTGTTCATAAAGAAGAACTTAACGTTTTTCAAGAAAAATTTAATATTGGTTAGTTAGTAAAAACCTTCTCTTCCCCAAGAGAAGGTTTTTTATTGTCTCAAATTCAAAGTGTACTCTTTAAATTGCCCTTGTATTTTATTAAAATTTGTTTTAAGATAGTGGAAATTAAAATTTACAACAAATATCGATGTGTTCACAACATCAGTCATTAAGTAATGTTATTTTATTTCTATATTTGAATTATAATTATTTCGTAAAGAAAAAATTTAATATTGGTTAGTTTACAAAGTCCTTATTTCCCCAAGTAAGGACTTTGTTTTTGTATAAGGATTACAAGTTACTCACATTCAAGTAAAAATAAATTTAGGAGATTATATATTAAGTATTTGTATCGTTAGTTGTACAGGGAAAATGAAGAGACATTGAATTTCTATCTCTTTTTAGTAGAATTAAATAACATAACAGTTTTGATTGTATTAACCACATTTATTAATTGATTGACAACAAAAGGTTTAGGTGATTGTATTTTTGTGTTATCTTTGAAGTATAATTATTCGTATAGAAAAATTTAATATTGGTTAGTTTACAAAGTCCTTATTTCCCCAAGTAAGGACTTTTGTTTTATAAGAGGTTTAGTAATTCCCTATAAACAACATTTACTGGTAATCCTACAACAGTATTGTAATTCCCCTCAATTTTGGTAATACCAATAGCTCCAATCCATTCTTGAATACCATACCCTCCAGCTTTATCGAAAGGTTTATAGTTTTTTATGTAGTAGTTTATTTCATCTTTTGTAAGTGCTTTAAAAGTAACTTTAGTAACTGATGCTACTGTTTTTTGAAAACTAGTTGTTTTAAAACAAACTGAAGTAATTACTTCGTGGGTAGTGTCACTCATAGAAGAGAGCATTTCAAAGGCTTCTTTCTCATTTCGTGGTTTTCCTAATGCAGTGTCATTATGCCAAACAATTGTGTCGCTAGTAATAAGGATATCATTTTCTTTTAATTCCTCTTCAAAAGGTAGTGACTTCAGCTGTGCTAAATAATCACTAATTTCAAAGTGTTTTAATTTGGGAGGATATATTTCATCAACTTCTTTTAAGCGAATTTCAAAATCAAGTCCTAACTCTTTAAAAAAATGTTGCCTTCTTGGTGATCTAGAAGCAAGAATGATGTGTTTGTCTTTGAGTAATTCTTTTAACATAGTTATATAAATTTTAAAAGAATCATGGAACAAATTCCTAATACCATCGTGATTTTTAAAATCAAGCTCAACTGCTTAAAGTCTGATTTAGATTTAGCAGATAATAACTTAATTGCACAATAGGATAATGGACCAACTATCAAGAATATGAAGTAGATTAGTAAAATTTGATTTTCAAATAAATAGGTTATCACATAATATACAACAGCCATTATGGTTAGTACACAAAAACCAAAAGCAACTTTACAAGCTCTGTCTCTACCAATAGCTATTGGTAGTGTGTTATAACCTGCTTTATGATCGCCATCAACATCTTCTAAATCTTTTACTAGTTCTCGGATAAGGTTTATTAAAAATGCAAATACAGCATAATCAACTAAAAATTTAAACATAAATAAGTAAGCGTCTCTGCTATCAGGAGTAATCATAGGTGTTATTTCAAAAATACCGACGATTAAAATACTTAGCGCCACAAGAAATGAAACTAGAATATTTCCAATTAGGATTGTTTGTTTTAAGGAAGTTGCATACCAATAGAGTAGTGCGGAAACTAATAAAAATAGTGTAGCAAAACTATTCTTGTCAATTTGCCATGCAACATAAATTCCTAAAATAATTCCGGTAACAGTAAAACCTATAAAAAGGTTATTTGCAAAATCTTCAGAAATGCTTTTTCCTACGATAGCTTTTTTTGGTTTGTTAATGGCGTCAGCTTCCACATCATAAATGTCGTTAATCACATAACCAGCAGCAGCAATACAAACGGTAGCTAAAACCAAACAAGTGAATGATGTAGCATCTAAAGCGGTAGTTAAATTGGCGTTTTTAAACTGAGGTAAATCAAAAAAAACATATTTGATAATGCATTGTATAAATGCAATCATAAATAAATTTTTATAACGAATAAGATTAAGTAGGTTCATTTAGTGTGATTAGGTTATTTAAAAATTAAAATATGTTTCTATATGATTTAAATCATAAAAGAGCTAGTGTCTTCTTTTTAATTTTGTGCTACAAAGTAATAAATAATGGCAAAATTAATAGCAATACTCAATTCTTTTTTAATTACAAATTTGTGTTTTTCATGTATTTATATTCTTCATGAGAGGCTGTTCTCATTAACGAGTGATTTATATGTGATAGCAGCTCTTGGGGCGTCAGCTGTATTGGTTTTTTCTACTAATGATAAAGGAGGTCATTCTGTGAAAAATACTTTTTTTGGAGCCTCAATAGGAGCTGTAATTGGTGTTTTTTTTAATATGTTGGATTTGGATAAAGCTTTATCAATAATTCTAGCTATTAGCACATGTATTTTTATGATGAATTTAACCAATTTAAAATACCCTCCAGGTGGAGCAATTGCGTTAATCCCCGTATTGTCTGATAATGAAATAGAGCGCTTAGGGTATTACTACTTATGCTGCCCTGTACTGACAGGTATCACTATTATATTTTTATTTTCAAAACTTCAAATTTTAATAAACACTAAATTATATAAACAATGGCAAGTTCCAAAACAATAGCAATAGTAAAATCAACAGCACCAGTTTTAGAGGTGTATGGTGAAGAAATAACAAAAGTTTTTTATAGACGATTATTTGAGAACAATCCTGAATTAAAAGACATGTTTAACATGACTAATCAAAAAAAGGGTACACAACCTAAAGCGCTAGCAAATGCAATATTTAAATACGCTTGCCATATTGATAAATTGGAATTATTAGGGGATGCAGTAGCGTCTATTACAGAAAAGCACAGTAGTTTGTCGATAACCCCAGAAATGTACCCTATAGTAGGTGAAAATTTATTAGATGCGATAAAGGAGGTGTTAGGTGATGCTGCTACTCCTGATGTAATTGATGCTTGGGCTGAAGCATATGATGATTTAGCTGTTGTTTTTATGTCAAGCGAAGAAAAAATTTATGAAAAGAAAGAAAGTAATGCAGGAGGGTTTAGAGGAAAAAAGAATTTTGTAGTTTTTAAAAAGGAGGAAGAAAGTAGTGTAATAACTTCTTTTTATTTAAAACCTAAAGATGGTTCCTCAGTACCTGAATTTATATCGGGACAATATATAGTATTAACTATTGATGTGCCTGGTACTGCGCATAAGCACACTAGGAATTATAGTTTATCCGATAGTAATAATAAAGATTATTTGCGAATAAGTGTTAAGAAGGAAACATATACCCCTGAAGGGATAGTTTCTAATTATTTACATTCTAATATTATTGAAGGGGATGTGTTGTCAATAGGAATGCCTTCAGGAAATTTTGTTTTAAATAATTCTGAAAAGCCAGTAGTGTTATTGGCAGGAGGAGTAGGGATTACACCGTTAATGAGTATGTATAAGAGTATATTAAAAGATTCAAAAAGAGAAGTTGTTTTCATTCAATGTGCTTTAAATAGTGAAACACATGCCTTTAAAAAAGAAATACAAGAAAGTCTAACTTCTAAATCAAAATCAGTAATTGTTTATAATGAACCATTAGTTACTGATATACAAGGTAATGATTATGATTTTTCAGGATACCTAACTACTAATATTCTTAAGAATATAGGAGTGGATTCTGAAAGTGTGTTTTACTTTTGTGGACCAACACCATTTATGGCTAATGCGATAAAAATTCTTAATGAGATTGATGTTGAGGAATCGAATATAAATTATGAGTTTTTTGGACCATCTGAAGAGTTGATGTGTGTATAAATATAAATTCAAAAAGGCGATTATTAACAACAATCGTCTTTTTGAATTTATATTTATCATCCTTTTAGTAAAAGTATCAATCGTATTTGGCTTCAAATTGTATCATCCATTTTCCTTGTACACGCATTACTTGCTCAATAACATCTCTACCACAACCTTTCCCTCCGTTTATTGGAGAAACATATTCTGATACATCCTTTACTTCGGGAGCAGCATCTTGCGGACAAGTGGCCAGCGCTACTTGTTGCATTACAGGTATGTCTGGGATGTCATCTCCCATATACAAAACTTGTTCAGGAGTAATGTTCTTTTTAGAGCAATACTCTTCATATTGTAATATTTTCTGATGTGCTCCAAGATAGATATCAGTAATTCCTAAACCTTGTAATCTTTTACGAACACCTTCATTACTTCCGCCAGAAATTATACATACATTGTATCCAGCAACCACAGCAGCTTTTAGAGCATAACCATCTTTAATACTCATATTTCTATACATTTCACCGTCAGTAGTTACCATAATGGTTCCGTCGGTTAATACGCCATCTACATCAAAAATAAATGTAGTAATGTTATTCATTAATTGCTTATAACTTGTCGCCATGTGTTTCTTGTATCGATTTGGTGAGTAATGTATAAATTTCTTGTTGAGCACTAGTGTTTAAGTCTGATAAATGTTGCTCAATTACTTTGTGGTCATTTCTTTTAGCTGGTCCTGTTTGACTTTTTAAAGGAGATAATTCGGAAACTTTTTTGGCAGTTTCCAATATTAAAGGCTTCAAAATATCAAATGACACCTTATTTTCTTTACAAATCTGTTCCCCTTTTTGGTATAAATGATTTACAAAATTGTTTACGAATACCGCAGCTATATGCAATGCTTTTCGTTGCTTAGAATCAATATGATATACATTGTCCGAAATGCTTTTTGCTAACCTTTCCAGTAGTAATAAATCATTTATTTTGGTTGCTTCAATACACAAGGGTATTGCTTTAAAGTCTACAGTTTTACCAGCCGTAAATGTCTGTAAAGGATAAAAAACACTTGGTATGTTATGATTTGAAATTTGATTCATAGCAACTGAACCAGAGGTGTGTGCTATTAATTTATTGTTGAATTGTAGTTTTTTTGATAAAGAATTGATGCTATCGTCTGATACTGAAATTATATATACGTCAGCATCCATAATTTTTGATATAGAAGTAGTAGTACTTGTTTTATTTTCAAAATAGGCTAGTTTTTTTTGACCGCGATTATATACTTGAATTACAGAAATATTTTCTGTTGTATAAAAAGCATCAAACAAATGTGAAGCTACGTTCCCAGCGCCAATAATAACAACTTTTATCATAAAGCTAAAATACTCTTTGTGTGTCTAAATAAAAACTTTTCTATTTATGATTTCTAATTTTTGTTTTTTAGCTAATGTTTTAATTGTGCGTATTACGGTTTCAACTCGTAAACCTGTTAAATCAGCTAATTGTTGTCTGGTTAACGGTACTTCGTATTTGTCGTTTGTATTTGCGTTTTTCTTTAAATAATTTAATAGACTTATTATTTGGTGCTCAGGAGAATGAACAGATATTTCTGACATAATCAAGGATTTGTATTTTATCCTATTGCATAGAACTCTATTAAATTCTAAATGAATATCAAAGTTGTTTTTCAAAAGCTCAAAAAAAGATGCTGCATTCAATTTATAAATAGTCGATTTCTCAGTAGCTATTGCATTAGCAGGGTATTCAAAATTCCCAAAAAGTGGCGGCTCTGCAAAACTTTGATGATCATTGAAATATCCAAGGACAAATTCTTTACCATCTTCTGATAAATTATACATCTTAACTGCTCCGTTTTTTATTTGAAAAAAGAATTTAGCATTGCTGTTTTTCTCAAGAATAATCTCATTCTTTTCATAAGTTTTTAATATTCCTCCATACTCAATAAGCAATTGTTCAGGTATCATTTGTTGTTTATGATTAGGGTCATAAAATTAAACTATTTATTGTTAGAACTTTGTCTAAACAAATAAATATATCATGAAATATTACGTAAAATTAGTAGAAGAGTTTGAGGAAGGATATCTGTTTTTAATACCAATTACTATCATATTACAAACAGCAATAGGTTCGGTGGCTATGATGTATTTATTAATGGATAATTCGAGTACTACTCTTTTTGAAATGATATTATGCGTTTCATCATCAATGGCATATAATGCATCAATATTAGGTCAAGCTAAAAAGAAAACAGTTTTCCATATGTTAATGCTAACATTACTAATTAATTTATCTTTGATACTAATTAACTTACTTTAAAGATAATTATATAAATGAACGATATTCAAAATAGGAAAGATGTTGCTTTACTAGTACATACTTTTTATTCAAAAGTAAGGGCTAACGATAAGTTAGGACCAATTTTTAATAAAGCTATTACTGATTGGGAACACCATCTGGAACACTTAACTGATTTTTGGGAAAGTCAATTGTTTAGGAAAAACACTTATGAAGGGAATCCTTTAAAGATGCATGTAGCAATAGATAAGGCTAATAATAACCAAATAACGAATGATTTATTCGGATTATGGTTACAGTTTTGGATTCAAACATTAGACGAGTTATTTAAAGGAGAAAAAGTAGACTTAGCTAAAAATAGAGCTCGAAATATTGCTGGATTTTTATTCATGGAAATATTTAAAGCAAGAAGCTAGTCCTACTAGCGGGTTAATTTTATAGTCTTATCTTCAGAATTATATTATCCCAGCTAATTTGTTTCTTGAAATTGAAATTCAATATTCGATGTTTTGTTAAGTTTTTTTTAACGATTTTACAGGCATATTCATCCAATTAAAATCCGTATTTTCGCGAGAGTTATTCCCACTAGTGGGTTTGATATTTCGAGGGGTACCTCAATCGAATAATTCTCGCATTGATTCTTGTGGTTTGGTTTTATTCCAATTCACTGGATTTTATGCGTTTTTTGATAAAAAATAAAATAATACCACATGAACTCAGCAAGTTTAATGTTTTTTACTTCAAAAAAATATTATTTGCGAACTACATGTGACAATTAAAAATAATAAATAGCACCACATGAAATCTAAGTTCGCACAAATTATATTTTCAACACGTTTAATGGCTGTTTTATTTGTTGCTTTTGCAATAGCGATGGCAACAGGTACTTTTTTAGACGCTGGTGCAGAAACATCTCCAACACCATATTCAAGAACATTAGTATATAATACTTGGTGGTTTGAGGGAATCATGATCCTATTTGTAATCAACTTTTTTGGTAATATTTTCAAGTATCGATTAATTCAACAAAAAAAATGGGCAACATTATTAATGCACTTGTCTTTTGTATTAATATTAGTTGGAGCAGGAGTAAGTCGTTACACGGGTTTTGAAGGAATGCTGCCAATTAGTGAAGGGGAATCAAACAACAAAATTCTATCTGAAAGAGTATATTTAAAAACATTTGTTGATGGTGATGTTAAGGTAGATGGAGAGTTACAACGTAGAGTGCTTCCTGAAAAAGAATTATTACTTTCTGAAAAGTTAGACAATTCGTTTAAAATAGAGTCAGATTATAAAGGACAAGAGTTTACTATTGAATGCGTAAATTTTATAGAAAATGCGCATGAAACTTTAGTAGAAGACGCATCTGGTGATCGGTATTATAAAATAGTTGAGGCAGGTGAAGGTGGTAGACATGATCATTACCTAAAAGAGGGTACAATTGAAAATATTCATAATGTATTATTTACGTTCAATAAGCATACGAAAGGAGCAATTAATATTTCCGATATTGAAGGTGAACAAGCAACATTAACGTCACCATTTGAAGGAACGGTAATGCGAATGGCTGATCAGAAAAAAAGTCCAGTCAGTCAAGACAGTATCCAAAACTTACGATTACTTTCTTTATATGAAATAGGTGAAATGAAGTTTGTGTTACCTGAAAAACCAATTAAAGGAAATTATAAAATTGTAAAGGCTGATAATCCTAAGGAGGCAAATGAAGATGCCTTAACGTTAAAAATTAGTTCAAAAGGAGAATCTAAAGAAATCATATTACAAGGAGGACAAGGTACTGCGAATCAAATGAAAACTGTAAAAGTTGGAGGGTTGGATTTTAATATGAGTTATGGTTCCAAAGAAATTGAATTGCCTTTTAGCTTAAAATTAAATGATATTGTTGCGGAGCGTTACCCAGGTACCGATCCGAGTACATACGGGATAGGGTTTAAATCCTATGAGAGCAAGGTAACTGTGGAAGATGATAAACCTTTTGATGCTCGAATTTATATGAATAATGTACTAGATTATAAAGGATATCGTTTTTTTCAGTCGCAAATACAATTTTCTACAATGACAAGAAAACAAAATAGTGATCCGGATATCACAATATTGTCTGTAAATCATGATTTTTGGGGAACATGGATTAGTTATGTTGGGTATTTTTTATTGTTCTTAGGGATGATTCTGATCTTATTTAAAAGAAACACGCGTTTTGGAGATTTAAGAAGGAAATTAGAAGTGATAAAAATTAAGAAGGCTGGGTTAGGAGCAATACTATTATTGATGTCGCTTAACGGGTTTTCTCAAGATAAGCATGTAAAACTTTCCAAAGAAAAAGTTGATTCAATTATTCAAGCAAGAGCAATTCCTGCTGATGAAGCAGCTAAATTTGGATCTTTGTTGATACAAGATTTAGGAGGAAGGGTAAAGCCTGTTAATACATACGCAATTGAATTGTTACGTAAAGTAAGTAAGAAGGATACGTATGCTGGTTTGGATGCTAACCAGGTATTATTATCAATGATTCAGAACTATAAATTATGGTTTGATGCGCCTTTGATAAAATTAAAAAGAGGGAATGATAGCATACGTAAAGTATTAGAAATACCATTAAAAGCTAAATATGCAGCCTTATCGGATTTTTATACGCATAAAGGAGTTCCAAAAATAAACCCTGAATGGGTTAAGGAGGCTAATGAAACAGGGGCTAGTAAGTTAAATATATTTCAAAAAGATATCAAACGCGCTTATGAAGATCAGCGTTTGTTAGGACAGGCATTAAGCGGAAGTTTAATACGAGTATATCCTATTCCTGGAGATGCTAATAACAAGTGGGTTTCTCCATTAGAAATTAGTGCTATTGATTATGGTCCAGACTCAAAAGTGATTAAAAACTTATTCCCTCAAGGATATTTTGAATTTATTGTAAAGAAAGATTATAAAACAGCTGCCGATATTTTAGATGGTATCCGAAAACTGCAAAAAGGATATAGTCCTGATGTAATACCATCAGACGATAAAATCGCTGCTGAACTATTTTATAATGAATATGATGTATTTAAAAACCTATTTGTTTGGTATATATTTACTGGTATATTGATGTTCGTATTGTTGATTTTTCAAATTTTTTATTATAAAAATAAATTTTTAATTAAAGCTATAGCAGTTTTTAAATATACTATTATAGTCTTATTTTTAGTTCATTTAATTGGTTTAATTATGCGCTGGTATATTTCTGGGCATGCACCATGGAGTGATGCATATGAATCAATGATATTTATAGGATTTGCAACGATGTTTTTCGGTTTGTTTTTTGGAAGAAAATCAAACATAACTATTGCTGCTACGGCTTTTGTAACATCAATGATAATGATGATAGCCCATTGGAATGCTGTTGATCCTGCAATTGCAAACTTGCAACCAGTTTTGGATAGTTACTGGGTATTGATTCATGTATCTATTATAGTAGGTAGTTATGGGCCATTTACGTTGGCTTTTGTTTTAGGATTGGTTTCGTTATTGTTAATGATTTTAACAACCGAAAAGAATAGAGAACGAATGGATTTAAATATTCAGGAGTTAACCATAATTACTGAACAGGCTGTTACCATTGGTTTAGTAATGCTTACTATCGGAAATTTCCTGGGAGGTATGTGGGCAAACGAATCTTGGGGTAGATACTGGGGGTGGGATCCTAAAGAAACATGGGCGTTAATCAGTATTATGATTTATGCTTTTGTGTTGCATATGCGTTTAGTGCCTGGATTACGTGGTAGGTGGACATTTAACTTTATGGCGGTAATTTGTTTTACATCTATTTTGATGACTTATTTTGGAGTAAACTTTTATTTAGCAGGATTGCACTCATATGCTAGTGGAGATGTTTCAGTAACACCAATATATATATATTATAACCTTATTGCGGTAGTGGTTATTGCAACTTGGTCATATATAAAGTATAAAAAGTATTATAAAAAATAGATTTTTACACCTTAATTATTACAGGTAATAATTAAGGTGTAATTATAAATAATATATTTCAAGCCCTATTTTTTTTATAAAAAAAGTAGGGTTTTTTTTCATGTAGATGTTTATTAAAAGATGTTAGGACTAATGATTAGTCTTCTCATTTAATTTATTAACCCAAACTATTTATATGAAAAAAATAATTACGTCAATTTCTTTATTGATAGTCAGTGTTTCTTTTTCGCAAAGCATTGATGTTAATCCAAGTGATTCCCCAGAATCATCCTTCACTATTGAGCAATTAACTACTGATATTTTAGCAGGATCTTGCTCAACAGTAAATAATATATCTTCATCAACAGGTATAGCCGAAAATGCAGGGCAAACGGGTCCTAGTTTTGGATATTTTGTAAACGGAGGAGGGGCGTTTCCTATTGGAAAAGGAGTAATATTAAGTACAGGTAGAGCAATTGATGCCGTTGGACCTAATGATTTACCTGATACAACTGGAGGTTCAGGAGCTGGTACTTGGAATGGTGATACTGACATGCAACAAATTTTAGATGTTAGATATGGTGACACATTTACAACAGGAAATGCCACTGTATTAGAGTTTGATTTTGTGCCAGTTGGAAATAATATAAGTTTCGATTATGTTTTCGCTTCTGAAGAATGGAATACAGGTTCTTATGAATGTCCTGGCTCTACTGTTCAGGATGGGTTTGCTTTTATTATAAGTGGTCCAGGTATTTTACAGGATACATTTGATCATGACAATAATCCGGCAACACCTGAAACCCCATTTGCCCATGGCGGGAAAAATATAGCGTTAATTCCGGGGACAAATCAACCAGTTAGTGTAGGGACAATCTACAATAATCCAGATTGTACACCGTCAACTTCTTTTGAAAACCTTCATGTGAATAATACTGGTGTAGCAGCAGCAAATTCTGCAGTTGAATTTAATGCGATGACTGTAATCCTAACTGCTCAGTCAAATGTAACACCAGGTGCTACGTATCATTTGAAATTAGTAATTGCAGATAGAGGAGATGAAGCTTTTGATTCCGCCGTTTTTTTAGCAGCCAATAGTTTTGATGCTGCAGTAAGTTTAGGAAATGATATTACCATGTGTGAAGGAGCAAATAATATATTAACAGCTAACGGGACATTCAGTGGGTCACAATCCTATGCGTGGCAATTAGATGGTTCTACAATTTCTGGAGCAAATAGTAATACTTTAGATATAGATAGTCCTGGGACTTATTTAGTTACAGTAACTGATGGAGATTGTACTGCTACTGATTCTCTGGTAGTAAGTTTGGCTTCTTCTGCGGTGGTAACTACAATAGCAGATATGATTTTAACAGATACTGATATAGATGGTTTTATGCCTTTTGATTTATCGTCTAATGATGCTTTAATTGCTGGTGGTTCTGCGGGTATAAATTCATCTTATCATTTAAGTATGGCAGAGGCTACCTCTAATTCAGGAGCACTAGTTAGTCCGTATACTAATATATCTAATCCTCAAACAATTTATGTAAGGATAGAAGATACCATTAATGGTTGTATCATTTATTCTTCATTTAACTTAATTGTTATTATAGAAACGGATTGTTTTGATGTGAATGCAGGAGTAGATCAGAATATAGATTGTTCTACTGATTCATGCGTTGATTTAACTGTGACATTTACGGAAACCAAAGGTACTTCTTCTTATGACGTTTCTAGTTTAGATCCGGTTTCACCTTTCCCATATACAGGTTTAGCTAATCCAATTAGTGTAGGTACAGATGATGTTTGGTCTGACCCAGCTATAAGTATTCCTTTTAACTTCTCATTTTTCGAGAATGATTATACCGAATTAATTGTTGGGTCTAACGGTGTAGTTACTTTTGATTCTCAGTCAGGTACTCATATTAATGGTGATGGAGTTTCTGATTTTAATGATTTTTGCGAGTTTGGTATTGGAGCAACTGGTACGCAAATTCCAGCTCCAACGTTTCCTTATGATCCAGCTACCTTTGATGCTACTATTCAAAATCCTATTTTAAATGCGATATATGGTATTTATCATGATATTGATCCAAGTTTAGGTGGTGAAATAGGTTGGGAGTTAATAGGTACTGCACCTTGTAGAACGATGGTTATTAGTTTTAATTTAGTTCCTTTATTTGATTGTGAGACAGAATTCTCTACCTTTCAAATGGTATTATGGGAATCAACTAATATTATTGATGTTTATGTCCAAAATAAGTCAGCTTGTTCAACTTGGAATGATGGATTGGGTGTTATTGGAATTCAAAATAATGATGGTACTTTAGGGTATTCTCCAGCAGGTAGAAATACTGGAGACTGGAGTGCTACTAATGAAGCATGGAGATTTAGTCCAGATGGTATAGGTACAACAAGTACAAATATTACATGGTATAATGGATCAACTATAGTTGGTACTGGAGCAACCATAAATGTGTGTCCTTCTGTAACTACCAATTATGTGGCGGAAGTAACTTATTTTAATACAGATGGTACTACAACAATCATAAATGATGTAGTAACCGTTATTGTAGATCCAGCTGTTCCTACAGTTGATTTAGGAGAAGATATGTCACTTTGTAATGCTACGGATTATACTATTTCATCACAAACTTCGGGATCAGGATTGACATTTGAATGGCAATTAGCTGCAGTTACTATTGCTGGTGAAACAAATGATTCACTATTGGTTAATGCTTCTGGTAATTATACTTTAATAGTTACTGATGATACAGGTTGTTCTTCACAGGATGAAATTAATATTAGTTTGATAGATACAGTTACAGCTGATTTAGGATCGGATTTCGATATTTGTCAAGGTACTACACAGGTATTAACCGTTACTACGAATGCAGGTGCAGGTGCTACATATGTTTGGTCTCAAAACGGTGTAGTAATGGTAGGGGAAACAAACAATAATATTCTAATAAATACTGCAGGTGTTTATTCCGTTGTTATAACTGTAGGAACATGTGTAGGAAATGCTTCAGTAACAGTTTCTGAATCGACTTCTATGACTATGAACTTAGGGCCTGACGTTTCTATTTGTGAGGGCTCTACTGTTATCTTGATGGTTACATCTAATATTGCATCTGCTGGTATAGCCTATACTTGGTACCTTGATGGAGTTATTATTACAGGAGTAACATTAGATTCAATTAATGTTACAGAAGCTGGTGCTTATAGTGTTAACGGAGTATCGGGGTCATGTAATGCTTCTGGAACTATTGATGTTGAATTTATATCGGCATCGTTTACAGTAACTATTCCAGATGCAGAAATTTGTTTAGGACAGCCTTATGTTTTAGACGCTACTCCAGTTGGTAATACTGGTACTGCTAGTTATGTATGGAACACGGGGGAAGCTACCTCTACAATTACTATTTCAACAATAGGTGTTTATACAGTTACCATTACTGCTGATGGTTGTGAGGTTATTAAAGTTGTTAATGTAACTGAAAAGTTAGATTGTATCATCCCTTCTGGGTTTAGTCCAAACAACGATGGAATTAATGATAGTTTTGATATTGCTTGGTTAGAAGCCTTGAATGTTAAAATGTATAATAGATATGGTACTAAAGTTTATGAAAAAGCAAATTACAGAAACGAGTGGTATGGGGTGTCTGATTCAGGATATGAGTTACCAACAGGGACCTATTATTATGTAATTGAAATTTCTGATGGAAGTCTAATAAAAGGTTGGGTTTACATTAATAGAGAAAACTAATTAAATAAACATTTAAAACTATACAATGAAAAAAATAATTATAGCATTAGTTGTACTACTTGGATATAGTAGCACAACATTTGCCCAACAAGATCCACAGTACACACAGTACATGTATAATCAAGCAGTAATTAATCCTGCATATGCTGGGTCAAAGGATGCATTGTCAATCGTTTCTTTATATAGAAATCAATGGACAGGATTTGATGGAGCCCCGAAAACACTAACCTTATCGGGCCATAGTCCAATAGGAGAAAAAATCGGATTAGGATTGTCTTTCATATCTGATCAACATGGTCCTGTTAAAGAAAATAATATTTATGCAGATTTCTCATATACAATTAATATTGGGGAGAAATCAAAATTAGCATTGGGAGTTAAAGCAGGAGTTACATTGCATGATATTGCTTTAAATAGCGGTGTTACTACAGTTGTTGCTGGAGATCCTTTATTTGCTAATGATGTAAGTAAAACAAATCCAAACGCTGGTTTAGGAGCATTCTATTATACTGATAAATACTATGTTGGATTATCAATGCCAAATATTTTAAATAGTGTTCATTTAGATGAAAATGATAGAAATTATGGTAGTGAGGTACAGCACTATTTTCTTACCGCTGGATATGTATTTGAGTTAACGGAAAGTACAAAGTTTAAGCCGTCATTTTTAGTGAAGTCATCATTTGATGCACCGGTATCGTTTGATGTAAATGCAAACTTCTTATTTTATGATAAGTTTGAAGTTGGAGCGTCATATAGAAATACGGATTCATTTAGTGGTTTAATAGGTTTTGCTTTTACCAAAAGCATCCGTTTAGGATATGCGTATGATCATATTATTAGTGATCTTCAAAATGCAGCATCTTCATCACATGAAGTGTTCTTACAATTCGATTTAAACTTTCCTAAGAAAGTATCACGTTCACCAAGATTTTTCTAACATAAAAAAACGACAAAATGAAAAAACACATATATACAGGGTTGTTTTTATTGGGAATGTTTAGTGCAAACGCCCAAAGTAAAGCAACAGTAAAAGCAGACAAACACTTTGATAATTTAGAGTATGTTGATGCCATATCAGATTACTTAAAAGTTATTGAAAAAGAAGGAGAAAGCGAATATACTCAAAGCCGTTTGGCAGATACATATTATAACGTATTTAATACTAGAGCTGCCGAGCAGTGGTATGGCAAAGTAGTTTCAACAAGTAAAAATAAAGAGCATTATTTTAAATATGCTCAAATGTTAAAAGCTAACGGAAAATACGACCAAGCAAATCAATGGATGGATAAATTTGCAGCTTTAGCTCCAACAGACGTTAGAGCGGTTGCACATAAAAACAATCCAAATATAGTAGGAGAGTTATTAGCCGATACTCCAAAATTTACTGTTAAAGCAGTAGAAGGATTCAATACTAAATATTCTGAATTCGGACCAACCATGCACGAAGGGCAAGTGTATTATGTTTCTGCTCGTAGTGGAAAGTCTAAAAAATATGGATGGAATGAAGAGCCATATTTAGATATTTATGTTTCTGATTTTGATGCACCATCTGGAGCGTTAACAAACGAATCTGAATTAGCAGGAAAAGTAAATACAAAGTTTAACGAAGGGACTGTAAGTTTTAGTCCTGATGGGAAAACAATGTATTTTTCAGGAGAAAGTTTAGATAGAGATGCTGGTGTTTTTGGCAAGAAATTTAAAAAAGATGACTCAGGAAAGAGTACAATTAATGTGTATTCAGCAGGTTTAGAAAATGGAGAATGGACAAACGTAATTACGTTACCATTTAATACTGAAAACTCAAATGCTAGTGGGCCAGCTGTAAGTACAGATGGTAAACGATTGTATTTTAATTCTGATATGGAAGGAACTTTAGGAGGGGCAGATTTATGGTATGTCACCATTAATGAAGATGGAACTTACGGTGCCCCTGTAAACTTAGGGAAAAAGATAAACACAGAAGGGACAGAAATGTTTCCATACATAAGTAGCAAGAATATTTTGTATTTTTCTTCAAATGGTCACCCTGGTTTGGGAATGATGGATGTCTTTGCAACACAAATGGAAGGAGATTCTTTTGGATCAGTACGTAATGTAGGAGCACCATTGAACTCAGGAAATGACGATTTTAGTTTTACTATAGATGAAGAATTACAAAAAGGATTCTTTGCTTCTAACAGAGCAGGTGGGGCAGGAAGTGATGATATTTATGCGTTTGATTTAATTGTACCAGTATGTGATGTAGCTTTAGCAGTACAAGTGGTAGATGCTAAAACAGGTAATGTATTACCAATGACATCGGTTGTTATCTATGATGAAAACAATAATAAAGTAGCTGATAAAACCACGGATGAAAATGGATTTGTACGTTTCAAATATGAATGCAATCAAACGTTTAAAGTTGAGGCTAATAGAGAAATGTATACACTTAATAGTGTAGTAATAGCTAAAACAGATGAACCTGATGTTACAGAAACGTTAGCGTTGACTGCAATTATTGTTGAAGATAAAGTAGTATTAAATCCTATTTTCTTTGAGTTAGATAAGCATAACATAACTGCGCAAGGAGCTACAGAATTAGATAAATTAGTAGCGGTAATGAATGCCTACCCTAAAATGATTATCAAGGCTGCTTCTCATACGGATAGTAGAGGTAAGGATGGATACAATATGGCTTTATCTGACAGAAGAGCAAAATCAACGGCTCAGTATGTAATTTCTAAAGGAATTGCTGCTGCTCGTATTTCAGGAGAAGGAAAAGGAGAGTCTGAATTGATAAACCAATGTGCTAATGGAGTAAAATGTTCAAAAGAGGAACATCAAGCTAACAGGCGTTCAGAGTTTACTATAGTTAACTTAGATGAAACATTTAAGAAAGACTAATAAGATTTAATATAAGTGTAATCAAAAAAAACCAGCTCATTTGAGCTGGTTTTTTTTGGTTAATGTTTATATGTTTTTAATAAACTTTACTATTGAGGCGCCTTTTGGTACGTTCATTTTTTTTCGAAGTATTGACCTATAATTATCCACACTTGCAGGTGTAATGTTTAGTTGTAATGATATTTGTTTTGAGGTATGGCTTAATCGAACCAATGTTGCAATTCTTCTTTCTTTTTCAGTAAGGTTGGGGTATCGGTTTGTAAGGTTGTGATTGAAGGAGTTTGTTGTTTCATTAATTTCAGAGTACAATTGAATTTTTTCTTTATTCTGGTTAATATCATCATTAATAAATACAATAACATTGTTTATTTGTGTAGCTATTGTTTTGTTAACGATTGGTAGTTTCTTTATTTTTTGTTTAATGTCTTCTAATAAATCATTTTTTTCAGAAATGTGAATAGCGAAATCGGTTATTTGTTTGTTTTTAAATTCTATTTCTTTTTCTGTGTTTTCCTGCTTTAAGGCCATAAGATCCTTTTTAGTGGACCACATTTCTTTTTGGGTTTTATTTAATTTTACTTGTCTAAGTATAGTGACCATCAGTGCTAGTATAAAAATAGATGCTAAGGCGGCTAATAATATCAACCTAGTTTTTGAGGCTTCTTCACGTTCTTTTGCCAGTAATAAACCAATTTCTTTGCTTTTTAAATCTGCTTTTGTTTTTAAGTTATCAAATTCAGCTTTTAAAACTTCTGTTTTATTAATTTGTTGAATTCGTTGAATACTATCTTTAATTTCGGTATATTTTTTATTATAAAACTCATGTTTTTTACTATTCACGTTCTCATAAACATTTGTAAGCTCTCTATAAACTCTCTTTTTTAAATCTATAGTTTCAGATTTTTCGGTATATAGTAAGGACTCATTTAAATATGCAATAGCTTGAGTAGTGTTATTATATTTGTTAGCGACTTCTGCTTTTACCAATAAGTTATCAATAATAAGCGAAGGGGAGTTTACTTCTAAAGCAAGTTGTAGTGATTTTGAAATATTTTGTAAACCAAGGTCAATATTATCTTTGGCGATATTACACTTTCCCAGATAAAGATAGCTGTCAGATTGTTGGCTTTTATTGTTTATTTCTTTAGAAATTTCTATGGATTTTAATAACAGGTCTTCAGCTTTTGTGTAATTTTTTAACTCATAATATGAAATACCTATATTGTTATAAGACATACCTTTAAGGCTTATGTCTTCAAGTTTTTCAAATATGTCTAAGGCTAATTGGTAGTAGTTTAGAGCTTTTGTTTCATTTTTTTGTTTACTATGTATAATAGCAATAGCATTATATGTATTGGCTTTACCGTAATCATCATTTATTTCGGTTTCTAAAACTAAGGCTTCTTTTAAATTTATTAAAGCTTCGGAGTTATTTTCGATTTCACTATTAATGTACCCCTGGAGGTTAAGTAAGTCAATTTTGAGATACTTGGAATTGCCTTCATTGTCTTTAGGGATATAGTCATAGGCATTCAAAATGGCTTTGTTTGCTTCACCATAATTGTTATTTACAACATATGTATTTGCTATATGGTAATAGGAAGCACGCAAATATTCATTTTTTTTCGCATGATTTTTTAGTGACTTAAAAAGCATAATTGCTTTTTTAAGGTCTTTAATTTCTTTTTTAGAATTTGCATTGATGCTGGAAATAATGGCAAATCCTTTATATGCTCTAGCTAAGGAGAAAGTGTCTTTGATTTCGATAGCAAGTTTTTTGATATTTAAAATTGTTTTTAAAGAATTGTCAAGATCATTTTTCTTAAGATAGGCATCTGCTAAAACCCCCAAGTTATCTATTCGTTCTTCAGGGGAGAGCTTTTTATCTTTTAATAAAGAGCTAATGCTGTCTACTTTTTTGTTAATTATTTGTTCATCATAATTTTGTGCAATAATTGAATTAAGGAATAGTAGGAAAAATACGTATGTGAGTAATTTGTTAAACATGTGGTTGGGTTATGGTATTGGTTATTATTTGTTAATTAATGGTAATATTATTATAAATTGGGTTTATTAATAATGTAATAAGTTTTGTATGAATTTTTAATATTATCATTGATCTGACCCTTTGACCTTGCGGTTAGTAATTAAATATTTTTGATAAATTTTACTATTGAAGTACCTTTTTGAACATCCATTTTTTTTCTAAGTATTGATCTGTAATTGTCAACACTTGCTGGGGTAATGTTTAGTTGTAAGGAAATTTGCTTTGAAGTATGATTTAGTCTAACAAGTGTTGCTATCCTTCTTTCTTTTTCTGATAAATATGGATATAAATTGGTTAGTTTATGATTAAATGAATTTGTAGTTTCATTGATTTCAGTGTATAATTGTACTTTTTCTTTATTCTGACTAATATCATCATTGATAAAAATAATCACATCATGTATTTGTGAATCAATAGTTTTATTTAATACAGGGAGTTTTTTTATTTTCTGTTTGATATGTTCAAGAAGATCATTTTTTTCCGAAATATGAATAGCAAAATCAGTTATTTGCTTGTTTTTAAATTCAATTTCTTTTTCAGTATTTTCTTGTTTCAAGGCCATTAAATCTTTTTTACTAGCCCACATTTTTTTACGTGTCCTATTTAGCTTTTTTTGCCTTAGTATGATTATTATTAAAGATGAAATGAGTACTAAACCCAGAGAAATAATTAATATAAATTGAACTTTTGAAGCCTTTTCTTTTTCGCTAGCAAGCGCAAGAGCAATATCTTTATTTTTGATATCAGATTGTAGTTTTAAGTATGTAAATTCTGTTTTTAAAGCTTCAGTTTGATTTATTTTTTTAATAGAATAGATACGATTATTAAGTGAAGTATATTTTTCATGGTAGAATAATGCTTTTTTACTATCGTTTGTTTTATGGAAAGTATATAGCTCGTTATAAATATCTTTAGTTAAATAAGGAATATCTGCATTATTGGAATTTTCTAAAGACAAATTCAATAAACGTATTATTTCAGAAGAGTTGTTTGTTCTTTTTGCGAGTTGAACTTTTTCTAAATAGCATTGAATAATAACTTCAGAGGCGTTGATTGCTTCAGCAATGAGCAGTGATTTATCAATGTTATGTAATCCTAAGTCAATTTTATTTAATGAAATGTATACTTTACCTAAATATAAATGACTCTCTGCTAGTATATCTTTATAATTACCGGTATTAGCGATATTAATTGCTTTTTGTAATTTTTTTTCTGCTTTAGGATAGTTTTTTAAATCATAATATGAAACCCCTAAATTGTTTAATATACTAGCTATACCTCTTTTTATTTTAAGCTCTTCATATATCTTTTTAGAGTAGTTATAGTATTCAATAGCCTTATTATTTTCTCCTTGTTTAGCATAAATTATAGCAAATGCATTATATGTATTAGCTTTACCTCGATAGTCGTTTATTTCATCTTCTAAAAGCAATGCTTTTTTTAAGTACTTAATAGCTTCTATATAATTATCTGTTTCAGCATGTATGAAAGCAAGGTTGTTTAATATGTAAATATTAAATTGTTTAGATAGACAATCATTTTCTTTAGGAATATATTTTTCCGATTTATAAACGTACTCAAGGGCTTTTCCGCTTCTGGTTGTATTTATGTAGACGTCAGAAATCCCTATGTAACAAAAAAATAATTCCTCATTGTATTTATCTGGATTTGGAGTGTTATTAAAAAAGTTAATACTGTTTTTATAGCCTTCAAGGGCTTTAATGTGATCATTGTTTGTGATAAATAAATCAGCTCTTTTTTTATTTATAATAGCCAATTGTAACGTGTCTTGTGTATTGAGAGCAATATTTTCAGCTTTGTTGTAATTAACCTCTGAATTGTGAAAATCATTTACTTCAAAATAGGATTCACCTAATTTTATCAAAGTTTTTATTTTATTTAATTCATTTATTTTTTGATTTTTTAATACTGTTTTTAAGCTATCAATATTCTTCTTTAAGCTCAAGTCTTTATTCTGAGATTGACCAATAGCTATACTGAAAAAGCACAAAATTAGAATTCGTTTAAAGGTAGTATTCATCTTTGAAAGGTATATGTGGTTGTTTTTCTAATAGTTGCGCTCTGTAATGTTAGAAATTAATGAGCTTAAAAGAAAGAAAAATGAGTTTTATATGAGTTTTTTTTGAGCTAAAACTTGTTTATCTGCCATAATTTTGAATGTATAGTTCAACATCTAGTTGGATCCTTTAAAATAAATCATTTATTAATATGAAAACAAATTACATTGGGATGTTATTGTTTCTATCAGTACTAGTCACTCACTTTAGTGGTTATACACAAGCAACATTTGTCCAAGGTTCAAATGCCAATCAATTAGCAACACAATTAACAAGTCCTGGATTTACTATTACTAATCCAGTGATTACAAATGGAGGAAATAGGCAGCGCGGTACTTTTTTTAATGGTATAGCTGGCGCTGGATTAACTATGGACACCGGAATATTATTAACCACAGGTAGGGTTAATAGATCGATCAATAATCAGAGTACTATGCAAGGAGATGATAGTGAGCAAGGTGGTGTTACTTATGACGACCCTGATCTTGTAGCAATCAATGCAAGTTCAAATTATGATACTGTAATTTATGAATTTGATTTTACTATTTCGGGAACAGACCCTAAAGTTTTTGCAATGGATTATCAGTTTGCATCTGAGGAATATCCAGATTATGTATGTGCTCAAGTTAATGATATTTTTGGTTTTTTTGTTTCTGGTGGTGATTTAACAGGTACTACTAATATCGCGTCTGTTGGAGGTGACAATGTTGCTGTTAATTATATTAATGATGGACGCATAGGGATTGCTGGAAGTGCATCCACTGATCCGTGTGTATTATCTAATAGTTCTAGTTTTAATATTAACTACGTATTGGATAATTCGGGAACCCCTGGAGATTCTTCAGATGATTTTTTGGATACATTAACTAATGGTCCTTATTACATGATGTATAATGGATTTACAACTATTTTAAGAGCATATACTATTTTAAGGCCTGGGATTACATATCATATGAAAATGGCAATTGCTGACACTAATGATGATATATATGATTCGGGAATTTTTATAGCACCAATTCAAATTTTTGATTTACCACCTAAATCGGATATTGACTTTGATGGGGTAGATGATTATGTGAATACCAAACCGTTTTTTGGAGGATTTATTGGAAGTACTATGATGTCATGGTTAAAGTTGGACAATGCTTTTTCAAGCACAGGAGATGTATGTGGACAACCCAATTTTAAAATATTTGTAGATGGTAGTAATAGGTTAAAGGCATATGCGAAAACGGGGTCTAGTACTTATACTTATACAGTAACTGTTCATGATAGCACGCCAATTGATGGCTTAATGGGCTATGTAAGGATACGAATTAATGGGGGTGCATGGTTAATGTTTGATATTGGAGGGTTTACGACTGATTGGATACAACCTGTATTTGGTCAAGCTTCTGGTTCTTATACGTTTGAGGTTAATCCGGGTGATACTATTCAAATTCAATATAGAGATGGTGGATGGGCTACTCCGACGGATATGGATGAAACATCTTTTCAATTATATAGTGAGGATTTAACGTTGGTCCATGATACACCTTTCAATGCCTTGGGAGGAAATACAAATAATTCATATGTTGCAGCTTGTGCAGGTTGTTCTGCTGTAGTAACTGTTCAAACACCTAATGCAAGTGCACCAGTATTAACAAATGATTTATGGTATAATGCAACAGCAAAATTTGATGGTTCTGCAGGTACGTTGACTTTATACTTAAATGGAACTCAAATATGGCAAGGCTCAGGTTTAGGAGCTAACTTAAATTTAAAAGACGATACTACTGATTTTTCAGTGGGAAGAAATTCTGCAGGAACAAATAGGTATTTTAAAGGAAGTATTGATGAAGTAAAAGTCTATAATAAAGTTCTTACAGATACTCAAATTCAAGAACAAATTTATCAGGAAGTTGAAAATGTAGGTGGTTTAGTTACCGGATCCATGATTCCAAAACCCATAGATGGAGGCGCACTTTCATGGAATGATTTGAAGTTGTATTATGACATGGATTTAATTTATGACATTACATTAATAGACAACTCAGGAGCTGTTAAAAATGGGTTTATTAATAATATCACCTCAGTTTTAGATCAAACAGCTCCTTTGCCATATGTAGCTAACGCATCTGGTGATTGGACAACTACGGCTACATGGGAATATGGTAACGT
>NVVR01000058.1 GCA_002733415.1 Kordia sp. | reverse complement strand
TCAAATGTAACTCTTTTAATATGCTCGTTATGTCCTAAATAAAAGCCATCAGCTTCAAAAGCCATTAACTGTACTACTTTTTCAAAATCTTGAATCCATTCTACACGTTCAATACCAGAAATAACTGTTGCTTTTTCCTTTGTGAGTTTATCACCATCCCAAATTTTTATATGCTCGTTGGTTTCTTTTACAAATAAAATGGCTTTATTTTCCTTTTTATATGCATTAGGATACAATACCAAAACAGTTTCTTCTTGATCCATCCCTGATATATAAAATAAATCGTTGTTTTGAGCAAAGCCCATTACATCATCTGCATTGTTATGTTTTACATCATTTGATGTAAGTATAGCAATGGTATTCTCTTTCATTTGAGCTATAAAATCAGCTCTGTTCTTTACAAATAAACTCGATGGTACGGGTGTGTATCTCATATTACAATTGAAACATATTAGTAGCTACAGATGTTGGTTTTCCAGAAATTAATTCGGTAACTATTTTTCCTGTTGCTGGCGCTAAACTTAAACCCATCATGGCATGACCTGTAGCAAACGTTAGATTGGTTATTTTTTTTGATTTAGTTATAATAGGCATCCCTGAAGGAGTACAGGGTCTGAAGCCATACCAGGTATCTTCTACTTTTGGCATTTCGATGTTTAGATCGGGATAGAAATCGTTTACCGAATTTATAATTCCTTTTAATCTATTCTGATTTATTTTAGTGTCGTTGTTATGTGTAATTTCCATAGTACCACCAAAACGAATATCATTAGCCATAGGTGTAACCGCTACTTTACCTTCACATAAAATACTTGGAATACTCGGTTTGTGTGATTGCTCTTTTAAAGTAAAACTGTATCCCTTCCCAGGTAATAATGAAATTCTTGTTTGTAGTTTTTTTGCTATTTCCGGACTCCATGATCCTGTTGCAAGGACCACTTCATCTGTAGTGAAATTACCTTTAGAGGTTATCACTTCAGAAACAATATTATTACTGATTTTAAAATCGGTTATAGTGGTGTTTTTATGGATACTTACTCCTAGTTTATTCAGTTGTTCTTTTATAAACTGCATAAATTTTTGCGGATATAAATGTGCGTCTGAGGTATAGTGAACGCCACCAATGACATCGGTTTTTGTACCTGTTTCTAATTGTGAAACTTCATCTTTAGAGAGGTAGTTTACACCTAGCCCTAAGTTTTCAGCCATTTTCCCTTCATGATGCATTTCTTCAGCCGTTTTTTCGGTTTTAAAAAGCATCAACAATCCTTTTTCATCATAAAAAAAGGAGTTATTTTCTTTAGCAAAATCTTGATATAATTCTTTACTAAGCATGGATAAATCACGCAGTGCTGGCATTGCCTTTTCTACATGTTTTTTATTGGCATGCTGATAAAATTGCATTCCCCATTTTATCAAATCGGTACTCAAACGAGGTTTTACATAAAACGGACTTTGACTATCAAACATCCATTTCATTCCTTGGGCAATCATTCCTGGTTGTGCTAATGGCATAATATGAGAAGGAACAATCATTCCTGCATTACCATAGGAGCAACCATCAGTCATATCGCTCTTGTCGAAAACACTAACCTGGAAGCCTTCTTTTGCCAGATAATACGCAGAACATAATCCTATAATTCCGCCACCGATGATACTTACTTTTTTACTCAATGTGTTGTTTTATTAAATTATTTTTTTGTTGATATGTTTCAGCATCTTAATTATTGTCATTTCGAGTGAAATTTTAGTTGCATTCAAAAGATAACTAAATTTTGTGCCGAGAACTAATATCAATCTACTTCAAGATGCAATTTTCTCAGTTGCTCTACGAAATTTACTCGAAATGACGTAAGTATTAAAACAATTCAAAGCCCAATAGGGGGTTATATTACTTGAAAACCAAATGCATACGGATCATCGTCTTCATCTATTTTAATAGTATTATAACCAAATACTTTGGCCCATCCTTGAATACTTGGTACTATTGCAGGTTTACCATCTAAAGTAGTTTCCTCTTCTACACGACCAATAAATTTGCTGCCTATATAGCTTTCATGGATAAACTCTTCATCCATTTTCAATTTTCCTTTTGCGTGTAATTGTGCAATTCTAGCTGAGGTTCCTGTACCACACGGACTTCTATCTATGGCCTTATCGCCATAGAAAACTGCATTTCTACCTGATGATGTAGGGTCTAAAGGTGTTCCTGTCCATAACATATGGCTCACATCTCTGATGGTATCATTCTCAGGATGGATAAACATATCTGGATATTTTTCATTTATACGCTTACGTAATACCTGACTGTATTGGATTAGTTTACTTGCTGTAAAATCTTGTATTCCAGAAAAGTTTTGCTGGGGATCTACAATAGCATAGTAATTTCCACCATAAGAAACATCAAAAGTAATTTCGCCTAATTCCGGACAATCTATAGTTAACCCTTCAGCGGCTAAATAACTTTTTACATTCGTTAACCTTACCCAATCTACTTTTTTACCTGTTTGTTGGTATTCAATATGAACCAAACCTGCTGGCGCTTCCATTTTAATTATCCCTGGTGTTTTAGGGGTAACTAAACCTTCTTCAATAGCAATAGTTACTGTGCCTATAGTACCATGACCACACATCGGTAAACAGCCAGAAGTTTCAATAAATAAAATACCAAAATCGTTTTCTGGATTGCTTGGAGGAAATAGGATACTCCCAGACATCATATCATGACCTCTGGGTTCAAACATGAGTCCTTTACGAATCCAATCATACTCTTTTAAGAAATGCTGTCTTTTTTCAGACATATTATTTCCATCTAAGTTCGGTCCTCCACCTGCAACAACCCTAACAGGGTTCCCGCAGGTGTGAGCGTCAATACAAAAGAATGTTTTGTTTACAGCCATATTATTTTAATGATTGAGGTAACAATTCTTTTGGAAAATCTTGAAAAGAAAAAGGTCTTACCCAGCGCTTGATTGCTCCAACACCTACTGCTGTAAAACGAGAATCTGATGATGCTGGATATGGACCACCATGTGTCATTGATTCACATACTTCAACGCCTGTAGGTACTCCATTAAATACAATTCTACCTACTCGGTTTTGTAAAGCATCAACAATTTCAGAAAGATTTTCGTAATCTTTTTCTTCAGCTAAAATAGTACCTGTTAATTGCCCTTCTAAGCCTTCTATAACCTCTATTAGTTGTGCTTCGTTTTTACAACGAACTACTAATGAAAATGGTCCAAAAACTTCTTGATGCATTCTTGGGTTAGTTAAAAAATCTGTTCCAGAGACCGTAGATACTTGTGTTGGCGCAAAATTCGCTTCAACTTCTTCTTTAATAACGGCAACTACTTCTACTCCAGATTGTGATGAAACTGACGCTCCATTACTTACAAAATCTCTTTTGATATTTGGGTGCAACATACATTGAGGAGCAATAGCAACAGCTTTATCTGCTAAATCTTTTATAAATCCTTTAGTGTTTTCATTATCGATGGTTAAAATTAAACCAGGGTTTGTACAAAACTGACCTGTTCCCATTGTAATAGAGTTTGCATATGTTGAGGCAAGTTCTTCAGATTTTTTTGCTATACTATTTTCAGTAATAATAACAGGATTTATACTTCCCATTTCAGCAAAAACAGGAATAGGTTCAGGGCGTTTTGCTGCTAAATCGAATAAGGCTCTACCTCCAGTAATACTTCCGGTAAAACCAACAGCTTTTACTTTTGGGTGTTTTACCAAGGCTGCTCCAATAATTCGACCACTTCCTGTTAGATTAGAAAACACTCCATTAGGCATACCTGTTTTTTCAGCAGCTTTTATAATAGCAGATGCTACGAGTTCACCAGTTCCAGAATGCATTGAATGCGATTTTACAATTACTGGACAACCAGAAGCCAATGCACTTGCTGTGTCACCACCAGCAGTAGAGAATGCTAATGGAAAATTACTTGCAGCAAAAACGACAACTGGACCTAACGGAATAGAGGTTTTTCTAATATCATTTTTAGGCATTGGTTGTCTGTCCGGAATAGCTTCGTCAATAGTGTTTAGTTTCCAATCATCACTTGCTACTAAATTAGCAAAACTTTGTAATTGAAAAATTGTTCTTCCACGTTCTCCCATTGCTCTACCTTCTGGTAAACCACTTTCTGACATATATGTTTGAATAAGCTCGTCACCTAAAGCTAAGATTTCATCTGCTATAGTGTTTAGGAATTCAGCACGCTTTTTTCCAGAAATTTTACGGAACTCTTTAAATGCTTGATTGGCCAATATTACAGCTTCATCAACTTCTTCTAAAGTAGCGGCATGAAAGTTATATGAGTTTTCTATATTCAATTTAGGATTGAATGTTTTGTGTATATCTGTCCCTTTGGCAGATAATTTATTTCCAATAAAATTTTTTCCTGTTATCATTTGTATTTTATGTTTTATTAAACAATTAAACCTCTAAGGGATATCCTATGAGGTTTAATGATAATTATTTTGGTTGTTATAAAATTTATGCCTTTAATAGAACATTCTTTTATAGACATAAAAGAATGTTCTAAATTTACAAAATAAACAGCCTCTTTGTCTATTTTATAGAAAATATTAGGTTAAGCTAATACTTGTTCTTTATTAAAATTAGGCAAAGTAGGTCTTGATGCTAATGCTTTTTCAATAATTTTTTTAGCCATCGGTTCGGCTACTCGTCCGACTTGGGTCAGGTCCATGTAGCCCTTGCAATCGGGATCCAGATGTTTCTGTAAGTAAAAATGCATAGCCGTTCCTCTTCTTCCGGCAAGCTCCTTGATCCTGGTCGCTTCGTCGTCGCCCACGCGTCGAGCCCATTTATCCAGAGACTTGCGCTTGTCTTCAGGTTGAGTCGCGTTCAGGACGGTGGTCACGCTGGGCAACAGCATCTTTCTGATGTCGTACTCTCCCTTGATACTGCGCTGGGAGTTTGGGTATTTGAATTGTTTATTCCAGATCATTTAATTTTTTTATAATTTTACTTTTATCCTTTTCTAAATAAACTGCAGCTTGTAGCAGTCCTTTTAAGTTATCCCCTAAATTTCCCATACCTGTATTACACGTCTTACATAAAAATCCTCTAAGAGTTATGGTTCCACGTACATGATCATGAGTCATTTTATCCGTTTTTTGACTACAACACTCACACTTAGCCGGAGGAGGAGGTGCGGATTTTAGTACTTGACCTCTTTCGTAATTTCTATTTTTTATACATGCCTTACACCGTGAAGTTAAATAACAGTGACCACTGGCGTTTTTAGTTCCATTAAGATGAAATAAGTCTACGCTTAAAAATTGATAACATGAACTACATTTTCGCAGAGCATCTTTTTTCCCTGTAATTTTAATGTATTTTGTTATTCCGTTATGACTTAGTTTTCTAGTATGAAAAGGATTTTTGGATCCAGTGGTCACCATTATTTAATTTCACGGTGTAAGGCATGTATAAAAAATAGAAATTACGAAAGA
>NVVR01000034.1 GCA_002733415.1 Kordia sp. | reverse complement strand
TCCTGATAGTGATTTTATATATTTCCCTGGAGGCTACCCAGAATCCTATTTAAAAGAACTTTCTAGCAATAAAGAAATGCTAACGAGTATTAAAGAGTTTGCTCAGAATGGTGGTCAAATATATGCAGAATGTGGTGGAATGATGTATTTAGGAAAAGCTATTATATCTGAAAATAATGAAGCTTTTGAAATGGTTAATTATTTTGATTTTGAATCGACAATTGCTGATAAAAAATTGCATTTAGGATACCGAACTTCAAAAATTAATAATCACATATTTAAAGGGCACGAGTTTCATTATTCTAGCTTGATAAATAATCGTGAAACCACTTTAAATGCAACAATTACAAATGCACGAGGTGGTAATACAACTACTGAAATTTATAAAAAACAACACGTAATGGCTTCTTATGTACATCATTATTTTGGCACATCAGAAATACTTTTACAATTGATTAAAAAAATAAATAACAACGTATGAAGATTTACACAAGAAAAGGAGACAAAGGTACTACTGGAGTTTTTGGAGGAAAAAGAGAGTTTAAAAATTCCCCAAGAATTGAATGTATTGGAACACTCGATGAAGTTAATTCAACTATAGGATTAATGCGCTCTAAATTAGGGAATGATCATGAATGGCAACCTAACTTACATCGCATTCAAAAAGATATGATGAATATGATGTCACATTTGGCGCGTCCTTCAGATTCTAAAAAAGAAAACCCTAATCCGAAACCAGAAGATGGTGCTGAGTTTTGTGAAGTTTGGATGGACCAACTAGAAGATAGTATCAGTTCTCCTTCTGATTATTTTTTACTACCTGGAGGAAATGAAATATCTGCACTTTGTCACGTTTGTAGAACACAAACTAGAAGAGGTGAAAGACAATTGGTTACGTTAATGCAAGAAGATCCTGAGTGTGTACACGATTATATTATGTGTTATGTAAATCGCTTATCTGATTTATTTTTCACCATGGCTAGAGTTGAAATGGACAAGCATGGAGTTGCTGAAGAAAAATGGAATTTATTTTTATATAAGAGAAAGAAGAAGGCAAAATAGAATTATGCACGAAGAGTGAAAATTTTCGATTTTCTAAACTCTGATTTACCAAAATAGTTTTAAAAATAGTTACAATATATAAAAGTAATAACAATGAATAAGAAAATACCAATTACGATAGTTACCGGATTTTTAGGCGTAGGAAAAACGACCTTAGTGCATAACATGTTAAAAAATGCCAATGGAAAGCGTATTGCTGTTTTGATAAATGAATTTGGAGAGATAGATATAGATGGGCAATTGATTGCTTCATCTGAATGTGGTGATGATGATTGTAATTTAATTCAATTACCAAATGGTTGCATTTGCTGTACTGTACAAGAAGAGTTTTTACCCTCTATGTTGCAATTATTAGAACGTAAAGAAGAAATTGACCATATTGTTATAGAAACATCTGGATTGTCTATGCCTAAGCCATTGGTAAAAGCGGTTAACTGGCCAGATTTAAAACCTCATATTACTATAGATTCTGTTATTACGGTAGTAGATGCTGTAGGAATAGCAACTGGAGAAATTTGTGATAGAGAACGAGTACAAGCGCAACGTTTGGCAGATGATTCTTTAGACCATGAAACGCCAATTGAAGAACTTTTTTTAGATCAATTAGCTTGTGCTGATTTAGTTTTGGTAAGTAAAAGAGATTTAGTTGATGATGAAAAATTTGAAGAAATAACTCAAATAATAACTGATAAAGCAAGGTCAAATACTAAAATAATTCCTGTTGTAAATGGTGAAATAGACAATGCGCTATTGCTAGGTATTGAAGCTTCAGCTGAAGACGATGTAGACAGTCGTCATTCCATTCACGAAGAGCATCATAAACACGGACACCACCACCATCACAATGACGACATTCAAAACACCTTATTAGAATATCCTGAAACAGCAGATATTAAAAATTTGGTAAAAGATTTAAAGCGCCTTGTAGAAGATAATGAAATTTATAGAATTAAAGGATTTGTTAATATTCCTAACAAGCCGATGCGTATGGTTTTGCAAGGAGTTGGTTCTCGTTTCGATTATTATTATGAAAGACCATGGGGTGAAAATGAAGAACGCAAAACAAAATTAGTTGTCATTGGTAAAAAAATTGAGGGTATAAAAGCATAAAACATTATTCATGAATAAAAACATCAAATATTTGTTGATATGCTCAATACTAATACATTCTGGAGCGAATTTATTGGCACCTATCTACGCTATTTATATTAAGGAAATAGGAGGTAATTTAATAGATGCTGGTATTGCTGTAGGTATTTACGCCATATTTAAAGGGATATTTTATTTTGTACTAAGTAAATTGGATGAGTCTAAATTGAGTAAACGATTAATGATGTTTAGCGGCTATATTATCATGGCAATAGCTTATTTATCGTATACTCTTGCTAGTAGTCCCGCTCATGTTTTTGCTATTCAGATAGGGCTTTCATTAGGTGAGACCATCATTAATCCATCATGGAGTGCTGTTATAGCTTCTTCACTAGTAAAAGGGAAGGAACATTCTATTTATGCTAACTTTTTTGGCTATCGTTCCCTTTTTGAAGGAATATCGGCCATAGTGGGAGGTATTTTTGCCATGAAATTTGGTTTTAATGTAGTGTTTACCATAATGTTTTTTCTAGCATTAAGTTCTGGAGCAATTGCATTATTAATAGATGAGAAATCAATTCTTAAAAGAACATAAATGCATTTAATTTCTACCATACCAGGCGGCTGGAATCCTAACGATGAAGGTGTTTTTTACATCGATCAATCTCCTGGAGATATTGTTTTTTTATCTTCAGCAGATTCTGATTTATTTATGATGAATAATGCCTATAAATTAGTCCATGATTCTGTAGATAATGCACCTTCATTTCGGTTTGCTAATCTTAGTTATTTTAAGCAAGAACTTACTATAGATACGTATGTTGATGAGGTGATTTCTTGCGCTAAAATTGTTGTTCTTAAGCTTTTAGGAGGAAAAGGGTATTACAATTATCTTTGCGAAGCAATTACAGAGTGTTGTGAAGAAAATAACATTCAATTAGTGTTTTTACCTGGTGATAACAAACCGGATTTAGAATTGATGCAATCTTCTAACATTCCGTTAAAAAATGTAGACCTTATTTGGAAATACATTCAGTCTGGAGGTATTGAAAATTGTCAATCTGCTTTGCAATTAATTAGCAATAGAATTACTGACTTAGAGGTTATTCCTAACGCAATTAAATCCATTCCAGATTTGTTTTTTTATCATCCTAAAGAAGGAATTTGGAATACTTTAATACAAAATGAAGGAAAAAAACAAGCAATCATTTTTGGATACCGTAGTTATTATTTATCCAATAACTTAGAACCTATTCATAGCATTATTAATGCTTTGGAAGAAGAAGGGATATCATCTATTGCATTAATGGCTTCGGGGTACCGTGAGCATGATATTAAGCAACAAATTTTTGACTTGCTAAAGTCTCATCAAATAGAAAGCCCTCAAATTATTATTAATACCACAGGCTTTAGTGTACAAGGATTTCATGATACCACACAAAGTTTGTTTGATGTGTTTAATATCCCTGTTATTCAAGCGATTACGGGAAGTTGCAATCGTTTAAGTTGGTTAGCCGGTAATTTCGGATTACCTCCTACAGATATTGCTATGAACATTGCGTTGCCTGAAGTGGATGGGAAAATTATATCGAAGGTAATTTCATTTAAAGAATCTGTAGAAAAAGATGTTTTAACAGATTCTGAAGTCGTTTCTTATGTACCTCATATTGAAGGTTGTGAGTTTGTTGCCCAAATGGCTAAAGCTTGGATAAACTTGCAGCAGAAAAATAATTCAGATAAAAAAATTGCTTTAGTATTACCCAATTACCCTAATAAAAATAGCCGGTTGGCAAATGGTGTTGGTTTGGATACGCCACAAAGTACGCTACAAATATTAGCGCAATTAGATGATGAAAATTATGCCTTATCTCCTGATTATCCTAAAACAACAAATGAACTTATAGATAAGTTAACAAACTCCGTTACCAACAGCTTAGAAACTATAAATTCATTAAACGAACGGCATGCCATCAAGTTAGAAGAAGCTGTATTTTATCACTATTATAATCAACTCTCACCTACACTTCGCGATACAATAGAGGCACAATGGGGTAATCCTAATAAATCTCCTAATTACCAAAAAGGATATTTTTTAATTCCTGGGTTTCTTTCTGAAAACGTATTGGTAAGTATTCAACCAAGTAGAGGTTATAATTTAGATTTACAGGCTAGTTACCATTCCCCTGATTTACCACCACCGCCAGCTTATTTAGCTTATTATATTTGGTTGCAACACGATTTTAAAGCAGACGCTTTAGTACATATTGGTAAGCATGGAAACTTAGAATGGTTGCCTGGAAAAAGTGTAGCACTAAGTAAAGAAACCTGTTTTCCGGCTGCTATTTTAGGTCCAATTCCTCATTTTTACCCTTTTATTATTAACGATCCAGGAGAAGGGACTCAGGCTAAAAGAAGAAACCAAGCTATTATATTAGATCATTTAATACCACCAATGACAAGGGCTGAGAATTATGGTGATTTACTAAAGCTAGAACTCTTAATTGATGAGTTTTACGAAGCTGCTTTAGTCGATAAAAAAAGAGCTACGCTTATTAAAACCAAAATTGAAAACCTTGTAAATGAAACCCATCTTAAAACTGATTTAAATCAAGATGGAAAAGACATTGATGCCTTATTAGAAGTAATTGACGGATATTTATGTGAACTAAAGGAATCTCAAATTCGTGGCGGTTTACATATTTTAGGAAAGTTACCTAGACAAGAAAAACTGGTGGATTTAATTGTGGCTTTACATCGTTTACCTCAAGGCAACTTAAAAGGAATTACACAATGTTTAGCCGAAGATTTACTTCTCAATTTTGATCCTATAGATGTTACTTATTCAGAGGTATTTGAAAAAGAAATTTTTAGTGTTTATTGTCGAACTTACGGACAAGTAGTTGAGTTATTAGAAAACAAAGCCAAAAACCTCGTTAGTCAATTATTAAACGGAAATAAAAACGAAAATATTGGGACACATACACAGCAAGTTTTAATTTATATCAAACAACATACTGTACCTGTTTTAAATAAAACAAGTAATGAAATTGCCCATTTGATTAAAGGGTTAAACGGTCAATATATCCCTGCTGGTGGATCAGGTGCTCCAACAAGAGGAAGACTAGATATTTTACCTACAGGGAGAAATTTTTATTCGGTTGATGTACGTACCGTTCCTTCTGAAACGGCTTATCAATTGGGTGAAAAAAGTGCTCAAAATATTATTGATCGCTATTTACAAGAAAATGGCGAATATCCTACTTCTATTGGATTGTCTGTTTGGGGAACCTCTACAATGCGTACTAGCGGAGATGATATAGCACAAGCGCTGGCTTTAATTGGAGTAAAACCTGTCTGGCAAGGTAGTAACAGAAGAGTTAAAGATTTTAAAGTACTTTCTACTTTAGAACTTAAAAGACCTAGGGTAGACGTAATGTTGCGTATCTCTGGTTTTTTTAGAGATGCTTTTCCTGATTTAATTTCACTCTTTAATGCTGCTATAGAAAAAGTGGCAGAACTAGATGAAACAGCCGAGCAAAATCCTATAAAGAAACGTGTAGAAGAAGAAAAAAGGCAATGGCAAGAAGAAGGACTGGATGAAAAACAAGCTAATGAAAGATCATTATACCGTGTGTTCGGGTCGAAACCAGGTGCTTATGGCGCTGGGTTACAAGGATTGATTGACGGGAAAAATTGGACTAGCTCAGATGATTTAGCCCAAGCCTATATTAACTGGAGTGGTTATGCGTATTACGGAAAAAACAATAGCGGTAGATCTGCTCATGAAACCTTTAAAAAACGATTGTCTTCTATTGAAGTGGTGATGCACAATCAAGATAATAGAGAACATGATATCTTAGACTCTGATGATTATTACCAGTTTCAAGGAGGGATGACTGCTGCCGTAAATAAAATAAAAGGAACACAACCTGAAACTTATTTTGGTGACCATTCTCGT
This sequence comes from Kordia sp., assembly GCA_002733415.1. Taxonomy (GTDB): domain Bacteria; phylum Bacteroidota; class Bacteroidia; order Flavobacteriales; family Flavobacteriaceae. The sequence continues at coordinate 26,187 of NVVR01000034.1, read as the reverse complement.
CCTGATAATCCGAAGGTGAAATCTTTAAAAGAAGAATTATTAAAAGTGTTTCGATCAAGAGTTGTCAATCCAAAATGGATGCAAGGCATGCGAGAACACGGCTATAAAGGTGCTTTTGAAATGGCGGCTACAATGGATTATTTGTTTGCCTATGATGCAACTACTAATTTGATTGAAGATTTTATGTATGAACAAATTACTGATAGTTATTTGTTTGATGATGAAAATAATGCCTTTATAGAGGAACATAACCCTTGGGCATTAAAAGATATGTCTGAACGTATGCTGGAAGCCATTCAAAGAGGAATGTGGGAAAATCCATCAGAAGAAACCATAGAAGAATTAAAAGAAATCTATAAAAAATCGGACACCATAACAGAATAAAAAAATAATATTCAATTACTGGATCAAATGATTTTAGTCGTAAACCATCTTGATTATTTTAACTCACAATTAGCATAAGCGTTAGGTATACTAGAGAGCGATTCAAAAAAAATATTTATAGATTCCGTGAAATATGAGTTTAGAAAGTGATGGTAAAAAAAAGGAATTAGAAAACTTAGACCAGATATACTTGAAGATAGTATTAGTAATCAAATTCAACTAATTAAATATCTAAGAGATGAAGTTACTCTTAATATCTTTAATAAAAATTTAAATGAAGATTCAAATGGACTGGTGATTTTTTTTCGATTCTAACTTTTGAATTTTAGATTATGTATTAAATTATCAATAATTATAAATTCTACAGAAAGAAAGCCATATAATATGTGTTGATTTGAATGGTAATAATGAAGTGATTTATTATTTTTTTATTGGAAACAAGTAAATTTACAGTTATAGAATAGATAAAGTCAATTAAATGAAAGCAAAAAACCATGAATGTATAAACACCAATGTATTACATATATTAATGAAGCTACAAATACTATCGTATTCGCCATTTTACTCATAAATAACATTTGAACTATAATGTTCCGCGTTATATAACTTTAGCTTTGGTAAAAAGTGAAAGTTATTTTACAGTTTATTAGAAAAACTTATTCTCAAAAGTTTCTTCTGCGATGTTAATGGATCACGATTTCAATGTTGAAGACATTGAAAAAAGTGTAAAACAAACCTTGGATTATTGTCAAGAAAACTTTGGAGTCTATACTTTTGATTATGTAAGAATTGCAGAAGTTCCTGCCCATTGGCCTTTTGGAGGCTTTGCGCATCCGGGAGTAATAAGTATGGTAGAAGATAGATTGTATTTGTCTGATGTAAGTAATGAAGAGACTTTTAATGTGGTTTCAAAAAGAGTTATTCATGAAGTTGCGCATCAGTGGTGGGGACATACATTATCTGCTAAACCGGTTGCGGGTGGTTCTTTATTTGTAGAAGGGTTTGCAAAATATACGGAAGCCGTTATATTAGATAAAATGTATGGAAAAAGAGACTTGTACACCTTGAGCGAAAATGCTCGAAGTAGATATTTTAGAGGGAGAGCTTTTGAAGGTTATATTGAGTCACCTGTTTACAAAGTAGAGAGTCAAGGCTATATTGCGTACGGAAAAGCATTAACGGTGATGTTAGCATTAAGAGATTTAATTGGTGAAAATCAAGTAAATACAGTGCTAAGAACGATTACAGACAGACATCGTTCAGTCAATAAAATGGATGCTAATTCAATTGAGTTATTAGAGGAAATCTACAAAAGAACTCCAACTGAACAGCATATATTAGTAGATGATTGGTTTAAAAGAGTAATTACATATGATTTAGGAATAGAAGAAAGTTCTTATACAGAATTAGCGAATGGTACTTACGAAATAACTGCTAAAGTAAAAGCAAGTCGTTTTGAAACATTAGATAGTGGAGAAACCAAACAAATTTCTATTGATGAACCTATTAAAATCGGGGTTTTTACAACGCATCCATCAGCTGTAAAAGATGATAGTTCAATTTTGTATTATAGTTCAAATCAATTCAATACAGAAATGACGGAGATTAAGATAATCGTAAAAGAGAAACCTAGGTATATTTCAATAGATCCGTTCGGAACAAGATCTGATGAAAATTTAGTTGATAATTTAATGAAAATGTAAAATTATACAAATAGAATATCACTTTTTAAACTTGGCTTCATAGAATTTTGGCTAAAACAATAGGTGAGTGAAACGATCAGATTTTAGAGCGCAAGAACCAATATAATTGGGGGCTTGCTTTTTAATTTATAAATAAACTAAATAAGTTTAAAAACTTTCTAAAATATAGCATAACGAACCGTTAATTGTTTCCAAAATTATATGCAGCCTTGAATTTTGGACTTACTATATTTGACAGGACAGTCAAATATAGTAAGTTCAGTGTGGAATTATTTAGTTGCATTGGAGTTTAATCTAAGTATTTCAAAAATAAATGTTACCCATTTTTAATCGTTATTTTAAGTGTTTTATCAACGGTTATCCTTAATAACTTTACTGTTTTCAGGAATTAAACATCATGTACATCTAGTAACTTTACGAATATAATATTCTCTAAAACCCAACTTAGAGAGTATACCTTAATTAAATTTACTTAAAGATGGCAGTTGTCGTAAATAAATTAAATGGAGAAAAATTCATTCTTCATAGCCAACATACAATTGGAAGAGATAGAAATAGTATTAGTGTTTTAGATCTAAATGATGTTTCTCGAAAACATGCAATCATATACTGGGAAAATGATTGTTGGCAACTAACCGATTTCAGTAGTAACGGTACAAAAGTAAATTCTACATATGTACACCATGCAACTAAGAAGTTAGAAATAAACGACTTACTTCAGTTTTCAAGTGCAAAAGAAAGAGCTTGGAAAGTTGTAAATTTAAATTCTCCTAATAGTTTTTTAAAATCCATTGATCCAAGTAATGAATGTATCAACTTAAAAATGGGGATATCATTAGCTCATGAGAAAAATTCAATAGTAACTTTTTTTCAGAACAAAGCTCTAAAATGGGTAATGGATAATGAAATTGAAGAGATAATTCTTATTCATGAAGAAATGTATATCATAAATGGGGCTTCATATCAATTTATCCAAAACGAAATTTTATCAGATACGCTATTAAATACTGATATCACAAAAAATGCTTGTTTTCAATTACTGATTAGTATTGATGAAGAAAACATAACCTCAAAAATTATATTTAATGATTTAGAACTTGATTTAGGAAATCGTGTTGTTAATCATTTGTTACTACACTTAGCAAGAGTAAAGCAACAAGATTTAAACTTCGGATTAAATGATAAATTATGTGGTTGGGTTGATATGGATGATTTATATGAAGTCTTAAGTAAAGAATTATTGAAAGAGGTTGATGCTTATTATATCAATACCCTAATCCATCGATTACGGAAAAACCTAATGAATTTACCACCATATGGTTTCCTATTTGCTAATATAGTAGAACGGAAAAAAGGAAAATTACGTTTTGGCTTATCCAATTTTGAAATAGAGAAAGAACGTGCCTTGGCCTAATTGTAATATATACAATACCTAAACTATTAAACATTTATGATACCTAATAAAGTACAACTATATGGAAACTATAAAACAAATTAATAACCAATTTTCCAACATAAATAACTATACTTATTTAGATAGGATTGGTGAAGGAGGTTATGGTTTGGTTTTTAAAGCAGAGCAACTGAGTACTAGCCAGGTTGTGGCTATAAAAACTATTAAGTTCAAAGAAGGAATTAGTGAACAGAAAAAAAATCAACAGTTAGCTCGATTTGAAAGAGAGACTAAACTTTGTGCAGAGATTAATCATCCAAATATTGTACAGTTATTAGATAAGGGGTATTCGGATAACGGAGAACCTTATGCTGTTTTCGAATATATTGAAGGGGAAACCTTAAAGGAATTTATTTTACAAAATAATGGTTTACCAGCTCCAGAAATGGCGGTGTTAATGGGACAAGTGTTGGATGCGCTAGTTTGTGCCCATGCTAAAGGTATTGTTCATAGAGATTTGAAACCACATAACATTATGGTCTCTAAACTAGGATCAAAGTACCATGCAAAAATTTTGGACTTTGGTATAGGAGCATTTACACATGATTTTCGTTCAATTGATTATCAAAGTTTAACTGTTACGCAAGATATATTAGGTACGCCCACATATAGTGCTCCAGAACAACTTAGGGGCGAAGCTCCTACAGTAAAGTCTGATTTGTATGCTTGGGGACTTATAGTTATAGAGTGTTTAACCGGTAAACCAGTAATGGATGGAGGTTCAATCGCTGAAGTATTTCAGCAACAACTAATGCCTTCAAATGTGCCAATACCACCAGCTATTGTAGGGCATGATTTAGCAAATTTATTAAGACGTGTTTTAGAAAAAAACCCAAGAAATAGGGCAGGAAATGTTGAAAGTATTTCTAGAGAATTTGAAAAAATTAATTTTAACACACTAACTGGAGATATTGCAATTCAAAGGAAAGCAGTAAATAGTTTTGAAGAATCGACTGTAGGTAATGACATGGTTTGGAGTAGTATATCAGGATCGCGAAAGCAGTTGACAATACTTTGTCTTAAATTGAATTTAGAAATTGCTGATGATGTCCATTTGGATTTAGAAATTTTAGATGCCATTCAAAAGGATCAATTAAACTTATGTAAAGATACCGCCATTCGATACGGAGGAAATGTTTCAGGAGCTTTTATGAATAATTTATCGGTCTACTTTGGTTATCCTGAATCGAATGATACCGATGCAAGAAGGGCGGGTAGAACAGCCTTAGAATTGGTTACAGAAATAAAGAAAAGAAGTACACTAATGTTTGCCCAACATGGCGTTGCTTTAAGTATCCAAATTGGATTACACACAGGAACTGTATTGGTGCAACGTAACCGAACCCCAGAAGGGAATGTGCCCAATACAGCTTTCGATTTAGTATATAAAGCTACCCCAGGGAGTGTTTTGGTAAGCGCTTCATCAAAGAAATTATTAGATCAATTTTTAGAATTCGAAAAAGTTGAATTAACTGATGATTCTAATGCTAAAGCAATTTTAGAAACATTTCAGTTGGTAGGAGAACGACAAACAGAAGCCTTGTCTTCTTTGCGTCCTTGGAGTGCCACTAGAGAAATGATTGGTAGGGATAATGAAAAAAATGAAGTGCTAAAACTATGGAAGCTTGCTAGTTATAAGGGGAATGGCATAATCATTAATGGACAAGCAGGTATAGGTAAATCTAAGTTAACATATGAAGTCAAAAAAGAAATAAGATCCGTTGGAGGAATGGTACGAGAATGCCGTTGTCTTCCAGAACACCGGAATAACGCCTTGTATCCATTTTTTAATATGCTACGGAACCATTGGGGTATTATAGAGGTAGAAGATAAAAATCTAGTAATCGAAAAGCTCAAAAGTATATTAGAATTTGCTGGGTGTAAAGAGGTGGGCAGCTTATCCTTATTATGTTCATGGTTATCCATTTCTTTGCCTGAAGAATATGTTATAACTCAAGGGACACCAGAGGAGCAAAAGAAATTACTTTTTCATATACTAAAACAATGTATTCTACAAATAGATCGAGAAAAGTCGTTTCTTTTAGTAATAGAGGATTTGCATTGGTTGGATCCAACAAGTACTGAATTTATACAATACCTTTTATCAGAATTAGAAGTAAACCAGTATTTACTAGTAATGACTACTAGACCAGTTTTCGATAATCTTTGGAAATATGATTATTTATCACAAATAAACTTAGAAACATTGTCTAAAAAGGCCCTTCAACTTTTAGTCGAAGGGGTATTAGGAGGGGAAACTATTAGTGATAAAACTCTTAATTATATTGAGCAACGAGCGGATGGGATTCCTTTATTTATAGAAGAACTAACCAGCATGCTTTTAGAGTACAACTACATACAATTAACAAACAATGTATACGAACTTGCTGAATTTAATGATGATCTAGTTCCTATGACCTTACAGGATCTTTTAAATGCCAGATTAGATCGTTTAAGTTTAGCAAAAGAAACAGCACAATTAGCAGCCACTATAGGTAGAGAATTTAGTTATGAATTACTTGTTCAATCTTCCGCAAAGGATGAAGCTACAGTACAAAATGATTTGAATTTGTTAATGAATTCGGATTTAATTTATCGTCAGCGAAGGGTACAAGGGGAAAAATATATTTTTCGTCACGCTTTGATTCGTGATGCAGCTTATGAAGGAATGGTTGTTAACCAGCGAAAAGAGTTTCATGGCTTAATTGTTAGTAGTATTGAAAGTTTAGGGAAAAATAACACCGAAAATAATTATAGTGTATTAGCAATGCATTGTAGTCAAGCTCAATTTTTTGACAAGGCGGTAAACTATGGTAGTAAAGCTGCTACTTTGGCATTGAAGAGGTCTGTGGCAATTGAGGCTATTGAAGAAGCAAAGAAAGTTTTAAGTTGGATAGCGTTTATTGAGGACAAGAAACAAATTCCAATAAAATTAGAAGTATATGGACTATTAACTTCAGCATATATGGAAACTAAAGGTTGGGCTTCAGAGGAGGTTCGGAATTATACGAATAATTCAATTAAATTATTGCAAACTGATCCTGAAACTTATAAACATGAACTGATTCCTCGCTTATGGTGGAAAATGTTTAGTGGGCTTGTATCAGGTGCAAGAACTGAATTACCTGAAATAGAAAAACAACTCGAACCATTAATTTCAATTGCTAATCCTGTTGATAAAGCTAATATTTTTGGATGTCTGGCCTATTATCGTTACACAGGAGGTTTTTCAGGCTATTATGTTGATCAAAATGGGAAGAAAAGTTTGGATAAAAAATCATCTGTTGAAGTAGGAAAGTATTATGCTGAACAGTCAGCATCATATACTACAAAGAGTGAAGATAGAAATGACCTACAAGTATATGGATGGGATTATCAAGCATTTGCTTGGTCGTTATTAGGGCGGATTTATTGGGATATAGGCGAACACGACCAGGCACGTATTTATGCAAAAAAAGGAGTAGATAAGGCCACTAGTTTAGAGCACGCACCCTCCATGTGTATTTGCTTGATGTATGCGAGTATTGTACACCAATATGATAACAATAAAAGTGATTGTTTAAAAACAGCTTCTGAACTTATTAAGGTTTCCGAAGAAAATGAATTGCTCATTTATGCTTCTTATGGTGGACCTATATATGCATGGGCTAGTAATGATTTGGACCAAGAAGCATTTTACGTTAATAATTTGATGGAAAGTGGGTCTTTGCATGCCGTAGCCTATTTTGCTTCTTTATCCGCTGATATTTACATTGAGAGAGGTGATATGAATGAGGCTATAGCCACCTTGGATAAATGTATAGCATTATGCCACCAGGTAGATGAGCATTATTATGAAGCTCAATTACATCATCGCAGGGCAGTATGCCGTCTAAATGCTTTACCTGAAAATAACAACTTAACAAAACAAGACAGGGAGCAAATAGAGCTAGTAAAACAAGACTTAAAAATAGCTAAGGAGATAGCAAATAGTACAGGAGCAATTGATACTTCCTACCAAATTAGTTTAACTTTTAATAAGGCTAGGGAAGACAAATACATTAATTAAAGAAAACATATTAAACAGAATTACTGAAAATATTAAATTTATGAATGAAAACAACACCTTAATAGATAGTACTGTCCAAAGCAATGGTACAGAGAAATATAAAAAAACTTTTAAGAATTGTGACAATGGTAACAGGAGAGAGTTTACTAATAATCGAGTAATGAATCTTCGTCAAATTCATATACAGTCGGTTGCTGAAGTATGGTCTGAAACTGAAGAAATCGAGAATTTTATAAAAAATGCAAAGTGCGACCCAGCATTTACTGGAGAAAAAGAGGGGCAAGATTATAAATACATTAACCCGGTTAAATGGCTTAATGACCAAGGTAAAGATTCTAATAATTCGTATTGGACTAAAATGGTTGTAAAACTTGGCCCAAAAGATCCTACAAAAAAAGTAATTCACTCTTTGGATGATGATCTGGATAACCCTTACTATTTCTGGTACGAAGGTGTTTCACCTTTTTTTAATATAAGCAATGGGAATTATATGTTGCAGCCTTATCTTAATAATCGTATTGTAATTAAAGTTCCATCTAGACCTAGATTTCGTTCAAATGCCTCAATTAATTCATCTATAGCAATAGCTGCATATTTTGCCGCATCACCAAGCTTATTTGGTAAAAGAAACGAGACGCAGGAGAATAAGATATATAGTGGTAGCGGAGGATCAACTGTTGGACACTTGGATTTGATGGAGGAAACATTTGGGATTAATTCAAATCTCTTTATTAAATTAGAAGAACGTTATACCAGTAAGTTTACATTTAATAAATTCAAACAATCTTTATCTAATGTTTTAACTCCTTTAGGTCCGGAAAAAAACAAGCAACCTTCTTTTGATCTTGCTGATAGTCCCGCATTATACAATTCTTTTGCTGCAGCACTTCAGTCACTTGTGGCTTTAATGTGGAGTAGCGATGAAATTTATGAAGCTATAATAACAAAACCTGAAGACCTTAAGAAGGAATTTAACGGTGGGTCAACGATCCAATTAATGAATGAACTTTTAGGCTATGAATATCCTTTTTCTCTGGATTTAATTATTATGGAGGATAAAGACGTAGCTTTTCATTTGGATCCTGTAGTGGATGTAGTTGGATTGGATAAACCGGAGAAGAATTGTTGGCTTTGGAAATATGATGAAAAAGTATGCGAAGAATTGGAGGCAAATTCATCAGAAGCAGATGGGTGTGCTATAAAATTAGATAAATACTATTTACATCCTCAAATTCCACTTCAAACCTTACAATTAGTAATTCCTATGAAACCAAGAGATAACAGTATTGCACCAGTTGCTTTAACTAGGTATAATGTTGATTCATCGGGTTATCCATTTTCATGTTAAAACATAATGAAGAATTATAAAGTAATTTGACTATGTAGTCGTAAAGGCCCCTCCTTAGTAGAGGGGCCTATGTTTTGTTTATTTTAATCCATATGGTTCGATAATAATCGAACTAGTAAAAATCTGGAATGACACTATTTACACAATTTTTCGAATGGCATCCAAAGTTTCGTGTGCAACCATTTTCAACGGAACACTTTCGTCTATTATCAGAATTAGAAACCCATATTGTTGATTTACCAACAGAACCTGAGATATTTGAATTGTTAGAAAAACAGAGTACCCTTTCTGTTTTAAGCGAAAAAATCCCCGTAAGTAGTGTTCTAAACCTATCCCAACAAATTCAGTCTTATTTAAATTCGGGATATATTCGTAGTATATCAATTGAAAAAATTCGGTATTCATATCATACTCCTGATTTTTGCAAAGAAATTCATCTTTTAAAAAATAAATCAGGTTTTAAAGAAATTCAGATACTTTCTCAATATGAAAATATTGATTTGTTTATGACTCATTTTAACCAAATACCAATAGATAATGAATATTGTTTAGTTATTGTTGATGATTATCTTGATCCTCGTTTAGAATTGATAAATAAAGCCTATGTTGAAAAAAAACAAAAGTGGGTTTTAATTAAATTGACTGGCGAGCATGCCTTTGTTGGTCCGGTCTTTAAACAAAAGGATAATACCCCTTGCTGGCAATGTCTTAATTATCGAATGCGAGCAAACAATGCCCTTCGATGGATAAAATACGAAGATTCAGAAATTAAATATGATGAATTAACAAGCTATATTGGAAAAAACATAATAGAAATACCAATTCGTTTTGATGAAAATTTAATTAAAAAGCACGTACAACTATCCGTTTCAGTCTTGAAGAACTTGTTAGATAATGACAGTACGGATCAATTTTATGAAATACATACTGATTATAAGGAACCATGGTTACATCCAGTTATAAAAAGGCCTCAATGTTCTTGTTGTGGTGATAAATATTTATATCAGAAACAAACCCAATCACCTATCAATTTACAGTCTTCAAAAAAAATATTTACCAAGGACGGAGGTGTCCGCTGTGTTTCACCAGAAGAAACCTGCACTTCATTAAAAAAAACAATAAGCCCTGTCAGTGGTTTATTAAATCATTGTAGTACGCTATCTAAAAAAGGCAAGTACATTAATCAAATTTATCGAAGTGGATTTTTCCAAATACCTAGACAGTTAAATGCACTTAGCCACAAATTATCAAACGAAACCTTTTCATACGTTACAATGGGTAAAGGGATTAGTACTCAACAATCTCAAGCAAGCGCATTAAGTGAGGGGATAGAACGTCTTGCTTCTCAATTCCAAGGAGATGAGACGATACTTTTCTGTAAACCTCTAGCCAATGATCCGGATTATATTTTACCACAACAATTAACGCCATTTACGGATAGGCAATACGCTAGTTTTGGGAAGGAGCAAAATAAGGAATATCAGTTATATGCGGCTGAAAAATATATGAATTCGTCTCCTTTACATTGGACGGTTGTTTGGTCCTTAACAAATGAAAGGCAACGTTATTTACCTTTAAGTTATTGCTATGCACATACTCCTTTTGATGATCAAAAATTTAATCGATTTTACCATAATGGTGGTGCCGCCGGAAATACATTAGAAGAGGCTATACTACAAGGTTTTTTAGAAGTTATAGAACGTGATGCCATTTCAATTTGGTGGTATAACCAAGTGCCACGTGATGAAATTCAGTTTGATGATGTAAGTTCTGACCTACTACAACAAATGTCACATACTCTTGAGGAAGAATGGGACTATTGGGCTATAGATATTAGTAGTGATTTTGATATTCCTGTAATTGCTGCAATAAGTAAGCATAAAATCACAGGACAAATTTGTTTTGGGTTTGGTTGTCATATAGATGCAATGATTGCATGTCAAAGAGCACTTACCGAACTATGTCAAATCACGGAAATAAGAGATAAGAATACAGCACCTTTCAATTTTGATGCTATTAAAAATGCAGCATTTTTGTTTCCTAGTAAAAATAACAAAAAACAATTAGAGAGTTTTGATACACCTGTAAACTCCGATATTAAGGATGATATTAAGTATTGCTTAGCACAAGCCTCAAGGTTAAAATTAGAGGTGTTGGTATTGAATTACAGTAGACCAGATATGATTCTACATACTGCCAAAGTTATTATTCCTGGAGCCTGTCATATATTTCCATATTTGGCAGCAGAACGATTGTATAAAGTACCTGTAAGCATGGGGCTTTTACCCAAAGAAAAAAAGGAAGAAGAGCTAAACTCACAGGCATTACTAATTTAAAGCTTTCAAAATAATAACCCCCTAATTTTTACAAGTTTGAAGTAAATTAACTTAGCTATATGAAACCCAACTATACTATTGAAGAAACAAATACAAACTTAGAAACAGCATTGCTATGGCATCCCAAATTCAGAGTGTATCGCATGGAAAATGGTGATGTATTGCTAAATAGTGAGCTATTACCATTATGTTTATCTCATAAAGAAAACCCGTTTTTGTCCAAAGTGGGTAGTGAGAATTTAGATGATATTGTTAGGGTGAATAATGAATTATCCTTTGAAAAACATTTACAGAGTTTATATCAGGTAAACCTTTTAAAAAAACAAGGGATTATAATTGATGCTAATCGGGATACTGATATTCACAATCAATATATAAACAAAAGAATACCTGAAGTTCAGCAGTTGGTGACTAATGAAAGCTATTCTATTACCAATTTATCTGCTGCAAAGCAGTCCTATATAAAGGAGTGGGCTGAACTGATAAAGACTATTATAAATCCACTACAATCATCGGTACACTTCTTTTTAATAGATGATTTTTTTGATGATCGCCTTGCATCACTTTTAGATAAAAATACCGCTGATACTCTAAGTTGGTGTTTACTAAAAATTACGGGGGTAAAACTATGGTTTACTCCAATTTCAACACAGAGTGCTCCCATATCATTTACGGCTTTACAAAAACGATTACTACATAATCAACCCGTGCTACAATTAGCGAAACGATTATATCCTAAAGAAAATCATTTATTGCCGTTTCGAAATCAACAGCATATACCCGAAGTCACTAAAAATTTAATTGTTCAATCATTAAATAAACAATTAAGAGCTAAACAATCGGAGCTAATAATTATTGATATTCAGCAACAAAATAGTACACCTCATCCGCTTGTAATTACTAATGAATCACAAAGTACCTTTGTAAGACAAATAAATGCCCCTGTGCTATTACAATCGTGTCCTATAAATTTTGATGAAGATGGTGGCTCACGCTATATTTCTCCAGAAGAAACTTTAGAAAGGTTAAAAGCTTTTATCAGCCCTTGTACGGGAGTCATTACTCATCTCAGTGAACATAAAGCTTCAATTCATAATCTGGTAAAAATATATTACAGTTCCTTTTTTAAAACACCCTCGATACACGATGTACATAATATAAACAATCAGAGTTTTGTACAAACTTGTATGGGTAAAGGAGTTTCATCAAGTCAATCACAGGCAAGTGCATTGTGTGAAACAATAGAACGATATGCTGCTCTGTATCATGGGGATGAACCATTATTATTGAACAGGCCATCTGAATTGTCAGAACGATTTTATAATTATCATCAATTAGCGCCCTACAGTACACAGCAATACCTTGACTTTAAAAATACTGAACATCCCGATTCTAAACGAAAGCAAGCAGTAACAACTTATAAAGCTACTGATATACATTGGTGTCCCACCTGGTCACTTACCCAAAAGGAACACGTGTATGTACCCATGAGTTTGTGTTTTAATAATGTTCCCTTTGGCGACACAAAATTTGGTCATTGGCATTCTAACGGCTGTGCTGCAGGGAATACCTTGGAAGAAGCCATTCTCCAGTCCTTATTTGAATTGATAGAACGGGATGCAATTGCAATTTGGTGGTACAATCAAATAGTAAGACCAGGGTTTGATGTAAATCGTATTCCTAAGTCCCATCAACTAAAATTGGATGAAACCTTATCTGCAAGTCAGAATTATTGGGTATTGGATCTCACCACAGATATTGGCATACCGGTAATGGTAGCCATAGCACAAGAGAAAATAACAGGTGGCTACAGTTTTGGTTTTGGTTGTCATTTACATGAAGAATTGGCCGCACAACGAGCGCTAACCGAGTTGTGTCAGTTATTACCAATTCGTGATCAGGAAAATGCGCCTTTCAATTTTAACGCAGTTCAGGAAGGCAGTTACTTGCATCCACAAAACAACCTAAATATAAGTACTAGAATAGCACAATCATCAGGAGATCTTAAAAAGGATGTAGATGCAATAGTGGAACAACTAAAATATAACAATTTGGAAGTCTTAGTACTTAATTATACACGTGCTCCTTTACCTATCAACACAGCAAAGGTGTTTGTGCCTGGATTATGTCATATGTGGCCACAATTGGCTAATAAAAGGCTTTATCAAATTCCAGTACATATGGGTTGGTTAAAACAAGAAAAAAGAGAATCAGCGTTAAATCTACAAGCATTATATATTTAAAAGTATGTGCGGTATTTTATTTTATCATTCCCTAAACAAACAGGTTGACCATTTACGATTTACCAAAGCCTTAAATACGCTTAAACACCGTGGTCCTGACGGTCAGGGAGTTTGGATTTCACCTAATGGTAACGTAGGACTTGGACACACTCGTTTACAAATTAATGGCGGAGAATTGGGAGCTCAACCTTTGTTCTCTAAAGGAACTTCTGGTAATGACAAAAACTGGGTAGCCGTTGTAAATGGTGAAATTTACAATTCACGTGAAGCTTTATTGAAAAAAGGGGTGCAATTTACTACCCAAAGTGATAGTGAAATACTATTGCAACAATTTATTCACGAAGGGATTGAAGGGCTTAATACACTAAGTGGTGAGTTTGTATTCTCTCTCTGGAATGAAGAAACAAAAACAGCATATATCGGACGTGATCGGCATGGAATCAAACCAATCTATTATATAGTACATGACCAACAATTAATTGCAGCAAGTGAAATAAAAGCCTTGTTGGAATATGGTGTGCCACGAAGGTGGAATCAGGACTATTTAGCCAATTCCGCCTATTTTGTTCAGGATGCCAATGAAACTTTTGTTGATGGGGTATTTGCTTTACCACCTGGGTATTGTCTAAAAATAAACCAAAAGGGAATAGAACAAATTTCTTATATTTCTAAATCACCTTTAAAACCTTTTGAATATAAAACAATTGATATTTCTTTTACCGAAGCATGTTCGCAATTTAATACACTATTGCGCGAGGCGATACATAAAAGACTAGACACAAATAATACAACTTCTTGTTACCTAAGTAGTGGGATAGATTCTTCTATTATTACGGCTATTGCAGCACAGAAATGTGATGGCCTTACAGCATATAGTATTGCATTTGAGGAAGCACAATTGGATGAAAGCACCATTGCCAGAGCCTTTTCTCATAAAATAGGGGTGGAGCATCATACCGTTCAGGTTAATGATCAAATCCTTGCCGATAATTTTATAGATGCCGTATATCATAGTGAAATGGCGGTACCTAATATCAATATTGCTGCAAAATATCATTTAAGTAAAGTCCTAAAAGCTCAAAATAAAAAAGTGGTATTGACCGGAGAAGGAGCAGATGAATCCTTATTGGGGTATGGCTTCTTCAGACAAGATCTTACGGCACCTTATCGGAATTTTCAGCAAATACCAGACAGGCTAAAGCCTTCACTATCAACAGTATTTAATCATTTAGGATTTGCCCCTGCACAAATACTACATGCTGCAGGACAAGGAAATCTATTGCATAGCTTACGTCAACAACCAATAAATGGTAGCGCTACAAGGTATACCAATTTAATGCATCAATTGGATGTTCAGTCTACTCCTATAAAGCTGGCTCAAGAGCTGCATTACAAAAGTGTATTTCAAACCTATAATTTAGGAGCACTCGCAGACAGAACAGAAATGGCTAATTCCGTAGAAGGCCGGCCTCCTTTTCTTGATAATGACTTAGTAGCTTTCATCCATAGCTTGCCGGAAAACTATAAGTTTCATGAGGGAACAGACAAACTTATTTTACGAGAAGTAGCTAAAAAGTATATGCCAACGAATCATGCTACCATTCAAAAGAAACCATTTATAGCTGCAGCAAGCAGTTTAAAAAGCAAAGGTCCTCTAGCTGATTTATTTAAAAGTTATTTATTAGAAGGTACTTTTTTACCATCGGTTTATTCTAAAACAAAAGTACAGGAACTATATCAACAAGTACTGCAGTTACCTGTCCATAAACAATCCTCTTTTGATCCTGTTTTTGTGCACCTTACCAGTTTAATGATTTTGCAAGAACGATTTAGCTTGTCTTGATAATTAAACTGAGTATTTTCATTAATTGAGAATGTCATAAAAAATAAGGCTGTCTAAAAAACAATATTAATACCATATTGAGCTTCGCCTTTACTGAGCGGAGTCGGAGCAACGAAATATATTAAGCTACTGATTATGATAATAGACTTCGTCAAGCTCAACCTGAAAACGAATATTTTTTAAAAATTAAGAGTATTAATTTTATTCAGAGTAATCTCTAAATGTGTTTTGCATAAAGAAACGCATCATCAAAGCACCCTTAATATACTTATAATTAATTAGTTATATCTTATTTTGCAATCTCGTGCAATACGATGTAATATTTTTTTTAACATATGTTAGCTAGATTTGTTTCAACAACGAATTAACACATCCCACAGCTATAAAAGAAGCTTCCTGTGATATGTGAAATGGAGTTGAATACTGCCTTTGGCCGAAGACAGAGTCCGATAGTTATCGGATATGTTTTTATTATAAAGTGGTTTCACTAATAAATCCAAGATTATTGGAATACAACATTCCACAAGGATGATAAAATCCGTATAATAAATCTTTTAGTTTTTCTTAGTGAACCTTTAACACCCAAATAAGGTGATAAAGAACCACTGTATGTTAAAGATACAGTGAAAATAAAGTCCACTGGAGGGTCTGGTGGACTAATAGATGACGTGTTATGGCAATGAAAATAAGCCTGTAACAAATTAAAAAAAAGAAATAATGGTTATAACTGACGATATAGTTGAGTACGTACAAGCGCTAGAATTAGCACCACCAAAGGCTTCACCTACCAAGGCTGGAGGTAGACTTATGGTTTCCGCCGATGAAGTGGAGCCTGATCCTGATAAAGTACATGCAACATTAACAGGAGGGGCGGTGCTGATTAACCAGCCTGGGATGTCCACCCAAAGTATTGCTGATGTAGCAAACTCATGTACGTTTGCGCAAAGAGCTGCTGATAAAAAATTCCCTGATTTAAAGGGAGATATGAGTAAATGGTTCGATGAATATTTGAACGTTCTGAAAAAAATTGGTTGGTTTTACAAAGAGGTTAATTTCCAAGACTTCGATATCAGTAGTAAAGATTTTACAATGGATAAAGTGGTACTTTCCATCGCTGCTGCGATCTATACAGGTGGAGGATCACTGATTGTGGAAGCTACTCTCAAGGCGGTGGGGGCAATGGCAGATGAATCGGGGAAACTTCATGCTTTCAAAAGTGAATCGCAATCTGAAAACCAGGCCAAATTCCAAATAGCTGATGCCAGGGAAACAAATGGGAGTGTAAAAATGAAAATGGCTAACTTAAACTTGCATTCAAAACAATCCTCTGGAACAGTTTTATTCTTTTTCGATTGGAAGCTTAATGATGCTTCAGCCAGTTACAGTGAACTCGATTTGTCCTTAAACGGAAGTCTATACAGTAAAGTAAGGGAAATCATCTTAGATAAGTTGGTGGACAAAACGGTGAGTAATGTACTTAATATAGACGTTTGATAAGCGCTATAAAACTTAGTAAAGAAAGAACAATATCCCGGACCACTTTATGGCAATAGGCCATAATAATACTTACTAGCCAATTGAGTAAATCAGCTGTATGAAAAACAGTAAGGGGGATTCTCAAATAATTGGAAACTCCCATGAAGTATTCTCTTCATGGGAGTTTTTATTATACCAATTAAATTTCAAGCCTCATGTAAGTAAATTGAATTATTTTTTATTTAGTTGAGCTTCAAAATATAAGCATAGCCTTGCTACGGTTAAATTTTTAAAAGAAGTATAAATCAATAGGAAACTATTTAATGTGTGTTTTTAAATTTCAATTGGTATTACTAATAAAAAAAAGATTATGATGGTAAAAGAAACATACCCTGGTTTGTTACCTATGCAGATAGCAAAACACTATGGTTTTCCACTTCAGTATACTGGAAAAGAACAATCCATAGCAATTATATCTCTAGGAGGGGAGATCAATATGGATGAATTGAAAAAAGATTTCCAGGCAATGCGAGTTCCGATGCCTGATATAAAGGTTGTATTGGTTGAACCAGAATCTATTACAACGGAGCAAAACCAAATGCCTAGTGGTGAAACACATTTGGATGTTGAAGTGATTGGGAGCATTTGTCCAGAAGCTAAAATTACGATTTACAGGGGACCGAATCCCTCTGGACTTGCTGCTGCCGTAAAAAAGGCAGTCGCAGATAAAAACTCGGTGATTTCGATATCATGGGGGGCCTCGGAAATTTCCAGTGATCATAACTCCGAAATGGAAAGTGTTCTTGAAAACGCTATAAAGGAGGGCGTCACCGTTTGTGTTTCGGCCGGTGATGGAGGGTCTTCAGATTCTCGTAATGTCGCTGATGCGGACGGAAAGGCTCATGTAGGTTATCCAGCAAGTAGTCATCATGTATTGGCATGTGGTGGTACGGAACTTCTTATGAAAAATGGTGAAAGATCAGAAGTTGTTTGGAATAATAGCAATATTGGGAGGGGTGCCACTGGAGGCGGTGTTAGCCAGCTGTTCGGTCTTCCATCTTGGCAAAGCAGCGCAGGGATTAAGATTCCTTCCATAAATACAGGGAAAATAGGGCGAGTAATACCTGATGTTGCAGGACTCGCTGCTGGCGGGGACTGGAAAATTTACCAATCAGACAAAGCAGTGCTGATTGGAGGAACCAGTGCTGTTGCCCCATTGTGGGCATCGCTAATTGCACTGATTAATGAAGCACGTGCTGAATCCGGTAAATCTCAACTTGGATTTGTAAATGAACGACTCTATGATTTAGCTGCGAATGGAGACTTATTTACCGATATCACTATTGGGAACAATAAATCGGCACCCAATTACCCCGGTTATGATGCCACATCTGGTTTTGATGCCTGTAGTGGTTGGGGTACACCCATTGGCTCTAAACTTTTTGAAGCACTTACTAAGCTTGAATAATGAGTACTTATGTGCCACATCATGATTGTGGTACTTCCTGTTAATGAAAGGAGTAATGAAATTATATGTTAACTGCTTCTTTTATATTTGCCTGCACATGAATACAAAAATATGAAACAAGACCATGGACTGTAACGGTCCAAGGAAGAATAACAAAGGACGTGTGACGTGGTATTTATACCACATTGCGTAGCTACTACTCGTAAAATGAGAAAAAGTAAGGCAATTATATGTGCCTATAACAAGGCCTAAAGTCAATTGAAACGATCTTTAGCTCCATTGTTAAATAAGTAAAAAAGAATCCGCAACTTATGTTATGGATTCTTTTGTTTTACCCTAGCTGCATCCTGTGTATTACGATGTAATATTTTTTTTGATCAAATTGCATTTACTGAATAACAATATGTTAGAGTATTGTTATAGATGTAAAATTGATATAAAAGGAAAGTATTTTTCATAACGTTGAGGTATTACTTATAGTTCAATAGCTTATTACTTATGTTTTTTGAGACTTAAACAAATAAGCGACTTACACAATAGAATTCTTCACATGGACGAGTATCTAATCTTTTTTTTAACAATTACTGAATAGACTTGTTTCCAAATTCATGACAATACTTTTGGGGTACTAAAGAATACGGAAAAGACAAATGAAACATATGAGGCGGCATTATTGAAAGGAAATCCTGGGGTTCTTACAAATGCCCCCTCTCTTGAATGGCAGTTGAAAAACTTATCAAATTATATATCCATTACACCAGTTAATACTATAAACAAGGATGAACTAACTAATAATTTCACCTTGGGAGGACCTTGGCAAGGATCTGGTTTTGTTGGTTTGCCTGCTAGTTTAACACTACCAGATCGTTTTGTTAGAACTGCAATGATGGCCAATTACGCTTATCAGATTGAAAATTCATTTGAAGCAATACCCCTTTTTCATATACTAAATACCGTAGACATACCATGGGGTACACCGTGTTTCAGAAGAAGCAAATAAAAATACACCTGGAAAAGCGATTATACACAATGGGTGACAGTTTCAAATTTGTCAAATTTGATATATTCAGTTCGCTTATATGATTCACCTTAAGTATTTTTTATCGATTTTAACTGTCTGGATATTAGTGAATTTGGAGGGCTTAATGGTGTGCGATATGTCGTTGGAAGAGGATATTCAAAGTCAATCGATTTGGGAAAAAAAATAGAGGAATGATCTCATAAATTAGTTTCTGAAACTATGTTGAGTTAAAAAATATTCCTTAATAAAAGCTAAATTCCTCATCCTATGAACAGATGAGGAATTTAGCTTTTATTACTTACTCATCTGTTATAGGATGATATATTTCTCCTCATGATTATTGATTACACTTGTACTCAAAATGAGACACCAACTCAAGTTATGTTATGGCTCTCTCAATGTCCTGGCGGTATTTCGCAACCACATAATTTAACGAATTATGATTTAAAATGGTTTGTTAATTCAATAAATTCAAATACTGGAGGAACACCTGTTACTTCTATGAACATGAGTACTACTGTAAATTTCACCCCTACCATAACATTTTTACCACCAACTGACGTTGTAGGAACTTTTTATTATTATGCAGAAATTATGAATCCTTCAATGAGCACATGTGGGTTTATAGGTACTTTGAGAAGTGGAACTGTGGAAATAGTAATTAATTCAGTACTTGGTATAAATGATTTTAGTGATGAAAAAACAAGTATTGGCTTATATCCAAATCCGTCATTAAATTATATGCTAGTTTCAGGGTTAACTAAAACAGAAAATTATAATATTTATAATATTATCGGAGCTAAAGTTTGGAAAGGAGCTATCTCTCCTAATGAAAGGATTAATATTCAAAACTTAAGGGCGGGAATGTATTTCTTTAAAATGGATAATAGAAATCCAATCAAATTTATAAAAAAATAACAATAATAAAAATTTGCTAACATAGATTAGTTAGTTCAAATTATTATATGAAGTTAAAGTGCATAGGTAGCTGTGAATACTCATTAAGAAGGAATTGTTATTAATTCTGTTATTTAAACTGTAGTATCATCTTTTCCTAATAAAGCATAATAATTTTAGAAACCTTACTTATTCGAGAAAAACTTCTGCCTTTATTAGACAGAGGTTTTTTTTGTTTAGTGGTCAGTAGATAAGGTTATACTTTTTTAATTTGTATTATTTTGAAAATAACAGTCATATCTAGCGCGCAATACCAGTTAGTTAAGCGGATATTAAATTGAAATGTTAAACTGAGCCTGTCGAAGTGTAATTGAGTATCAAGGTTTTAAATACCCTATATAAAATCAGTCTGACCTCCAAAACCCTTAGCTTAGTAACATTGATCAAGCGTAGTCGAGATATTTTTAAGTTTAAATAGTGCTCAACTTTAGCATGTCTTGAACCTTAGTCAAAAGGCTCGAACTGAGAAAGCTTAATACTGAGTTCCTTTAGAATCTACTTGTATAGGATTTTAGATATGGAAGAAACTACTGAGTTCTATTTTATGTATAAGGCTGTGTTGATTAACAGATAATTGGGTATAGCACAATTATTCCATAGTTAAAGAAATTACGAATACACTTCCATAAAAATTCATTGGCTATAAGAACAATAATTACACTCCAAATAAAGCATATTAATTCCTAATTATAATTAGGTGATATACGATGATATATTTTTATTAATATATGTTAATTAGATTTACTTCAACAACAAAATGCACATTTCACAGCTATGGAAGAAGCTTCCTGTGAAAGGTGATATAGAGTTGCATACTGACTTTGGCCGAAGACAGAAAATATATTTTATTAAAAGGTGTGAACCTTTAACACCTAATAGGGTATAAAGCGCTACGGTATATTAAAAATAAAGTACCTAAAAAGAGTCTATAACAAATAAAAAAACAATAGGATGGAAAACACACAAATAAAAGATCAGCAAACAGCTACAATTATTGAGACAAAAAATGGCACTCATGATAATGAATTTAGTTTAAATATGTCTGGTATTGCTAATTTCAAATTTACAGTCGATAAGTATTCTATTGCAGATGGAGGGGATTGGGATGGTGTCACAACGGAAACAAAAGATGGGAAAGGTGTAATAACAGTTAAAGCTAGTCGTAATAGTAGCAGTGAAGTCGCAAATTGGTTTAGCGATCAACTCAAACAAGGTTCATGCTTAGGTTGTAGTTCAAGTAGTTCTCTACCAAAAAAATTGAATTTTGCATTTGTAGGAACTATGAGTTTTGAACATACGAATAAGACATATACATTAAATAATGTATTAATTGCTCAAGGTCATTCAACTAGGAATACATGGTGGTTAGGAGGATTAGAAATGTCAGGTATGGACACTCCTGTAGCAGGGATGATTCTATCCCCTACTAACACACCTCTAGCTAAAGTGTCTTTTGCTACTATAGCTACTCAGATATCAGAGATGAATATGGGAGTATTTCAGGTATAAGACACACACTATTGCTTTAATGATGTTTTAAGCTTAAAGAATATATGTATTTATATTTCTCACTTTAGTGAAGTTAAGTTAGTAAAAAAGCCCATAACAAAACCTAATGCCCATTTAATCGGGCTTTAACCTAATTGTTAAATAGGTAACAAGAAGCCGCAATATAAGTTGCGGCTTCTGTTGTTTACCAACTGTTTTTTTTGATGTAATACCATGCATTTTTTTTAACACCTGTTAACTAATTATGTATCAACCAAAAGCATGTAATTATGAGGGCATAAAATATAAATCCAGAAAATTGGATGGAAACATTATATCATATTATTTAAAATCAGCCTATTACTAATCTTATTATTCCGGGTGTACATCATCCTGCATCTTATTCTTTTATGACAGGAAATACAAGGAAATATGTGACTCAGTACACAAATATTTATCAACAACTTTCTAAAGGAATACCATATTTTGACTCTAGGCCAGCACCGTATGAAAATCAAATAGGTGAATATCATGGTGTTCGGGTAGGTTTGGAGCGAGTTACAACACATTACTGAGACAGTTTAGTGATTATTTCGCTGGCTAGACTAGAGGTCGCATATCAATTTAAAATAGGAATTTCTTTAGTTGAAATTATCAAAAAATTTAAACTTAACAAAGAACAAGCATTACGTATTCATACACAAGAGTTGATTGCAGAAGGCAAAATCCCCAAACTGATATGCGAAATTTTAAATGATGATAATAAAATTATTTATCCTAATATACAAGGAAATGAGCCCTGTTCAAAACTATTTTGACTACATCGAGGTTAACATGATGAATCAAGAAGCATAGAAATCTGTGAATTTATGGCGATGAAAGTGATTGTGTGTCTAAAATGTTGCTCTGGTTAGGGGGAGGCTCTTTGGTACTCGGTAAAAATATTTTGTCCAAGGTATTTACAATCTAATGTTGTAATTATTAAATATGCTAATCCAAAGTTGGACAATTTAATTATTCTGAGCCCCTTTTGGGACTCGTTTCAACTACCCTGGGCATCATTTTTTCAGCCCCATAATTGGGCTAAATCCCATTGAAATGGGATTTAGCCCAAGTGTTAAATAAGTAAAAAAGAAGCCACAATATAAGTTGTGGCTTCTTTTGTTTGGTTCCTTGTTTCAACCTGTGTAATACGATGTAATATTTTTTTCGAACAACTTCAATTACATTTATTTAATAACAACATTTAATGTATACAAACATGAAAAACACCAATGCTTTAATCAATCAATTAAAAGAACTATTAATAAACAAAGGCAATCCAAAAATTTTAACTGACTGTACAGGTTCTAAAGAATATGAAAGTAAAAGGCTTGTTTTTAATAGAAAATTTGAATTTCGACCATCAGTAATAATCTTTGTTGAAAATACTAAACAGGTTAGTGAAATAGTAAAATTCGCCAATGCCCATCCAACTGAAATCATATTACGTCTTCGTTCAGGTGGTCATGACCATGAGGGAGAATGTTCAGGAACTAATACTATTCTGATTGATTTTTCTAAATTAAGTAGCATTCAAATACTTGAAAATGAGATTTACGAGCCTACTCAAGAGATTTATAAGAAACTAATTGTTGGACCAGGAGCACGTTTTATAAATATTAAGAAGGAGCTTGATACTCAAAATATAGGAATTCCTCATGGAACCTGTGAAACAGTAGCTATTGCAGGTTTTACCATGGGAGGTGGTTGGGGACCTTGGACAAGATTACACGGTATGGCTTGTGAAAGTTTAATTGGGGCGACCATTGTTTTAGGCGATGGAACAATAGAAAAATTATCCTATTTGGATGGTCCCAAATCCAAAAAAGGTAAATTACTTTGGGCGTTAAGAGGAGGAGGAGGTATGAGTTATGGTGTAGTAACTGAACTTGTTTTTAAAACTTTTAAATTACCAGAGGTTTCATTTAGTTTTACGATTAAATTTAATCAATCATACACAATTAAAATAGGTGATAAAGAAATAACAATGAAACCTATTAAAATACAGGCTATTAAAGTCTTAGAACTGTGGGAAAAGGCTATTAACCCTTCTACTTTATCAGGGTTAATAGGAACTAATTTAAAAATAGAAACAGCTCATTTAAATAATTACGAACAGCCAGATTCAAATGCTTATCTCAAATGTCAAATGAATGGTTATTATGGAGGGTCAGAGATTGAATTAAAAAAATTCATAAAAAAGACACTCGGTGAAGATGTTTTAGAAGGTTTAATTTTTAAACATGATCGGGTAATAGGCACAGACAATAGTTCTCGTAATTATTCGAATACATATAATTGGCATTTTGAATCTTGGGACAGAACAATTAGTAATAAAACAAATGATAAGACTTACATTATAAACTTAGATCAAGATGGACCAGCACCTCATAAAATAACTTCCCGAATGGCAATAGGGAACACTACAATGAATTATGGATGGGATAATACAAGTAGAGTGGCACTAATAAAATCATTACAATCTTCTAAAATCCCAGATTGTTCAGACGCAAGTTTAGCGCATGGTGTACATACCTATATTACTTTAGGGGCAATTTCTGGAAAATATTATAATAATTATGAGCAGGAAAGAGATGCTATTGGGAGTTCATTTCCATATAAAAATAGGCCCTTTACCATTCAATATCAAGCTTGGTGGGATCAATTCTTGGATAGAGATGATAACACTTGTCTTACTGATGAACAGCAATCTAAAGAAATGATTCAAAACAGACGTTTTGTTAATAGAGCTGAAGATTGGATGGAAGATAGTCGTGATTACAAAATACCACATACAGGAGGTGCATTTATCAGTTTTAAAGATGCTTCTATACCAACATCTACATATTTTTCAACGAGCTATGAAGAATTAATGAATATAAAATTAAAATACAGTAACGACCCTAATTTCTTATTAAGAACACGAAAAACGATTCTTTAAAATTATTAAAACGTAACCACAAAACACGTAAAAACACGCTGTAAAAGACAAATTAAATTGCTCAATTTTACACAAATCAAATACAATCATCATGAAAATAAATGAAATAAGTTATGTAGCTATATATCCACCAATAGGAATAGCACGTATAGGAAATTCTCCAGAACATTTTTTGGCTTCAGATCTTCCTGGAGTATCTGAAGTACCAGAAGGTGGGTATAAAGATACTAAAGGCCGAATTAAAAAAGAGGTTGCACGCTTTAGGGTATATGGATTTAATAGTGCTGGTGATGTGGTCAAAGAATTGACAGCTGATGAAGCAACTATTAACTGGCGAGCGGAGGTGGCCAATGTTAAAGCAGCTTGGTATGAATTTAATAATGCATTAGATTTAGGAAAGAAATACAGTATACCATCTATTCCTAGAAATAGCGATGTAGTAGGAGGGTACAGAGAGCAGTTGGCTATTAAGCCAAGCCCAATAACTATTTCAGGTAAAGATAGGAATACACCTAAAATAGTTCCTACAGATAAACGTGATGAACATTGCCAATTATTAGAAAAGTACATATACGATAAGAATTACAGTTTTGATGATGGAAAGTTTTATGGAAAAAATGTTAATCTAGGCCATTTGCAAACTGACTCCGAAGGAAGGTTATTATTTTTTGCGGGTAACGGAGGTGCTGAGTCAACAGATAATATGCCGATCACTACGTTTGCCAATAACAATGGTTGGCATGATGATACTTGCGATGGTATTATTAGAGCGACAGTTAAAATTAATGGAAGGGAATACGAGGCTAAACCTGCAATGGTAGCCGTAACACCTCCAAATTTTGGACAAGGATTATATGGTGTAGTAACGATGAATGGCAGCATGCCGAGCGCGTCGATCATCCGACCCAGAAGCCGCTCGAGATCATCGAGCGGATGGTGCTCGCGAGCTGTCCGCACAGGCCACCGCGGTCGTACCGCTGCCCATGAACGGATCGAGCACGCGGCCGCCCGGCAGGGGCGCGACTTCGTCGGCTATGAGATCAATGAAAGTTATTGCGCGATCGCGCACGAGCGCGTGACTGCGCTCGCCGCGCAGGCGTGTGCCTGACATCCGGGCCGCCCGATCGCGAACCAATCTATGTATGGACCCGGAGCAGGCGCTAAAGCGCCAACACCGGATCGACACAGGAAAATTGCCATGTCCCGTATCCAGCAGACCTTCGCAGCACTCGCCGAGCAAGGCCGCAAGGGCCTGATCCCGTTCATCACCGCAGGCGATCCCGATCCTGCCAGGACCGTCGATTTCATGCACGCGCTTGCCGAGGGCGGCGCGGACGTGATCGAGCTCGGTGTGCCGTTCTCCGATCCGATGGCGGACGGCCCCGTGATCCAGCGTCTGCCAAAAAAATTAGAGAGATTGGTTTTGAGCTTGTAAT
>NVVR01000033.1 GCA_002733415.1 Kordia sp. | reverse complement strand
TTGAGTATCTGTTCCCACAACATCTAAAGTTAGTACACATGAACAAGTAGCTGTAACAATTACATCTTTAGTATACTCACACCCAAATTCATCTACTACTGTTAATATATACGTAGATGATCCAGGATTAAGAAAAGGCCCTACTAAAGGACTATTTGTTAACTGTGTTCCTGTACAAGTTCCAGGTGCTGGACATCCATCTGGTCCTGGATCTACAACTGCGGAACTTGTTGTTGTTTGCGCACCCACTGCTGGTCCTCCTCCAGACCAAGTAGCTGTTGTTAAATTGGGTGTAACTGTTTCTAGTGTATTATAACAAGCTAGAGGGAAATTTAAAGACCAAGAGTCAACAACTCCATCATCCAGAAATATATTATCGGTAATTTGAAGAGTCCAACTTCCATTTAAATCAGCCCCATCTAAAGCTGAAAAAGCATTAGTTGAACTATAATTGATTGCAGGATCATAATAAACTCCTAATTCACATGTTCCTGTATAAGTACCACAAGCTCCGTTTACTGCTGGAGGCGCTGTTAATTGTGTAGCTGTCGTCCAATCTGTTCCTCCAGTTGGCACTACCGTATAAGTTGCTGTACAACCTGGTACCAAATCATCGGCGCCATCAACACAATCTCCAAATGCTGTCCCTCCACCATGCTGATCATATACCATAACTGTTTCTCCCGTAGGAGCAATTAATGATATTCCTAAATCGCCTGACCAAGAATGTTCTAAATCAAAAGTTAATGTTGGGTAACACCCTGATGCCATTGTTGCTCCTACAGGAAAGAATCCTGTAAAATCTAATATTGATGTATAACTAACTCCAGATCCATCAGGGAGATTAACTGTTACTCCAGAAACTGTTGGAGTTAATTGTGTTTCTGTTTGAGAAGATACAATACCTGTTAAGGTTACCGTATCACCACAGTTAATATTATAAGATGTTGGTGTACTTGAAAAGTCTGGCTCTGGAAGTACTCTAATTATTTTAGAAACTGCATTTGTACTTGTACAGCCTAAAGGGTTTGAACTCGTATTATCATCTACAACACTTACTGAAGCTATGTATATTTGGGATGTAGCTGGATAAGTATGAGAAGTAGTAGGAATAGCTGTTGTAGTTGTTGTACCATCTCCAAAAACCCATTCATAAGAAACTACACTTGCAGTACCTACAGCTGTAGAAGCAGAGGCGTCAAAAGCAACTGTTAAAGAACCAGGGTTGGTGGCGTTAGGATTACAAATATCTAACGTTGTTGTGTCTACCAAAGCTGCAGTTGGAGCTGAACAAGGAGTAACGCAGGAAATAGTTGCTTCCCATCCAAGATCTATTACACCGCCATCTGAAGTCCATTGAAATGTCACACATCCATCAGGACTTGTCGATAAGTGTGTAAATGCAGCTAAACTACCTCCATAAATCCCATCTGCAACTCCTGCATTTGAATTTCCGTTCCAATACTCTAAAAAATCATAGGCTGTAGATCCTAATACTTCAGACTCAAATTGAGTAAAAGATATTAGAATCATGTCACCTGGAGTCGTAGGACAGAAAGTTATTGTAGAATTTTCACTGTTACCATAACTAGTCCCCCCTCCACTTCCAGCACCACCACTATCTACAAAAGTACCTGAACAAGTAGTTTGTACACCTGTATCCGTACCCATTATATACGTTTGAGAAATCGCAAAACTACTAACAAATAGTAGTAAATAAATTATATAGTATTTATTTTTCATGGCTACTGTTCGTTAATTATTTTTAATTTATTTTTTAATTTCTGGTCGTAGATATATACATGCCATAATTCTTCAACTGTAAATTTCTTTTTAACAGTGTCTGAAAGACTTCTAAAATAATTTTGTGCTGCCTTATAATAATTATAAGTAACATTATCGTTCATTTTAAGTTTGTCTAAATCAGTTTCAGTAAATTTATTCAAGAAGTTTTTCGTTACAGCCTCATTTAAACTTAAGTCATTAAGTTTATAACTATAATCTATTTCTTGATAAAGTTTTGGCATGAACTTAGTCCTGGGAGGTAAGTTAAATTCTTTTGCTTGTTGACTAAAAGCTATAGAAGAAATTAGTATAAACAGCATAGTAAAAAGAGTAATTAGTTTTTTCATATTTTGGGTTACTTAAATCGTTTTAGAACGACATTGATTAATTTCAATTGGTAAAAAATAAAACACAAACCCTCTATTAGTCCTATCGAATAGGTAGGGTATGTTGTGTAAAAACAGCAAATATTTATCACTTACAATAAGTAACGACGAACAGTTGTCTTACCTACTCAAACACCTATTTGTAAACTCGATATCCTTCAATCATTTAAAAAATATTTTGTTCCGAAAGCTATGTTGACAGTTTTACACTAAATTAAATTAGAATCTGTGAAGTTAACTTCACAGGTTTTTGTTATTACAACTAATATTCAAAACATAAGCTCCAGAACTTTAATTGCAAGATGCTCATCTCCTATTATTATGATTTATCCAGAGGCTAGTGTTGCAACCCCTGTTAAATCTATTACATCACTTGAAACAGTATTAGCTATTGCATCACTTAAAGTTTCAAGCCCAGAATCATTATTATTGGCAACTATTATATCATCAGCATATGACCATAATTCCTATATTAAATAATATCTTTTTTTCATAAAACTATTATCTATTTATTATCTGAGATGCCAAAAATAACTTGAAATTGATTCTTAAAATGTAAATTTCTATCATAAAAAGTTCATTAAATAGTAGTATTCAATACTTTTTAGTTCATTTTTAATAGATATGCAATAATAAAAGAGTCATTGTCTGTATATTTAATACTCCTATTTTAATGATTTAACAAAATGATATCAACAACACTTCAATTCAAAACTTCTATTATACATTTAATGACATTATTTTTAGTGTGCAATATTTATAGTCAAACAACATTAAACAATTTACATAACGATTATAAAAAAGCTACCTCAACACGAGAAAAAACAACATCACTACTTAATATTGCTCGATATCACAAAGACAAAAATACAGATAGCACTAAATATTACATTAATACGGCTTTATATCTAAGTAAAGAAGCGGAGTATGAGAGAGGAATGTATGAAGCAACTTTATTAAATGCAATTGTTGAAAATTACAACGGAAACCATTTATTATCCAATGAAATATTTAACAACTCTAGTAAAATTGCCAAAAAGATAAATAACAAATATTTAGAAGCAAAATCATATACAATTGGAGCTCAACTTAATTCACGAAAAGGTTATTACAAAGACGCTATTAGAATGTCTTTAAAAGCTGAGCAAAATTATTTACAATTGGATAGCATACCTATGCTGAGAATAAAAAACTTAAATGAATTGGCCTTCTTATATATCAGATTTGAGCACTACCAAAAAGCTTTAGAATACCTGATTAAGTGCAGTAAATTATACAATAATAAAATAAAGAATATTAAAACCCCAAGTAAAGAGTTACTGCAAAAGCAAGCTTTCACTCTTAGTTATTTAGGTATCATAAATAGTGATTTAAAAAATCACGACAAAGCTAATGAGTACTTTAAACTATCAATTCAGAAATTCAATTACATTAAGGACAACCTAGGACTTTATGTTACTAAACACAATTCAGCTATTGCTCATTTTAACAACAAGAACATCAAAGAAGCTGAACAAATATTTAATAATTCTATTAACCCTAAAAATGCACTCCAAGTTAGAGCTGAAGGGCATAACTATCTAGGCAAAATTGCAATGATGGTTAATAACTATGATTTAGCATTAAAACATTTTAACTTTTCAAATAAATATAAATTACATAAAGAAATTTCGCCCTATTACTTAAAATCACAGCTTGAAACAGCTAAGATTTACCATAAAAAGAAAGAATACCAAAAAGCTATCAATATAGCTGATAATGTAATTAAAAGATCCAATGAAGATGATTTTTCACCATACCTAAGAGACTCTTATTTACTACTATCTAGTATTTACAACTCTATAAATCAACCCTCTAAGCAATTACATTTTTTCAAAAAACATATTGAGGTAAAAGATGCTATTATTAATAAAAATAATCAATTCAAAATATCTTCTTTAAAGTTAAATTTTAAATTCGATAAATTAAACGATCAGATAAACAATCAAAAAGAAGCCATTCAACTGTTAAATGAAAAAAACAAAATTAAAAGCAATAACAATATTTTACTTTCTTTATTAACTATAATACTTATTACTTTTCTACTAATCACTTATTTTAGACACAAACGAACTTCTAAATTAAAGAAAAATAAATGGTTAGCAGAAAACAAAATACAAGAATTAGAAAAAAAACAATTAGAACTAGAGGTAAACAGCAAAAACAGTCAGATAACAGATTTTGCTATACATATATCGGAGAAAAACAACTTATTAAAAAGCATAAAGAAAAAAATTAAAGCACTCAATTCAAACAGTAGCGAAATAAAAAATTTACTTCTTTTTATTAACGATGATATTTCTAAGAACAATGAAAGAGTAAAACTTTATGCAGATGTAAAAGACGCTAACAACTCGTTCTACGATAAACTAAGCAACAACTACCCTTCATTAAACCAAAAAGAAAAAAAAGTTGCTATACTTATTAGGTTAAATCACAGCTCAACACAAATTAGTATGCAAATGAACATTGCTAAAGGGAGTGTTAATAATTACAGATATAGTCTTAGAAAAGCCTTTAATTTAACCACTAACCAAAGTCTAACCAAATTCATTAAAGAGTTATAAATATTAATAAAAAAAGACCAGCTGGATAGCTGATCTTTTCACCCGAAATGTCATGTTAAAACCTACTCTATTAACATGAAATTGTAACCATTTATTACTTATTAATTAATTAGTTGACCAATTCTTCAATACGTAATATTAGTTCTTTATTATAATTTATTATCCTTCGAATTAACATCCCTGCTATTGTAAACGATATATAAATTATTTTTATAAACTCTTATTAATTGATTGTATAGCAGGATTAAAAAATTAACACCATCAAATCCTTCAAACCAATTAACAATGCAAATATATTCATGAATATATCATTTAAGAGTTTTTATGTTCATGAAATGTTCATTTTATTATAAACAACGCTACTATTTAGTTCATACATGTGTGTGTTTTAGAAATAATCTAATTAGGCTCTATCGCATTACCTCATGCCTTTTCAAACACCTCCTTTATCCTCATATTATAATTCAACAAGCTACTCACTTTAAAATCAAGTTTTTCTTTTCGTTAATGTGATGCAGAAAAATTGATCGTTATTCAAGGTATTGTTTTAGACCATTCTACTATTCAAAGATGAGTGCTATAACCTACTAAAAAAATAGAGAAAAACATGAATCGGTGTAAAAAGAATGTGACTAAAAGTTGGAGATTAAACCAAACTTATATTAAAGTAGCAGAAAAAGACAGGTTCATACATAGAGCCGTAAACAAACAAGAAAATACAATAGACTTTCTACTAACCAAAAGAAGAATGAAAGGTTCAGCTCAAAAGTTTTTGAAAAAAGCTATTGGAAATAAAGGAAAACCTAGAATAATCAATATAGATAAAAGTGAGGCTAATACTGCTCGTATAAAGACTAGGAACAAAAGAAGTTTTACTTCATAAAACATAAAGATATGGAGGGTGAAACAATTAAACAATATAGTAGAGCAAGACCATCGGAATATTAAAAAGGAGAATAGCAATTACTACAGGTTTTAAAGAATTTGAATCCGCTAAAAGAACACTAGCAGGAATAAAAATAATAAACATTGTTAGAAAAGGACAAATCGTAAGGCCTAAGAACTCTACGTTTAAAACATTTAGCTCGTTAGCCGCTTAATCTAATATAACTACTAAAAACTAATTTCTTAGCTAATTAATACGACGGAACCATTTAAATCGTTTTAGAACGACATTGATTAGTTTAAATTAATGAAAATTTGCAATTGTAAATTAGATTATATTATTTCATAAATGAAACACACTATACTCTATTTACCCATTGATTTAACAGGTTAGTTTTCCGTGAACTTATCAAATATTTATCACCTACAAAATATCATACACAAACAGGTTTTTTATTCGTTAAAACACCTGTTTCTAAATTTATTGCCTTTAAATATTTAAAAAATCAAAAAAGCCTCACATCATCTGAGGCTTTTTTTGATTCTAATTTAAAAATAGTATTTATCTCTTTATAGAGAAGTGTGCTTTAAACTCTTTTTGAGTACAAATAGCTCCTTCAATATAAATAATCGTAAACCAATAATCACTTGCTGACATTTGACTACCATTATAAGTACCATCACATCCAGCTCCATCGGGATCTAGTTGCTTTACTAACTTTCTAAAACGGTCAAAGGTATATATCTTAGAAATTGGAATTCCTTCTTGACCTATGATTGCCCATGTGTCATTTATACCATCAACATTTGGTGTAAAGAAATGTGGATAATCCATTAATTTAACCTCTTCAGTATATGTCCAACATCCTTCTCCATCTGTAATGGTTACAAAATGTATCTCTGGCAATTCATTATCAAATGTTCCATCTGCAGTAAGCTCTTCATTATCCAAGCTATACCAGAATTCAATTTCTGGATTACTTGATGTTGCTGTGGTTACTACTTGATGTGAATTAGCAAATGTATTGGTGGTTACACTTACATTAAAATCTTCATGAACTCCTAATACTACAATGGTTTGTAGTAGTGATATATATACAATCAAAATGGGTAAGTCCTGAAACAGTAACCGTATAGTCTCCTTGTTCTGAAATCTCTAATGTTTGGTTTGTGGCTCCTGGTATTACAACGCCATTTAATGCCCATAAATTAGCTGTTTTACTTAAACCCCTCAACTACTTAAAACGCTAATTAATTCAATTATGAAGTGTTTCAATAGCTTTTCTAATTTGTGTATTATTTTAATAATATTGAAGCTTAAAAAATTAGCTTGTATAATAAAAATCACATATCATATCATTCCCTTTTACCAACCTTTTCTTCTGCATTCCTTTTCTCAAAAACGAACTAAAAAGTTTTCTTGTTATTCTATAACTATCAAAATCAAATAAATTATCATTTGCCAAATTCTGCATTTCTATTTGCATAGATTCAATAGTTAAAAAATCTGCGTTCTCTACCACATACGGTATGTCATTTATGTATATTTCTTTATTCATTAATTTACTAAAATTTTGTAGTTAAAAGAAAAAGGCCAGCAACCCAAATTAAGCTGGCCAATTTCACCCGAATTAACAAACAGCCAATTAATAACCCAATTGAAAGGCTGTTTTCCCTTAAAATCCTAAAATTTATCTTCCTAAAAACTTTAGGGGCCTTATTAATTACTTTCTGTTTTTAAATAATTTATTTTCAATCATTAATTACTTTTAAAATCATTGTTTTTTCAAGTTTTCTAATTAGTTCTTGAAGCCTTTCATTTTGTTTAGCTAAAGCGTCAATCTTAACTTGTTGTTCTTGAATTGCTTTTATAGCAACAG
Organism: Kordia sp.; assembly: GCA_002733415.1. Classification (GTDB taxonomy): domain Bacteria; phylum Bacteroidota; class Bacteroidia; order Flavobacteriales; family Flavobacteriaceae. The sequence continues at coordinate 26,121 of NVVR01000033.1, read as the reverse complement.
GAATTAAATCACTATATCGCATTCCTAAACGTTTATTTTCTTCTTTTACCAACACACCTGGGTTTTCTTCGTACTCTTTCCAATGATGTGTAACAATTACTTCTGGTATAATTTTTTTTACTTCTTGAGCAATAAAACCTAGTTTGTATTCTTTTTCATTATCAGGAATTACAAAACTATCTACCTTTTCTTCTTTCCATATAAAAGAAACTGGTTCTAGCTTCAAGAACTCTTTTAAACCGTATTTCAATGGTTTAATACTCGTTTTTAAACGTTTATCAGAAGTATTAAGCATACCACCTACAGAATATACATCTTTCCATCTTTTTGCTGATGAACCTAAATTAGCACCCAAATCTGTTATCGGAGAAAAGTCAGTTGATGATTGAATTTCTGCTACACCATCTGTCAATATTTCTACAGAACCCATTTTAAAGCTAGAGCCTGAAGTAGCACTTCCATCCCAAAGATGTAGGTTGTATGCAGATACAGCATTTTGACCTATCATTACATTTCCTTGATGATAAATAGCATCTGTATTAGCAGTTCCTGATACAAACAACCAATCCCCTTCTATTTTACCCGTTGGATTTTTCCAAGAAGCTATACCTGTAGCATCCGATGTTAGCACTTTATTCACTCCTTCTGTACCGTCAATAATTTGTAACACAGTATTAGACATAGAATTAGAAGTAACAAGTACATCATCTAAATAAACTTCATCTGCTCCTGATGTAGCACCCCCATCCTTTTCATAAGCCCAATTTAATGTGTGTACACCACTGGTTAATGGGTATGTTTGGTTTACCCACGTACTATTGGTTAACCCTGCCCCTGTTTGATCTAGCCCATCTATATAAAAGTGCAATTCATCACAACAACTTTCTGTAGAAGTTTTATAATAAAAAGATACTGTTCCTCCTAATGCCGGCATAGTAACACTTGTTTGTATCCATGAAACTTCATTATTACCAATAGTTCCACTTTTTACCCCGAAAGACCCTGTATTAAATTCACCACCAGTATTTGTTGTACTCCAATTGGCATTTCCGCCAGTTGTAAATGGAGGTATTGAATTATCTTCAAAACCATCATTAAGTAATGTAGTTGCAGCAGTAATTACACCATCTATATGTAATTTGGTAGTAGGACTTGTTGTACCAATCCCTACATTTCCTGAACTAGCAATACGAATTACTTCAGTATTATTTGTAGCAAAACTAAAATCTTGCATATCGGTAGTACCAAGTTTGTCTGTAGCTGCACTTGTCCCTGAATTTCCTGTAAGTGCCCAACCAGCACTTCCTCCAAATGTTACCCAGCTAACACCATTATAATAATAGAAACCTGAGGTTACATCTGTTTGATAAATCAATAATCCAGTTGCAGGAGATACTATAGCGTTTTTTTGAGCTTGTGTCATCCTAGGTATTAATATTCCTTTTGAAGTACTAGTTACATCCAATGCTGCACTGGATGCTGGTGTTGCAGTACCTATTCCTACCTGAGCAATACCTGTAATACTCAATAGAATAAATGCTAATAGTATATATATTTTCATTATATATGTTTTTAATATAGAATTATAACAATCTTATTTTAACTCTTTAAGTAATAACTCTATTTGTTGTTGTTGCTTGTTTATTTTTTTGATAAGTTCCTCATGTTCTTGTGTAGCTTTTACAACTACAGGTAATAGTTCAGCATAACGCATCCCGATACGTTCTGTATTTCTTTTAATATATACCTTTGATTCATCAGCACTTTTCTGTTTCCATTCCGTACTTACAACGATTTCTGGAATCAGTTTCTGAACCTCCTGCGCTATAAAACCAATTTTAGTTTTCTTCTGAGCTTCTGTAAGTACAGTTTTTCCATACGCTTCATTCTTCCATTTATAAGTTACAGGGCGTAATTTCAATAAGGTAGATAATCCATAATTAATTGGGGCTATCTCCTTTTTCTCTCTTCTATCTGAAGTAGTTATTATAGTATTTGCAGCATAAATTATTTTCCAAGCAAGTGTACTACTTCCAAGGTTAATGGCATTATGAACCTCAGGCACTACATCATTACTAAAGCACATATCACGATTATAATCCCGAGCGTATTCTGTTGAACCAAGGCCAACTTCTGTTCCTTGAATGGTACCCCTTTCTACACCTAATAAATGTGACGAAACACCATTAGCAGCTACACGTGTATGCCCTATTCTATAAATTGGATCTATATTGGTAGTACCTGCAGTAGCAAATCCCCAATCAGAATCTATATTGATTGGATCTTTTTCCGTCCATGTTCCATTTCCATTGGCATCCGAAATCATAACAAAATCATCGGCTTCGTTTCCGTCTTGTATTCTCAAAACAGGCACAGGAAAAATTATAGTTATATTATCTACAGATGCGCCCTTAGCATTAGTACCTTTATAATTAAAACGTAAAGAATAAGTATTACCACTTGTAATTCCTGTTATTGTTTGATTATACGAAGCATCATCAGTATCTACGGTTAAAGTGGCTACTAATGTTGAATGTACTGACGAGGTTGTTTCATCATATAAGGTAACGGTAAAACTGTCAGATGAAGTTGAATAATCATCATAATTATAATTAAATGAAATTAATAGACTTGTTGAATTCACTATACCTAGAGGAGCTACTAATGTAGCGTCCTGATTACAAGAACTCCCGTATCTAATAATTGCTCTATTACCAGTACAATCTGCACAAGTACCATAAGGTGTAGTTGTACTAATTTTCCAACCATCATCTGCATCACAACCTCCACCTGTGTTACTATTTATTTGATACGGACTTGAAGCTGAGGATGCTGTTATATTTCCTGATAATGATTCAAAATCTTGCCCGATACTTAATACATTGGAATCCGTAACACTCATCATAGCTGTAGGACTGTTTGTGCCTATTCCTACTTTTGCACTAGCCGTAACACGTATTGCCTCAATATTATTTGCTACTAAACTTAGGTCTTGTGCATCGGTAGTTCCCAGTTTGTTTGTTACAGCAGTAGTTCCTGAATCGCCTGTTAAATTCCAACCAGAGCTACCTACAAAAGTTGTCCATATTGATCCATTATAATAATAAAACTCTGAGCTTCCGTCTGTTTGATAAACCAGTAACCCAGTAACTGGACTAGCAATTGCTAGTCGCTGTACCTGAGTCATTCTTGGGATAAGAATTCCTTTTGTATTACTTGTAACATCCAAAATAGCACTAGCATCTGGTGTTAATGTTCCTATCCCTACTTGAGCAATAAGAGGTATGTGTACACATAGTACAAGTATTAAGCTTATTATACACTTCATAACCTTAGTTCTTTTTAGTATTTAACTGAGTAATTTTCTTAAGTAACATTACGGTCTCTTTTTCAAGTGTGACTAATTGTTCATGCTGCTCTTGTTTAGCTTTAATTAAAACAGGTAACAACTCATTGTAATTCAACCCTATTGTCTCAGATGTATATTTTTTATAAATTCCATTTTCATTCTCATCTTTCCAAACCTCGTCATAAACTACTTCCGGAATTATCTGTTGAACTTCCTGAGCTATTAACCCTATAATTTCTCTTTTTTCATTTTCCTGAACAGGTATACTACCTGCCATTTCCTTCCTCCATTTATAACTTACCGGATTTAGTTGCAAAACCTCTTGTAAACCATATTCCAATGCTGAAATAGACTTTTTTGTTCTTTCATCAGAAGTCTGAATAGTAGTATTCGTTGCCCATATCTCATTCCATTTACGGTCTGTAGGTCCTGAATTATCTGCAAGAATACTTCCTAATACATAAGAGTTATTCGAATTAGGAACAATACTATGACTAAATATAGTTTCATTATTACCATCGGTAATTTTTTCAACATCACCGATACCAATTGTTGTACCTGTTATTGCGCCGTTATCGATATCTAAATGATGTGTAGTAGTTCCTATTCTCCCTATAACCACTTTACCCTCATGGTAAGTGTCAATATTAAGAGTAAGACTACCAGAATCAGACAACCAATCTAAATCCCCTGACGTCAATACTGAAGGAGCTACTTCCCAACTTACATTTCCATTTGCATCTGAGGTTAATACTTTGTTTACCGCTTGATTACCATCTTCCAAACGTAATACTGGCGCAGTACCCGAAATATGTAACTTAACCGTGGGGTTCGAGGTTCCAATACCTACAAAACCAGATGTACTAAGCCTAACTGCTTCATTATTATTTGCTATTATCCTTACATCTTGTGCATCTATAGTACCTACTATATTAGTTGCGGGTGTAGTTCCAGCATCTCCAGTTAAGCTCCATCCTGAACCGCCACCAAAAGTCACCCATGCAGTTCCATTATAATAATAGAATCCTGTAGTACCATTAGTTTGATAAATTAACAATCCCGTAACTGGACTAGCAATCGCATTTTTTTGTACCTGTGTCATTCTAGGAATAACTAAGCCAGCAGTGGTACTTGCAATATCTAATACAGTACTTACATGTGGGGTAGTTGTTCCTATTCCTACTTGCGCATTAAGCTGTAAAAAAGAACCAAAGAGAATAATGTAAAAAATGTAAACGTATTTCATGTGTTTGATTTTTTGTACAAATATAGACCAAGTAGACTGGTATTTAGGTAGTTAAAAGTTCACAATAAGTTCACATGAGCACTGTTTTAGTTACTAATTAGTTCATAATTAGTAACTATTGTAGTACTATATTAAAACATCAATTACGCATTATCATGAGCTTAAAAAGAAACATACTCTTATTTTGTACAATCAGTATCAGATAGCCATAAAAGACAAATCTCTAATGAAAGTTTCGATACTAGAAAAATTAACTTAATTAAATATGTTAGATAGCTCTAGCTGTTACCATTATTTCACAGCTTTAAGCATATCATTAATTGAAGGCAGTAGATCCATTATATTTATTTATAGTAATGGATAATAGATAGCGTTATCCATCAGTTTTATATAAGATAAAGTGTAGCTATTCTATCATTACATATTTACATTACATTTATAAAAGATTAATTTCAAGTGAAATTAACAATCGTTTAAAGCTTTCAAAAACTAACCATAAACAATAATATTAATCACCCTTATATATCAATTCATTGTATTTTAAGATTAAAAAATAATTATTTAGCAATACTAAAACAATAGGCCTGCTTATAAATATCCCAAAATCCAATGATATTAACAAATACTATAGTATTTGTTTCTTATACAATTTAATTTTCCCTCAAAATCAATGAGAATACACAGGATTTACAATACTAAAGGAATACTATAGTATTGCATAGCTATATAGTTGGAGTAATTTTACATACTATAATTGCATTATCATGTTACGTAAAACAGCACTCCTTATTTTTATGTTGATCAGCTTCTTTAGCTTTACTCAAGAAAGTATTCATCAATTAAAGCAACAATTGTCTGAAGCATCCAATCTCATAGAAAAATCGGAGGTCCTCTTAAATATATGTGATGCTTATTTTGCAAGTAAAAAAAATACAGACAGTATTTTCTCTTACACAAAACAACTTAAAGACATTGCACTAAAAACTTCAGATAATATTTTATTAGCCAAAACATACCATAAAAATGCAAGAGCCTACTATTTAAGTGCCAATCATGAGTCTGCTCAAAAAAATGGAGAAAAAGCTATTGAATTATACCACCAAAACAAATTATTTACAGAAGCAGCATTAGTACAAAGAACCCTTGGTTGGACAAACTTGTCGCTCTACAACAATAAAAGGGCGCTTAATTATTTTCTTGAAGCAAAAAAGCACCTTCCAGAAGAAGAAAAAATAATTGTATACACAGGTATTGGAACCACTTACATCCAAACAAATAACCTAGAACAAGCGGTACATTATTTCAATTTAGCAAAAGAAACTTCAGAGAATTTAAATCTAGAGCATTATGATTACAATATCCATAGTGGCTTAGCACAAGCCTATGCCAAAAACAAAAACTATCTTGAAGCTATAAGTCATTATCAAAAAGCACTGAATTACACCCTAAAAAAGAAAGACTATTTAGGGCAATCCGTATGCTACCATAATTTAGGTGCTATGAATATCTCTTTAAATAATTACCCTAAAGCGAAACAACATTATGAAACCGCAATGTTACTTTTTGACGAAATTAGCCATACCTACATAAAAGCTTCTACTTACCTAAGCTATTCAGAAACATTACTTCACTTAGGACTTTTACAAAATACTGAAACCTATCTTAAAAAAGCGGAAAACTTACTAATAAGTATCAATCACACAGTATTAGTTCCAGATATTTTAAATTTAAAAGCTAAGATCTATAGGACAAAAGGAAACTTACCCAAAGCTGTTAGTTATTTACATAAAGCAATAGCACATTCTAAATCTAATAAAAATGAAATAACAGATTTTACAGAAGAAAGTTACTTTGAACTTTCAGAAATATATGAAGAGCTGAATAATCCAAAAAAAGCACTTACAGCATATAAAAACTTTAGTATGATAAAGGACAGTATTTCTGATAGACTAAAATCTAGCGAACTAGAAACATTAAAAATAAAGCACGACATCAGTAATTATGAGCAACAATTAAACTTTAAAAATCAGGAATTGTTATCTGCTAAAGCCAAAAGAAACATGAGCTATTACAGAAATGTTTTACTAGGCGTCCTTTTATTAGGGCTTACGTTCTTTATTTTTAGACAACGTAAGCTAAACAACATCAATAAAAAAACAATGCTTACTGAAAATCAGGTTGTAAAATTAAAAGAAACACAATTACATACTGAAATGAAGCATAAAAACAATCAGATTACAGAATATGCTATACATATTAACGAACGTAACAGGTTTCAAAATACTTGTGTTGATAGAATCAAAAATATAAAAAAAGAAGCCAAACACAAAGAAACAAAAGACCTACTAACTAATTTACAATTTTACATCAATGAAAATATTACTGTAAATAATGAAAAAATAGCATTAAATAAAAGAGCTAAAGGAACAGAGGACTCTTTTGTTTTTGGCTTAAAAAACCAATACCCTAAACTAACCACTAAAGAAATAAAAGTAGCTACTTATTTAGTTTTAGAGCTTCCGTCAAAATCCATTGCCAATCAAATGGGTATCAACCAACAATCCGTTAACAACTACCGATTTTCTATTCGTAAAAAATTGGCATTATCTAAAAACGATAATCTCGTTGCTTTTTTGAGAACAATTCAATAGTTATCTTCGCATTTGCTTTATCATACTATTTTTAGTAATTTAATGGTATTGATTTATTTACGAAAATATGCTGCGAAAAGTACTTCTATTCACCCTTCTTTTTATTAGCTTCTTAGGGTATACCCAAGATAACATCAATCAGTTGAAAAAACAATTGAATTCTGCTTCAAATGACAAACAAAAATCTGAATTATTACTAAAAATTTGCAATCAATATTTTAAAAATAAAAAAAGTATTGATAGTGTTTTTAGGTATGCCAAACAGCTAGAAAATATTGCAATTAAAACCGATGACAACAACTTACTAGCCATTGCATATGATAAAACTAACCGCGCACATTACCTAGCTGGACACCATGATTTAGCAATTAAATTCGGGGGAAAAGCTATTAAATTATATGAAGAAGAAAGGCTGCTTATAGCATCAGCTATCGTAAAAAGGACAATGGGCTTTACCTACCAAGCCATATATAATAACAAGGAAGCCATCCGTTATTTCTTGGAAGCAGAAAAATTATTACCCGAAGATCAAAAAGTTACGACATACATAGGACTTGGAGCTGCAAATGCAGAAACCAATAACTTAGAAAAAGCCATTGGTTATTACAACCAAGCCTTTGAAATAGCAACTCGTTTAAAATTAACGCAACATTATTATAATGTATACAACGGACTTGCTGTTGTGTATTTAAAAGATAAAGAACAGACTAAATCCTTAGAATACTTCCAAAAAGCATTGGAATACACCATAAAAGAAAAAGATTTTTTAGGGCAAACCGTATGTTACAACAACATTGGAGATGTTTATAAAATTTTAAAAAATTACCCGTCAGCAAAAGAAAGCTACGAAACTGGTATTACACTTTTTGACAGAATGAGTCATAAGTTCCTAAAAGCCAATATCTATGCAAGCTATGCGGAAACATTATTACATTTAGACTCTTTAGAGTTAGCTGAAACAAATTTAAATAAAGCTGAAGATATAATGAGTCAAATTAATAATACTTTTTTATCTCCTAGTATAGCCAATACAAAAGCTTCCATCAAACGAAAAAAAGGGAACCTGCAACAAGCTGCTTTAATTTTAGAGAATGCTGTTAACCAATCGAAAAAAAACAAAAATCAATTTTCTGATTTTGAAAAACAAAATCATTTGAGTCTATCAGAAATATATCAGGAATTGAATATGCCTCAAAAAGCACTTATCTCCTACAAAAGATATAGTGCCATACAAGATAGTATTACAGCAAGAATAAAAGCTGAAGAGATTGAAAGCTTAAAAATTAAGTTTGATATTAGCAGTTACGAACAAGATTTAAAAGTAAAAAATCAGGAGCTAATTACTGCTGAAGCTAAAAAGGAGAAGAGTAATTATCGAAATATTTTACTAGGTTTCCTTTCACTGTGGCTTATTTTCTTTTTATATAGACAACGAAAGTTAAATAATATTCACAGAAAAACAATGCTTGCCGAAAACCAAGTAGCAAAACTTAAAGAAGAACAGCTGCATACTGAAATGAAGTACAAAAACAGCCAAATTACTGAATACGCGATACATATTAACGAGCGTAATAGGTTTCAAGACACCTGTATTGATAAAATTAAATATATTAAAAAAGAGGCTGAGCAAAAAGAAGTAAGAGATTCCCTTAGTACCTTACAGTTTTATATTACCGAAAACATTAACGTAAACAACGAAAAAATAGCCTTAAATAAGGGAGCTAAAATAACAGAAGAATCTTTTATTTTTACTTTAAAAAATCAATTCCCAACCTTAACTGCTAAAGAAATTAAAGTAGCTACTTTTTTAGTTTTAGAGCTTCCATCAAAATCAATAGCCAATCAAATGGGGATTAATCAGCAATCGGTAAACAATTACCGTTTTTCTATCCGTAAAAAGTTAGGAGTATCAAAAAGTGATGATCTTATTGCATTCTTAAAAGCTATTTAGTCTTGAAAAAAGTCCCCAAAAATATCTCCTAGGGAATACCTTATAATTTATAACTCCAATTAGAACAATTTTATAAATACTATAACACGAAACACTAGTGTTTATAGGCAATGTTTATATCTACCCCCAATACTAAAAGTGTACTATAGTATTGAAATAGTATTGTGTTTTTTCTCTTTCATAGTAAATCTCTCCTAGTTTTGTACATCTCAAAATTGAAATTTGTTAACCCAAAAGCAAAATTTATGAAAGCGAAACTAATTAGCCTATTTTCAGTACTGCTCATTACCGCATTATCCAACGCACAAGTTGGAATAGGAACAACTACCCCACATGCAAGTGCAATGTTAGAATTAAAATCTAACACACAAGGAATATTAATCCCTCGTATGACGTCAGCTGAACGCATTGCTATTGCAAGCCCAGCTACTGGACTATTAGTATATCAAACTGACCTCATCAAAGCCTTTTACTATTATAACGGAACCATTTGGACTTCATTTAGTAGTGGAGGATCCGGCTGGGCACTTTTTGGAGATACAGGAACCTCACCTAGTACTAACAAAGTAGGAACCACAGACACTCAAGGTTTGGCTATTGGTGCAAACGGAAGTGAAGCAATACGTGTAAGTAGCACTGGTTTGATTGGTATTGGAACCACTACCCCTACAGAGGCCTTACATATAGTAGGTACTGCTCCTGTTTTAAGAATTGTAGACGGTAATGAAGGTACTAATAGCGTATTAGTTTCAGATCATAAGGGTAATGCCTCATGGACAGATGCTACTGGTTTTGCGGTAACTGATGCAGATTGGTTATTTTCAAGCGGTAGCTCAATAACTGACATGGTATACCATACTGGAAATGTGGTGATTGGACGTACCGGAACCACAAGTCATAATTTAGATGTAGATAATGGTAGCCCCACAGGAACTACATTTGCTATAGGGGGTAGTAATACAAATCCTAAAAGATTTATTGACGGAAACAACCAAACATTTGTCAGTCATAAATTTTCTTCAACAGTAACTAATCAATTTTTCTTAGGTAGTTCAGCCAACAGATGGAAAACCATATATGCGCTTAACGGAAGTATTCAAACTTCTGACGGGAATTTAAAATCAGATATTAAAACCTTGCCATATGGCATCAAAGAACTGATGCAATTAAAACCTGTGTCGTTTAATTGGATAGAAGAAAAACAAGGAGGGATTACCATTCCAGAGGCTGAAAAAGAATTAAAACTAGGTTTTATAGCGCAAGAAGTGGCTACTATAATACCTGAGGTGGTTTATACTCATGGTTGGAGAGTTAAAAACGAAGAAGAACCTGATACTTTTATACATAAAGAAAATAAATATATGGGTATCAATTATGAAGAAATGGTAGCTGTATTGGTAAAGGCAAAGCAAGAGCAACACGAACGCCTTTTGGCCTTAAAACAAAAAAACGAGGCATTGTTACAAAATATTAAAGCGCTAGCAGCTACAAAAAAATAAGAACTATGAAACGTATATATACCCTACTAATCATCCTATTTACTGCTACACAAGTACAAGCTCAAATAGGTATCGGAACCACAACACCAGATGCATCTGCTGCATTAGACATTACACATAGCTCCAAAGGAGTATTAATCCCTAGAATGACTGAGGCTGAACGTGACGCAATTAGTGCACCAGCTTCGGGATTGTTGATTTATCAAACAGATAATAACCCAAATTTTTACTATTATAATGGCTTTAGCTGGATTACCTTTGGAAGTGGAGGAAACGGATGGGATGTCCTAGGAAACTCTGGCACAAACCCTGTAGTAAATATGTTAGGAACTACAGATGCTCAAGATTTAGTAATTGCCACCAATAATACCGAAGCTTTTAGAATTACAGCTGATGGAAATATCGGTATTAAAACCACTACTCCTACAGCACTATTATCTATCGCAGATGATTCATCAGCATATAGCGTTTTTCAAGACTTTCAATCAACAGCTAGTGGGGTTGTATCAACCAACACAGCTTTAAATATTTATCAAATAGACAATAATAATGTTACTTGTACTAACCCAAACTTATGGGAAATTCAAGAAACAGAACCTTTACCTGCTAGTTCTTTTGATTGCGATGGCTGTATAGGTAATAGAGCGGTTATCAATGGGAATGATAACTTCACTCATCAAAAAGACGCTACTTTAGTTGTCGGACTGGGTGCTATTAACTACAGTACTATCAACCTTGATTTTGATTTTGGTTATAATCATCGTTCAACAGATCAGTTTACAGTAAGCTTGTATAATGAAACAAGTACAAGTACAGAAGCTACCTTACTTGGCCCACTAACCCTTGGTGACGAAGGTACCTTTTCTCAGATTATAAATATTGCTAATCCTGGAGATAATTATTCTATCCGTTTTAGATTTGAAGCTAGACAAAGTTATGGTTTGAGTATAGATAACATACAAATAAAAGCAGGTATTCCTACTCCTTTAATACGTATTCAAGATGGTAATGAAACCGATGGGTATGTACTTTATTCTGATGCTATCGGAAATGCCAGCTGGACAGATCCTGCGGCATTAATAGGTACTGATGAAGATTGGAATTTTATTAGTGGTAATACAAACGCCGACCCTATGTACCATGATGGTAAAGTAGTTATAGGATCTTCTGGTATAAGCACTGCCGTTAATTTACAATTAGATATTGATAATCGTCGTGCATCAGGTACAGAAATTGGTATCGGATCAGATGAATATTTACTTGATATAGAATCTGAGACTCGAATTAGTCATAATTTTTCTCCTTTAACAGATACTAATCTAGGTATGGGATATTCCTCTAGAAAATGGCTTGAAGTGTATGCCGTAAATGGTGCCCTAAACACCTCAGACATACGTGACAAGACAGCTATCGCACCTTTAAAATATGGTTTAGGCGCTTTATTAAAACTTCGCCCAGTTTCTTATAAATGGAAAAAAGAACAATACGGAAGAACCGTACTAACTGAAGATGAAAAAACAGTGAAAATTGGTTTTATCGCTCAGGAATTACAAAAGGTATTGCCTGAAGTGGTACAAACTCACGAATGGGATATGGCTAGTGAAGAAACGCCAAACACCTATGTAAAAAACAAAACAGCCTCTTTAGGGGTAAGTTATAGCGAAATAATTCCGGTAGTTATTAAAGCAACCCAAGAACACCAAAGCATCATCGAGGAAATTAAAACTCAAAATAAAGAAATAGAGCGCTTAATTAAAACGTTAAACCCCTAAAAGCATTTTGAATAACTACAATTTTGGTATAGGAACTATAATTTTCCATTCAACAGCCTCAAAAAATTAAACCCACTGGTGGGATTCAATATAAAAATACAAGATTATGAAAAATTTATTCACCCTATTTATATTACTTACCGCGTTTCCAATCTTTGCCCAGGTGGGTATCGGTACTACTAGCCCAGACCCAAGTTCAATACTTGATATTACAGATACTAACCGAGGTTTTTTGACACCACGTATGACTGAAGCGCAACGTGACGCCATCAGTAGTCCGGCAACAGGATTGTTAATATATCAGCTAGATAGTACTCCAGGCTTTTATTACTATGACGGTACTGTATGGACTCCAATTAGCAGTGGTGGAGGGCAAGCTTGGGAATTGACAGGTAACGTAGGAACTTCTCCTTCAACTAATTTATTAGGAACTACAGATGCCCAGGATTTTGTTTTAGGTACCAATAGTACAGAAGTTATGCGAGTTGGTAGTAACGCCAATGTAGGAGTTAACACAGCAAACCCTACTGCAAAATTGCATTTTACGGCAGCTACACTAGCCAACATACCGCTTGATGAAGGATTTGAAAGCAATACTTTAGGTACTTTAACTTCAGGAGGAGATGTTCCGTGGATTACAACAAGTGCTGCTGGAGAGTATAACTCTGGAAGTATAGGATCTAAAAATGATGTTATTGTAAAAGATCAAAATTCATGGCTAGCCTATACAACCACCATACCTGCTACAGGAGGAAACATTTCTTTTGCAGTAAGCAGCGATTGTCTTACTATGGATAAATTAACATTTACAATTGATGGTGTAGAAAAAGAACAATGGTCTGGAGTTGCAAAACCTTGGAAAAACTTTTCCCTACCATTAATTGCAGGGACCTATACGTTTAAATGGGAATTCAATAAAATAAGCAATGGTACTTTTTACAGTGATGCTGCATTTTTAGATGATATTAAAATCACCACAAACGCTAGCCCTACCTTACAAATAAAAGATGGAAATAACTATCCAGAAAAGCTTTTAACTTCTGATGCCAATGGTGTTGCTACTTGGAAAAATGTTGGTATAGATAACGACTGGGCTTTCCCTGCGGGTAATACTGACGCAGACCAGATATATCATCAAGGAAATATTAAAATTGGAGACGACGATGCAACAATATTCAATTTACATGTAGAGGGATCTAAAAATGTAGGAATTGGCTCTATTGAATATTTAGATGAAGGATTCTCAACGCTACATATTAGTAATGGTTTTGCCCCAATAACAGACAATAGCATAGACCTTGGTACATCAACTAACAGATGGAAAGATGTATGGTCAACAAATGGAGTTATAAACACCTCTGACAAAAGATTAAAAACCAATATTACTCCTTTAGAGTATGGTTTAGCTGAAATACTAAAATTACGTACGGTTTCTTTTAAATGGAAAGAGGAAAAGGTAGGCGACTTTGTGGTTCCTGAGGAAGAAAAAGAAAATAAATTAGGCTTAATTGCTCAAGAAGTCTTAAAAATTATTCCTGAAGTTATTCAAACGCATGAATGGAAAGAATATGAAGAAAATCCTGGGGTATTGGTAAAAGAAGAAATGCGCAGGATAGGAATTAGCTATAGTGAAATAATCCCAGTCATCACAAAAGCGATACAAGAACAGGAAAAAGAAATACATGCTTTAGAACAACAGAATAACAGACTTAAAAGCATGTTTAACAAATTAAAAAATAAGTAAAAGCATGTAACGATAAATAGAATGTTCGGGTATTCTATTTTGTTTGGGGGAAAAACGTCTTAATTAATTTTGAGGCGTTTTTTTTTATACCCCATAAATCAAGCTTTAGAGTGACATGTTATTCTTTTATATCAAATAGTGTATTAACTTAATCATTAGTCCATATCCCCTATTTTAAGGTTTAACAACATCATTAGCAGTAGTAACATAGCTAAGCCCCCCCTTCATGACACATCAATTACTAAAGATAAGTACTGAGCTATACAGTTCTTATTTACACAGCTATCATCAATTCTATCTCAATTCTTTACAGGATATGCTGGCATACAAAATCAAAAAGGCCAGCTATCAAGCTGACCTTTTCTCTCAAGCTAATACACTTTAAACCTCAAATAAAAAGTATAAAAAACAAAATATTAACGTGTGTAGTAATGAAAATCAGATTCTATATTATTAGACACAATCTTATTTCTTTTTATTTCATCTCTTAAAAAGCTTGCAAAAAGCGTTCTTAAAATATTATAACGCTCCGATTTAAATTGGTCTTGATTTACCAAGTCCTGCATTTCTTGTTGAACAGACTCTAACTTAAAAAAAACTTCATCCGCTACATTATATGCGCTGTCATTTATGTAAATATCTTTTTTCATAAGTAGGTGATTTAATTTTCTGCAAATCACGATAAAACTTAGGGTGAACCGAAAAATATACAATACTATTACAATACTATAGTAACTTTTTATGATTAGTATACAGCTAAAAGTGTATAAATATCTCGCTAGAATCAAATAAGATAAGTAAACCTCTTGTCACAACCTGATTAAATAGCTAAACCACTCAATACCTTCTCCTATAACATATCTATTTCAGATAAGCATATTTCAAGATGATATTGTATAAACAATCCAATATTTATTATTACACTTTCGAAAAAAATAATTTATAACTATATATCCAAACCTAATATTTTAAAGAAGAAGTTTTACAACTGATTCTAGTTGTTTCAATCATCAATAATTTTATTCAGCTAATATTGTAATAAAAAGCTCATGTTTTGAGTCGTGTCAAAATAGATTAACGGTTTTATATCCTTAATCCTTTTGATTGAACCATACAATACGTTTATTTTTGCCAACTTATTTCAGGGTGGGACGTAAAAAAAATGCCTGTATTAAAAATACAGGCATTAATACAAAAAATAACGAGTCAACATTTATTTTTTCACTATTCTAAAAGTTCCTTCAATATTGTTTACACTAACTTTTACTAAGTAAATACCCGCTGATAAACTAGAGAAATCCAATTGGTATGTATTCATGTTTGGTGAATCAGTTTTAATAACCTGTCCTAACATGTTAACTATCTGTAACTTTTCAATAGTATTTTTTGCAGACACGTTAAGTACATTGTTTACAGGATTTGGATAAAATTTAAACCCTTCAGTCAAATAAAGATCATCAACTGATAATGTAGTATATGCAAATTGCATATTTGGTCTTCCCACATCTACTGATATATTTGTATCTTCTCCACAAGCAGCAATTCCATCTCCTCTAAAATATCTTGTACTAGGTGCTGCTGTAGGGCTAACCCTTACCTGCCCAAAAGGATACAATCCTGCATTAGTATTTATGTCCTTACAAATTTCTACTAGTACATTATCTACACCATTCCATACAAAATTAGTATCAAAAGTGATCATATCAAATACTCCTGGTGCGGTTACAACTGGATTATAATTAAATGGATTCTTTACTACTATAGTTGGAGAAGCATCATGAATTGAAGCAAGCTCAGTTGTAGTAGTATGCCCCATTTTGATAGTGTATCCATTTAGATTTCCTACCGCATTATCACTTGCTATAGAAAATCCTAAAGCAGTAAGCTCAGTATAAGGAGCTAACGAAACACTAAGTTCTGTAGATGTAATTAACATCTGATATTTAAATGACTGATTATATGAATCTGTAGGTTGTCCAAAGGCAATTGGTGTAATATCCGCACTGGTACCAATGACAATGGATTGAGAAAACGATACAAAGCTAAATAATAGCATTGCAAATAATAAAGTAATTCTTTTCATGGTAAAAAAATATGTAGGTTAAATTAAAGGGGCGAATAACCTTAATTCCTTATAAAAAAAACAAAAAAGCAGCTACTAAAAACCTACTATAGTATGCTTTTAGTACTCCTTTTTAATAAATTAACCCGCACTTGTGATTCAAGTTCTAATATTGTTCAAAAAAACTTGTGAAATCATTCTAGTTACTCCGATCATTTATAAGTTTTATTTAACTAACACTATAAATAAAAACTAAAAAGCCTGCTCCAAAAGGAACAGACTTTTATTATTATTAATATTAGAAAACCTAAATAAATAATTTTTATAGTGCTATCCATATATTACTTTCATAAAAGATAGTAGCTTTTACAACTTATACCAATTAAAATTCAAAATGCACAATTAAATAGTTTCTTTTAAATCTATTTGTCGCTTAAAAAGATAACCGTAACTAAGGCTATGCTTATATTTTTAAACTCAACTAAATCTAAAATAATTCAATTTACTTATGAGCACCTTGAAATTTAATTGGTATAAGTTGTTTCTTTTGGGTATTATAAATGTTAGTGGTAAAATTGCTGTAAACAACAATTTTAAAGTTGTGTAACTCAAAATAAACGAAAATATGTTACTTTAAGACGGAAAGTTATTTTATGGATAGTCAGTAAGTTATTTCTTAATGCATACAGGAAGTATTTCCCCTTTTGCTAAGCAATGTATTACAACATCATTTTCAGGAATGTTACTGGTGTAATCAATCTCTTCTACTGTAAACCCAATACTTCTCAATTTATTGAAATAATCACGACCGTAAATACGCACATGATCATATTGACCAAATATTTTTGCCCGTTCAACATTATCCGTGATGCTATCGTCTTCAAATGTAGTCTCACGAGCTAATTCTTGTGGAATTTGAAGTATTGCCATTCCCTTTGGTCTTAGTACTCTATACAGTTCTTGAATTGCTTTAGTGTCATCAGGGATGTGTTCTAAAACATGATTACAGAAAATAATATCATAACTATTATCTTCAAATGGGAGGTTACAAATATCTGCCTTCACATCTGCTAATGGAGAAAGTAAGTCAGTTGTAGTGTACAGAATGTTTTTTTGATTTCTAAAACGCTTGTAAAAGCATTGTTCAGGTGCAAAGTGTAATACTTTTTTACTTTCTGTATTAGTGAAAAAGTCAGTTTCATTTTTCAAATAAAGCCATAATAATCTGTGGCGTTCTAATGAAAGTGTAGATGGTGACAATACGTTATTTCGCTGGTTTCCGTAACCATATGGAAGAAAAGCACTAAAACTCTTTCCATCTATAGGGTCAGTGAACGTATTTCCTTTTAATAAAAAAGCTAAAATTGGACGAATCACATAGCTAAGCCTAATTAATATAGGCCTGGGTATTGTATTTAATATTATTTTGAAGATTTTCTTCATCAAAAATTAGTTCTATTTCTTTCTGAATTCATCCTCTTCAGTACTCGTAACGCCTAAAGCTTCGTAGATGTAATCAAAGGTAGATAACAACTGAGGCTTTCCGTTAACAATAGCAATATCATGCTCAAAATGGGCAGAAGGTTTTCTGTCGCCTGTTAAAATAGTCCAACCGTCACGTAATTGCTCAATTTTGTGAGTACCCATGTTAATCATTGGTTCAATAGCAACTACTAGTCCGTTTTTAAACTTTTTTCCTCTACCACGTTTCCCGTAATTAGGCATTTGCGGATCTTCATGCATAGTTTTACCTAATCCATGACCTACTAGTTCACGTACCACCCCATATCCGCGATCTTCACAATACTTTTGTATCGCAAAACCTACATCTCCAACACGGTTATTTTCTTTGAATTCTCTAATCCCTACGTACAAACTTTCTTTAGTAACTTGAAGTAGTTTTTTTGTTTCTGGAGCAACTTCACCAACTTCAAATGTATAGGCATGATCGCCATAATAACCATTTAAAATTGCGCCACAGTCAACAGATAAAATATCTCCTTCAACTAAGGGTTTTTTGTTAGGTATACCGTGTACAACTTGTGCATTTGGAGAAATGCATAAAGTGTTAGGGAAATCATATAACCCTAAAAAACCTGGGATAGCTCCTAAGTCTCTAATATGTTCTTCTGCTAATTTATCTAAATATAATGAAGTAACTCCAGGTTTTATTTCGCCTGCGATTATTCCTAATGTTTTTGAAACCACTAAGGCGCTTTCACGCATGATTTCTATCTCTTCT
Source organism: Kordia sp. (assembly GCA_002733415.1). GTDB lineage: Bacteria > Bacteroidota > Bacteroidia > Flavobacteriales > Flavobacteriaceae. The sequence goes on along the minus strand of NVVR01000033.1, from coordinate 7,605 downwards.
TTCGTTTTTAATTTAATCATCTGTGATTTTAAAAAATGAAAATATACTTTTCTTTTTTGCTTTTAAGCTTGGTGCAGCTTCGTTGGTTAATAGTTGGTATATTTCTCCCCAACCAATAAAACCTCCAATATTTCGATCGTCAATAAATAAATCAGCACTAATTTTTCTACTTTCCTTTCCGTCATATTCTTCGTTTGGAAAACTATTGTTGATGGCGTAAAATTCAATTCCATTTTGTTTGCAAAATTCAACTGCATCATCAAGCTTTCTGCCACACCTATAGGTCCATAGGATTAATCGATGTCCGTCATTCTGCAGTCTTTTCATTGTTTCAAATGCGAATAGTTGTGGCTTTCCAACATTTGGATAAGCGTCTTCAACGATTGTTCCGTCAAAGTCCACGGCAATAAGAAGTTTCTCTTTTGAAATCATGGCGTAATTTATCCCACCAGTGGGTTTAATTTTCCGAGGATAGCCTCGAATTACAACTATTATTGTTATTATATACCAAGTGTGCTTACACTGGGGTATTGATTTGGGGGTAAAAGTACGTAAAATATTACTTATTCCTATCAGTAAGGTTATTTGTGTAATACTTGTTTAAACTAATGAATTTTGGGTCATTAATTCGGGTTTCTCAATACCTAATAAATGTAATATTGTTGGCGCAATATCACCTAAAACACCTTCTTTTACAGCTTTGATATCCTTATCAACTACAATTAATGGAACTGGATTTGTTGTATGAGCAGTATGTGGGCTACCATCTTCATTAAACATTTTTTCACAATTCCCATGATCCGCAATCACTAAGGTTGTATATCCGCTTTGCAAAGCAGCTTCAATAACTTTTTTGGTGCAAACATCAGTTGCTTCACATGATTTTACTGCTGCTTCCATACTTCCTGTGTGACCAACCATATCAGGATTAGCAAAATTCAGACATATAAAATCAGCCCATTGTGTGTATATTTCTGGGACTATTGCTTGAGTAATATCATGCGAACTCATTTCTGGTTGCATGTCATAAGTTGCTACTTTTGGTGAAGGGCAAAGAATTCTTTTTTCGTTATCGAAAGGTCTTTCTCTACCACCGTTAAAGAAAAAAGTAACATGCGGATACTTTTCTGTTTCTGCAATTCGTATTTGAGTTTTACCTGCTTTAGAGATAGTTTCTCCTAAAGTGTTTTTAATATTCTCTTTATTGAAAACTACATTAATACCTTTAAATGATTCGTCGTAATTTGTTAAAGTAGTAAAGTGCAAGTTTAATTTTCGCATCCCAAAATCAGGAAAATCGTTTTGTGTTAACGCATTAGTTAATTCACGACCACGATCTGTTCTGAAATTAAAGAAAATAACAACATCATCTTCTTTAATAGTACTTATGGGGCTTCCGTTTATGGTAATGGCTATTGGTTTGATGAATTCATCAGTTATAGCATTGTCATAACTTTGTTGAATTGCCTCGGTTATATTTTCTGTATGCTGTCCTTTACCATTCACTAATAAATTGTATGCTTCAGAAATACGTTCCCATCTATTATCTCTGTCCATTGCATAGTAGCGTCCTATGACGGAAGCTATTTTTGCATTTTTATTTTTAATATGATTTTGTAAATCAGCAATATGATTGATTCCTGATTTAGGATCGACATCTCTTCCGTCAGTAAAGGCGTGAATATAAGAGTTGGTAATACCAAATTCTTCCGCAGCATCTACCAAACCTTTTATGTGATTGATGTGTGCATGAACTCCACCATCTGATACTAAACCTAAAAAGTGAATGTTTTTATGGTGTTCTTTGGCATAGGAAAAAGCATCTATAAGTGTTTGTTCATCTTTAAGAGTATCGTTTTTAACTGCTAAGTTTATTTTAGCTAAATCTTGATAAACAATTCTTCCTGCTCCTAGGTTCATGTGTCCAACCTCACTGTTTCCCATTTGTCCGTCAGGTAAACCAACATTCATTCCGTGGGTTAACAATGTTGTGTTTGGGTAGTCTTTATAAAGACTATCTATAAAAGGAGTATTTGCATGATGAATTGCTGAAGCGTTTTTATCATCAGGTATTCCCCATCCATCTAATATTAAAAGGATTGTTTTTTTATTCATAAGATTTATTAATCCCACTTTTGGGTTTAATTCCTCGAGTCCCGATAGCTATCGGGATGCCTCGAACTACAGCTATTATTGTTAATTCAGACCTAGTGTGCTTGCGCCTAGGCTAATGATTTACGTGCAAAGATACGAACAAAAGCTTTTAGTTGTTAAAGAGTGGACTAGGAATCCATGGGTGCTATATTCTTTAGAACTTTCATTATTCATGATTCCTTCCTTTGTGAATGATGATTATTGTCTATTCGTTACATAAACCAGTGTATTATTTCCTAAGTGGTTGTTTTACAACATGTTTTGTGTCTTTTGCATAGTTATTTTTGAATATTGTTAATAAAATGATATATTTGAACTCTTTGAAAAAAGAACCCAACCAAACCTACTCAACCTATGAAATTACGTATCCTACCACTACTATTTATCATTGTTATTTTGTCCTCTTTTACTAATCCTAATAAAATAGTAACTTCAATTGAAGAAGATGTTGCCATTTTAACGTTGTACAAAATTTTCACGAATCAAAATACTTCAATGCCTCAGTTAGAAAGTTTTTCGAATGCTATTAAAGGATATTCGAAATTAAAGGCTCAAGGTAAAATCAAAAATGAAACATTAACAATTATTGACTTTAGTCTTTCATCTACTGTAAAAAGATTATGGGTTTTAGACATGATAACAAATAAAGTATTATTCAACACTGTTGTTGCTCACGGAAGAAATACCGGAGGAGAATTCGCTACAAAATTTTCAAATACAAATAATTCTAATCAAAGTTCATTAGGGTTTTATGTAACAGACAATACGTATTATGGTAAAAACGGATTATCATTATTTTTAGATGGTCAGGAAAAAGGTTTCAATGATAATGCAAGAAGACGTTATGTTGTTTTTCATGGCGCTAAATATTCAAATCCTAATTTCGTAAAACGTAATGGAATGTTAGGGCGTAGCTTAGGTTGTCCTGCAGTTCCTACTGCATTTAACACTGCAATAATTAATAGAATTAAAAATAAATCTTGTTTGTTTATTTACCACCCAAATAAAAATTACAACACAAACTCAAGGCTAATTGGCTAGTTTTTTTGCTAGTTCCTTATCTAATTTATAAACGTCATTTAAGAATATCGGTTCAGATTTGTTATTGAAGACTACTGACCAGTAAAACAAATGAACCTTAATATCTTTGGTTACATGGATTCTCTTAGTTAGTTTATGGTCAACTAAATTGGTTATTTTATCATTCGAAAAATTTAAAATATCAGCAGCTAAAGAAAATACATTCTGTACTCTTACGCACCCTGAGCTTCTTGCGCGATAGTTTTTGTTAAATAAAGATTTACTTGGCGTGTCATGTAAATAGACAGAGAATTTATTAGGAAAAATAATTTTAACCCTGCCTAGGGCATTACTGTCCCCAGCCCCTTGAACATAACGATAAGATAATGGAGCGCTTGAATTCCAATTTATAGAATCCAAGATCATTCTTTTTTCTTTATGAAATACGGAAATGTTTTTTTTACGCAAATAATCAATATCCTTCGTTGCTGCCGGAATGATATCCTCTTTTTTAATTGTAGGAGGTATAAACCATTTCGGATTAAAGTCCAAGTGACTAATTTGAGAACTAAAGACAGGTGTTTTTCGAGCTGTTTTACCTACAATAATAGTATATTGAGTGGTGTCGTTCTTAGTGATGTATTTCAGTTTGTAGTCAGAAATATTTACTAGAATATAGTTTTCTCCTAAGTATCTAGGGAACCACCTCCATCGTTCTAAGTTCGCTAAAATGCTGTTGTATTGGTCTTGATAACTTTCGTTTAATGCATCAATTGTACCAATACCAATTATAGCGTCGGTTTTTATTTTTTTTGAGGTTTGGAAATCACGAACACTTTGCTGTAAAAGTGTATCCAATACTTTTGATTGTGTAATCAAAGAATCTTGTAAAAAACCTAATTCATTTAATCGTTTTCTAATATTGATGATTCTTGTACTGCTTTTGTTAGGTCTTATTTTTGAACCATGTTCCGTAATTGTTCTTAAGGAATCACTGCTTACTAATGCTTTTGATGCAGGAAGTTGTTTTAATAACTGTTTATAAATTGTGTGTTGAGGAGTGAACTTCTGAAATGATTTATCAAGGGATTTTTCATTTAATGAATTGCTTAATATAGAATTGAATTTGAATACATTAGCATCCAATTTCCAGTCGTTATATAGTTTTTTAGGATTGAATCTCCCATTTGCTAGATGGTAGGAATATGATAAGGAGGTATCCGTAAATAATATATCAATAGCAGCGTTGTTTTTAGTACTGAATGGATCGGATGTAATTATCTCCTTAATTTTATTCAAATTATAATCAGAAGGATTTAAACCTTGCTTGTCTGCAGTTGAAATTGCTGTATAAAGCGCGTTTCTGTTTTGAATTGCTTCCCAAGCAGCTTTTCCGTTTCTGAGCTCATAAAAAGCAAGAACGGAATCTTTATTTTTAAGTTTAAATGATAATGAATCCTTTTTTAGTTTTAACAATATCTCATTTAGCACATTACTAGAAACAGAAATGGATTGCTGTTTTATAGAGGTGTTTTCAATGGTTTTTACGAGTATTAAATCAGCTTGTTTTTTACAAGATAAAACACTTAATAGTGCACAAAAAAAGATGGTATAGTGTAAGAGTTTATTCAAAGGCTAGTGTTTATGTTTTTTAATTGCTTCTTTTATTTTTTCAATTCTATTTTCAGGATCTGGATGTGAGCTTTTAAATTCTGGAATTCTGTTTGGTCCAGCAGCAGTTTTAAGTATTTCCATTACAGCGATCATTGCTTCTGGGTTGTACCCTGCGTCAATCATAAACATAACTCCTAATTCATCACTCTCTAATTCATCACCTCTGCCATTTTTTAGTAAGGTGTTTTGTCCAATACCACCTATTAATCCTCCCATGTCGGCACCAACCGAAGCGCCTGTAGAAACTGTTTTCCAAAATTCTGTTTCTCCAATTCTCTCAGCAGAATGCTTTCCTAATACGTGTCCTATTTCATGCCCTAAAACACCTGCTAACTGATCTTCACTTTTAAGCTTGCTTAGTAAGGCGTAAGTAATAAAACATTGTCCTCCTGGTAAAGCGAATGCATTTATGGTTTGATCATCAGCCAATAAATGGAAGTTGTATTTATATGGTGTGTCTTTAGCTAAACTAGAATTCACTAATTTATTTCCTACCATATCAACATAGGCCTGTAGACGTTCATCAGGATATAATCCCCCGTGCTGTTGTGTTATTTGAGGAGCACTCTGTAGGCCTATAGCTATTTCTTGATCTGTAGTCATTGTTATAGTTTGCTTTTTCCCAGTATATGGGTTTATTTCTTGTCGGTTACATTTTTGAAAATATGCAAAAGCTATAATTGCAACACCTATTAATAATCTTATTTTTACTTTACTTCCTCTCATGGTTTAGTTTACTTGTTTCTCTTCCGATAGCTATCGGGTATTCATGGGTATGATAGTTTATTTGGAAACCATTACGCATATGCTTCTTAGAAGCCTATTCAATTAAAGTTACAATATTCTTACTTGTTAGTCAATTGTATTAGTGTGCTTTCTGATTGAAATGCTTTGAATGGTATAAAATAACAGTTGAACCCACCAGTGAGGGGGGTTTAAATAATCTTATTTTGTGTTAGCGATGTTTTTAATCATAGTATAATGTTTTCCTATGTTTGGTATATCAAAAGGTTTGCCATAAGTACTAAATCCAAACTTGGAATAAAAATTAGCAGCATTTTCTCTAGCATTACACCATAATAAATTAGCGTGTAGTTGTTTTAATTGTTGAAGCCCTTTTTCTAACAACACATTTCCTAACCTTTTTCCTTGAAATTGCTGTAAAATAGCCATCCCTCGTAATTGAAATTGAAAATTTTCATTAAAATCGTGATGTGCATTTTTTATAAAAGTAGCTACACCAATTAATTCTCCATAATAATATAAGCCTAAATGGAAAGTTGTAGCTAAATTATCTCCTTCAAAAGAACAGGATTCTATAGGTTTTCCTTGTCGTAAAACTTGATGTCGTATTGCTATTGTTTCTTCTGTACTTATTTCTTTTACGTTTACTAATTCGTTTTTTATGTGATATATAGAGGAAGGGTTGCCTTCATGAATTACTTTTGTTAAAAATGATAATCCAGAGTTTTCTACAACTTTCATCGATGCAGGGTTTCGGTTGTCTATATAGGCGTAAACATCTTGAATACGTAATACATTAAAAGCATAGGATAGTACTCCTTTTGTTGCTTCAGTAGCAAAACCTTTGTTCCAGTGTTTCTCAAAAAAGCGAAACCCAACATCAACATAATCTTTTTCAGGATGGTGTTTTAATCCGCACCAACCTAAAAACTCTCCTTGTTTTTTACCACAAACGGCCCATCGCCCCATATTGGAGGTGTCGTAATGATTGTAGTTTTTTATAAAATCTTCAGTAGATTTGATGTTCTTAAACGGAAGATCACCAGTGTATAGTAATACATTTGGGTTGTTGTTCATTTTAAATAATGCAGAGGCATCTTTTAACATGAATCTCCTAAGGTATAAGCGTTCTGTTTCAATAATTCGTCCCACTATGAATTAATGTATTTAATGTGAATTTGATTAATGTATGGGTTTAGTTGAAAAAAATCACTTATGCTGATGTAATTTTATTCGACCTTTACCGACTTTCGTTAAAGTACTGTTGTAATTAACAAGTCAAAAATACGTCAATTCGAGTGATTTTTTATGAAAAATTGTATCGAGAAAGTATTTTGATAAACGGTGCTCTAGTGTCGAATTTTAAAATACGAATTAAAAATAAATAGTAGCAAATTAGCATATGAATATATCCATAAATGTTTTGTCAAAAGATCAAATTTTAGAGATCATTCCACTAATGATTGAGTATACAGAAGGGAAGACTGAAAAGACTGTTCTTGAAGCTCGTTTTATAGAAATGGCATCTCAAAATTATGAATGTGCAGCGATGTATGAAGGAGAAAAATTAATTGGTGTTGCAGGGATGTGGTTTATGACACGACATTATTCAGGAAAAAGCATGGAGGTAGATCATGTGTATATATCCAATAAACATAGGCGAAAGGGATTAGGGAAGCGTTTTTTCGATTGGATATATGTCTATGCAAAAGAGAAGGGGTGTAACTCGAGTGAATTAAATACCTATGTTCAAAACTACCCATCGCATAAGTTTTACTACAATGAAGGTTATGAAATTTACGGATATCACTTTTTTAAAACCTTATAGTCAATACTAGGTGAGTTTTATAGGACTGATAATTAAGGGATTGTAAATTGATTAAATTTTTATTAAAAAAAGTTTGGTGGTAGGTGATAAAACTACCTATATTTGCCGAACGCTTGCGAGAGTAGCTCAGCTGGTAGAGCGTCAGCCTTCCAAGCTGAATGTCGCCAGTTCGAACCTGGTCTCTC
>NVVR01000057.1 GCA_002733415.1 Kordia sp. | reverse complement strand
ACCAATAATTTGATTTACTGAAGTAACATTAATATACTCTCCAGCAGCATTTAAAATAAGGTCAGTATTTGCTTCCGCAAAATCTTTAGTTAAGTGATAAGTTACTGAGTAGTTATTAGCTCCGATAATTAAAGCTGTTTGGTTTGCAAATTCATCAAAAGTTGTTAAACCATCAATTACATCAGTATCACATTCTTTATATAAAAACGCAGCTGGGTTTGTTGGTAAAGTTGGTAATGGATTAATTACAACTTCAGCAATTGCAGGTTCTGGAACACATCCTGAAATTGCAGGTGCCATATAAGTAACCGTATAGGTTCCTGTTGTACTTGTACTAGGATTAACCTCTCCAGAATTCACATCTAATGTTAAACCAGCTGTTGAACTATATACTCCTCCTGTAAATGCTCCAGTACCATTTATAGTAACTAGACCAGAAGTTGTTGATACACAAAAAGGTGAATTCTCATAAGCAATTGTTGCTGTTGGTAATTCCGTAATTACAACAGTAGTTGTTACTGGTACTGCTGCACAACCTCCACTTGCAGGAGTATTATAGGAAACTGTATAAGTTCCTGCAGTACTTGTACTAGGAGTAATTGCTCCCGTGTTGATATCAATTGTTAAGCCTGCTGTTGAACTATATGTTCCACCTGTAAAAGCAGCAGTTCCTGTTAACGTAACCGCCTCTGCTGTAGTTATCGAGGTACAATATGGTGTTGCTCCATAAATAATAGTTGCAGTTGGCAATTCCGTAACTACAACTGTAGTCGTTACTGGCACAGCAGCACAACCAGCACTTGCAGGTGCTGTATATGTTACTGTATATGTTCCTGCCGTACTTGTACTTGGAATAATTGCTCCAGTATTTATATCTAAAGTTAAACCAGCTGTTGAACTATATGTTCCTCCAGCAAATGCTCCAGTACCGTTAATTGTAACAGCTTCTGCAGTTATAATTGTATCACAGAAAGGTGTATTTGCATATGAAATAGTAGCTGTTGGCAACTCAGTAATTACTACTGTAGTTGTTACTGGTACAGCAATACATCCGGCACTTGCAGGTACAGTATATGTTACAGTATATGTACCTCCAGCACTTGTGCTTGGAGTAATAGCTCCCGTATTCGTGTCTATAGTTAAGCCAGCTGTTGAACTATATGTTCCTCCAGTAAAGGCAGCAGTTCCTGTTAAAGTAACAGCTTCTGCAGTTGTTATTGAGGTACAATATGGTGTTGCTCCATAAACAATAGCAGCTGTTGGCAATTCCGTAACTACAACCGTAGTCATTGCTGGTACTGTTGCACAACCTGCGCTTGCAGGTGCTGTATATGTTACTGTATATGTTCCCGCAGTACTTGTACTTGGAGTAATTGCTCCAGTATTTATATCTAAAGTTAAACCAGCAGTTGAACTATATGTTCCACCTGTAAAAGCAGCAGTTCCAGTTAAAGTAACCGCTTCTGCAGTTGTTATTGTATCACAGAAAGGTGAGTTTGTATAAACAATTGTCGCTGTTGGCAATTCTGTAATTACTAAAGTAGTTGTTACTGGTACCGAAGGACATCCCCCACTTGTACTAGTGTTATAAGTAATCGTATATGTTCCTGCCGTACTTGTACTTGGAATAATTGTTCCAGTATTTACATCTAAAGTTAAACCAGCTGTTGAGCTATATGTTCCTCCTGTAAACGCTCCAGTACCAGTTAAAGTTACTGCTTCTGCAGTTGTTATTGAGGTGCAATATGGTGTTGCTCCATAAACAATAGCAGCTGTTGGCAATTCTGTAACTACTACCGTAGTCGTTACTGGAACGGCAGCACAACCAGCACTTGCAGGTGCTATATATGTTACTGTGTATGTTCCTGCAGTACTTGTACTTGGAGTAATTGCTCCAGTATTTACATCTAAAGTTAAACCGGCTGTTGAACTATATACTCCACCAGCGAATGCTCCAGTACCGTTAATTGTGACAGCTTCTGCGGTTATAATTGTATCACAGAAAGGTGTATTTACATATGAAATAGTAGCTGTTGGCAACTCAGTAATTACTACTGTAGTTATTACTGGCACAGCAATACATCCAGCACTTGCAGGCACAGTATATGTTACAGTATATGTACCTCCAGTACTTGTGTTTGGAGTAATAGCTCCCGTATTCGTATCTATAGTTAGTCCAGCTGTTGAACTATAAGTTCCACCTGTAAAAGCATCAGTTCCTGTTAAAGTAACCGCTGCTGCCGTTGTTATTGAAGTACAATATGGTGTTGCACCATAAACAATAGCAGCTGTTGGCAATTCTGTAACTACTACCGTAGTCGTTGCTGGTACCGCAGCACAACCTGCGCTTGCTGGTACTGTATACGTAACTATATATGTACCTGCTGTACTTGTATTTGGAATGATATCGCCAGTATTCACATCTAAAGACAAACCAGCTGCTGAACTAAAAGTACCACCTGTAAAGGCAGCAGTTCCTGTTAAAGTAACAGCTTCTACATTTGTGATAGTATCACAAAAAGGCGTATTCGCATATGTAATTGTTGCTATAGGCAACTCTGTTATGACAACAGTTGTTGCTGCTGACACAGCAGAACAACCACCACTCGCAAGAGTGTTATAAGTAACTGTATACGTTCCTGCCGTACTCGTACTTGGAATTATAGCTCCTGTATTAGTATCTAGTGTTAATCCAGCTGTTGAACTAAAAGTTCCTCCTGTAAAGGCAGCAGCTCCAGTTAAAGTAACTGCTTCTGTTGTAGTTATAGAAGTACAATATGGTGTTGCTCCGTAAACAATATTTGCAGTTGGCAACTCAGTAATTACTACTGTAGTTGTTACCGGAACAGCCGCACAACCTGCACTTGCTGGTACTGTATACGTAACCGTATAGGTTCCGGTTGTACTTGTATTTGGGGTAATAGCTCCAGTGTTTACGTCTAATGTTAGTCCAGCTGTTGAGCTATATGTTCCTCCTGTAAATGCTCCAGTTCCATTTAAAGTAACAGCTTCTGCAGTTGTTATTGAATTACAAAATGGAGTATTTGCATATGTTATTGTTGCAGTTGGCACTTCAGTTATATCAACAGTAGTAGTTGCAGTAACTAGAGGACACCCTCCAGCAGCAGCAATTGTATATGTTACTGTATAGGTTCCTGCAATACTTGTATTAGGTGTAATATCCCCTGTGTTTGCATCTAGTGTTAATCCAGCTGCTGAACTATAAGTTCCGCCAGCAAAGGCAGCAGTTCCAGTTAAAGTAACAGCCTCAAGAGTAGTTATTGAAGTACAGTATGGCGTTGCTCCATAAATAATAGTTGCAGTTGGTAATTCTGTAATAACAATAGTTCCTTGTAGTGTCACCACATCTGCATTTAAACAACCTACTGTAGTAACTGTATAATTAAAAGTTCCTGTTACTGTTGGTGTACCTGTAATAGTAAATATACTTGTAGCTGCGTTATAATTTCCTGTTACACCTGCTGGTAAACCAGCATCTACTACAACATCTACAACTTCATTACCCGCTAAATAGGTAATATCAGTAATAGTATCTCCTTCACAAATAGTTTGTGCATCAGTTCCTACTGCAGAATCTAAATTTAAAGTGCATTCCGTACAATTGTCGGAAACATTAATAATTATATCTTGTTCATGTTCACACCCAAATACATCTATTACTAAATAAGTATAGGTATAAGTTTGACCTCCTGTATCAAAAGGACCTACTGTAACGTTATTTGTAATTTGAGTTCCTTCACAAACTGCTGTTCCAGGACAACCGTCAGGACCAGGATTTGCTACCACCACACTTGTTGGAGCTTGAGCTGGCAACACTGGTCCAGTACCTGTGTGTTCCCATACACCACTGGTTGCAGAAATCACTAAATCAGGTGTTACTGTTTCTAATGTTCCATAGCAAGAACTTGGAAAAGTTATTCCCCAGCTTTTTAAAAATCCATTGTCTCCACCCCAAGTATCCTGGATTATTAAAGTCCAATTTCCATTTAATTGACCTCCATCAAATGGAGCAAAAGGTGAATCCGAATTATATGTTTGAGGTATAAAATAATTACCTGTTGAACACGTTCCTGTATGACGACGTCGGACATGGGTGGTCTGCTCGGTCAGGGGTGAGTGGCGATCGTAGGGGACAGTTCGGGGCCCGGCAAGCCGCTGACGACGACGGGCAACCACGCGTCTACCACAACGTTGCCACCCCGTAGGCGTCGAAGATTGGATCGACCGTGACGCACACCAGTCCCTCTGCCTGAACTTGTGCGATGAGCATGCGATCSAACGGGTCCGTGTGGTGAGAAGGCAGTTGGGCGGCGATGGACGYGTGGGCCGCGCGCACCGGAAGCTCACCGAAATCGTTGACCTTTAGCTCCGCAACGAAATCCGCATCGCCAGCGTCGAGCCGACCCAACGCTCGCGTGATCTCGATCTCCCAGATCGATGCCGCACTCACGAGCACCGCATTCACCGGGTCGGAGATCGCCGCACGGGCCGTGGTGGAGAGGAGGCGGTTGAGCTCCTATCCCAGAAACAGTTCGACCTCGTGTTCATGGATTGCCAGATGCCCGTGCTGGATTGACTGGACGMCACTCGCGCGGAACGCAGMTACGGCGTCCGACAKGTTAKCCGCTCTTTCGATCGCGGCCGTACGGTTCAGACCTTCCTGAAGCTCCGAAACATAGAAGGTGACGGCGACGAACACGGCGATGAACCCGGCCGCCAGCGCGACTGTGGTACGGCTCAACCAATACGCAGGGAGTCGCGGCAAATAGGGACGGCTTCGCGCGGTCCTCGCCCATATGCTGATCGGTCTTCGCCACTGCCTGCTCGCTTTGACTTCCAGAACTAAAGTCTTCCAGCACGAGCGATCGTCGAAAGAGTCTTGATCGGCTCCCATTTCGTGTTGTATCGGCACGAGCGCACGGAAACTGGAGAGTGCTAAAGAACCGCTCCCGCAGGCGCGATACTGAGACCATGACCCTCCGCGACGGCCCTTCCCGCACGATCATCGTGGCGAATCCGGCGGCGCTGGCCGACAAGCTGAGAACCGTCAACAAGCTGCGGGAGCCAGGCGAAGCCGACGTCGCGAGAAGCGAGCAGTCGCTACACGAGTTTGCGCATGCGGCCGCACACGACCTGCGGGCCCCGATTCACCACATTAGCGCTCGCGTCGAAAAGATTCTGGCAGAGCACGGCGACGAGCTGAGCGACGAAGTGACCACCGACCTCGAACAGATCGAGAAGTCGGTCACACGCATGCGTGCCTTGCTCGACAGACTGATGGCGTACGCCGACCTCGGTGCGGAGCTGCCGCCCTTCGAAGCAGTCGGCCTAGGTCCGATCTTCGAAGATCTGCAGGAGGAGTTCAAAGACGCGATCGCCGGGACCAAAGCGACCGTACACGTCGATGACCTGCCGGCGGTCTACGGCAGCCCGACCCTGCTGCGCCAACTGTTCCAGAAGTTGCTCGGTAATGCTCTGAAATACCGCAGATCGGGCGTAGCGCCGAATATCGAGATCCTCAGTGAAGTCGATGAAGAAGCGGGCCAGTGCCACATTTCCGTTGTCGACAACGGCATCGGCTTCGATCCCGCCCACGCCGATCGACTTCTCGAGCCGTTCCGCCGCCTGGTGACCCGTGGTGCATTCGAAGGCTCCGGCGTGGGCATGGCGATCGCCAAGAGAATCGTCGAGCTGCACGGGGGCGCCATCAGTGTCTGGGGCAAGCAAGGCCACGTGAAGAAACCTGTAAAAAATACTCTTATACCATTGGAGAGTACCAAGGAGCAAAGTGTCAAATTGCCTCCTTCATCAAAGGAGGAGTAGTAGTAGGTCAGAAGATACGTTTAAAAGGTAAAGACTTTAGAACATTAGGAGATTGTAGTGGACTATGGGGTAAACACCTATGGTCCACTGGTAAGAAGATAGTAATAACAGAAGGAGAGATAGACGCTCTCAGCGTTGCAGAGTCTCAGAATTGCAAGTATCCTGTAGTCTCAATACCCAACGGTGTTAAAAG
>NVVR01000032.1 GCA_002733415.1 Kordia sp. | reverse complement strand
TTGGTGGCTCCCATGGTGTTAATTTACGCTCACAACCCAACATAGAAAGCATTTTGCTATCTAGAGCATCAGTTTTAGAACGCTGATCTAAACTCTGAGTATACTTTTTAACACGTCTAGATTGCATGATGCTAACTTGATAATCTTTATCATATAAATAATATGCAATTGCTTCATGATAAACACCAGTAACCTCCATTACAATAGTTAAATTAACTTGTGGAATTCCTGCTTTTTTATCCATTTGTAAAGAAATATAAACCATTGCTTATCATTAGAGAAGTCTTCTCCTAATTCAAAATCTTTTGACAAATCACTATTTAAAAAACAAAAGCAAGATGAAAAACTATCTTTTGCAATATCTATTCCTAACGACTGGTTTAACACTCCTTTATTATCCATAATTTATTTATTAAAATCATTTTCTCTTTTTCACCTTTGCTCGCTTTTAATACGGTCTCATAAATATTGGACCTAGGTACTGTTCAAGTTCTAAGAAAAAAATAGAAGGGTGTTTCTCTATGATCCGATATCAATTAGTAAGAATTTTATCTAGCTAAAAGCTTCTCTTTTTATTTTTGTTTATTACATTTATAAAGTTATATCTTAGTGACGTATTGTTACAACTAAACAAACATACGAGCTAAACGTTAGCAATAATTAAAAAATAACATGAAGCAATTAATAAAATCCATCATTCCAAAACAGGTAATAGAAAAATATAGATCGTATAAACAAGATCAGAATAAAAAAAGGGATATCTCTCTATATAAAGGAAGTGCAGTAAAATGTCCAATTTGTAATTCCTCATTTAAAATATTTGGCGAGTTTGGACTGAATAAACGAATAAATGCAAAATGCCACAATTGTAGCTCTTTGGAAAGACATAGACTTATTTATCTGTACCTATCAGATACTATAAATATATTTGATAAAAACATTAAGCCTATTAGATTATTGCATTTTGCTCCTGAAAAGATATTCTATGAAATGTTAGCCCCAAACCAAAGCATATCCTACACGCCATGTGACCTATTCCCAGAATTATACAATTATGGGGGTAAATCAAAAATTGAAAAAGTTGACATAACTAATATCCCCTTTGAAGATCAATCATTTGATTTCATTTTATGTAATCATGTACTCGAACATATACCTGACGACAATTTAGCAATGTCAGAACTGTACAGAGTCTTATCATATGGTGGTAATGGAATTTTTCAAGTACCAATTGATTATTCAAGAAAGGAAACTTACGAGGATTGGAGCATTACTTCACCAGAAGAACGTGAAAAAGCCTTTGGGCAAAGTGACCATGTTAGATGGTATGGACAGGATTATAAAAATAGATTGGAAAAAGTAGGATTCACGGTCAATGAGATTGATGTCAAATCCAAATTCACTTCAGATGAAATATTCAAGTTTGGGCTTATGGAATCAGAAAAAATATACCACTGTAAGAAATAACTATTGCCAACATTGTATAAAATGCAATTTATACTAACCGTTGTATGTAATTAAAAACAAATAAGATGACTAAAAATATAAAGGTAGCAGCTGCACAACTTTCACCCGTTTTCTTAAACAAAGAAAAAACGGTTGAAAAGGCCTGTAAAGCGATTTTAGAGGCTGGTGAAAACGGTGCTAACTTAATCGTTTTCCCAGAGGCTTTTATTTCTGGTTATCCAGATTGGGTATGGCTTATTCCAAATAGTAAAGGGGCTGATTTAAATGAACTTTACTTAAAACTTGTTAAAAATGCTGTTTCTATACCTGATGATACTACAAAAAAACTTTGTGAAGCGGCTAAAACAGCCGGCATTAATGTAGTTATTGGCATGCATGAACGTAATACTGAAACAAGTAATGCTAGTTTATTTAATAGCTTACTCTTTATAGACGACAAAGGTTTAATTCTAGGTAAACATAGAAAGTTAATACCTACAGGCGGAGAACGTCTGATATGGTCTCAAGGAGATGGTAGCACTTTATGTTCTTATGACACTTCAGTAGGAAAAATTGCAGGATTGATTTGTTGGGAAAACCTCATGCCATTAGCAAGAAATGCTATTTACGAATTTGGAACTCAAATATTAGTCTCTCCAACTTGGGACAAAAGCCCTAATTGGACTCAATCTATGCAGCACATTGCAAGAGAAGGTGGATTGTTTGTAATAAGCACTTGTATGGCTTTAAAAATGGATGATATTCCTAATGAGTATGAGTTTAAAAAACTTTATCCAGAAGGAAGAAAATGGATCAATGTTGGTAATAGTTCGATAATTGCTCCAAATGGTCAGTTTTTAGCAGGACCTCTTGAGGCAGAAGAAGGTATTCTATATGCAGATATTGACCTTCAACAAATTATTAAAGCTAAACGAATGTTTGATGTCGTTGGACACTATTCAAGACCGGATGTTTTCTCATTCAATGTAAAGAATAACTTGGGTTAATTAAAAACTAACTGCAATAATACGTATTTGGCACTTAAATAAAAAAAAATGTATATTTATGAAATCTTCAAATTTTATGGTTTGGTATTAAACCGACAAGATAAAAACAAAACGCAAAAGCTTATGGCTTATACCAAAACGAAAAGTCGCCACTTCTCTACCCGTACTATTCATAGCTAAACGTTGGCAAACATTAAAAAGTAAAGAATACTATATTTTCTCTCACTTAATCAATGAAACATGAAATACACTATTACAAACACCATTGACAAACCTATTGATGTAGTTGCTGCTAAGTTTTTGGAACCTGATGGTGCCTTGAAATGGATGGAGGGACTACAAAAAATAGAGCGCTTATCTCCTACCCCATATGAAGTAGGTGCCAAAAGCAGATTTCATTCCTTGCATAAGAATAAAAAATTTGTGATAGATGAAACCATTCTTGAACAAAATATGCCCAACCAAATCAAATTTGGTTTTACCAGCTCAATGGGCTACAATGAAGTGGAAATGGTATTTGAACAGATAAATGATAACAGTACAAAGCAAATCAACAACAGTTATTTCCAATTAAAAGGCTTTATGAAAATTTTAGGTCCTTTAATGAAAGGCATGTTTAAAAAGCAATCCATGAAGTATTTGGACGCTTTTAAAGAGTTTGCCGAGAAATAAAAAAAATAAAAAAACAGTTGCCAACAATGGATTTAAAAAACGATCATAAGAACGAACCGACTGATAAACGGAAGCAATCAGATGAGCTTTCGGATACAGAGTTCAAACCAAAGACTAATGAAGAACTGAATGAAGAGAGTCCTACTAGACGAAACAGGAGACAAGCCACTGAAGAACAACTTAACAACCCGCTACATGGAGTGAAATTAGCTCAGATTTTAGAACGTTTGGTAGAGTATTATGGTTGGGAGTATCTGGCAGATCGTGTCAATATTCGCTGTTTCATGTATAACCCCACTATGAAATCTAGCCTCGGGTTTTTAAGAAAAACGACTTGGGCTCGAGAACATGTTGAGGATGTCTATTTGGATATGTTGGAAGAAAGATAGATCTAAATTTAATTGTAAAAAAGTTTACCAACAAAACCTATAAATAATACGAATTAGATGCTTCAAGAAAAAGGAATTGTATATTTATGCAATCTTCAAATCTTATGGTTTGGTTTTAATCTGACAAAATAAAAACAAAACACAAAAGCTTATGGCTTGTACCAAAACGAAAAGTCATCATTTCTCTACCCCGTACTATTCATAGCTAAGCGTTAGCGAGCATTGATATCTTCAAAACTGGATTATTATTTTTTAATAAAAATAGCATTACGTAAATTAATTGATTCTTTAATAGAAAAAAGAAAGACCAGCCTAAATTACTGGCCTTTGCACCCATAATTTCATGTCTACTTTACCCTATTCAACATAAAATACTTTGAAATAATTAGGGGTATTCTATTTTTTATGCCATAGTAACGAAGTATTCGCTTCTTACGCTTCTGTTTTATGTTCTATGTTCTTATGAGTAACGTTTGGCTAGACTGCGTTTTAATGCAGTTTAGGTTGTGTTGTATAGTGTTTTTAATCATCTTCTAATAAAAAAACTCTGCCCAAGATTTCTCAAATTTTTCCGAAATTTATTTTTCGCTATCTCCATAAACATTCTTTATCGTGTTTTCATGAGTATCATTCAATAATGAAGTTGCATAGCTTGAAAACTTTTCGATACCAAATACTTCATCAACAAACTGAGAGAATCCCCAAAAAACACCATAATCTTAAAAAAGAAATGAAATTGATATAAGCTTTGGTTTATAAAATAACTAATCATTATTTCATTTTACCAAAGCAAAACTTTGGGCAGTTTAAAGTACAACATATTTACAAAATCATGGTAAGAGAAAACGAGAGAACAGTATTAAATTATAGGGTAGCTAAAGAGTCATAAACCAATACTTGTGACCAATTTTTAATTTTTAGTATCTTCACGAGTATGTAATAGATTTATATGCAATTCCTTCTGTCTCCGAAAAAAGATAGACTTCCCAAGTAATGACAATTATTGTACAAAAAGAAACACATAAATATCCAAATCACTTTTAAGTATTTCTTCATTTTTTATTTTCATTTATTCATAATTAGCTTAAGCCTCTAACGACTTGTATATGTATATCACATACAGCTAAATAAAAGTGAATCAGGTTTTTATGTAATTTTATTCAAGTATGAATACCTTAATAACCAAGTATTTACACTTGAATAACCAGGTATTTATACGGTCAAAATGTTGGCGAAATATTCATATATTTGAGTATGTAAAAAACAGAAACCCTGAAATTTTAATCAGAAAACCAGTAAAGATACATGAATAACAAATCTGAAATCTCTTAATATTAAAGCTAAAAGTCTATAACCAAGTATAAGTGTTATCGGGGCTAAACACCTGCACTTCAACTATACTAACGTTGCCATTCATTAACCAAAATAAAAATACAATGAAAATACAAATTGTTGAAGAATACCCTGTTGAAGGCAATACTGTTTCTCGTTTGGTTGACAGTCTTGGTCATACTATTACAGGTAAAGAAAATAGTTTAGGGCAAACAAGATCAACCCTAATAAAAAGTGATTTCGACTTGTATACACCTGATAATGAACACCACATTAAACAGACTCCCCCACCCTTAACGGATATTTTGTTTATAAAAAAGGTTAATAAAGTTTACATCAGGCTATTGGAAAATGATATAATATGGTTAAAAGGAGAGGGTAATTATACGCGGATTATTACGACCACAAAACAACATATTGTACGCAAGTATCTTGGAGCACTACTTAAATCTATCCCTTCATCTTACTTTGTAAGGATACACAAATCCTACGTCGTCAATATGAGAGCCGTTGAAGAAATTCATCCAACATCAGTATTGATCAATGGGCAAAAATTACCCTTAGCCAAATCCTATTACAAATCAATGATGAGCAAAGTGAATTGTTATTATTAACGAATTCAGTCACATAAAAAACAAGATTTCGACCATATTTTCTAGTTTATTTCACTAAACAGACATACCTTTAAATCTGACCTAATTAAAAATACATGTCTTTCAGAAAGCAGTTTCTATTTTCCTATACCTAGATCACTTACTTATAGCTTTGGAGCTGCTTTAATGGTTGTACAATAAGCAAAACAGTGAAGGACAGCAAAAGAACTTATTAGACATTTGGCAACATGTCTATAGTACAAACCCCGGGATTGACTCGGTGAAAAACACCATTGTAATCACTTAGAGAAATCTACCCCCCACATTAGCGATGTTTACAAAATTCTATTGATTTTAATACCGTTTTAAACCAAGCTCCGGCTAGTGAAAAACAAGTTATGTCATTATTATTCAATCATATCAACACGCTTAATAAATCTATTTCACTGCAAAATACCTCCGCTTCAAACACCGGTTATTTGAATACTGCGCTCCTAACTCTGAATAAACACCGAATGAGATTAACGTTGCATTATTGACCACTGACAATGTAGTTCCCCCTGCTTATACTGTTACGACTCTTTAGTAATCGAGCTCTTAGTTAATAGTTCAAGAAGATCAATAATCACTTTATACCATTGGCGAAGGAATTACTGATAATCAAACAAGTAATTAATATACCCTGTTTTTATGACAGCCTACCCCTTTAATTCGTTAGGTTATCACATATTTTTTTTTCTAAGGTACCAAAAGTATAAATTTATGACACAGAAGTTTAAAACAACTTCTTTTAACCAAAAAAACCAATTATAAATGGAAAATTCAACACTTACCGCTCAGAGAGCGGTACAAGCACCCCCAACTCAAGAAGCAGCACAAATTCTAGATGCTTTAAAGGCTAGCGCGAGTTCATTACTAAAGCCTGTTCTTGGTTCTAAAACACTTTCTAGTTTTCAACTAGGACCTCATGGCAATTTCCCGTACAATTGGCAAAATTCAGCAAACGTTTCTCAAATGAACCAATTAACATATGATTGGATTTCAAAAAATATTGCTGTAATTGGAGATGCGGTAACCCAAGGAGAATCAACCTTTACAGATAAATTTTTAAATGCAGCACGAGCTATTTCCTATAGCTTGAGTAAGGACGATCAAGGTAAAGTAAGTAAGGCAAACAGAACAGCAACTGATCAGCTTAGTGCACTTCAGAATGGCTGGATGGCGGCTTTCGGAACGCTTCCTGCTGCTTCAGGTAGTCCTGCAACTATTTCAAATGCGATATTATCTACTATCCAAACAGATTGGACTAGTAAATCGGGGGTCTCACTTCAGGATATACAACAGTCCTTTAATCTTAATGAATTACTAGATTTAACCCCTGCTTCAGGAAAACAATTGCTTCCATTCTTAGTGAATTACCTTGGCGCAATGAATAGTGTAATCTCTTTACTTAATGCGACTTCATCTAATACAGGGTATCTTGCAGCTGCGATAAGAGCAATTCAACATCCAAATGTAGCACAAGGTGCTATCACAACGAGTGAACCCGCTCCTGCAGGAAACGTAAGCGCTGGTTATACCGTAGCTCAGGAAATGAGTGAAATTCAGAATGCAATGTCATCAAGCAGTAATAAAGTATCCCTTAGCATGAAGGTTTCACGTTCTTCATCTAGTGAATATAAAGTTTCCGTAAATGGGAGTGCTGGTTTTAATATCCCTTTTTTAAATTACTTTAGTATGGGAATCGGCAATAGTGCCAGTTATTTTAGTGATAAAATTGCTACAAGTTCAAATTCAATCTCTATTGAGATGACCTACCCAGGAGTAAACTTAGTGACCTTCGGACCTAAGACTTTCGAACAGTCAGGTGCTACCAGTGGTTGGTATTGGCTTGACCCAATTACAAAAGCTATTGCTAACGAAGGTAAAGATGTGTCAGGTTTCAAGTTCTCTCCTAATCCACAAATTGATTTTAGTAAAAACGGTAATTTCGGATTTTTAGAGGGTGTAGTAATTGCAGGTTATCCTACAGTTAAAATTACAGTAAAGAGTTCTGATTTTTCTTCAATAAAAACAGAAGTTAATCAATCCGCTTCAATTACTGCTTCGTTTCTTGGAATTCCTTTAGGTGGCGGTTCAGAAAGCACATACTCACATAAAGCCGAATCTAATGCCTCTTCAGGATCAGTAACCATTACACTAACTCCTCCAGTGGAATTAGTAGGTGGTACCGCTAACAAAAGCATTGGTTGGATTTTGGGTGCAATATCAAATTACCCAGGAGCTTAATAATTAGTTTAGCTTAAATTTCATAATGCCCGCAGATAAATTTATTTGCGGGCATTCTTTTTAAAACCAGTCTATGAAGAACAATACTTTTAATAATTTACTATGTCAAGGAGCCAGCAATGTTCTATCAAAGGATATTCCTAAAAGTAAATCATTTGCTGATACCACTCCTGAGTTAAACCTGCAGACCTTTGGTGTTGGTGGATTAGGGAATTTCCCATATTACTGGCAAGATCCCTTTAACCTATCATTCAATAGTGATACATACAACTGGATCAGTGCCAACCTTAAAGCAGGAGTAAATCCTATTGCTCAGGCAAGTGGTTCTACGTTTACTAATCTTTATATTGATGTCCTAAGCAAAATCAGCTATTCCTTATCCCCCACCAGTACAACTGAATTAACTGATGCTAGTAACAATATAATCACACAACAACAGAATTTACTGCGTATTTGGGTAAGTGTCTATGGAAGCGCATCAATTGACAGCCTAATTAATACCATTATTAATACCTGGACTAGCCCGCCCATCACTTTATTAGACCTGCAAAACTCCAATAACCTTACTACAGATTTGAACCAAGTTCCAGTAAGCGGAATGCCGATTCTACCCATTTTAACAAATTATATTGATGCATTGAACAAGTCAACTTCCCTCATAAATGCCTCATCTTCGAATTCTGGTTATCTTAGCGCTGCTCTCGCAGCCTTACAAACTCCGAACCGAACCAACGGAGGCATACTCTTGAGTGACAATAGTGTTCAACCTGCTTATGTTATAACAACGCCATTACAAGACATATTGAATGGACTGAAAAATACCTCTAACACGAATACCATAGAGGTTACAATTGATAGGGTTAATGATAATGTGATTAGTGTTGAGGTACCTGGACAACCTGCATTCAACATTCATCCAAACGATTTTTTAAAAATGTCGGTTAATTCGGATTCGGATTTATTTTCAACGATATTGAAAAAAAGTATTGGTCCAGTTAAGCTTGATCTTAGCTTTAGCGGGGTTACTATGGTTTATTTTCAGCCGGTAGCATTCAACAAATCAAACAATGAGAATTGGTTTTGGACACAACCTGTAATTGATGCTATTAAAAACGGCAGTACTGGTGTGACGGGCTTTAAATTTTTACCAAAACCTAATATTGATTTCAGTGAAGAAGGCCCCTATGGGTTTTTGACAGGGGTAGCAATCTCGAACTCTCCTACTATTGATTTAAAGGTATGCAGCACGGATTATCAAACTATTGCTAACTCAATTCAAGATTCAGATACAGTTGAACTTGAGCTCCTCGGTTGCGCCATTGAAAATGAATCTCAGGTGTCGAATTTGACAAAAAGCGTAAATACGGATTCTTCCACCAATTCAGTACTGGTTTCACTAAGCCCTCAATCTGTTGCTGCGCCCAGTGTTAATTCTAGAGCCTGGGTGCATGGCGTACAGGTAGAGTTCCCAGCTGCAATGAAATGAATAGAGAACTTTACCAATCGTTGTGTATCTAACAATTTCTGAATTATGCCCATTTTATAGGTTTTACCTAGGTAATTCCTAATTTTTGCAGCAACTACAAGTTATTTTTTAAGGGAGCGGTATGTTATAATGGCTGTTCTGCTGAAGGCTAGCCTAATCGAATCACAAAGCAGAAAATAAAAGCAAAAGTACAACACCATATAAAACGCATGCTCAAGTCGGGGTGTAATTCTCCAAAGTAAGTGTATATTTACTCGTGGATTCCCTGTCGGTCGACACTTTATATAAACGTTGTAGTCATTAGAAAAAGAACAATCTATGAAGCAAATTTCTGATAGAAAATTAATAAGTCCTTTATCAAAAAAAAGGATGTTCCTGAAATTTCAGAAATGTATATGGAAATAGATACATTTAAATATGTAAAACCATTTCAAAATAAATCTTCTGAATTTTAAAACAAAAAATTAAATTTAGGTAATAAAGAAGTTGAATTTTGGACTGTTCGAAAAAAAGAAGACAACACATTTGTCGGAACTACAAATTTAAATCAATTGACTTCAACTTCAATGATTCAAAGTAGGATGCCATATTAAAAAAAGTAATTGGTCGAAAGGATACGCATCTGAAACACTAACAGAAATATTAATTTACGGAATTGAACAATGTTACATCAAAAAAATTACTAGAGAAACTTAATTTTAAATTTAGCAAAAGCAAAGTATTCTTAGATACAGAAGTGAACATCTATAAATATTAATTATAATACCTCTTTAATAATTTTAGGTTTTTCATTATTTACTATTATATAGTTAAAAAGATTAGTTAATAAAACTCCCATGCTTACTATGTTTTTAAATTTTATATCCCCAGTTAAATTATAAAAATATAGACTTAACAATTTAATTTTAGAAGGACTAGAAATTGAATCGTCCCTCATGCATTGTAGCAATTTTTCTATTCTAGATCTGGTACTTAAAATTCTCTTTGCAATAATTGATCGTTCTTCAATTTTATATTGTTTTATTGAACTTTTTGTAAAAGTATTCCTTACTAAACTAACCATCGATAAATTTTCTTCAAAAAACTGAGGTAAATAATTTTTATAATCCCCCTCATACGATTGTTGATCAAAATCAATTGGCCTTATCCTATATAATTTATTATCAAAATCATAAATAGGAACAATTACATAATTATATGACCGCATATTTCCTAAAAGACGAACTAATGATCGTTCATTAAACTTGACGAATTCTTTAGCTAGCTGAGATTTTTCTATAGCGGTACATGAAGGAAGGTTTTTTGTTATAAATACATCACCAGGTATCCCTATAACATGTTCTTCTATTAATGTATTATCATAGGCTAAAAAATTAATATTGTCTGGAGAAAGAAGATGTTCTAACTCTAACCCATATACTCTTGAGGCATCGAGTTTTTTTACGTAGAAATAAACATAATTGTTATTGAACAAATTTCTTATTTTAACTCTAAAAGGTTTAGAGTTTCCAAAACTACAATAATCTATAGCATCGATAAATAAATGTTCTATCATATCAGTATTACCATCTGACATCAAAGCTGTATAAATTCTTTTCAGTTCAAAATCAATCTCACTTCTTTCATGTTCCATATAAAAGACTCTTAACCACAATGTATCCTCTCCATCGGAGTCATATACATTTACTGCTCCTGCATAACGTAATAAATCATCATATGATAATAAATTATTATAAAGTCGATTATGCTCTTTAAGATATTCCATTAAAGGCTTAGTCAAAGAGTAAAATGGCTTTTTATTAGATATCATTGGGCTTTATATATAATTAAAACTTGTTATTTTCTATACTAGCAATTGACTCTAAGGTTTTTAAAACTGAATCTGGTGTTACAGATATAGAATTAATACCTTCTTTAACCAAAAACTTTGCAAAGTCCGGATAATCCGATGGTGCTTGCCCACAAATACCTACTTTAGTTTGAGTCTTTTTAGCTATTTTAATTAAATTAGAAATTGCTTTTTTAACGGCAGGTGATCTTTCATCATATACATGAGCCACTAACTCCGAATCTCTATCTACTCCCAAAATTAATTGAGTTAAATCATTAGATCCTATAGAAAAACCATCTATATGAGCAGCAAATTCTTCTGCCATTAAAATATTAGATGGTAGTTCTGCCATAAGATATACTTGAAGCCCGCAATTCCCCCTTTTCAACCCAAAATTTTCCATAGTAGCATATACCTTTAGTAGTTCTTCTACTGTTCTACAAAAAGGGATCATAACTATAATATTGGATAAACCCATTACCTCCCGTGTCTTTATTATGGCTTTACATTCAAGTTCAAAAGCTTTTTCATAAGAATCAGAATAATACCTACTCGCTCCTCTCCAACCTAACATAGGATTTTCTTCATTTGGTTCAAAGTGATGCCCTCCTAATAAATTACAATATTCATTAGTTTTAAAGTCCGAAAGCCTTACAATTACATCTTTGGGATAGAAAGCTGCTGCTATTTTACCAATTCCATATGATAATTTTTCTATAAAAAACTCTTTTTCGTTCTTGTATCCCTCAATGAGCGTTGCTATCTTTTTTGAAAGTACTTCATCTCCTAATTGTTGATGTTCTAATAAAGCTAAAGGGTGTGCTTGTATATAATTATTTATTATAAATTCTTCTCTAGCTAAGCCTACTCCAGAATTTGGTATCTGGCAAAACTTAAATGCTAAATCTGGGCTTCCTATATTAAGCATCAAATCTGTTTTAATATTAGGCAATGTATTTATATCTGTTTTTTCTATTTCATAAGAAACACTTCCTTCATATACATTACCTACACTTCCTTGAGCACAAGAAACGGTCACCTGTACCTTATCATTTAATATCACTGTAGCATTTACAGTTCCCACAATAGCAGGAACACCTATTTCTCTAGCTACGATTGCTGCATGACAAGTTCTACCTCCTCTATTAGTTACAATCCCTCCAGCAATTTTCATCAATGGCTCCCAATTTGGATCTGTCATATCCGTAACTAATATATCTCCTTTTTGAAAAGGATGAGAATGAACTACTTTATAGTACTCATTCATACTAGTTAATTTCCTTATTTTACCTTGACCTATACTGTCACCAACTGCAATACCTTTTACTAGTATATCATTTTCTGTACTAGGGTTCAATTTATATGAAATAAAACTTTCATTCTTTTTATTGGAGTGCACCGTTTCTGGTCTAGCTTGAACAATAAATAAAGAATTAGAAAGTCCATCTAAAGCCCATTCTATATCCATTGAATACGGTTTTCCATAAAACTCAGAATAATATTCTTCAATTAAACAAACCCACTTAGATAATTGAAGTATTTGATCGTCCAACAAACAAAATTGTGTTTGTTTATTCTTAGGCACATCTACCTCTGTAACTGGCTTATTTTTATTTTCGCTATAAATTAATTGCCTATCTTTTTTAGCTATTTTTTTTTCAATAATAGCTGGATAACCCTTCTTTAAAAGTGGTTTATAAACTAAAAATTCGTCTGTAGAAATACTTCCTTGTACAATACTTTCTCCTAAACCGTAGGCTCCATTTATAAGTATTACATCTTTAAAACCGCTTTCAGTATCCAGAGAGAAAGCTACACCTGAAGCGCCCAAATCTGATCGAACCATTTTTTGAACACAGACAGAAATCCCTATGTCAATGAAATCAATATCTAATGATTGCCTATAAGATATAGCTCTATTAGTAAATAAAGAAGCAAAACAGTTCTTTATACTCTCTAAAACAGCTTTAAATCCATTTACGTTTAAATAAGATTCTTGTTGACCAGCAAATGAAGCTTCTGGTAAATCTTCACAAGTAGCAGATGACCTAACTGCCACATCAACTTCTGAAAGACCATATTGGCTAGACAAATTTTTATATGATTGTTCTATATCTGTTACTAAATATTGAGGCCATTCACCATTAACTATTAAGTTTCTGATAATTGAACCGTTTTTACTTAATACTTGTATATCATTTTCAGGGATCTTATTAATCAAATCCGCTATTTTATGCTCTAAATTATTATATTTTATGAACTCTTTATACGCTAAAACTGTAACAGCAAACCCATCAGGTATTTGAACTCCTAAAGGTCTTAAATGTTGAATCATAGTTCCCAAGGAAGCATTTTTACCTCCTACTTCATTCACTTTTGATAAATCAAGATTTTCTAATTTAATGATAAATAATTTATTCTCTTTTTTCTGTGAAAAAATATTCTTAGAAGAAGTTAGCTCCTGATTTAAGTCACATTTTCTTAGGTTTTGAATCGAAGTAATCTTTAATTCCTTCATATATGTTTGTCTTATAATTATTTATGTGAACTCTGAAATTGTATATTAAAGTTATATATTATTTAAATATCAAATGATTTTGAAACTTTAAATGGCAAGTTTCTATCGGTCAAATAACTTTTTTTTAATACAAACATGGAAATCTTAAGAAATAATATGATTTTAAGGCTTAAAGAAAAATGAATTGTATATGTATGCAATCATTAAGTCTTTTAATTTACTCTCCTCCCTTCTTATATTTATTATAGAGGTGTTCATGATTTGAAAATTGGCTTTTATAAAACAACAAAATTAAAACTCTTAACTACACCAGAGTAACAGCCACAGTAGCCACAGTAGCCACAAGGTATTTAAAAAAAAGTATACATGAAGGTTGTTTTGATCGTTAATTAGGCTATAGCTAATCTTCTGATATTTTTATAGAAAAAAACCGCCTAAAATAATTTTAGACGGTTCTTTTATTGTGATAAATATAACTTTTAATTAAAATAATAAAATTACTTAATGATAAGTTTTTTAGATGAGTGACCATCTATGTTCAATAAATAGATTCCCGATTTTAAGTTAGAAACATTTATTTTGCTAGAATGCATTCCTTTAGTTATATGCAATACTTTATGCAGTACAATACGTCCATTTAAATCGTACACATTAACAGAAACACTATCTGTCGTAGCTCCGTTTAAAGAAATTGTTACATAATCTACTGCGGGATTAGGATATATAGATAATAAACCACTAGGAATAACAGCTCCTTCTTTAGTAGCAAAAGATATGGAAAATGCATTACAAGTCCCTAAATATACCCATTGGGAATAATAATTCAGTTGATATAAACCCCCTTGGTAAGTTACTTTATCACCAGGATAGTAATACACATTATATTGGTATTCTGAAATACCATCACAAGGCCCTGTAGTATTCTTTAACGTTGTAAATGAAATGACAGAAGAGTATGGAGAATTTTGTTCACCTCCTGTGGCTCCACAAGCACCTAAATTTGTCCATCCGCTATTAGTACGTTGGTATAAATTATCTTGATAGGTTACTTTGTCTCCTACTTGATAATTAACACCAGATTGGTATGGGGAAATACCTTCACATGGATCACTTCCTCCTCCAGAACAGTTATATTTTAACCTTACATTATAAGTTGTATCAGCTGTTAATCCAGACAATCCCTTAGAACTCCCAGAAGCAGATACACTAGTATAACTTGAAGTAGAAGCCGTTTTATATTCTACAGTATAGCTAGAAATATTTGGTACAACATTCCAATTAATAGTTGCAGTGGATGTTGTAATATTAGCACTCGAAACTCCTGTAACAGCATTACAACTCCCTGTACTATCACTTAATGTTGTAAATGAAATCATGGTAGAATATGGAGCACTTTCCCCACCAGTACAAGTGTATTTTAACCTCACATTATAAGTTGTGTTAGTTGTAAGCCCTGACAAGTTATTAGAACTTCCAGATGCAGTTACACTAATATAACTAGCAGCAGAAGTAGTTTTGTACTCTAAAGTATAATCGGAAATTCCAGAAACTGCAGTCCAGCTAATAGTTGCAGCAGATGTTGTAATATTAGTGCTAGAAATTCCTATAACAGCATCACATCCGTTAGAGGCTCCGCATCCTGAACCAGAATATTGCGCTCCAACACCAACCGCATACATAGCATCAGTAACGGCTTTTTCCTCACAAGAGTTTACTCCGTATAAATCTTTAGCGGCATTAATAACTGCATTTCTAGCCGAGGTATAGTTGGAGTTACTAGATAGATAATTCACTAAGGCTCTATATGCTACTTTTCCAGCTTTTTCAATACCAATACCATCAATAGTATATGAATCATTTTGATCATTAGTTCCAGTACCTCCTTGAGATGTTAAATAAAACCAGTGATTCATTACACCACTATTAGTGTGTACTCCTCCATTATCACCACCTGAGGTAGAGGCCCATTTTGATCCTTGATAGGTATCGGGTTGGTTGTGACTTTTAGGATTCGAAAGAGATCTTTTTAAACTAATTTTATCCCCGATGGTCCATAGTGCTTCGTCAATAGTATTAAATGCATAATACTCAGCATATGACCCTAAAATATCACTAAAAGATTCATTTAAAGCCCCAGATTCTCCTTGGTAAACCAAACCAGCCGTTTGCTGAGTTACACCATGAGTAATTTCATGTCCAACAACATCTAAAGGAGTAAATGGAGTACCACCATTAGAACTGTTTCCAAAATAGGTCCAGCTACCCATCCAAAAAGCATTATTATTAGCCCCTTGTCCAGAAGCATTTACATAAATATTAATGTTAGCCCCATTGCCATCGTAACTACTTCGGTTAAAAGTATTTTGGTACATGTCCCAGGTTTGTTCTGCACCCCAGTATGCCGCCATATGATACTTTTTGTTTCCAGAAAAGTTAAATGAAGTTGAACTACTTGATATTAAGTTTGCATTTGGAGCAGATTGTGTTTGTGGTAAACTAGCACCATTCAAATCCTTTAAAGAAATTTTTCTATCTCCTGTTTGTTTTGCAACATATCCATTACTTCCATTGCTCACAGTAATTGATCTAGAACCATAAAAACCTGTATCTGTGGTTCCTCCTGTATCAGCCGAGTGCATTTTTTGTTCAACAAATAATGTGTTTCCAGTAATAGCATCAATATAGACCAATTTACGCCCCATAGGCACTACGGAATACATGTCAAATTTGTAAGCAAGTCTAAGCTGACTGGGATTAAGAACATTATTCTTAGAAATATAAACCAACTCTCCTTGATCACTAATTTCTTCGTCCATAAACACTTTATCTCCGTGTTTATCTGTTGTTGCAACTTCCCAAGCGTATGTATTGGCTTTTATAAGTTGTTTCGCTTTTACTAATGCTTCTCCAGATGTTAAGCTTGCTTTATTTGTTACTAGTTTTGAAGGGATATCACTAAACCATTCACCATTTGCAGCTGTAATTAGGTTATTTTTTACATGTATTAAATACATACTATAAGCAACCGGAATACCGTTAATCGTTTGCTGTAAACGGTAATGAGTATAACCTAAATTGTCCGTTGTTTGATTTAAAAGAATAAAATCATTGGACGATCTTACTTTTAAAACATTTTTTAAGTAGTTTGCTGTTGATGTAAAAGTAACAGCCTTTTTATTAAATTCAATAAAACGAGGAGTCATCCCGCTATCACCTAGCTGGATAATCTCAAAGTTATCTTGTCCAAACATGGACAAAGAAAACAAAGTAATTACTAATAAATTTAGCAAAATTTTAACTTTTTTCATAATCTTGTTTTTTGGTTAATATTGAACTGCAATTACGAAATAAAGTGTGTCGAAATCAAGAGTTTGATGTCCATTTCTTGAAAATAGACATCTGAAAAGTTTTTTAAGACAGCTGTAAACGTGGTGTTTATACCTGTTTAATTTTGATTTATGTAGTCAGAAGGAGATATGCCTACACGGTCCTTAAAATTTTTGTAAAAAGAAGCCCTAGAGTTAAAACCGACTTCTTTTGAGATCGCTACAATACTATATTTTTTATATGATTCGTTTAAAAGTAATTTTTTTACACCTTCAATTCTATAGGTATTCACATAGCCATTAAAGTTATCATAGCCTTTTTCTTTTAAAGATTTAGAAATTAAAGATTTTGAAATATTTACTGTTTTAGAGAACATAGTTAATGAGATATTGGAATTTAAATATAACTGTTCCTCTTTCATAAATTTCTCTACTTGTTCAAATGCAAGAATTAGTTCCATATCCTCACTTTTAGTCTGTTTAGTATTTTGAGGAAGGGCCTTGATTTTTACATAATTAATAATGTTTATTTGTATAATACTTGCAATACTTATGTAATAGAGTATTAGAATGTTTATTATAAACAAGAAGAGCATTATTTGTTTATTCCAAGGAAATAATAAAATTTTTATAAAAATACCGGTATTGTAAAAAATACAAAAACTACAAAAAACCGTAATCCAATTCAATGATTTATTTTTTGTATTCGTGTAAAATTGAGGTAAAAATTTTCGATGTAGATTGATGATTCGTATTGTTTTTATGGATATAAATATGTTGAACCCTACTGAAAAATAAGTTATAGTTGTAAATATGTTTTTTATTGATTGATCACTAATAATAGTGTCATCAATAAGAACGATAATATAAATAATTGAGAAAAATAGAAATTCAATGACTGCAGGTATTAGATAGAGAATTCTTTTTTTTAGCTTTAAATCAGAAATTTTTACAACATAAAATAGAAGTAAAACTGTTGTTAAGAAATTAAATTTTAAAGGATTGAGATAAACTGATTTCAAATTGGTGTTTTGGTAGATAAAATGAATTATTATTTCAATGAGTAATGTTAGAAAAAATAAGCCTAAATATCTGTTTACCTTTATTTTTTTAGATTTATAAAAGAAAAAAATTAATGTGATTATAAGGGTTTGTATGCCACTTATAAAATAAAAAAAATCTAAAAATTCCATAATAATAAAAATTTTAACTTATAGTTGTTTTTTTGTATAAAATGTTAAATTAATAATTTTAATGAATCTTATAGAGTCATGAGTATGTTTTTTTTATAATCTAAGAAGTTATATTTAATAATTAGTACTATTTATTGATGAAACGTGAAAATAAAAAATGGTTTAAGATTATTCCATTTGTAAAAAAAGAGACTAATTGTTGTTAATTAAAATAAAAAACTCAGGCTCTATCCTTATTATATATTTGACATATTTATTTTAAAAGCAAAATTTCAAACCATGACCAATTTAATTTTAAATAAAAAGGAAGGAAGGTTTGAAAAGGGGTTTCTTAGCAATATCTATTAAGTATTTTACTATCTTCGCGGCATAAAACAAATCTATTTTAATAGCTCAATGCAGATGGAAATTTTAGACTGGATACAGAATTGGTTCAAGGATAATTGTGATGGAGATTGGGAAAAGGGTGAAGCTATCCAAATCACTACTTTAGATACTCCAGGATGGGAAATAGAAATTGATATATCAAAAACTTCAATAGCTAATATTAATATTAATTGGATACTTAACGAAAATGGGCCACAAGATTGGTATGGTGTGAAAATTGAAAATCAAAAATTTAACGCTTCAGGTGATTCTGGGAAGCTAAAGTTTTTATTAGGTTTATTTAAAGAGATGATTGAGAAAATCGAAAATTAATACCATTTATAAAAAGTAGCTAATAAACGGATTAGTATTATTTTTTAAGTCATCCATATGTATTCACACACATCTTAAAGCTTCTATTTTCCCCATTATTTTTAGTCAAGTCAAATGAACAAATTCGAAACAAAATACCTTCCTTATTTTCCGATATTCGGTTTGGGCTTATATATAATAATATACACATATGCTGTATCTGCATATCCAGGCGGATCAACTAATCACCCTCACGCTAAAGGGTATAGTTTTTTTCATAACTTATTGTGCGATGCCATGGATCCTATTACTAAAGGCGGAAGTATAAATAGCGCTCGATTCATGGCAGTTATTTCACATATTATTTTGGGTTTCACCATGATTACCTTTTTCTACATCCTACCGAAGATATTTCATGTTAAAAATCGAAATACAAAATTGATTGCCTATTTCGGAATGGCAACCATGACTGTATTCCTTTTCATGTCTACTGAATATCATGATGTAATCGTGACTATCACGGGAGTGTTAGGTACAATTGTACTGATTCCACTCTTCACAGAACTCCAAACTTTTAAAAACAAAAGCTACAAAAAAATTGTGTATATCTCTTATGCATTGAGTTTAATCGTCTTTTTAATTTTTGAAACTAAAATTGGTTTCTACTACCTTCCAATTATACAGAAATTCACTTTTGGAGTAGATACTTTCTGGGTTACATGGACATGTTTTATCGTAATCAATAAGAACAAAACATCTTTGAAACTAACCCCTCAAAGAATAATCGATTAACCAACTTAATCTAAAAGTTGGTTATTGGTCAAATTGGTTTGATACATCTCTACGGCTTATGTCCCAGATATGAATCTTATCTTTTAGTTCACCCTCCCTTTCTAAAACATGCTATTAAAACAATATCCCTACAAAAAGTTTACCTCAATTCATTACTACTCCACCATTCTCACCACTACCCGGACCTAGCATAATTACTTGGTCGACAGATTCAATCAAGGTTCTATTATGTTCAATAAAAAGAACGGTATCTCCACGATCAACTAAGGATTGAAAGACGGTAATTAATTGTAATATATCAACATAATGAAGCCCAGTACTTGGTTCATCAAAGAGATATAAGGTTGCTCCTTTTTGCTTTTGGAGCATTGAAGTCGCAAGCTTCAAACGTTGGGCTTCTCCTCCAGATAAGGTATTACCAGATTGCCCTAAAAGCAAATGTACCACTCCTACTTGCTTGAGAATATCCAAGTTTTCCACGATAGGTCCTGATTCGAAAAATTCAATTGCTTGTTGAACAGTCATCTTTAATACATCACCAATAGAACGTTCTTTATACTTACAAGCTAGAATTGCATCATTATAACGCATTCCTTTACAGGCATCACAAGTCAACCAGATATCGCTCATAAAATCCATGCTTGTTTTTAGCTTTCCGTGACCAGCACAAGTTGGGCACTTTCCATTTTTGCTTTGATAGGAAAAATCAGCTTTCTTGAGTCCTGTATTTTTTGCAAACGCTGTTTTAGAGAATAGTGTTTTTATTTGTTCAATAATTCCAGTATACGATACGGGAGTACTCAACCTGTTTTGTTTAAGTGCTTCTTGATCTATAAGCAACAGGTCGCTAAATTGGTCTAATCCATTTACGGAAGTACAATTAACCGGTCTGTTTTTTAGCCAAGAACTATACAACACTTCTTTAATCAAACTTGATTTCCCACTTCCTGAAACACCCTTGATTGCTATTATTTGTTGGGAATAAAAATTGACATCAATATTCTTTAGGTTATTAGCAAATGCTCCTTTCACTCCAAAGGGCTCCCCCTTTTTGTTTTGTTGTTGAACTGGAGCTACTCCATTCTCTTGAAACAATTTATAGGTTACTGAATGTTTTGCTTTAGCAATATCAGTAACCTTACCTTGGTAGATGACTTCGCCACCTAAATTTCCCGCTCCTGGCCCCATTTCAATGATGTAATCAGCACTTTTGATAAAAGACTCATCATGCTCAACTACCACTACAGTATTTCCATTGGCTACAATTCTTTTTAAGGTGAGGGATAAAACAGTAACTTGTCCTTCGTCTAATCCTATGGTGGGTTCATCCAACACATAGGTAACACCAAACAAGTGTGTAGATAATTGACCTGCCAGCGTAACTCGTTGTCGTTCCCCTCCAGAAAGTGAGCTCACTACTCTATCCAAATTTAAATACCCCAATCCAAGTGCAACAATAGTCTGTAACGATTTTGTTACTGGTGGCAACACCACTTTACTGATGGCCAATATAACTTCATCTTCTTTATTATCTATTTGCTTAATCAATTCCAAACAAGAATCAATACTCAAATGAGAAATTTCATAAATGTTATTTCCAAGAAACTTGGTATTTAACAATTCCGGTTTCAATCGGCTTCCATGGCATGTTGGACACTCAACCGCGTGTAATAATTCTTCTAAATCTTTTAGATTCTTGTTATGGAGTTTTCGCTGATATTCATCATCGATATAATTGCATAATCCTAACCATTTTGCTTGTAACTCTTGTGTACCCTTTCTTGATTTGGTAATAAACTCCCAAGTCACCTCCCAAACAGTTTCGCCTGTTCCGTACATAATAAAATCCTTTACATCATCTTCTAGTTGCTCCCAAGGAAGGTCGATATTCCAATTGTTTTGTTTTGCGGCTTCTTTTAGCGTGGCAATAAATTGACCATTGACATCAGCATAATACCCAATTGCCTTATTCACAGATACAGCTCCTTCCAGGATGGTTTTATTAGGAGAAACGATTATGGCATCTGGATCGCATTTAAGTTTTACACCCAAACCTTCACATACTGGACAAGCACCCAAATGATGATTAAAAGAAAAGTGCTGAGCTGTATAGGTTTCTCCTTCATGTTGAGCAATTCGTGAATACAATAAACGAAATGCATCATACACTCCAGACAATGTGCCAACCGTTGATCGCTTTGAAGGAGTCCCTCCCTTTCTGTTGATACCAATTGCTGGCCCTAAACCTGAAAGAGATGTTATTTCAGCTTCACTATTTTGTTGCAAAAAACTTCTGTTATAAGTAGATAACGACTCCGTAAATCGGGCATTAGATTCTGCAAACAAAGTATCGTAAACCAACGATGACTTTCCACTTCCTGAAATTCCAGTAACAACTGTCAACTGGTTTTTGGGAATGCGAACATCAATATTTTTCAACCCATGCGTAGTTACACCATTCAGTATGATCTCATTAACCCTGTCACACTGAGCTGAGTTGAAGTCAGATATATATGCTACTTTCTTTGTGGTTTTCGAATTCGCTTTAGGAATTCCTTGATACAAAATTGTACCTCCAGCTGCACCACTTTTGGGGCCGAGTTCAATATGCCAATCACTCCAACCAATAATGGACTCATCTTGTTCAATACAAACTATTGTATTACCTTTCTGTGTAATGCTATCAAACAAATGGGTTAGCGATTTAATATCATTCTGATGCAATCCTATACTTGGTTCAATAATCACGTATAAAGTATCTCCTGTATCTTTTTTCTGTAGTTGATTGGCTATTTTAATCCGCTGTGCTTCTCCTCCCGAAAGTGTTGTTGAGGATTGCCCGAGCGGTAAATACCCGAGACCTATTTCTTGTAATATATTTAGTCCTACCAATACCTTTTTCTGATTTTCAAAAAAGGACACAGCTTCATTAATTGATAATTTATAACAGTCGGCAATTGATAATCCATTATATTGAACTTGAAGTGTTTCTGCATTAAATCGATCACCATTACAAGTGCCGCATACCAAATCTATATTACCCAAAAAGTGCATTCCTATTTGTGTTTTTCCAGCACCTTGACACGTTTCGCATCTACCACCTTTGTTATTGAATGAAAAGCGAGATTTGGTGAATCGATGCGTTTTTGATTCTGGCAGGCTCGCATAAATATCACGAATATGATCTGACAATCCTAAATAGGTCGCCGGATTACTCCGTGGTGTTTTTCCTATGGGTGAATGATCTATAAAAATCAGTTTATTGATAGCATCAATATTTTCAGTTCTGGTTAGCTTGGTGAGTTTATTAACTTCAATTCCTAAGTGTTCTTGTACAGTTTTCAATAAAGTACCTTTTACTAAACTCGATTTTCCAACACCTGATTTTCCACTCACCACATTCAGTTTCCCTAGTTGAAATTCAACATCAATGTTTTTAAGGTTTCTTTCCCTACATCCAATCAATCGAATGAATTTGCTTTCTTTTTTAGATTTTGAAACCGGTTTGACCGTGCCAATTGAACTTGTAATTACTCTGTATGTAGGGCTGGTAGTTGCTAATTTCTCTTGTTGAGTGAATTCTGAAAAGGATCCGTTAAAAATAATTTCTCCTCCATTAATTCCTGCTTTTGGTCCAATTTCTATGATATGATCGGCACTGGTAATGGTATCCAAATCGTGCTCAACAACAATAACCGTATTTCCTTTTTTAACGAGTTGTTTAAAATGATAAATCAATCTTTCGTTCTCTTCACGATGTAAGCCTATTGAAGGTTCATCAAAAACGTACAACACGTCACTTAACGGAACTAAAATTTGATTGGCAATACGTATACGTTGAATCTCACTCGAACGAAGCGATTTTGAGGAACGGTCTAACCTCAAATGCCCCAATCCTAAATCTTCCAACAAATCAACTTGAGCTTCAATTTTATCGCTAATTTCTTTCGCTACAGTTCCCCAAGTGTTGGTCTGAATCCACGTTTTTAATTCGTTCAATTCTAAGGTGACTACCTCAGCAATTGATTTACCATGAACGGTAACACTTAACGCATCGCTATTTAAACGCGTTCCATTACAGGCTACACAGGTTACAGAATGCACATACTTTAGAATATTCGCATTCCGATCTCTTCTCAAAATATCCGACATAATCGGAATCATTCCTTTGTAATGTCCTTCCTCTCTTGGCTTAGCTTTAATCCCTGTCCACTTTAAGCGCGACTCCAAACTGTGCTTACCAAAAGGTACTTTTATTAATTCGCTACCCTGCAAAATTACTTCGCGCTGTTGGTCTCTCAATTTATTCCAAGGAATATCAACACTAAACCCTTCGGCTTCGCAAACTTGGTTGAGCACATCAATAGTTACTTGAGAGTACATAATATAACCATTAGGTAATGTTGGCGCCAATGCACCTTCTCTAATTGATTTTTCAGGGCTACTGATTAGACGGTTCAAATCTATTTGTTCTACCTTACCAATACCATTGCAACGGGTACACTTACCAACTACTGAATTAAACGAAAAAAGCGCACGAGAAAGGGGTATAGGTTTATCTGATGTTCCAGTTCTTGCAAACAACAAGCGCAACAAATCATAGATATCCGACATAGTTCCAACGGTAGAACGCACATGCATTCCTGTGGTGCGTTGTCCTATTGCAATAACTGGAGAAAGTCCTTCAATTTCATCTACATTCGGGCGATTCAATTTCCCCATAAACTGCCGAGCAAAAGAGGGTAGCGTTTCAAAATACCTGCGCTGTCCTTCTTTGGCTATGATATCAAACACCAAACTCGATTTTCCAGATCCTGATATTCCAGTCACCACAATAAATTTGTTGCGCGGAATATTTAACGAAATGTTCTTCAGGTTGTTTGTTCTCGCTCCTTTTATAACGATACCAGGATGTGTTTTTGAATTCATTTCGTAAAATTAATAAAATAAGTAGTAGAAACCGCTTTGTAGGTTTTTTCTATATAGTCAAAGTGCAAATTTGCGATTTATTTTAAATAGATAAAAAAAGGAAATAAATATTTAGAACTCAGTAGTAGTTTATATACCTAAAAATATTAATGAAGTCAAACTATTAAGACCTGTCTGTTAGAGCGCAGTCGAGAACTATTTAAACTTAAAAACATCACGACTACGCTCAATATAACAGCTAAAAATAAAAACTTTTAAATGAAACTACCTACTAACCTTCATAAAACAATAAACAACAATCCTTCAAAATTCACGAAAAAATCCTAACAATTTAAATTGTTAGGATTTCTTAATTTATATCACATTAAATTTCATAGAAACACTGCCCACCAAATAATAACTAAAATCACTCCTATAGATATCGCATCATAAATTGAAAACTCAATTGAAATTGTTTCATCTAATGGTTCATTTGAAAAGGTATTTCTAACCAGTAAGTATAATTGTTTAAACATAATTAAATTTATCACATTAATAAATTGATAACCACACCTTTAAGTTAATCATTTTTTTTTACATCAGAAAATATTATGAAACCCTATTACACAAAAAAGGCTCTAATTTTAAAATTAGAGCCTTTTACTAAACTATTATAGTAGTTATATTATTTCAGCACTTAAACCTGCTTCTAACAACTTCGTACATTGAATTTTTAAATCCTTTAATTCACCTGTTTTCACCGTACATTTCCCGTTATAATGAACTATTAACGAACATTGTTCTGCTTGTAATGGTTCATGACCACAAGTAGCAATCAAACAATCAATTACATGATCAAAGCTATTCACTTCATCATTATATAAAACAATTTCATTGCTTTTAGTTTCTTTCGTTTTTAAGGAAACCTCTTCTAATACTTGTTCTTGTACACTCATACTTAACCAATTATACTACAAATTTACGTATTTTACTGCTACCCAGTTGTTTCTTTCTAAGTTTTCTACAAATTTTAATTGCTGTTTACCACATTCTTCAGAAATTAACGGAATATCTTCCACATAAAACCCACTTAACAATAAGGTTCCATTTTCATTTAAACAAGAAGTATAAGTAGCAATATCTTTCAATAAAATGTTTCTGTTAATATTTGCGATAACAACATCATATTTCTTGCCAGCCAACAGACTGACCTCACCTTCATATGCTTTTATGACATGGCAGTTATTACGTTCGATATTTTCAACTGTATTTAAATAACACCAGTTATCAATATCAATTGCATCTACTATTTTTGCACCACGCATCTCAGCTAAAATTGCTAAAATACCAGTACCACATCCCATATCTAAAACCGATTTACCAGCTACATCTAGCTTTAATATATGTTGAATCATCATATGAGTTGTTTCATGATGGCCAGTTCCAAAACTCATTTTGGGCTCAATTATAATATCAAACTCAGTGTCAGTTTTTTTATGAAATGGTGCTCTTACAGTACACTTACCATCAACCTCAATAGCATGAAAATTCTTTTCCCACTCTTTATTCCAGTTTACTTGTTCAATTTCTTCTGAAGTATATGAAATGGTAAACTCATCATTCGTTAAGATGTAGATGTCGTTTAAAATATCAGCGTTCCATTCTGGCTTTTGGATATAAGCGATAACTCCTGCTTCATTTTCAACAAAACTCTCAAAACCAGCGTATCCCAATTCTGCTATTAAAATTTCTGTTCCAGGCTCTCTCGGCGATATATCAAATGTATATCCTAAATATATTGGTGCACTCATAATTATATTGCTGTTATAATTGCTAAAAAATCTACTGCTTTTAATGCTGCTCCACCTATCAATCCTCCATCAACATCAGGCTTTGAGAAAATTTCTTTTGCATTTGTTGATTTTACACTTCCTCCGTATAAAATAGATACGTTATCCGCTATTTCAGCAGTGTATTTATCTGCTACTGTTTCCCTTATAAATGCGTGCATTTCCTGCGCTTGTTCAGGCGAAGCTGTTTCTCCAGTTCCAATAGCCCAAACAGGTTCATATGCCAATACAATTTTCTTCCATGAAGTTTCTGGTAAATGAAATAAAGTATTTTTAATTTGACTTTCAACCAATTCAAAATGTTTGTTTTCTTTTCTATCATTTAACTCTTCACCGAAACAAAAAATTAGTTTCATTTTTTGCTCCAATGCACTATCAACCTTTTCTTTTAAAATTGCATCCGTTTCTCCAAAATAAGCGCGACGCTCACTATGTCCTAAAATAACAATCTTCACTCCTGCACTTTTAAGCATATCTGCAGAAATTTCCCCCGTAAAAGCTCCGCTTTTAGCAGCATTCATATTTTGAGCAGCAACTTTAATTTTTGAATTACCTAAAACTTTTACTGCTGTATTTAAATTTACAAACGAAGGAGCAACTATTACTTTAGTATTTTTTAAGGCTGCTTTCTTTACCCCTTTTCTTATCTCTTTTAATAATGATTTCGTTTCCTTTGTATCATTATTCATTTTCCAATTTCCTGCAACAATATTCTTTCTCATAGGCCTCTCCCTAGCCCTCTCCAACTTCAACTGCGCTAAGCACAAACTTGGAAAGGGTACTAAAGGGTGTAATTTTAATTATTATAATATTTAGTAATATTCAATTAACTCAATCCTCATTTATTTATCAGCTTTAATTGCTTCTAAAATTTTAGCATCATTCGCTTTAATTGCTTTATATAATTTTATACTTCCGTCTTTCCCAATTACCATATAACGAGGGATCCAATCTAAATCAATTGACTTTCCTAAAGATCCTTTCATTGATCCTGAAGAAACTAAATAATGATCCCCTATGATATTTCTTTTATCAATTGCCGACTTCCATTTATCTAACTTTCTATCAACCGATAAAAATACATATTCCAAATCATCACTTTTTGTTTGTTCCTGTAAGGCCTTTACCAATGGTAATCCTTTTATACAGTCACTACACCATGAAGCCCAAATATCCAATACAATTGTTTTTCCTTGGTGTTTTTTCAATACATCTTCCAATGTAACATTTTCTCCTTTTAAACTCATCAGTTTAGCTGATAATGCTTCTTGTGGAAATATTGTTTTTTCTTGTGCACAAGCACTAATAACTATTACTACTAATGCTATCAATACTATTTTAAATTTCATCATAACTTCTTACTTTTAATTCAATCTTATTTTGGGGTCTAACCACCCATATATTATGTCGACAAAAATATTAATAATTACAAACATACTTGCTATTACTAATACAGAACCCATAATAACTGGCAAATCTAAATTATTTAAAGCATCAACTATTTCTTTTCCCAGTCCGTTCCAATTGAAAATATATTCTACAAAAACGGCTCCTGCCAACAAGGACGCAAACCATCCAGAAATTGCAGTAACAACCGGATTCATTGCATTTTTTATTGCGTGGTTTTTTATAATTGTAAATTCCGATAATCCTTTTGCTCTGGCTGTACGGATATAATCCTGATTAAATACTTCTAATAACGAATTTCGCATTAATTGAATCACGACTGCTAAAGGACGGATTCCTAAAACCAAAGCAGGTAAAATTAAATTTTTCAATTTTAAATGAACCTCTTCTCCAAAATCGTCTAATTCATACAAACTACCAGTCATTTCTAAATTTGTGTATTTATGCAACACATAACCAAATAACCACGCAAAAACAATTGAACTAAAAAACGATGGCACACTCATACCAAGAATACTGAATATTTGAATAAATTTATCTATCCAAGAATCCTTAAATAATGCCGAAAATATTCCTAATACAATTCCAACCAATAACGCTATACATATTGAAGCAACAGCTAATACTGCAGTATTTGGTAAGGTCTCGCTTATTATTTGACCAACTGGTTTTCCTGACTTAACAAACGATTCTCTTAAGTATGGTTTTTTAAGCACTATAGTAGTATTGGCTACTGTAAAAAGCTCTAGTGCGCTGTATTTATTAGTAGATAAGCTAGTATAATTATTCGTGTTTGTACTATGAAATGATATTGGTGATAAATCGTTTAAATAATACCCGTACTGAGTAGATAACGGCTTATCAAAACCGAATTTCTTTTTTATTGCTGCAATTTGTGCTGCACTTTCGTTTTGTCCCAACATCATTTTAGCAGGATCACCGGGAAGCACATTAAATAGAAAGAAAATAACGGTAATCACCCCAAAAAGAGTCAATACTGAATAGCCTAATTTATTTAGTAAATACTGTATCAATTAGTGCTTTGTTTGTTTCGTTAAATCTTCTGAAAAAGCATCATAATTTTCAAAGTAAATAAATCCAAAATCATCTTGAGTTTTCACATTAGAAGTAAACCCTTTACTATTCATGATATTATACGTTGAAGAAGCATCTTTCAGTAACAACCATAATTGTTTTTCTCTATCGTATTCAAAAGTAATAATTCTAGTCCAGCGGTTCACTTTTCCTGCTTCATGCTCG
The DNA here is from genome assembly GCA_002733415.1 of Kordia sp. Lineage (GTDB taxonomy): Bacteria > Bacteroidota > Bacteroidia > Flavobacteriales > Flavobacteriaceae. The sequence goes on along the minus strand of NVVR01000032.1, from coordinate 5,511 downwards.
ACAGCAAATGTATTTCCAGAAAAAACTACTGAAGTTAACGGACTACCTTGTGGAGAATTACATGTATAACAATATACAATATCTTCATTTTCTAATGTTTTTTCTAATACACCAAAATCGTTTCGTCTTAAAATAATTACACTTCGTTTGGACTTTACCGTATCACTTCTATAACTACTTACTTCATCTAAATCTCCTACAACAAGTATCGCATCAATTAATTTATCTCCATTGAAATCACCAGCTTCATATGTAATTATATACTGACCAGCTTTTAGAAAACCTTTAATTTCCTCAACAGGAATAGTCGGTTTTTCTGAAACTACAAAATCATCTGCCCAATTTTTCTTCTTTTTTTGAGCAAAAGAAATTGTGGCTATTAGTAATAAAAGAATCGTAATTTTTCTCATGATATTTGTTATTATTATACTCCTAGTATTACAGTTTTAATTGTTCAATATCATTCCAATGGAACTTTTGCTGAATAATTGCTTTATCCATTTCAAATACTCCTGGATTAGCACGAACAATAGTTTTTAATGTTATAGCATCACAGAAATAAAATTCAAAATTCAAACCGTACTCTGCAATTTTAGCAACTCTACTTTCCTGAGTTTCTGCTGTCATACCTATAACCGTATATCCTTTTTTCAGGGCTTCATCAGTTGCCTTTTTGATTGCTTTAAATCCTTCGTCGCTTGATTTAGCAAAATCATAAGCGACAACAACTAATACGTTGTCTTTAGATAAGAATAACTCGGTATCATCTGTTTCCCCTTCAATCATAAAATCATGAATTTTAGGTTCTACAGCTTCTCTAATAATTTCTGAAGAAGAACCTACCAATTCCCCGCCTTCAATTGTAGGATAATCACCCACATAAGTTGTTTTTACTCCGTCTTTTTCAATAATCCACGTATACTCAATAATTGCTGGCAAAGCATCTGGTGGAACAACCATACCTTCTGTAATACTTGCATTTATTCTAAATGCTCTAAAATCCTTTATTGGTAAATGATTATAACAATATACTGTAAATATTAATGAGGCTATTAAACTTAAACTAATCAAACGCCATTGGCTTTTATCAAAACACTTAATAACAAGCATTAAAACGTAGACTATTACTGAAAAAACCACTGGAAACCACCACCCTGTTACACCCACTGAAAACAATGCAATAAGTAGTAATGATGGAATAATGTATTTTAAGTCCTCTTTGTTTTTATTCGGGAGGATTTGTTTTCTGAATAGAAATAATATCACAGAAAAGAACAGTAACACGACATCTTTTGTAAACGATTCCCAAGGTGTTAATTTTAAAGCATCACCAAAACAACCACAGTCTTTTACTTTATCATAATACGCTGAATAGAAGGTTAAAAACGTAAAAAACAACATCATCAATACATTCAATGTTGTAGTTAATTTAGCTTTTAATCCGAATATTAATGCAACTCCTAATAGAATTTCTAAAATACAAATACTCATTGCCATTACTAAAGTATAGGGTTGTAAAAACTCCATCCCTAATATCCCTTCAGTAAAATATTCAATTAACTTATATGAAAACCCTAAAGCATCATTTGCTTTAATAACACCGGAAATTATTAATAAACTTCCTACCAATAATCGTGAAATGTATAATAATGTATTTTTCATGTTTGTATATTTTTATAAAGAGTCTGCAAACTGCTTATTCTTCTCCTTGTTCTTTTAATAAAATCAATGCAAAAACAGCATAGTTAATCATGTCTTGATAATTAGCATCAATCCCTTCACTAACTAATGTTTTTCCTTTATTATCTTCAATTTGTTTTACACGTAATAACTTCTGTAAAATCAAATCGGTTAATGATGAAATACGCATTTCTCTCCAAGCCTCACCATAGTCATGATTTTTTGCTTCCATTAACGCTCTAGTTAACTTGAATTGCTCATCATATAAAATAATTGCCTCATCTAAGCTTAAATCCGGTTGTTCTACTACTCCTTTTTCTAACTGAATTAAAGCCATTAACGAATAATTTATAATTCCGATAAACTCAGACACTTCTCCTTCGTCTACTTTACGTTCTGCATTTTGTTGCAATCCACGTATACGTTGTGCTTTAATGAATATTTGATCGGTTAACGATGGTAAACGTAATATTCTCCACGCACTTCCGTAATCTTTCATTTTATTGATAAACAAGGTTCTGCAAGTAGTTAAAACCTCATTGTATTGTTCCGCTGTTTTTTGCATATGTACCTTCCGTAAAAATGGAAGTCTTATTTTCGTTAACTTAACTTATATTTCCGTAAATTTCGTTGATTTTTTGTTGATTAACAACACTAATACTACTTTTTATTTAGCACTTGCTTTAAATTTAAACTATGACTATTAATTGCAAAGGGAAACTGATCAATTTAACTACTCCGAAAGTAATGGGTATCCTGAACCTTACCCCAGATTCTTTTTACGACGGTGGAAAATATCACGATGAAAATGGCATCTTTTTACAAGTTGAAAAAATGCTAGGTGATGGCGCTACTTTTATTGATGTAGGCGCATATAGTTCCCGACCAGGAGCAAAACACATTTCTGAACAAGAAGAATTAAAGCGAATTGTACCTATAGTTAAAAAATTGATTGTTAAGTTTCCTAACATTTTATTATCTATAGACACCTTTAGAAGTAAAGTGGCTAAACAATGTATTGAACAAGGAGCAGCATTAATTAATGATATTTCTGCTGGCGAAATGGACGAGAAAATGATGCAAACAGTTGGTGATTTAAACGTTCCGTATATCATGATGCATATGAACGGAACTCCACAAAACATGCAGCAAAACCCTACTTACAAAAATGTGACTCAAGAGGTTTTGTATTATTTTTCTGAGAAAATTGCCTTAGCAAGAAGTTTTGGAATCAATGATACTATTATTGATCCAGGGTTTGGTTTTGGAAAAAAAAACACACATAATTTCCAGCTATTAAATGAATTAGAACTCTTTAAGAACATTGAGTTACCTTTGTTAATAGGGGTTTCCAGAAAATCAATGATTTACAAAACATTAAATTCTGATGCTCAAAAAGCACTTAACGGAACAAGCTCAATGAATACTATTTCATTATTTAAAGGAGCAAACATACTAAGAGTTCACGATGTAAAAGAAGCTATGGAATGTGTTGTTTTAGTTGAAAAGTTGAAAAGTTGAAAAAAAAATGCGAAGCCTTTTTTTAAGACAGAACATAAAAGACAATGAAGAATATAATAACCTTACTCTTAATAATTATTATCTCTTGTAGAAAGGACATCAAAATTATTGATTCTACAATAGCTTTAAAAAATGTCCCTGAGTCATTTTTTTCTCCAAATTCAAAACATAAAATTCAGGAAACTGATAAATTAATTGACTTTACAAGTGAATATAATAGGTTGCCAAACACAGAATTTTCAAAATTTTATTTAAAAAAACATCCGGAAAAATACGCTCCTTACTTTAACATTACCTTGAATTTAAGCAACGCTAATAAAATAACTTTTGAAGGTGTTGAAGTATATAAAAATGAATTGATTTCCTATGTAGAGGAATTTGTCGATTTCGCTGCGGAGGGAAAGCCTACATTAATTCATTTAAATTTTGATGAAAATAGCAGCTTGAAATCTTATTTAGATTTTATCGAATTTATAAAACCAATTTCATCAGAATCAATACAAATTAATGATTCTGTGTTCATTTATAATATTGACTCCTTACCTGATTGTGATTGTAGTCTTTGATGTTAGGTGTTAGGTGTTAGGTTAATTTCGAAATTATAACGTCATTTTGAAAAGTAATTACATCTTTTATCATTATGTCCGGTAAACAATCAAGACCGCTACGATGTTAGAAAAAAGAGTAATGACTTATTTGTAAGCAACTAATATCCTGTTAACTAAAAATCAACTTGTTAGAATTGTTTATAAATTCCTTTTTTTTATAAAAGTAAACTGACCTTTTTTTTAAAGCCTTTCAACTCAGTAAATACATAGGTTTTTTGAGTCGTTAGTTATTTTAATCTAACAACAATTATTTTTTACAGTTTTAATTAGTGTATTCGTTGCAAAAAATGTCGAGATTTATTTATTTTTACATAAACATCATTCATATTGGAATTATTTAATTTTTTAGAATTCAGTTTTTTAGACCTCGTAGATATTACGTTAGTTGCCTTATTGCTATACTACATATATCGTTTAGTAAAAGGTACCGTTGCCATAAACATCTTTATTGGTATTGTAGTTATATACCTTATTTGGGAATTGACTAAAGCACTTCATATGGATGTATTGAGCGGTATTTTAGGGAAATTTATTAGTGTTGGAGTATTTGCATTAATAGTTGTGTTTCAACAAGAAATAAGAAAGTTTTTATTAATGATTGGTTCTACGAAATTCTTTACCAATAGTAAACTCTTACAAAACTTTAACTTCTTACAATCAAAACTAAAATCTAATACGGATGTGGATGCCATCCTTACCGCTTGTATAAAATTGGCGACTACCAAAACTGGAGTTTTGCTCGTTTTCGAACGTAAAAATAATTTGGATTTTGTAAAGAGTTCAGGTGATGAAATGAATATTGCAATTACACAACCCATTCTAGAGAGTATCTTTTATAAAAACAGCCCGTTACATGATGGAGCGGCTATTATTGAAGGAAATAACATTACAGCAACCCGTGTTATACTTCCTGTATCTAACAGCCAAAACATTCCAAATAGATTCGGATTAAGGCACAGAGCTGCTATAGGAATTACCGAAAAAACGGATGCCTTAGCGTTACTAGTTTCCGAAGAGACTGGACAAATATCCTATATCAAAAATGGTGAATTTGTGCTATTTAAAGACACTGACGAATTGGGTGAATTACTAAATCAAGATTTAGGGTAATTTATCAATACACACTTTCCAAGAAAACAATAATCAATCTTGATAATAAATAACAGAAGTTAAGGAATTCACTGTTTGCAAAAAAAACTTACTTTACCTACTATAAAAAGCAGATACTCAAATACAATACTTTATTTCATTTTATAATATACCCAATATTGGGTATATTTCATTTCTCAGAAATGATAGTAATACTTGATTAGCACAATGAACATAATAATCATTTTTTAGTAATAAAACTTAATCCCCATTGATGTGATTAAACTGTACTTCATACAGTTTTTTATAATAACCACCCTCAATAGCTAGTAACTTTTTATGTGTCCCTTGTTCTACTATTTCACCATGATTCATTACAATAATTTTATCAGCACGCTTCACAGTTGCTAAACGATGTGCAATAACAATTGACGTTCTATTTTTCGTGATTTTTGTAGTAGCATCTTGTATTAATTGCTCAGAATACGAATCAATTGAAGAAGTCGCTTCATCTAAAATTAAAATATCAGGATTACTTACATAAGCTCTTAAGAAAGCTAGTAATTGTCGTTGACCAGTAGACAACATAACCCCGCGTTCTTTTACATTGTAC
>NVVR01000031.1 GCA_002733415.1 Kordia sp. | reverse complement strand
GTAAAATATAAAATAGAAACATTGAATCAAAGTGCCTCCAAAATAACCAGAATATATGGTACTTCAATGGCATGGGCGTAATGTGAATGGCAAATCTCAAAGATATCGATTATGGGATTGGGAAGTATCTAGAACTCTCTGATGCCTCTGATCTTCCTGATATAGGAACCAATCGAACAAATCTAGACCTTTTAAATTTCAAGGTCGCTACCAATAACGCTTACGCTCTTTATAATTTTAAAGATGGTATGATTGATGCATACCAAACTGAAACCGGGGTAGACGCTGGAACATCTACTAATGAAACTTACGATTCATCTGGAAAATATTATAGTGGACTTGGCAGCACGGCCGTACCTGCTGCCCAAGATGCTTTTACTATAGTTGAAAGCACTACTTGGTCAGCCCCAACAAAGGAAAAACTGTAGCTTTGGTTGGAGAGTCTGGAAGTGGAAAATCTACTTTAGCAAACTTAGTCACTAGGTTTTATGACACTACTAAAGGAAATATTACTTTCGACGGCGTTGACATAAAAGACGTTACCACAAAGTCACTCAGACAACAAATGGGTATTGTTGCACAAGATTCAATACTATTTAATGACTCAATTAAAAATAATATTTCATTAGGAATAAACAACCCAAGTGAAAACGAAATATTCCATGCTGCAAAAATCGCAAATGCACATGATTTTATTTCCGAGTTTCCTAAAAAATATAATAATCCTGTTGGTGATGGTGGTGGAATGTTATCTGGCGGTCAAAGGCAACGAATTGCAATTGCAAGAGCGGTAATGAAAAACCCTCCCATTATGATTTTAGATGAAGCAACATCAGCTTTAGATACTGAGTCTGAAAAAATAGTGCAAGATGCACTAGAAAACATGATGAAAAACAGAACATCATTAGTCATTGCACATAGATTGTCAACAGTACAAAATGCAGACTTAATTGTGGTTATGAAAAAAGGGAAAATCGTTGAGCAAGGCACACATCAAGAACTAATTAACCTTGGAGGCACCTATACCAATTTAGTTAACCTTCAATCTTTAGAAAATAAAAAATAATTGAACTATTTAAATATTGCTAAACCTTTTTCTGTTTCAAAATTGGTTTTGGGGACTTACTTCAAAGTAATGGGCTTTGAAAAATTTGACATAAATAAATTTATACTAAACTAACTTACCGAATATTTTTTTTATAATAATGAAGCGACTAACTTTATTTTCATCTTTTGACCCAGACAACATAATTGATGATTATGTAATTTATTATCTCACAGAACTTAGCAAAGTTTCTGACATTATATTTTCTGCCGATTGTAAATATAGCGAAGAGGAAATCAGTAAGCTAAATGGTCTAACAAAATATAATATTCATGATAGACATGGGGAATATGATTTTGGATCATACAAAAAAGCCTATCTAAAAGCTGATGAATTGGGTATTCTTCAAGATTACGATCAAATTATTTTAGCCAATGACTCCTGTTATGGACCTTTTTATGATCTCCAAAAGGTTTTTAACAAAATGGATCTAAAAAAAGTAGATTTTTGGGGGTTTTCGAACAACATTGTAGACATAACACCTCATTTACAAAGTTATTTTATTGCAATAAATAAAGAAGCCTTTTTATCTTCTGAATTTAGAGAATTTCTATTAAGCGTTAAAAAAGAGGAAATAAGAAAGCAGGTTGTATTTAAGTATGAACATGGTTTAACAAGAATATTAACAAAAGCTGGTTTTACTCATACAGCATTTTTTACAGAAAAAAATAATAAATTTATTCACGACCCTTCTAAAAAATGGGACTTGATGATTAAAAGAGAGTTTCCTTTTTTAAAGAGAACTACATTCACAAGAAATAGTTATAAGCTAACTAACCTAAAAAAATACAAAAAAGTAATTCATAAAAAGTATCCTAATTATGATATAACTCTGATTGAAAAAAACTTAAGTAGGTATGAATTAAATATTCATGATAGAACATTTAATTATTTTTTTAAAACGACACCTTTTATCACACTCATTAAATTCATTACACTTATCATAATACTTTTAACTATTCATAAAGGGTGTAATACAATCACAGACATCATAAGTAGGGTCAATAATTTGTCATTAACCACTGTTTACATCTATTGGGGATCATTATTACTCTGTACTTATTTCATTTATAATATCTTAAAGCGGTATAAACTTAAAAAAAAGGTTAATTTCTTTTTTGCTACACTGTTTCTATGCTGCACAGTTTTATTTAATGACAGTCATTTAATGATTAACCCTATTGCATTAGCTCTTCAACTAATGTGCATAACATTTTATAATAAATATCATAAATCAGATAAATCGCTATTTTTATTAATTTCAGGAATCACTTTATCACTAAGTATCTTACTACAGCAATATTCATCTCTTCTTCTTCTTCCTCTAATTATAGATGTTTTTAGAAGAGAAGTAAAGCTAAAAAAACAGATAAGATTTTACATTGGCATATTTTTACCATTAATCTTGACATATTTTTACTCGAGTTATCATAACCTATCTTTTAATGAATATTTCAATAATATTTCTGGTAATTGGAGGCTATTCAATATTACAGATGAAATTATTTTAAGAAAAACCATTTATTGGAAACCTATAATTCTTTATTTACAAGTTTTCACCCCTTTATTAATTATGATGTTTTGCTTTTTAAATAGAAGCCCCTATAAAGAATGGCTTTTCCTGTTTTCTATATTTATTGTTTCATTATTAGGTTTCTCTTTTTCACCCTTTACTAATAATATTATATTTATAATTGCTTATTCTATAATCATCATAGGTAAATCTATACCTAAATTCAATGACAAAGAAAAGATACCCAAACCCTTATATTTTATCAGTTTTTGGATTTTAGCCGTATTATTAATTGAATCTTACTACTAAAAAATTACTTTTGTATAAAACTTACATCTTATTTAGAGATGAATTTTACAAGAAACTAACTTAATAATAAAATAAATGAATATAACTATTATAGGAACTGGCTATGTAGGACTTGTATCTGCAACTTGTTTTTCTGAAATGGGAAACAATGTTACTTGCGTAGATATAAACAAACAAAAAATTGAAAATCTAAAAAAAGGAATTATACCTATTTATGAACCAAGATTATCTCAAATGGTTCTTAAAAACTCTAACTTGGGTAATTTACATTTTAGCACGACCTTAAAAGATAGCTTATCTAATTCAGACGCAGTGTTTATTGCTGTAGGAACACCTATGGGGAGTGACGGGGCAGCAGACTTACAATATGTTCTAGCAGTAGCGAAACAAATTGGACAAGAAATGAATTCTTCTATCGTAATTGTTGACAAATCTACCGTGCCAATTGGGACTGCTGACAAAGTAAAAAAAACAGTTCAAAAAGAACTTAATTTAAGGGGGCTTAATATAGAGTTTACCGTTGTATCAAACCCTGAGTTTCTAAAAGAAGGAGCTGCTATTTCAGATTTCATGAAGCCAGACAGAGTCGTTATTGGAGCCGATAGTAATTTAGGATTTAAAGTAATGCGAAAACTTTACGCTCCGTTTTTACACAATCATGATAGGCTAATTGAAATGGATATTAAATCTGCCGAAATGACTAAATATGCCGCAAATGCAATGTTGGCTACTAAAATTTCATTTATAAATGAAATAGCTAACATCTGTGAATTAGTTGGAGCTGATGCTAATAAAGTAAGAATTGGCATTGGTTCTGACTCTAGAATAGGTTATAGTTTTATTTACCCAGGAGCAGGATATGGTGGATCATGCTTCCCTAAAGACGTAAAAGCTTTAACAAAAATTGCTCAAGAAAATGGATATGATGCAAAATTGATAAAATCGGTTGAAATAGTCAATAACGCTCAAAAATTTGTCATCGCTAATAAAGTTATTAAAAAATTCGGGGAAAATTTGACAGGTAAAACTTTTGCTCTATGGGGCTTATCTTTCAAACCAGAAACTGATGATATGCGAGAATCACCTGCTATTTATGTTGTCCAAGAACTAACAAAGAGAGGTGCTTCAATTAAAGCATACGACCCTAAAGCAATAAAAGAAGCAAAAGAACATTATTTAACTGATATAAAAAATATAGAATATGTAGATTCTAAATACAAAGCTTTAGAAAATTCAGATGCTTTAATTTTACTAACAGAATGGAAAGAGTTTAGAGCGCCTGACTTCTCTGAAATTAAAAAACATTTAAAAAACCAAATTATATTTGATGGCAGAAATCAATATAATTCATTTGATTTAAAAGAAGAAGGTTTTGAATACTTTCAAATAGGAAAGAATTAAGGTTATATAAAGGGGTATTAAAAAAAAACTTAAATTCAAAATATACATATATGAAAATTTTAGTAACTGGAGCAGCTGGATTTATTGGTCATCATTTATCTAAAGTTCTAGTAGAAAAAGGACACAATGTAGTTGGTATTGATAATATTAATGACTATTATGATGTAGAATTAAAATATGCCCGTTTAAACGATTTAGGAATAGCAAAAGATCAAGCTTCAGTTTTTTTAAATGAATCCTCAAATGGTTCTTTTAAATTCATACGAATTGGTTTAGAGGATCGAGATAACTTAACTGAAATTTTTAAAAATAATAATTTTGATACTGTTTGTAACCTTGCAGCACAAGCTGGTGTTAGATACAGTATCGAAAACCCACACACCTATGTAGAAAGTAATATAGTTGGTTATATAAATCTACTTGAAAACTGTAGAAATTTCCAAATAAAACATCTAGTTTACGCAAGCAGCTCAAGTGTTTATGGATTGAATGAAAAAATTCCCTTTTCAACAAAAGATCGTGTTGAAAAACCAATTAGTCTTTACGCTGCTACAAAAAAAAGTAATGAACTAATGGCACATACATACAGTCATTTATTCGGTTTCGCTACTACAGGCCTACGCTTCTTTACTGTTTATGGGCCATGGGGAAGACCAGATATGGCTGCAATTTTATTTGCTGATGCAATGACTAAAGGCAAACCTATAAAGGTTTTTAATCATGGTGAAATGGAGCGGGATTTTACTTTTATTGGAGATATTGTAGAAGGAGTAGTAAGAATATTAGAAAAAGATATAACTGCACGATTAAACTCCAAAGAATTATATAAAATATATAATATCGGAAACAATAAAGCTGAAAAACTACTCGACTTTATTAATGAAATAGAATTTAACTTAGGTATTACTGCCAAAAAAGAACTAATGGAGATTCAACCAGGGGATGTTGCTAAAACATGGGCTGATGTTTCTGAGTTAATAAATGACTATGATTATCAACCAAAAACTACAATAAAAGATGGCGTTAAGTTATTTATTGATTGGTATAAAAAGTATTACAACTTGTAGTTTCTAGCTTTAAATTCAAAAATATCAAAACTAATGCATCAAGAACTTAAAAACTGTATAGAGCACCTAAAAAACGGAGGACTTATCCTCTACCCTACTGACACTTTATGGGGAATAGGCTGTGATGCTAGCAACCCTGAAGCAGTTAAAAAAATATACGCTTTAAAAAAACGTACCGATAGTAAAGCATTAATATGCATGGTTGCTGACGAAAGAATGCTTTCTAAGTATATAAAAGACATTCCTGAAGTTGCATTAGATATTATTGATGTAGCCGAAAACCCTACTACTATTATTTATGACAACCCAAAAAACATAGCATCCAACTTAATTGCAAGCGACAATTCACTAGCTATAAGGATCCCTGATGATGAGTTTTGTTTTCAATTAATCCGAAAGCTTAACGGAGCAATCGTTTCTTCCTCAGCAAATCTATCTGGACAACCTAGTCCAAAATCATTTTCAGAAATAAGCAATGATATTTTAAAAGGTGTCGACTATGTTGTAAATTTACATCGCGAAAAAAAATATTCCAAACCTTCATCAATTATTAAATTAAGTAGTGCTGGCTTGGTGACAATCATCAGAAAATAATGTCACAACATAAAAACTTTAAAGAAGCACTTACACATCCAATTTTCAATACTATACAAAAAGCAGCTGCTATTTTAAATATTGACTCCTATGTAATTGGGGGATTTGTAAGAGATTTTATTTTAAAAAGAGGCGACGCCAAAGATATCGATGTTGTAGCAGTTGGTAGTGGTATTGAGTTGGCTCAAAAAGTAGCTTCACTCCTACCTAACAAACCAAAAGTTCAAGTTTTTAAAACATACGGAACAGCAATGTTACGCGCTGATGATATTGAAATAGAATTTGTTGGCGCTCGTAAAGAATCGTATGCTAAGGACAGTAGAAATCCTGTTGTTGAAAACGGTACTTTAGAAGACGATCAAAACAGAAGAGACTTTACCATAAACGCATTAGCATTAAGTATTTCAGAACATAATTTTGGTGACTTACTAGATTCTTTTAATGGTATGCTTCACCTAAATGAACAACTGTTAAAAACACCGTTAAATCCGGACATCACTTATTCTGATGATCCATTACGTATGATGCGTGCGATACGTTTTGCTACCCAGCTAAATTTCAGAATTGAATTGGATTCACTGCAAGCGATATCACGTAATCATGAACGCATCAACATCATTACTAAAGAACGTATAATTGATGAGTTAAATAAAATAATGAATAGCCCAAAACCTTCTATTGGTTTTTTATTACTAGAAGAAACTGGTTTATTAGCTCATATACTACCTGAATTAATTGCTTTAAAAGGAGTTGACGAAGTAGAAGGGCAACTACATAAAGACAATTTTTATCACACTTTGGAAGTCGTTGATAATATTGCTAAAACAACTAATAACTTATGGTTACGCTGGGCTGCTTTATTACATGATATTGGGAAAGCACCAACTAAAAAGTTTAGTAAAAAAGTAGGTTGGACTTTTCACGGACATGAGTTCGTGGGAGCAAAAATGGTGTATAAATTATTTAAAAGACTTAAAATGCCATTGAATGATAAAATGAAATTCGTTCAGAAAATGGTGTTAATGAGTTCTCGACCAATTGTTATTGCTGATAACAACACTACCGATTCTGCTGTAAGACGATTAGTTTTTGATGCTGGAGAAAATATTGAGGATTTAATGACCCTTTGTGAAGCTGACATCACTACTAAAAACACTAAAAAATTCAAACGCTATCACAACAATTTTAAAATTGTTCGCGACAAGATTGTTGAAGTAGAAGAACGTGATCAGGTCAGAAATTTCCAACCACCTGTTACAGGTGAAGAAATAATGGAAACATTTAATTTAAAACCATGTAGGGAAATTGGTCAAATTAAAGAAGCAATAAAAGAAGCTATTCTTGAGGGTGAGATTTCCAATGACTACAAAGAAGCAAAAGCACTAATGCTTAAAAAAGGGATAGCGCTTGGATTGACACCAATTTAGAATTAAGAATGTTCGGGTATCAAGTAACTAGAAGCAAACTTTAGTGTTTTTTTTAAAAAAAATCGAATTCAAGTTCAACTCACAACAATTACAAACATCTAACTATCACTAAATGTTAAAACGTTTTAATAAACTTGCCAAAATATCATTAGTCTGTGTATACTTAATCATTATCGCTGGTGCAGTAGTAAGAATGACTGGCTCAGGAATGGGCTGTCCTGATTGGCCAAAATGTTTTGGATATTATATCCCTCCGACAGAACTAGCAGATATTCAATTTAAACCTGATCACCAATACAAATCAGGTTATGTAATTCAAATTGAAGATACTTTCTATTTCGCTAAGAGGAATTTTACTTCAACAAAAACGCTTGAACTTAACAACTGGAGCAAAAACACAAAACATAGCTACAACACCTTCAACCCTACACACACCTGGATAGAATACATTAACCGACTGTTTACAGCTTTTGCAGGGATCCCAATGCTCATATTATTATTTGTGTCATTTCGATTATGGAAAAGCAAAAAACACTTGACTATTGCTAGTATCTTAGTCATTTTAGGAATGGGATTTGAAGCCTGGTTAGGCAAAACTGTGGTTGACTCTAACCTATTACCATATAAAATCACCATACACATGATGGGGTCATTTATCATAATTGCCCTCTTACTGTATAATATTTATAAATCACAAGAACACAAAATTACTAAGGTATCCAGTACTTTTAAATATGTATTAATCAGTAGCATATTATTAACATTCCTACAAGTATTTTTAGGAACTCAAGTTCGCCAATTTGTTGACGAACAGGTAATCGCCATTGGTTATGAAAAACATTTGTGGCTACAAAACCCAAATACACAATTTTATATACACAGAACATTATCTATCTTGGTTGTTTTAATTAATGTATGGTTATTCATTATAAATAAAAAACAAGGATTAAATTTCTCCTTAATCAACTATATCATTTTTGTATTAGGCTTAGAAATTATTACTGGAATGACAATGTATTATTTCGATTTCCCATTTACAACACAGCCATTACACCTTTTGTTATCGGCTATTTTATTCGGATTACAATTTTATTTAGTTTTAAAAACCATAACAGTAAAAACCACAAATTAACGATACCTAATAAACAGCAGGCTTTTGTCAGACTGAGATTATTGAAATTAATAAACGTAGATATACTACAATATTTTCGACAAGCTCAACCTAACACTTAATTACTTTAAAAAAACTAGATGACTCTTAAAAAATATAAAAATTACTAAGAGAATTATTTTTAGTTTTGCTGTGTTTCCGACTAAACACTAATTATATTTGCAAAATAATTTATATACTATGATATACCGTTTTAGAGTTATATTAGATGACAAGGATGATGTGTTTAGAGACATCGAAGTAAAAGCAGAAGCTACCGCAGAGGACTTCCACAATGCCATAGTACAAGCTTTTGGTTTTGATGGTGGTGAAATGGCTTCTTTTTATATAAGTGATGAAGAGTGGAGCCAAGGAGAAGAAATTGCCTTATTCGACATGAGTGAAGGAGGTGACTCTGTACGTATGATGAACGAAACTGTTTTAGACGATATTATTACGAAACACAAAAGAAGATTGATATATGTATATGATTTCTTTTCTATGTGGACTTTCCTAATTGAGCTAGCAGAAATTGCTGAACCAATTGAAAGCACCAGCTACCCTAACTTAATGTATAGTCATGGTGAATTGCCTGACAGTCCACCAGAAAAAGTTTTTGAAGCGGAGAAAGACGAGCAAGATGGAGATACTGAATTTAATGATTATCAAGACCTAGAAGATCATTCTTTCGACAATTATGATGATTTATGGAATTAAATCCTATATATTTATAACATCCATTTTAACACCAAAAAGTTAGAAGTTTAACCACTTATATCTTGAGAAGTCATTTCAACGAAAGGAGAAATCGCACAAAAGTAATCATTAATATAATTTCAACTCATCGTAAATATGTAGTATAACAACTACGCATGAGACTATTAAAATAATAAGCCCACTATGGGTCTGTTTTACATTTTAAACCAATACAGATGATTAACTTATACCAAACTAACATAGAAAGCTTATCAATTCATAGAGTTGGTAACAAAAGTAAAACTGAAGGAGCATTTTTATCAAAAACACCATATCAATTGGATGATGAACTAATGCCCTTATTAAAAGATTTTTTCTTTAAGCCTTTTAGAGAAAAAGAAGAAAATTACTTTCAGTTTGCCAACGAAGTAGATTTAGAGTTTAATGAATTACACAAAATTGTCACAGAAGTATTCCTGAATCCGAGCTCCATACATGAAGCTTCACAAAAAATCACTACTCATTTATACGACCAATCAATGCATCCGCATATTAAAAGTGGTGAAGTATATGTGACGTATTTAAATAACTTGGTTATTGACAACCAAAAAGTAGATGGTATTGGAATATTCAAAAGTGAATTACAACACGATTTTTTACAATTCAAAGAACAAGACGAAAGTTTAAATGCAATTTTACAACAAGGAGTCAACCTTAAGAAGTTAGATAAAGGCTGTATTATTTTTAATATTGATCAAGAAAGCGGTTTTAAGATTCTTTCCGCTGACTCGAATAAATACGACACCAAATATTGGTTAGAACAATTTTTAGGAGTTGATGCCTTAGCTGATGATAATTTCATGACTAAAAAGTACTTGCAATTATGTCAGAGTTTTGCTAAAGATGTTGTTTTCCCTGCGGAAGACAAAAAAGAAGAAGTAATGTTCATGAACCGTTCAATGGATTATTTTGCCAAGAACGATAATTTTGAAGAAACTAGCTTCTTAAATAGTGTTGTTGATAACCCTGATTTGATTCCGGAATTCAAACATTATAAAGAAGAAAAAGGACAAAAATTTAGCGTAGAAGATTTAACTGAATTCCCTATTTCAAACACAGCAGTTACTGCTTCTAGAAAAAAGATGAAAAACGTAATTAGTTTAGATACTAATATTCAAATTAAAATGGACTTTATAAACCCTGAATCTGCAGAAAAATTTGTTGAAAAAGGATGGGATGAAGAAAAACAAATGTATTACTACTTAGTCTATTTCAATAAAGAACAAAAAAGCTAGATAACAAATGACTTGTTACTTTAGTTATTAATTACACAACTTTAAGTATCAAAAGCCAAAAAGGCATCCGAATAAATCAGGATGCCTTTTTTTATAGGTTACAAAATACAACTACTCTCTTTAGTAAGACATCGGGGCTTAAGCTAATATCCTCACAGATGTATTATGTGTAATTATTACATAAAGATAAACACAAATTACCTGAATACAAAGCGTTTACATCATTTTTAATCAAATAATTCGATTAAAAACAAAATAACCTGTTGAAATACCGCTCATGAATATGTCGTAACTCGCTAGAAATCAGCGTGTTAATCGTTATTTAGCAATGTTATTTTTCGATTAAGCAAAACCTAGGGGATTAAACTGAAAAAGCACCCTAAATACTTAAGATGCTTTTTTTATAAGTTACATATTTATACTACTCTCTTTAGATAAGCTTATGGGGCTGTAGCTAATGTCCTCACAGTAAATTGTCGTAATTATATTTCAAATATACCAATTTTATCCTGTCCTCCAAATATTTTTCAAGAAAATTAAAGATTCATATTAAAATAGTAAAAATTGTAACAAAATTCCACTTAATGCGTCTTGTATTTATAATCAATCAATAATATGTCCGAAACAATTTTAACAATCAAAAACCTGAACAAAAACTACGGTTCACTTCAGGCGGTAAACAATTTATCTTTCACCATAGAAAAAGGAAATGTTTACGGAATCCTAGGCCCTAATGGTAGTGGGAAATCCACAACATTAGGTATCGTTTTAAATGTTGTAAACAAAAGTTCTGGTGAGTTCTCTTGGTTCAACAACACTATAAGTACACACGATGCGCTAAAAAGAGTTGGAGCCATTATTGAGCATCCAAATTTTTACCCATACATGTCAGCTTACGACAACTTAAAGCTTGTTTGCAAAATAAAAGGGATACCAACAACAGCTATAATTGAAAAGCTAGAATTGGTAGGTTTAATTGACCGGAAGGATAGTAAATTCAGAGCGTTCTCATTAGGGATGAAACAACGTTTAGCAATAGCTTCTGCCCTATTAAATGATCCGGAAATATTAATATTAGATGAACCTACAAATGGCTTAGACCCACAAGGAATCCATCAAATACGCGAACTAATTACCGAAATCGCAGCTAAAGGAACGACCATTTTATTAGCTTCTCATTTATTAGATGAAGTAGAAAAAGTGTGTTCTCATGCAGTTATACTTCGTAACGGAGTGAAAATTTACGAAGGAAGAGTTGATGAATTAATAGCCTCAAAAGGATATTTTGAGTTAAACACTACTAAAAAAAGCGAATTACTAGCTTTTCTAAACACACATCAAGCATTTGGAACTATTAAAGAAGAGGAAGGGAAAATAGTTGCCATTTTAAATGAAGAATTAAGTCCTGAGGAATTAAGCAAAATATTAGTAGAGAAGGGAATTTTCCTATCACATTTAGTCAAAAGAAAAGAAAGCTTAGAAAACCAATTTTTAAAACTTACAAAAAAACAAGTATAAACAACATAATGAGCTATTCAATTAGCAGTGTTACTTCGAGTGGAATATTTGAAAAACAATAAAAAATATTTTGTATCGAGAAGTCACATAATAAATCATCAAATATATTTTTAATATTATCTGTTATAAATTAAAAAAAATGAAACGTTTACTACAAATAGAATTTCAAAAATTATGGTTAAATAAACTGAGTAGGTTTTTGATACTTGCTTACTTTTTTCTACTAACCTCAATAGCATTAGTTGCAGCAATAAAATTTGATATTGGTCCTATTAAATTCTATTTAGCAGAGCAAGGAATCTTTAATTTTCCATACATATGGCATTTCAATGCCTTTGTAGCTTCCTTTTTTAAGTTGTTTTTAGCAATTATTATTATATCTATGATAGCTAATGAATATAGTAACCGTACCTTAAAACAAAATTTAATTGATGGACTAAGCAAAAAAGAATTTATTTATTCTAAATTTTTAATGGTCGTTTTGTTTTCTATTCTCTCTACTGTATTTGTTTTCCTAATCTCATTAATATTAGGACTTGTATATTCTAACTATACAGAATTTGGAATCATTTTTTCTGACTTAGAATTCATACTTGCCTATTTTGTAAAACATATTGGTTTCTTTTCATTTTGTTTATTTATTGGTATGCTTATCAAACGATCTGCTTTTGCACTTGGGTTTTTAGTGATTTGGAATTTTATTGAATGGATTATTTACGGTTTAATCTTCTGGAATACCGGTAAAGAGAGTACTATACCAGATACTATTTTAAGTTTTTTTCCATTCCGCGCAATGAGTAACTTAATAAACGAACCTATTTCTCGCCTATCTGCAGTAAAAGCTGTAGCCAACCAAGTAGGAGAAAGCTTAAGCTATGACTATGCAGTACACTGGTATGAAATAGTCATCGTAATAATATGGACATTCCTATTTATTTATGGATCATATAGATTGTTATTGAAGAGAGATTTATAACACAAGGTCTTTTTAAATCACAAAAATAAGCACTGATTACACACTAGTAGTCAGTGCTTATTTCATATAAAATCACATCAAAGGTGAAAAACGTGTGATTTATCGGTTTTTTTTGCATTTAAAGGTAGGGTATTTACCTTGCCAACTGTTATAATACAGTAATGACAAAACCAGATAAGCGCATGTTCAAAAAAATAATCTCCTTAATAGCACTATTTATAGTACAATTATCATTTTCTCAGTCTATAGACGTTAACCCTACAGGTTCTCCTCAATCTAATGAAATTATTCCAGATTTAATCAACGGAACATTAACTGACAATTGTTCAAACGGAACAAATATTACTTATCGTTACTGTAATAATGTTAGTAATAGTAATCAGAAAAGTTTTGGGTATTTTATAAACACTAATCCAAACTTTCCTTTTGAGGAAGGTATCATTTTAAGTACTGGTAATTCAATTACTGCTGAAGGCCCTAATCCTTCAGATGGTAATAATACAATAAGCGGCTTAGGATCTTTGACACATGACCAAAATGGGGCTATAACCACTGCTCCTGGAAACAATTCCTGGATTGGTGATGCAGATATGAAAGAAATTTTAGACGATCGTTTTGGAGACAATCTAGATACAAATGACGCTACAGTAATGGAGTTCGATTTTGTACCGTTAACTGATAATATTTCTTTTGATTATCTTTTTTCTTCTGAAGAGTGGGATTCTGGCACAAATGAATGCCCAGGTTCTAGTTTTCAAGATGGTTTTGCTTTTATTATTTCTGGACCTGGCATTACACCTGATTTAAAAACTAATGGAACTCAATTTGCTCATGGAGGTAAAAACATTGCTTTAATACCAGGGACTAACATACCAGTAAGTGCTGGTACTATATATAATAACCCTGGCTGTACACCTGCGCTATCTAATGAAACACTATATGTGTCTTATACTGGTGCTAATGCTACTGGATCCCCAATAAATTTCAATGCAAGAACTGTAAAACTTACTGCGCAATCACCTGTAGTTGCAGGACAAACATATCATTTAAAATTAGTAGTTGCAGATAGAGGTGATTCATCGTTAGATTCTGCTGTGTTTTTAGCTGCCAACAGTTTTACAACTGCTCCAGTATTAACTATTAATGGTGTTGAAGTTGGTGATGTTCAACCGGTTTGTCAAGGTGGAGGTCAGTCTATAACTATTGATGGTACTATGAATCTTCCTGGTTTAGCTGGTGAGGTTACCTACAAATGGTATTACAAAGCTCCAGGAACGACTACTTTTATCCCTATGGAGCCACCATTATTTCCTCAAGTTGAGAATAACGCACAATTAACTACCAATATAAGTGGTACCTATCAATTAGTTGCAACTTTGCCTTTATCTGGTGGTGCTTGTGATACCGTAGATTCAGCAACCATAACTTTTTTACCTGATACTACTATTGCAACTGTACCCGATATTCGTGCTTGTGATACCGGAAACGGAACAGCTAGTTTTGCTATTGATACCATTAATAATAACAGTACTGTTTTATTAAATGGTCAAGCTCCAGCTTTATATTCTGTTAGTTATCATGCTAATCAAGCAGATGCTGATAATGGAAATGCTCCTATTACCCCGCCATATGTTGGTGTATCAACTGAATTATTTGCAAGAGTAATCCTTACAGCTGACCCTGCTTTTTGTTTTGCCACAAGTTCTTTTAATGTAATTGTGGATACTGTACCAACGGCTACACAACCTGCAAACCCAATCATACGCATGTGTGATGACTTAACAAATGGTGTAAACCAAGAAACTTTTGATTTAACTCAATTTGAAACAGAAATACTAAACGGTCAGTTATTAACTGATGTAAGTGTGAGTTACTTTGATAACACAAATCCTGCTGCACCTATATTAATAGCCAACCCTACTGCATATGTAAGTGGTACTACAACAATTGGTGTAACTATTTCTAACGACTTAAACACAACTTGTACTGCAAGTACTACTTTTGAAGTTATTATCGATTTAATTCCTGTAGCTGTTCAACCAATAGAAATGAGAGAATGTGATGATGAAGATGCTGCTACTGGAGATATTTTTGGAGAAGAAACGTTTGATTTAACTACACAAAACACTGTTATATTAGGCGGTTTAGACCCTGCTTTATATACCGTTAATTTCCATTGGGTAGATGACACTGTTAGTCCTGCGGTAAATATGCCAATTGCAACCCCAACAGCTTATGTATTGGACATCCCTTTTCCTGCTTTTTCACAACAAATATTTGCTACCGTTAGTAATAACATAAACAATACTTGTAGCTCAGAAACTAATTTCTTGATTTCTAGAGATGCTATTTACACTACTGCTGTACCAAGTGCTGATTTAAACATTACGCTTTGTGACGACAATACACCAGACGATATGTTTGAAGTGTTTAATTTAGATGCACAAATACCAACTATACTTGGTACTGTCATCAATGCAGCCAATGTGGCTACCGTTACTTTTTACTTAGTTGAAGCTGATGCAACAGCAAATACTGTTGCCAATGCAATTACTGGTACTAGTACATTTACTTCTACAACTACAAACGTAGCGCCGTTTAC
Organism: Kordia sp.; assembly: GCA_002733415.1. Lineage (GTDB taxonomy): Bacteria > Bacteroidota > Bacteroidia > Flavobacteriales > Flavobacteriaceae. Next base: position 19,937 of record NVVR01000031.1, on the reverse strand, counting down.
ACAAATAATATACTACACTATTAGTAACAATAATAATGTAACTTGTTTTACTACAGGTTCATTTGAACTAAAAGTTAATCCATTACCAATACTTCCTTTAAATTTAGAGAATTATAAAGAGTGTGATACAGATTCGGATACTACAGATGGTTTAACTGTATTTGATCATTTTGATGACCAAACAGCTTTAATTATCGGAGCTAACAACTATACAGTTACGTATCACTTAACTAAAGATTTTGCGGAAGCAAATACTGACCTTATTTTAAATGCTGCTGGAGAGTATATTAATGTTACTTCAGTAAATCAAATTATTGGTGTTCGTATTGTAGATATGTTAACAGGATGTGTTAATACTATGGAAATAACACTAGAAGTAGTAACTGCCCCCCAATCATATCCATTTACCAATCCATTAATTTATTGTGATACGGATAATGATAATATAGGGTATTTTGATTTAAACACTATTGTATTTGATCTTACTGGTGGTTTATCTACGGTTACAGTTACGTTTTTCGAAACTGAAGCTGAAGCTGATTTAGGAATTGATGCTATAGATACTTCAGTATTATATGAAAATGTAATCACTAATAATGATGGAGATAACAATCCTGCAACTCAAACAATTTTCGCAGAATTATCAATCCCAAATGTAGATTGTACTACCATAGTGGCTGTTAAGTTACATGTACTAAGAAGTCCTGTATTACCAAACGGAACATTAACTTATCCATTATGTGATGATTACGATGTAGTAAATGATGGCTTTGTAATTTTTGATTTATTATCAAGCCAAAACAATATTTTATTAGTAAATATAGATGTTGGCACAACACCTTCAGATTATGATGTTGCCTATTATGAGGATGCTGGACTAACAAATCAAATACAAAATCCAGGAGCATATCCTAATATTAGTAACCCACAAACAATTTATGTAAGTGTAGTTAGTAGTTTTAATATAGACAACAATGGTAATGGTTGTGAGACGGTAAAAGAAATTATTTTAAAAGTAGATAGCCTACCAGATGCAAATGATTATTTTGATTATGTATTATGTGATGATGATTTTTTTGGGGCTATGGTTCAGATTCAAACATTTGACTTACCAAGTCAATTGCCACATATGATTGCTAGTACTGACGGATTGGTGATTACATATTACCAAGAGCTGGATCTATTAACTGGAATTTATAGTAATCCAATACAAGATGCCGATTTAGAAACTTATCAAAACACAGCTAATCCACAAGATATATTTGTTGAGTTTGTAAATGAAGCAAATTGTTCAGTAGTTAAGGTTTTAAAATTAGCAGTAAGTCCAAACCCAACACCATTGACCAATACTGAAATTATTGCTACTTTAGGAAACAATGGAGTGATGGAAGAGTGCGATGGAAATGTTGATGGATCAGGAGATATTTCTGAGCAAATTGCAACATTTGACATCACTCAATGGGAAACGGCAATTATTAACAATGAACTTGGGGTATCTGTAGCGTATTACATCACGGAGGATGATGCAGTAGCTGGGGAAAATGCTATTCAAAACCCAGCAACGTATAATAACATTTCAAATCCACAAACAATTTATGTAGGTGTGATTAATGATGGGACAGGAGTTACTGCAGTTGGTACAGACTGTGCTACAGTTGTTGCTTTCCAACTATATGTGCCAGTACCACAAGTAACTGTGTTAGCTAGTAAAGAAGTGATGTGCATAGATGTAAACGGAGTGCCATTAACAAATAGAAGTTTACCTGTGTTGACAGCAACAGCAGGTCCAGAAGCAGTTGATTCATATGATTACCAATGGATGTTGAATGGAGCAGTAATACCTGGAGCAACAACTCATATATATTCAGTTACTGAACCTGGGGATTATACGGTAACAGTTTCAGGACCTATGGACTTTGATTGTATTAACATATCACCTGCAGTTACTATTGAAGTGTCAGGAACACCTGATGGATTTGACGCAAATGCGACTACACTAGTGTTTGCTGATTCACATCAAATAGTAGCAACAGCAACATCAACTATTCCAGGAATCGTATTTTGGTACAGTTTAGATGGAGCTGAAGCAACAATAAACGGAACATTTAGTAATGTATCACCAGGGCTTCATACAATTACGATATCTGACGGTAAAAGCTGTTGGAAAAAATATATAGAAGTGACTATTATTGATTACCCACATTTCTTCACACCAAACGGTGATGGTATTAATGATACTTGGACAATTATTAGTCAAGAGGGAATTCCGATTTTTCAAGTATATATATTTAATAGATTCGGTAAATTGTTAGCTCAATTAGATTCAAATGGAGCTGGTTGGGATGGTACATTTAATGGAAGCCAAGTACCTGCATCTGATTACTGGTTTAAAATCATCTATATTGAAGGTAATAATAGCACTCAAAAAGAGTATAAAGCACATTTCTCTTTGAAAAGGTAAATATCAATACTTTGGATATAAGTTTTAGAGTAGTGAGTTAAAACTATTGTTTTGGCTAGATGAAATCCCTGAGGAGTTAGACCTATTGGTGAGATTGAATAATAAGTATTACTTTAGGGGTAAATATTTCACTTGAACAAGGAAATGTTTACCCCATTTTATTATGAATCGAATATATGAGAGCCTAATAGGTCTAAATGACGGCTTATTTTTGGATTCTATGTAATCGATTAAAAGAATAATTCATGAAATTCAAAATTGTATCGGAATTTGTTCCAACAGGGGATCAGCCAGAAGCCATAAAACAGTTGGTTAAGGGGATTAATCAAGAAGAGCGATACCAAACGTTACTTGGGGTTACTGGGTCAGGAAAAACATTTACTGTTGCAAATGTTATTCATGAAACTCAAAAACCTACTTTGGTTTTAGCGCATAACAAAACATTAGCAGCTCAATTATATGCTGAGTTTAAAGAGTTCTTTCCAAATAACGCAGTAGAGTATTTTGTTTCGTATTATGATTATTATCAGCCAGAAGCGTATATTCCAACATCAGGAATATATATTGAAAAGGATTTGTCAATCAATGAAGAGATTGAAAAACTTCGCTTAAGTACGACATCATCATTACTTTCAGGTAGGAGAGATGTAATAGTTGTTGCTTCAGTATCTTGTATATACGGTATAGGAAACCCCGTTGAATTTCAAAAGAACGTAATTTCTTTAGAAAAAGATCAAGTTATTTCTCGAACAAAATTATTACAGCGATTAGTACAAAGTTTGTATTCGCGTACTGAAGCAGAATTTTCAAGAGGTACATTTCGCATTAAAGGAGATATCGTGGATATCTTTCCAGGCTATGAAGACAATGCATTTCGAATTCATTTTTTTGGAGATGAAATTGAAGAAATTGAAGCTTTTGTAGTACAAACAAATGAGGTTCTTGAAAAATATGAACGCTTAAATATTTATCCAGCAAACATGTTTGTTACTTCTCCTGATGTATTGCAAAATGCGATACATAGTATTCAGGAAGATATGGTTAAGCAAGTAGATTACTTCAAAGAAATTGGAAAACATTTAGAAGCAAAACGTTTAAAAGAACGTACAGAATTTGACTTGGAAATGATACGTGAACTGGGATATTGCTCAGGGATCGAGAATTACTCCAGGTATTTGGACGGAAGAAATCCAGGAACTAGACCATTCTGTTTGTTAGACTACTTTCCAGATGATTATTTAATGATTGTAGATGAAAGTCATGTTACATTATCTCAAGTACACGCGATGTATGGTGGAGATAGAAGTAGAAAAGAAAATTTAGTAGAATATGGTTTTCGTTTACCTGCTGCAATGGACAACAGACCATTAAAATATGACGAATTTGAAGCAATTCAAAACCAGGTGATTTATGTAAGTGCAACACCCACAGATTATGAATTAGAAAAGACTGACGGAGTTTATATAGAGCAGGTTATTCGGCCAACAGGTTTGTTAGACCCTATTATAGAGGTACGTCCGAGTTTAAATCAAATTGATGATTTAATAGAAGAAATGCAGCAACGAATTGAAAAGGATGAACGTGTTTTGGTAACTACGCTGACCAAAAGAATGGCAGAGGAGTTGACTAAATATTTGGCTCGTATTCAAATACGTTGTCGTTACATACACTCGGATGTGGATACTTTAGAACGCGTAGAAATAATGCGTGATTTACGTTTAGGGTTATTCGATGTATTGATAGGAGTAAACTTGCTTCGTGAAGGGTTGGATTTACCAGAAGTATCATTAGTGGCTATTTTGGATGCAGATAAAGAAGGTTTTTTGCGTAGTCATAGGTCTTTAACTCAAACTATTGGTAGAGCCGCTCGTAATGTGAATGGTAAAGCAATTTTGTATGCAGATAAAATCACAAAAAGTATGCAGAAAACAATCGATGAAACTACCTACCGTCGTGAAAAACAAATTAGCTATAATACAGAAAACGGTATAGAGCCAAAACCTTTAAATAAGAAAATCGGAAATTCATTGTCAAAAGATGAGGTTGATGCTTTTTATGAAACCAATATCAAGCAAGTAGCTGAAGAGGAAGCTGCTTATATGACTAAGCCTGAATTAGAAAAAAAAATACGCGTTACAAGAAAAGCAATGGAACAAGCAGCAAAGGAATTAGACTTTATGAGAGCTGCTCAATTACGCGATGCGATAAAGATATTGGAAGCAAACAGATAAAAAAAGGTATTTATATTAGCTTGTTTCTTGTTTTATTTCTTGTTATTCAAAATAGCCACGATTCTTAAAGGAGCTCCACTTCCGCCTTTTATTTTCATTGGTAGCGCTATTATTTTGAATTCTTTTTCAGGTAATTTCTCAAGATTGGTAAGGTTTTCAAAAACGGGAATGTTTTGAGATAAGAGAGTTACATGACTTTTGAAATATTGTGATTGTCCATAATCAATACTAGGAGTGTCAATTCCAATGGCATGTATATTTCGGTTTTTGACTAGCCATTCAGCAGCTTCGGCAGAAAGACCGGGAAAATGCAATAGTTTAATAGCTTCTTCACCACGTTTATCAGTTCCCAAATACTTTACTTTGTCGGGGTAGTATTTTGAAAATCCAGTTTGCAATAAAACAATACTCCCATCAGGTATTTGGATTTGTGCTGTTTTCTCCCAATTAGTAAAATCATTAATACTTATTTGGTAGTCAGGATTGTTTAAAGCTTTTTTAGATACGTCAATTTTTATAGCATCTCCAATTAAATTATCAAGTGGTATCTCATCTACAGTTTGTCCTTTTTTCGAAAAGTGAATTGGTGCATCTATATGTGTTCCTCCATGTTCTGCAGTGGAAAAATTATTAGCGGAGTAATAATAGCCTTTATCAGTTTCTCCTTGAAAAACAGTGTCTAAGCTAAATTCCTTTGCAGTTACCCAGTAAATTGTTTCATCTGAAAAAGAATGAGAAAGGTCTATTAACTGTTTTTTGGAATTTTGAGATTCTACTGGTGAATTTAAGTCTTGTGAAGTAGGGTTTTTATTACATCCGATGAGTATTAAAAGACTAAATAAAATAAAAGTTGGTTTCATATTATAATATATGAGATTGATATGTTTTTACTATAAAATGGAGTTATTCAGTTAATTCACAGTATGTATTAAAATTACGAAATTTTTAGTTAAATAGTACAGTGTGTCTTGTAGTAGTTTTTTATTTTAATACTTATTGTATATAGTAATAATACACTACACTATATTTGCAGAAAAAATATCACGTGAGTTTTGATTATGTATTACTAATTGGTGTAGGGTTTATTGCGGGGTTTATAAATACTATTGCAGGCGGAGGAACTTTGCTAACAATGCCAATGTTAATCTTCATGGGTTTGCCGCCAAGTGTAGCTAATGGTACAAATAGGGTAGCAATATTAATTCAAACAGCAATTGGTGTAAAAGGATTTCAAAGTAAAGGTGTAACTACACATCCGTTTAGTATTTATTTAGGTATTTCTGCATTATTTGGTTCCTTAATAGGAGCTCAAATAGCGGTGGATATAAAAGGAGAGACTTTTAATAAAATACTTGCCATAGTGATGGTTTTGGTAGTTTTAATGATCGTTTTTAAACCTAAAGTTTCGGTTTCAGAATTAGTAGAACGAACTACAGGGAAATATTTATATATATCGATCTTTATATTTTTCTTTTTAGGGATTTACGGAGGGTTTATAAACGCGGGGATTGGCTTCATGATGCTTATAGTATTGCCTTATGTGAATCGTTTGTCTTTAGTAAAGTCGAATGCTACAAAAGTAGCAGTTGTGTGTATGTATACAGTAGGAGCTGTATTTATGTTTGCTTTAAATGATAAGATAAATTGGAAATACGGATTGATACTCGCTATAGGAAATGCTTCAGGTGCATGGATTTCTAGTCGATGGTCGGTAGAAAAAGGAGATAAGATGGTGAAAGTATTTGTAGTAGTTATGATAAGTATCCTGTCAGTTAAATTGTGGTTTTTTTAGTATTGATGTAAAAAAAAGGTTGATTAACTGTGTTAATCAGCCCTATTCAATGCTTTGAAAAATAAAAGTGATCTTATTTTTTAAGATAGTCTGTAATAGAAACATCTAAAGGGGTAATTTTAGATTTGAAGTTTTCTAATAATTTGCCTTCTGGGCTGATTAAATACTTTTCAAAGTTCCATTTTACTCCAGAATCAAATTCGTGGTTAAATTCTTTTTTTGTTAGCCATTGGTATAGCGGATGCTGATTCTCACCTTTTACCGCTATTTTTTCAGTTAATAAAAAAGCCACACCATAAGTAACAGCACAAAATTTTTTAATTTGTATAGCTGTACCAGGTTCTTGTTTCCCAAATTGATTGCAAGGAACACCTAAAACAACTAGGTTATCTTTATAATTATTTTGTAATACTTTTAAATCTTTGTATTGAGGTGTGTAGCCACATTCAGAAGCTACATTAACAATTAACAAATGTTTTCCTTTAAACTTTTCTAATGTGATTGATTCATTATCTATAGTGTTAAGTTCAATATTATAAATATTCATAGTAGTTTTTTTTTGTCCAAACGACAAGTTTGATATGATCAAGATGAGTAAAGATAATTTTAATTTCATGGTATCTGTATTGATTGAAGGAGTGAATAAGGGCGTTTACAAATGTATTAAAAGACAAAAGCCTACTTTTCAGTAGGCTTTGTTGTTTTCTTTTTAATTGTAATAGTGAGCTCATCATCATCTTTGTTTAAATCCATGAAAATTTCATCACCTTGAGTAACTTTTCCAGTAATGATTTGCTCAGCTAAAGCATCTTCAACATATTTCTGAATGGCTCTATTTAAAGGTCTTGCTCCGTATTTTTTATCAAATCCTTTATTAGAAATAAAGTCTTTTGCTTTTTCACTAAGTATTAAGTTGTATTCTAATTCGTGAACACGATCGTATAATTTTTTTAATTCAATATCGATTATTTTATGAATGTCTTTTCTTTCTAAAGGATTAAAAATAATGACGTCATCAATACGGTTTAAAAATTCTGGAGCAAATGCCTTTTTTAAAGCACTTTCAATAACGCTTTTCGCTGCAGAGTCAGCTTGTTCGTCCTTTGCTTTTGTTCCAAACCCAACTCCAGTACCAAAATCTTGTAATTTTCTTGCTCCAATATTTGAAGTCATAATAATTATAGTATTTCTAAAATCAATTTTTCTACCTAATGAGTCAGTTAGATAACCATCATCTAGCACTTGTAGTAACATATTAAATACATCAGGATGTGCTTTTTCAATTTCATCTAATAAGACAACAGCGTATGGTTTTCTTCTAACCTTTTCGGTTAGCTGTCCTCCTTCTTCATAACCAACATATCCTGGAGGAGCTCCAACTAAACGTGATACAGTAAATTTCTCCATGTATTCACTCATGTCTAATCGTATTAGGGCTTCGTTTGAATCAAATAATTCTTTCGATAATACTTTTGCTAATTGTGTTTTTCCTACTCCAGTTGATCCTAAAAAGATAAATGATCCAATTGGTTTATTCGGATCTTTTAATCCAATTCTATTACGTTGTATGGCTTTTACAACCTTAGCAACTGCTTCATCTTGACCTATTACTTGCGCTTTAATAAGATTTGGTAATTCGGCTAACTTATTAGTCTCATTTTGTGCTACTCTGTTTACAGGAATTCCTGTCATCATGGAAACAACATCTGCAACATTATCCTCAGTAACAGTTTCCTTATGATTCTTTGATTCTTCATCCCATTTTTCTTGAGCAATGGCTAGTTCTTTCTCTATGTTTTTTTCGTCGTCTCGTAATTTAGCAGCTTCTTCATATTTTTGTTTTTTTACAACAATAACTTTTAAAGCCCTAACATCTTCTAGCTTTTTCTCTAATTCAATAATTTGTTTTGGAACATCAATATTGATAATATGAATTCTTGACCCAGCTTCATCTAAAGCATCAATTGCTTTATCTGGTAAAAAACGCTCAGTCATATACCTATTAGTAAGCTTTACACAAGCTTCAATTGCCTCGTCGGTATATATTACATTATGATGGTCTTCATATTTTCCTTTAATGTTATGAAGGATTTCAATTGTTTCGTCAATATTTGTTGGGGCTACGATTATTTTCTGAAAACGACGTTCTAGTGCACCGTCTTTTTCGATAGACTGTCTATACTCGTCAAGAGTTGTAGCTCCAATACATTGTATTTCACCTCTAGCCAAGGCAGGTTTAAACATATTTGAAGCGTCTAATGAGCCAGTTGCTCCTCCAGCACCTACGATTGTATGTATTTCATCAATAAAAAGGATAACATCGTCATTCTTTTGTAATTCATTCATTAATGCTTTCATGCGCTCTTCAAATTGCCCACGATATTTTGTACCAGCAACCAAACTTGCTAAATCAAGTGTGACTACTCGTTTTCCGAATAGGATACGTGATACTTTACGAGTGACTATACGTAAGGCTAAACCTTCTGCTATGGCAGATTTCCCAACACCAGGTTCACCTAGTAATAGTGGGTTGTTTTTTTTACGCCTACTTAATATTTGTGATACACGTTGTATTTCTTTTTCTCTTCCAACTACAGGGTCTAATTTCCCTTCCTCTGCCATTGCAGTTAAATCTCTACCAAAATTATCTAAAACAGGAGTATTCGATTTTTTGATGTTTTTACTTGTTCCGCTTGAAGAGAAAGGGTTTTCTTTTTCTCCGCCACTATCAGAACTGTCACCTTCCGGGAAAGCATCAGCTTTTGGAAAGTCGGGTGTGTGTTGGTCTTCTATATGTTGGTCTTCGTTTGATTCCATATTTTTAAAGTATTCTTTAACATTGTCGTAAGTAACTTTTAATTTATTTAAAAGCTTTGTGGTTGGGTCGTTATCGTTTCTTAAAATACACAACAATAAATGAGCCGTGTTTATAGAGGTGTTTTTAAAAAGTTTTGCTTCCAAAAAAGTTGTCTTTAAAGCACGCTCTGCTTGTCTAGTCAAGTGTAGGTTCTTTTTCTCGTTTCCTTCAAAGGTAATATTAGGATTTACTGGACTTAGGCCTTCTACTTTTTTTCGTAGATGATCCAAGTCGACATCTAATGATTCTAAAATTTCAATAGCTTTTCCATTACCATCACGTAATAAGCCAAGTATTAAATGTTCAGTACCAATAAAATCATGCCCTAGGCGCAACGCTTCTTCCTTGCTGTATCCAATAACATCTTTTACTCTTGGTGTGAAATTATCATCCATAAATAGTGTCAATTAGCTTAAGTTAATTCAAAATGGGTTGTATTGTCTGTATTTGGTCGAAATACCGAGTATAACCTTGCTAATTGACGAAAACTATATTAATAATCAAAAAAAAACACCGATTATTTATCAACTTTTTGAATATTATTTATTGTTAATAAAATCCATTTAAAACTATGAGTAATAACTGGTGGTGATGTATAAAATATGTATATTGGCTCGTTATTATAATTAAAGTTTTAATATGGCAGACGGAGAAAAAGTGATACCGATTAATATTGAAGATGAAATGAAATCAGCTTACATTGATTATTCAATGTCGGTTATCGTTTCACGAGCATTACCAGATGTAAGAGATGGATTAAAACCAGTACACCGTCGAGTGCTTTTTGGAATGCACGAATTAGGAGTTACTTCAACTAAAGCTCATAAAAAATCTGCAAGAATTGTTGGAGAGGTTTTAGGAAAGTATCACCCACATGGTGATACATCAGTTTACGATGCAATGGTGCGTATGGCTCAAGAATGGAGTTTGCGTTACATGCTTGTAGATGGACAAGGGAATTTTGGTTCTGTTGATGGTGATAGTCCAGCAGCAATGCGTTATACGGAGGTGCGTATGCGTAAAATTGGAGAGGATATATTAGCAGATTTAGATAAGGATACAGTAGATCATCAATTAAACTTTGATGATACGCTTAAAGAGCCAAAAGTAATGCCAACACGTATTCCAACTTTGCTTGTGAATGGTGCTTCTGGTATTGCGGTAGGTATGGCAACTAATATGCCACCACATAACTTAACAGAAGTTATTGATGGTATTTTAGCGTATATTGAAAACAACGATATTGAAATTGACGAATTAATGGAGCACATTAAAGCTCCTGATTTTCCAACAGGTGGGTTAATATATGGTTATGACGGTGTTCGTGATGCTTTTAAAACAGGTAGAGGGAAAATTGTAATAAGAGGAAAGGCTATAATCGAAGAAGCGAATGGTAGAGAATCTATCATAGTTTCTGAAATACCATATCAGATAAATAAAGCTGATATGATTAAGAAAACTGCTGACCTAATCAATGATAAAAAATTAGAGGGTATTTCAGCTATTAGAGATGAATCTGATAGGAATGGAATGCGTATCGTTTATGTATTAAAGCGTGATGCGGTACCAAATATAGTATTGAATAAGTTGTTTAAATATACAGCATTACAATCTTCCTTTAGTGTAAATAATATTGCACTGGTAAACGGAAGGCCTCAAATGTTGAATTTAAAAGATTTAATTCACTATTTCGTTGAGCACAGACATGATGTTGTAACTAGGCGTACAAAGTACTTATTGAGGAAAGCTGAAGAACGCGCTCATATTTTAGAAGGATTAATTATTGCTTCTGATAATATTGATGAGGTTATAGCGTTAATTCGTTCATCAAGTAATACTGAGGAAGCTAGAAGGAAAATAATAGAACGTTTCTCTTTATCAGAAATTCAAGCTCGTGCAATTGTTGAAATGCGTTTGCGTCAGTTAACTGGTCTGGAACAAGATAAGTTACGTGCGGAATACGATGCTTTAATGGATACCATCAAGGATTTAAAAGAAATTTTAGCTAGTGAGCCTCGTAGAATGCAAATCATTAAAGATGAATTGTTAGAAGTTCAGCATAAATATGGTGATGACCGTCGCTCAGAAATTTCTTATGCAGGTGGTGATGTAAGTATTGAGGATTTAATACCTAACAGTCCTGTAGTAATTACTATTTCTCATGCTGGGTATATCAAACGTACTCCGTTAGATGAGTATAAAAAACAAAATAGAGGAGGGGTTGGAGCAAAAGGATCTTCTACTAGAAATGAAGATTTTTTAGAACACTTATTTGTAGGAACCAATCATCAATATATGTTGTTCTTTACGCAAAAAGGAAAATGTTTCTGGATGCGTGTGTACGAAATTCCTGAAGGGAGTAAATCGTCCAAAGGTAGAGCGATACAGAACTTGATAAATATTGAGCAAGATGATAAGGTAAAAGCATTTATTTGTACTCAAGATTTAAAAGATGAAGAATACGTTAATAGTCAATATGTAATTATGGCTACTAAAAAAGGTCAAGTTAAAAAGACTTCTTTAGAGCAGTATTCTCGTCCAAGAACAAATGGTATTAATGCAATTACTATTAAAGAAGGTGATGAATTATTAGAAGCTAAATTAACTACTGGAAATAGTCAGGTAATGCTAGCGTTAAAATCTGGTAAGTCAATTCGTTTTGAAGAAAGTAAAACGCGTCCAATGGGTAGAGGTGCCTCTGGAGTAAGAGGGATTAGATTGGCTCATGAAGATGATGAGGTAATTGGTATGATTGCTGTAGATGATATGGAAAGTAATATCTTAGTTGTTTCTGAAAACGGATACGGTAAACGTTCTAGTTTAGACGACTACAGAATTACTAACCGTGGAGGAAAAGGAGTTAAAACTATTTCTGTTACTGAAAAAACTGGAGAATTAGTTGCTATTAAAAATGTAACCGATGAGGATGATTTAATGATCATTAATAAATCAGGTTTAACTATTCGTATAGCAGTTTCTGACCTACGGGTAATGGGGCGAGCTACACAAGGAGTTCGTTTAATTAACATTAAAGGAAAAGATTCTATTGCTGCGGTTGCTAAAGTTATGCATGAAGAAGAGGAAGAAGTTGATCCAGATGCTGTTGAGTTAAACGAGGATGGTACAACTGTTGCAGGTGATAGTACTAACGAAGAAGAATAGATTTAAAATTAATATTATAAAACTAAAACCACATATTCGTTAGTGCCAACAGTATGTGGTTTTTTTATCCCAAAAACAGTAGACCTCCATTTATAAGGAGGGATTTAAAAAACATAATTATGAAGAAACAAATATTAGTATTAGCGTTGTTAGGGTTAACAAGTGTCACTTTTGCTCAAAAAAGTGAAGTTAAAGCTTTGGAGAAGGCTGTGAAATCAGAAAAATTTACTCAAACGGCATCATTAATAACTGCCGCAGAAGCTGTTATTGCCGATGCTGATGATAAAACGAAAGGAAAGTTTTATTATTTAAAAGCGAAAGCAATGTTGAATGGTAAAAACTATGACGGAATTATTTCTTCTTTAGTAGAATTTGATGCAAATAACACAACTAAGTATGCAGCTGAAATTAAAAAATTAAAAAATGCTTTAACAGCAAAATTAGTAAATGAGGCAATAGCAGATCAAGGAAAAGGGGATGAGAAATCTTCAGCGAAAAAGTTATATACAGCATATAAATTATCTGATGATCAAGAGTATCTATATTATGCGGCTTCAGGTTATGTCGCTGCAAAGGATTATGAAGCTGCATTGCCTTTGTATATAGAGTTAAAGGATAAAGAATATACTGGTGTTAAAACTGAATATTTGGCATATAATAAAGAAACTAAATCTAATGAAACTTTCCCAAGTAAAACATTGAGGGATATTTCTTTGAGAACGGGATCACATATTAAGCCTGTTGATAATAAAACGTCGTCATTACGTCCAGATATAATTAAAAATATAGCGTATATGTATGTTGAGTTAGGGGATACAGAAGAGGCTATTAAAGCTATAAATGGGGTTAGGAGTGGAGATCCTACTAATGTAGATTTAATTATCACTGAGGCTAATTTGTATTTAAAGCTAGGTAAAAAAGACAAGTTTAAAGAATTAATGGAGCAGGCAGTTAAGCAGGATCCTACTAATTCAACGTTATTTTTCAACTTAGGGGTTATTACTGCTGAGCAGGGTGATATTGATGGGGCTAAAAAATATTATCAAAAAAGTTTAAAACTAAATAGTGGTGATATTAATTCTAATTTTAATTTAGCAGGTTTAATATTGGGTGAAGAAGCTTCTTTAGTAGAAGAAATGAATTCTTTAGGAACTTCATCTGTTGATAATAAAAAATATGATCTATTACAAGAAAAAAGAAGGGTTGTCTATGAGGAGGCAAAACCGTTTTTAGAAAAGATATTAAGTATTGATGCTAAAAATAAAAGTGCTGCTCAAACCTTAAAAGGTATATATAGCATACTTGGTGAAACGGCTAAGTTTAAAGAAATGAAAGCTTTACTGGAGTCGTTGTAAATTCATAAGATATAAAAAAAGGGAGCAAATTGCTCCCTTTTTTTTATGATATAATTTTAAAAAATATATTGTTTAAATAATGCGTTTGATAACTCTTAATTTGTGGGTATGCTCATTTCTTTCAGTATTGAAAATTCCAGTATGATCTAACCGGTCAACACGAACACAACCGTGTGCGTGAATGATATAATTGTCTTTCATGATAATTCCTACATGAGTGATAGTTCCTTCGCTATTATCAAAAAATGCTAAATCACCTGGTTCACTTTCTTCAATAAAACTTAAAGGTTCTCCTTGAGTTGCTTGCTGTGAAGCATCTCTTAAAATACGATATCCATTTAGTTTGTAAACCATTTGTGTAAAACCACTACAATCAATCCCGAAAGGAGTTTTTCCTCCCCATAAATACGGGGAGTTTAAATACATAAAAGCTGTTTCTATTAGGTTTTTTTTTGGTTGTTTTTCTGTTATATATTCTCCTTCAAAATTATGATTTAATAATGACAATCCGTTTAATGTAGCTCCTAGTGGAATCAGGTTTAAATGACCTTCTTTAGTGGTAATGTATTCAACTAAGTCGGCAGAAACATTTAAAGTTTCGGAAGATATGTTTTTGTACATATCTTCCGAAATCTCTATGTATTGTTTGTTGTCAATCCAGCCTTCGTAATTGTCAAATGCAAGTCTGATTTTACTCCATTTTTTGCGTTGTTCGAGTACTTTAAAACAATCGCCATATAGTACTTGAGAAACAAGTTCGCTAGGGTCAGACGGCTCACCTCTTAAAGGGACAATGCTTAAATGTGTAATTCCGTATTGCATTTAATGACTTGTTTTAAGCTCTTTCAATTACAATTGCTGAAGCGCCACCACCACCATTACAGATAGCTGCAGCACCAGTTTTAGCGTTATTTTGTTCTAATACGTTTAATAAAGTAATTAAGATACGTACACCTGAGCAGCCTAATGGGTGTCCTAAAGAAACGGCTCCGCCGTTTACATTTACATTGCTATTGTCTAATCCTAGTATTTTCATGTTTGCTAAACCAACAACAGAAAATGCTTCGTTGAATTCAAAATAATCAACATTATCAATTGATGTGTTTGCTTTTGCTAGCGCTTTTGGGAGCGCTTTAGCGGGTGCAGTTGTAAACCATTTAGGTTCTTGAGCTGCATCTGCGTATCCAATAATAGTTGCTAAAGGAGTTAACCCTAATTCTTTTGCTTTAGTGTCTGACATTAAAACAACTGCTCCAGCACCATCATTAATAGTAGATGAATTTGCAGCAGTAGCTGTACCGTCTTTTGTGAACGCAGGGCGTAATGTAGAAACTTTATCAAGCCTTACATTGGTATATTCTTCATCTTTTGAAACGATAACAGGTTCTCCTCTTCGCTGTGGCACTTCAACAGGTACTACTTCATTATTGAATTTACCAGCATCCCATGCTTCTGTAGCTCTTTTATAAGACTCTAGTGCAAAAGCATCTTGATCTTCCCTTGTAATATTATATTCAGTTGCACATGCATCAGCGTATACACCCATTGCTTCTTGACTATATGCATCAACTAAGCCGTCAACTTGCATTCCGTCAAGCATTTTTGATGGGCCAAATTTTGTTGCAGATCTTGCTTGAAAATAATGAGGAATTAAACTCATGTTTTCCATACCTCCAGCAACAACTACTTCAGCATCACCACACATAATTGCTTGGGCACCTTGCATAACTGCTTTCATTCCTGAAGCACAAACTTTATTGATAGTTGTCGCTGGAGTTTGTTCAGAAATACCAGCGTATATAGCTGCTTGTCTAGCAGGGGCTTGTCCATTTCCAGCTTGTACTACGTTACCCATGATAACTTCATCAACTTGGTCTGCTGTTAAATTTACTTTAGCCAAGGCTCCTTTGATAGCGGTAGCTCCTAGTTTAGTAGCAGGTACTGTAGATAAACTTCCTAAAAAACTCCCTATTGGAGTTCTTGCTGCTGAAACGATAACAACTTTTGTGCTCATGATGTATGTTTTTTTATGTTTTTTTTATTCGATTAGATGTCTGCGAATTTAATGATTTTTTATCTTGTTTGTAAACAATAATAGGGTTGATTTATACAAATTAGTTTAAAAATGGATTCATAGCCAATCATCAAGTTTTAATTTCACTATTTTTGAAGTAATTATGATTCAGTTATGAGAAAATTTATTAGTGCTATATACGAACATCATTCATTGATATATAAGGTTTTTTTGTTTGTTATTTCAACATTATTTATTGTATATCTTTTTCCTAAAGGAGGTTCTTTTAAGTATGATTTTGAAAAGGGAAAAGTGTGGCAAACTGAAAACTTATATGCTCCCTTTGATTTTGCTGTACAGAAAACTCAAGTGCAAATTAGTATAGAGGAAGAGTTGTTGAAAGAAGGTATGCCTTATTACTTCACGTTAGACACGATAATTGCAAGTAACTCATCTCAAAAGTTATTAAATGAGTTTGAATTAACTTTTCCAGATTCGTTAAATCCAGATTTAAAAAATAGATGTAGATTAAAGTTAGCGAAAACATTAGCTGAAATTTATAATGTTGGATTATTAGCAGAGGATGTTTCGGTAGCAAAAGAAAAAGAAATTGTTTTAAAAGTTAAGAATTCAGGAGTAGCAAAATACTATATTTTCGCAAATTTATTGACTACGGAAAAGATACAGGAATCTGTTCAAGAAAATTTTTCAGACTCTATTTATAATCCATATAAAAATTACTTTACAGCGATATTTTTCAATAACATTAAAGCTAATGTGAGTTTTGATAAGGCTTTTAATGAGGAGATTTATGAGGAAGAAAAAAGAAAAATATTGCCTACTGTAGGTTTGGTGAAAGAAAATGCAATTATTATTTCTAAGGGAGAGGTCGTTGAGGGAGATAAATTTCAGAAACTACAGTCGCTTAGAGAGTTGTATGCTTCTCAGGTTTGGAATGAATCTAATTATAATTGGATAGTTCTTGGGTATGTAATATTGGTCGTTTTGGCATTATTAATGCTAATTTTGTTTTTGAAAAAATATAGAATTTCTATTTATAATAACAATAGAAAATTCACATTTATCTTCTTCAATGTCATTATAATGATATTTATTACAACGGTTATTTTAAAATACCAACCAGCTTATTTATATATCGTTCCGTTGTGTATTTTGCCATTGATATTAAAGGCTTTTTTTGATGCTAGATTAGGTTTGTTTACTCATGTAATTACTGTTCTGCTATTAGGATTTATTGTACCGAACAGTTATGAATATATGTTTTTACAAATTATAGCAGGGATTATAACAATACTTTCAGTGTCGGAATTGTATAAAAGGGTTAATTTATTTATATCTGTAGCCCAAATTACAGGAGTGTATATAGTAGCTTATTTTTCTTTTTATATAATTCATGAAGGAAATATAGTTGAGTTGAGGTGGGAAACTTTTGGGTTGTTTATTTTATGTGGGTTAGCAATGTTGTTTGCGCAACCATTAATATATATCTATGAAAAAACATTTGGGTTAGTTTCTGATGTGTCTCTATTAGAGCTTTCAGATACGAATTCTAAATTATTAAAGTTGTTAGCAGATAAAGCTCCAGGAACATTTCATCATTCCTTAAACGTAGCTAATTTGGCTGAAGCTGCAGCAAATGAAATAGGAGCAAATGCAATGTTAGCAAGGGTAGGGGCTTTGTACCATGATATAGGTAAAATGAAAGAACCAACATATTTTATAGAAAATCAAAGTAATGGTATTAATCCGCATAATGAATTAGGTCCTAAGGAAAGTGCTAGAATCATTATTGATCATGTGCTAAATGGAATAGAAATTGCTAAAAAACACAATGTACCAGACAGGGTTATCGATTTTATCAGAACACACCATGGTACAAGTTTAGTCTATTATTTTTATAGTTTAGAAAAAAATAATAAGGAAGGGGAGGTTAATATTGAAGATTTTCAGTATAACGGGCCTAAGCCATTCTCTAAAGAAACATCTATATTAATGATGTGTGATAGTGTAGAGGCAGCTTCAAAGAGTATTAAAAACCCTGATTATACTAAAATGAGTGATTTTGTGGAGCAAATTATTGATAAGCAAAAAAATGACGGACAGTTTTTAAATGCGGACATAACTTTTAAAGAAATTGAAGTGATTAAAAAGGTTTTGAAGCATAAATTGATAAATATGTATCATTTACGCATTGAGTATCCTGATTGAAGTTATTGATAGTTAATTGATTAAAAAAAAACCTAAAAAAAAGAATTAAAAACCTTGTGAGAAAAGGAAACTAGGTGTAGATTTGCAACCGCAAATTAATGTTGCGAATTGATATACTGGAGAGGTGCCTGAGTGGCCGAAAGGACTTGTTTGCTAAACAAGCGTACCCGTCCGGGTACCCAGGGTTCGAATCCCTGTCTCTCCGCTAATAAAAATCAATTCGGGGTGTAGCGTAGCCCGGTCATCGCGCCTCGTTTGGGACGAGGAGGTCGCAGGTTCGAATCCTGCCACCCCGACAATATTAATGCTAAGGGCTCTTAGCTCAGCTGGATAGAGCACCTCCCTTCTAAGGAGGCGGTCGCAGGTTCGAATCCTGCAGGGCTCACTTAAAGACTTACTGGAAACGGTAGGTCTTTTTTGTTTTTATACCATTTGTAGTACTTCACAAGGCTATAATCAGCAATAATAATGAACTTAAGATTTAAAATAAAGGTATAGTTTTTCTTCTATTTATCCAAATTACACTCAGTTTTGACAGACATTTGACAGACATATTATCAATGTAAAAAAAATATACTTAACAAGTATCTGCTATCAACAAGAAGCTAAAGACCTATGACAACAACAACAACAACAAGATATTAAACCTAAAGCAAATAAGGGCTTCTGTTATCACGAATTGGCTCGAACAACACTACCTAGGGTTGTTCAATATATGGCAGGACATCGCTTCATTTCATCTACTGAGAAGTACTTACAAGAAGATTTAGATAGCTTGCAAGAACTGATTAATTTGAAGCATCCGTTTAGGTGATTAAAACTTTCTGTCTGTAGTTTCTGGGGTTAAGGAAGATGGATTAAAATGAAGGTCTAATCTATTGTTTTCATGAAATTCATACGGCTCAACAAAAAGATTGTCAGTATCTGTGTGATAATCAACTAAAAGGCTAAACTCTCTCATTCTAACCATTTTTTCATTATTTACAATAGTATCATTATTGTATTCGTCAATTAAAACACCAGTTATATGCTTATTATCTACATTTAAGTATTCAAATTCCAACTTATTTGTTTTAGATTTTACTGTAGAAATAATCAAACTATCACTGCTTTGTTCAGTGTAGTGAAAGGTAACTTTCCTTTCTCTTGTTTTAGTAATTTCAAAATTATTAAACTTATTAAATAAAAGTATTTCTGCTTTATACACATTTGGTTTCTCAGTGCTTGATACTTTCAAATCATAAAAAGTACTATTTAGTGTGTCAATAGCATTGTGTTTAAACCTCTTTATTTGATTAAATATAGAATCATTTTTCTTAGAGACGTATATTTCAAGTTGTTCACTTACACTATCATTAACTGCGTATAAAATAGCTGACCTATTGTATTTTAATTCTTCTTTTGTTTTGTAAAATCTTGATTTAGTAGATTTTTCTTTAACAGTAACAACTTTAGTTTCCTTTTTACAAGATATAAATGTGAAAGCTACAGCTAATAGTAATAAGTTCTTCATTTGTCAAATATATTGGTTTTATTCAGTAATTACTGAACGCCTGATTCATACTCAGGAGGTCATAAACCTGAATCCTTTCTAGGTTATGAAACTACTTTAAATATTCTATCAAGCAGTTAAGTTCATTTTTACTAAACCGATGTTTGTGTACCCAGCTATCACCGTTTGCATTCCACATTTCGTTTATACTCTTTGATAATGAATTGTTAGCTTGTTGTAGAGAATCTTCTTTTGTTATGTACAGCTTAACAAAACTTTCTCCATACCTCTTAATTACACCAACTAAGATGTCATCTGTTTTCCCTTTCTTATGGCAAATATAA
>NVVR01000030.1 GCA_002733415.1 Kordia sp. | reverse complement strand
AGTATGACAGGTAGATTGCCTTTTTGGAAAGCACTTATAAGTGAAGGTTTACCCAAAGAACCATTATTAGGATTTGGTTTTATGAGGATAGCTTACAAAGACTACTTTCAAAGTACGCACACTTATCCTGGAAAAATGACTCACAATACTTTCATGCAAGTGCTAATGAATCTTGGTTTTATAGGAATGACCATTGTCATATTTCAAATGGTATTTACTTTTATTGGTATATCGAAAGAAAATAGGGAAAAACGATTAATGCTTTATAGTGTTTTAATCCCGCTCTTCATCAATTCATTTACAGAGTTTGGTATTTTTGGTGAATCTAATTTTGGAATATTATTCTATCAATTAGTTATCATTTATATCTCTTATAAACGTAATCATATCATTACACCGTCTGATAAAATATTTCTTCTCAAAAGAAGACCGAATTATTTTCTTGAATAAATTATATTAATAGAAGCCTGCAGTTAGCTACACATAGTTTGACGCTGATTAATCTTATCACTGTCAACCATCCTAGTCATTAGATTATTGAGTATCGTATTTTTACTTTGTAAGTGATTAATTCTAAAACAAAATTCGTTAAAACATCAAATTAATATTAAAATCACTCGCCCATGAATAAGTTTTTTATACATGATTTCATTTGATGTATCATTGTGTGAAATGCCTTAAAGTTTAATCATTATTACTATCTATTTATGTTGTATCATAACCCTTAATTATTGGTCTGTACCCCTCCAATTTATCAGTTCTCACTTTACATATTTAAACTAGCACAAAATGCGTCAGAATCCACAATAATAGTTCGTAGCCCTGCTGTAAAAGAAGCGTCTACAAAGTAAACATTATCTTTTGGCCTTGGTACTTGTGCAGGGATTTCAGAAGCATTTACCCCCCTCTACTCTCCATGAACACTGGCTTGTCCAATCTCCACTTCCACCATCTTCTAAATCACCAACCCAGTGAAGATCTAAACTTGAACCACTTCCATTTATTGTGGTACTAATACATGGTAATTGAGCAAATAGAACAGATGTGCAAAAAAATAAGATTAAAAAATGATATAGTTCTTTTGTCTTCATAATACGGGTTTTAATTTCCTGATGAAAAAACTATTACAACTTAACCGCCTAATAATTGAGCTTGATGTTATCAGGTAGTTAATAATTTTGGTGTTTAAAATATTTTTTTTCAATGGCATTAAGTGTTTATGTTTAATACTCTTTGTTGAAGTGTAAAAGCAATTATTTATATGCTTTTGAATATAAAATTATGGGCACTATAAATAGTATTGGTGATAGCTATTTTCTTTCAAATACCTTATGCTATTATAAACATATGTCTTTATAACTATGTTTTGTTTTATTAAGTTTTGTTACCCAAAAAAAAACACAACCGCTTGCTTATGAGTGTTTTGTGAATTTGTTCGTTTATTTTTTGTAGTTTTATGAAACCCTCCAACTTTTTGAACAGTGTAAAATTCAAACTGATGGTACTTTCAAAATCTTGCAGTCTTGAGATTTGATCTACAAAGTAACTATATTTCATACAAAGTAATATGTTGATTTTTAACATGGCTAGTTAATTAAACATAATTGCTGCCTTAACTTTAATAATTATGAAAAACACAATTTACACCTTTATGGTTTTTGTTGCAATGTCAGCTTCATTTGCACAAGGTAATTCAAATGGAAACTCCAATGGTCAAGGTAACTATAATACCCCCCCCTATAATCAAGATAATTCAAATGAAAACTCCTATAGTCAAGGTAACTATAATGAAGATACAAGTTCAGATTCTCTCAGTTTATCCTTGATTTCACAATCTATAAATGTCAAAAATTTTGGAGCAATTGGAAATGGTACTGCCGATGATTATATTGCAATTCAAAGTGCTATAGATGCTGCAGAATTAACTGGCGCCAAAGTTACTATGCCCGTAGGAATATATAGTATTAGTCAGACACTTTTAATACCAGCAGGAGTCATGATAGAAGGAGAAGGGCGTGGGGCAACTTCGCTAGAAACTCCTTATAATGGGACAATAATTAAAAATTCGAGTACACAAGTTGCCATAAGAATTGTAGGACAAAATTCCGGCTTGAAAGACTTAGTAGTCTATGACACTGATAATGAAGGAGCAGCAGGTGGCGTGGAAATCGTGGCTGATGGAATACTGATTGAAAGTATTGTTTTGGAACGAGTTTTAATTTTTGGTTTTACTGACGGACCAGCTTTAAGGCTAGAGGCAAAAAATGCTGGAGGCATAAGCTACTGTTCATTTTATGATTTAAGGATTAGATATGCTAAAACAGGTATTTTATTGGAGCAGGATGCAACATCCTTTGTAAATTCTAATTCCTTTTTTCATGGTGCAATATCTGGTGATGGCTTTGATTATTGTTTGCGTGTTTTAGGGGGGAATAACAATGTTTTTAAATCATTTATATTTGAATCATATAGTACTAATTATGGTCATATAGTTATCGAATCTGGTCAGATTATTGGGGATAATCTTAGAATAGAAGGAGTTACTCAATCAGCGGATGTTCCTTTAATACAATTAAATACAGACACTTATGGAACTGAAATTTCAGGGAGAAGTACAGGTGGATTGACCATAGACAATGGAGATAATTATATTGATATAAAAAGTGATAAATCTATCGATTTTAAAAATTCACATAATAATTTATTCTTAAATTCTTGTTTCAATGGTATAGAAGGTCACACGATACCATATTGGGACATTTCTGCTACTGGAATTACTGTTGAGTCACTATCACCAGAAATATTACCTGGTTATCAAGTTGCGAAATTAACTATACCAGCAGGAATTGATGGTTATTTAAGACCTTCATTTAAATATTTGCCTTCAATTTTACTTCCAGCCAAATATGATCTGGTTAATTTTGGTGCATATATCAAAACGGATAAGCCTAATGCTGTAACGACCATTTGTAGAGCACCAGCGGGAATAGTAACAGGTGGTTACCATCCTGGAGATTCTGAGTGGCATATGATTGGGATGAGAAGCATAGTGGATCGAACCACTTCGTATGCACCAAAATTTCATATAGTAAATTCAAATTCCTCAACTCCACTTGAAATATATATTACTACACCGACATTGGTTTTTGGAGTTACTACAGTTCAAATAGAGGCAGCTCCTATTTCTGAGGCTGGAGGAATAATAACAGGTACATTAACGACAAGTATGACATCTATATCAACAGATGTTACAGGTTTTTTAGTTTTACCAGAAGCAGGAAATGTTTTTGAAATAAATGGAACAAATACTACTGTTAGGATTAATCATCAAACTGCAAATCATTTTCCAAAAGGCACCATAATTACACTTTTGTTTAATGATGCTAATGCTAATGTTATTAATAGTGGTTATATACGGCTAGTAAATGGCTATACTTCTATTACTAATGGTTCTTTGACGCTTATTTCCATGGGTAATGGTACTTGGCGAGAATTAAGTAGAAATAATTAAACAGGAAAAAATTGTGATACAAATTTAATTGTTTGTAGGCTAAACATAGTCGTTTATTATCAGGGCAAACTCATACTTTTTTCTAAAAGGAATCATTATTAAAAAAGAACGTCAATTCGAGTGTTTTGAGACACTAAAAATGTATCGAGAATAAATTTTTGCGTTCTATATACATTCCGATGAAAAATCGGAACACTCGAACTGACAAAATCACTCAACATATTGTGATTTTTAATCATAATCATGAAAAAATAAAAGCATGAATTTGAACAAATGATAAAGAAAGAGAAAGTCATTATCTAAGTATATTTAATACCAATCTTTTCAAGTGATCTTAATTAAAAAATCACTATCATCCGAAAGTTCATTAATTATATTGATCCATATTAGGTAAATTCATTATGTAATAGTGTTTCGTCGTTTTAAAAATAAAAAACTTAATTTCTCCCAATAAAAACAGTTTTCAAACTGTCCCGATAGCTATCGGGATGTCGAAGTTTAATAGAAACTAACCATTTATGGATTTCGACAAGTTCAATCTGACAATAAATTTAGTTTTACTTAAAACTTTTAGATGATAGTGTTAAAAAATATAGAAGTTATTATCCTCTAAATCTACAACAGGGCAACTTTCTAATCATTTTAATATTATTATAATAATTTATTTACAGCAATAAATAAATCCCTTTTATTTTTCAAAAAATAAATATAAATTCCAATAATTGGAATTTATATTTAATAAAAAACACCTAAGTATTTGTAAATCAGCTATTTACATCGTTGGCTTAACATTTGAACCTATAATCCATAATCTAAAATTATTGACTTATGAGAAAAGAAGTACAATGCTCAAATAATAAACGATTAATTAACTGGAGATTTAATTATATGTTGTTATTAAAGATTCAATTAACACTTTTCATTTGTTTAGGATTACATATACAAGTTCTTGGTCAAGAAGCTCAAATTTTAATAACAAACCCAACAGGTGTAAATGTATGTGATGCAAGTCAACAAGTTGATATACAAATATTGAATATTCATACTGGAACTTTGGTTAACAATTCAATAACAATTGTTTTACCTACAGGTATAGAATATGTTTCGTCCAGTTTAAGTGAGCAGAGTAGTTTTAATATATCAGAACAAAATATTACAAACCTTTCATCTATTATTTTATCAGCTGATGACCTTTCTGTGAGTCAAACAATGCAATTCTCAATTAATATTACAGCAAATATGGATGCAATAGTTTTTCAAGATGCTGGTAATGTGTTTAGAAATGATGTAACATTAAGTTATGATGGAGGATCGACCAATGGTTTATCAAATGCATATAATTTATATTATCCTGTTTTGAGTATTACAAGTATCAGTCCTACAAGTAAAAATTTAAATTCAGGAGATTCATTTACAAGAGATATTACTATTGTAAATGCAGGAAACGGAAGGGTAGCCACATTTAAAATTAATGATGTTCATGCATCAGGTATAGACGTAACTTCAGTTAATATTGGTAGTTTAGATGGTGTAGGAGCTATAATAACCTTGTCAGGGGCTGATTTTACAGGCGTAGGAAATAATGACAATTATTTTGACACCAATGAGAGTATTACAATTACACAATCTATATCAGGATCAGGATGTGACAATGCAACAGTTACTTCTACAATTACAAATTTATGGGAATGTTCTGGTAGTCAGATAGTAAGTTCTAATTCTTTTGGGCATGTAAGTTTATCACTTAAAACACCAAATATAGGAGTATCTACAACTAGTGAATTATCATCTTGCTTTGGCGATTCCGAATCTAGCTCACATACTATTACTTTAACAAATAATGGTCAAGGAAAAGCTGATGTAGTTCAGTTGGATATTTATAAGTCTTTAGGTTCTAGTTATAATCAAAATATTTTTTCCCGTATTGATGAAGCTAACATTACTTATCAACTTAATGGAGGAAGTTCAATAGCAATTACACCTACGACAACATATGTAACAGATACGAATGGAGATTATTCTTGTTTAGGAGGTAGTCCAATAGGCCGTGTAATACTTGATTTCCCAGATTTAGATTCTGGTGATCAAATATTAGTTTCGTTTAAAACATACCATTGTAATATAAATGTATGTAATGGAGATTATGTAAAAGGTTGGAGATATGATTTAGCATATAAAGATGTTTGTGATAATAGTAATTATTCTAAGTCAGGAACAGGACAGAATGAAAATGAAACTATTATGTCTATTTTCTCTGAAACACCTACAAATATTAATGATGGCGAAACAAAAGAACTTTCATTTACTGTGTCTTCATTTTCAAATGATTTGCCAGAAGATACTGGGGCGCAATATAAAGTAGTTTTTGATTTACAAGCTGGCTTAGCCTATAGTAATTTAGATTTTTATCATAATGTTTTGTGGACTGCTTCTTCTATCAACTATGATACAGGAGCCAATCAAGTGACTGCATATTATGATTTACCTTTACCATCCGGGTTTAATATTACAAAAGCTGCGTTTAACCTGGATGTTACCGGTGATTGTGGAATGACGGGAGCTGTATCTGGACCAGTAAATATTACAATGAATATAAGCTATATAACTAGCTCTAGTTGTAGTTTTGAAGTTCCTTTTATTTGTAATACAACTGAAACATTAGATTTACACTGTAATAGTGGAGTTGGATGTGAAGGAATGAATTTTGATAGTTTTAGCTTTAAACGAACAAGCTTTGGTTCCCCAGATAATGACCAAAATGGTTTGCCCGATTCTAGTGGCTCTCTTGATTTTTCAGTGGTAAAAGAGAATAGGGTTATGCTAGGGGATTCTATTCAAGGTACTTTTCAAGGAACAATTTATACCACTCCTGCCAATACGGACTGGGCTTATAGTTATGCTTCTCAAAATATTGAAAAAGGAACCTATTTAACTC
Source organism: Kordia sp. (assembly GCA_002733415.1). GTDB lineage: Bacteria > Bacteroidota > Bacteroidia > Flavobacteriales > Flavobacteriaceae. The sequence continues at coordinate 29,239 of NVVR01000030.1, read as the reverse complement.
CAATTAGCGCTTCTTTAGTTGTTTATGATGCTAGTTCGGCATCAAGTATAACCTGTGCTATAGTCCCAGTGACTTCTGTAGTCTCTGGTGATGATAAAACGTTTACCTATGACATTAGCCCTAGTACTTTGGCGTCAAGCTGTGCATCATTTTCTGGTTTTGTATATGAATCAGGGGATACAGTAACCCTGTACACAAATTACGAGGTTACCACAAACCTAGGAGGAAACATAGAGCAACTGAAATCTACAAATGAGTTTTATACTAGTAATATTGTAAACCCAGGAACAAATGATAAGTATCAATGTGGTTATTACGATGATAACTTTACCTTAATAGGATATAGTTTTTTAAATTCTTCAAGAAATTATTTTTCGGTGACGAGTTGCTCAAAAACAGTAAATCAATATTTTTACTTAAGTATTGGAGATTGTTGTTCAAATTATAACGGAGGGAATTTATTTCCATCAGAATATAGAAATTGGGCGCATATAAAATCTGCCACCGTAGAGATTCCTGATAATTATGATATCTCAAATGTAGTGTTGAAAATTTGGAGAACCAAAAAAACAAATTCAAGTATTTCAGAAACAGTTACGGATATCAGTCCGAGTCAAGTAGTGGGTAATTTATATACTTTTGATTTAGAGCAACATTATGTAGCAAATGGAGGTTCTATAAATTTCTCTGACGATGGATTTAAAGGAAAGTTGTCAATGGATTTAGCGCCTAATTGTGACGTACCAATTAATACCTATGAAGATTTAACTTGGAAATTTAATTTTTCAAAAGGGAGCTTTTTAGGAGGAGGAGATTCTGGCTTGTTAGAGGCAACCAATCCAGATAGAATAAAATTTAATCCACCATCATTAGTACTATCTTCTGATAATCCTATATTACTAGGTCTTACTGAAACAATTTCTTGGGATTTTAAAGTGAATACAAATTCATCTAATATCAATGCTGACAATGCATGGATTCATATTAAAAACCCTTCAGGGACTACACAAATAATACAAGTGATTGATGACGCTACAGGACAAGAAATTCCGTTAACAGGTGATATTTATCAATTGGGACAACTAACAGGTTCTTCTGCCAGAGACCTAACGATTATAGGGAAATACACTGATTGTATACCTGATTACATTACGGTTTACTCAGGTTATGAATGCACTGCATATCCAGCCAATTTTGGCGATTTTACCTGTGGGTTTAGTACATACGGACTTTTTGTAGAACCACAACCATCAGGTATGCAAGCAACATTAGAAGGAATACATGTGGGAGATATATGCGGAACTACTATTGAAATAGAAATAGATGTTTCAAGTGTAAAATTTGGATCATTAAATAATCTGTCAGTAAGCATAGATCCTGTTGGTGATAGCATGGCATTTGTTACCGGTAGTGGACAAATTCAGTATCCTTTAAGTAGTTCTTATCTTACAATATCCGACCCTGTTTTGGATGGATCTAACAATTATGTGTATACTATAGCTGATATCGAATCTACGATCTCTGCTAATGGACTACCAGGAGTACTTGACCTTTCAAATAATCACTTTAAACTAAAGTTTAATATGGAAGTGGATAGCTCTTTTGAAGGAGGAGATCATGCTTTGGTGAGTGTTTCTAGTGAATCAATGTGTGAAGAATCAAATACGATTATAAATTTAGCTTTTGATCCAACTATTGGTTTTATAATGGCTTCTTCTTCAGGACTAACTATAGATGTTACTGACAGTTGGTCTGCGAGTTGGGGTGATTATAATAATGATGGGTATGATGATTTATTTATAACGACTTATGATGATACTCAACCAAATATTCTTTATGAAAATAATGGTGATGAAACATTTACAAAAATTAGTACAGGGGATATCGTTAATGATACAGCAAAATCATTAGGGGCAACTTGGGGCGATTATGACAATGATGGGGATTTAGATTTATTTGTAGCGAATAATGCAGGGTCCAATAATTTCTTTTATAAAAATAATGGGGATACAACTTTTACTAAAATTACATCTGGTGATATTGTTGAATATGGAGTTTATTGTAATAGTGCTGCTTGGGCAGATTATGATAATGATGGATATTTGGATTTATTTGTTACAGAATATTTCTCGACCAATACAAATCATTTATTTCACAATAACGGAGATGGAACATTTACTCGGGTTGAAAATAGCCCAGTGGTTACTGATGCCGGTCATTCAATTGGTGCTGCTTGGGCAGATTATAATAATGATGGCCTTGTAGATTTGTTCGTCCCTAATACGAACAATGAAGCTAATTGGTTGTATAAAAATATAGGGAATGGACAATTTGTGAAAGTTAATGAAAACGTACTTAGTACGCCTTCAAAATCTGTGGGGTGTAGTTGGGGAGATTACAATAATGATGGCTACATGGATTTATTCGTAGCTAATTCAGGGGATTCAAATAACGCTCTTTATAAAAACAATACTGATGGGACATTTACAGAAATAATAACAGGTGATATTGTAAATGATAAAGGAAACTCCCATGGAAGCACATGGATTGATATTGACAATGATGGGTACTTAGATTTATATGTAACAAATGATCAAGATGAAAATAATTTTTTATATAAAAATAACGGAGACGGTTCATTTACACGTACTGAAAATGACTTAACAGAAATAGGAGGGGATTCTTATGGAACGGCAATATCTGATTATGATAATGATGGTGATAATGATATTTTTATAGCTAATCATGGCTCAACAAATAATTTCTTTTTTGAAAATACAAGAGGTCAATGTGATAACTTTTTAGGATTGAAATTTGTAGGAACTAACTCGAATAAATCTGCAATAGGAGCTAAAATTAGGGTTAAAGCAAATATATATGGGCAGGACATATGGCAAAAACAAGAAATTTTAAGCAGGTCTGGAGGACAAAATAGTAGTAAGTTGCTTTTTGGATTGGGTGATGCAACAGTAGTAGACAGTTTGGTTGTTGATTGGCCTTCAGGATATAGGAAAATATTTACTAACGTGTCAGCTTCAGTTAATTACGATACTTACGTAGAAGATAATGGAACTCACATTTCAGGTATTTCATATATTGACGAGAATTCAAATTGTATTTATGATACTGGAGATGTATTACTAAAAAACACAAAACTGACTATTGCTCCAGATGACAAAACTACCTATACCAATTCTAATGGAGAGTATTCTTTTTATATGAATACAGGTACGTATACAATAACAGCAGAATCACCACTATATTATACTCAATTTTGTCCTTCCAGTCAAGAAGCTCACACTGCTACGGTAACGGCAATTGGAGAAACAATTCCAGATAAAGATTTTGGTTTTGTAGCAGACGGATCAATTTCTGATTTATCAGTAAGTATGAGTACAACAGTACTAAGGAAAAATTTTGAAAATGATTATATAGTTACTTATAAGAATATTGGTAATAATGCCGCAACAGGGAATAGAGTTACAATAAATTTAGCTAATGATATTGATTTTGTTTCATCAGATGTTTTATGGACAAATCAAACAGGGCAAACAGCTTATTGGGATATTGCAACGATAGAAGCGCAGGAAATAGTAACATTTACTGTCACTATTAAGGTTACAATTGATACCACTATAGGAGATAATGCTACGAATTCAATATCTATTACATCAAATACTGCAGATACAAATATGGCTAACAACACTCATAATGACACAAGTATAATCGTGGGAGCTATTGATCCAAATGATAAATTGGTATATCCTGAAGGGGCCCTTCCATTAGGAGATCCAATAACCTATAAAATAAGATTTCAAAATATGGGTAATTACCCTGCAGAATCTATCGTAGTTTACGACACGTTAAGTTCCAATTTAGATATTAGTAGCTTGAACAAAATGGAAACATCCCATGAAGCAAGATTTACGATATTAGATAAGAATGTTTTAAAATGGGATTTTCCTCACATAGACCTCCAGGATGTTGAGCACAATGAGCCAGACAGCCACGGTTATATTCAATTTGAAATTTTTCCAAAGAAGAACTTAAATGTCAATACAAATATAACAAATTCAGCAACTATAATTTTTGATTATTATCAAATAACACCAACTAATATTACTAATATAATCGTGAATCCATACCGGGGAGATGGTCAATTATTTATATATCCTCAACCCACAAAGAATAATATTATTGTCGAATATGAATCGATGATGGATGAGATAGTTCATATGGAGTTTTATAATTTATTAGGGGAATTATTATTAAGGTTTGATGATACTGTTTCTCAGGGGTGGAACAAGTTCAATTATAATATTTCTAATTTATCTCCAGGAATATATATTATTGCTGTAAGATCAGGAAACAAGACTACTTCTAAAAAAATCATTAAGCTATAAAATTATAATAGATTCCCCTTTTTAAAATTGCAATTAATGTACTTGAGCAAAAACATTAATTGCAATTTTTATTTTTAGTAGTTTTTAAATGTAGTTGAGAAAATCTATGGTGATTATATCATTAATAGTATGGTTAAAATCACTACCATCCGAAAGTTTTAAGTAACATTTAATTCATTGTCAGATTGAGTTTCGCCTGTGCTGATCTAAGCTCAGTTTGACAAATGTTCTTATTATGAGTAATTAAGTTTTTCACTTTTAAAACAAACAAAACACTATTACATAACAAATTTACCTAACACATCTATCAATAAAATTAACGAACTTTCGGATGGTAGTGGGTTAAAATATATAATCTAACACTTTACCCCTTACGATACAGTCCATTTACATTCGTATTCAATATTTATTCTTTTCCAAAAAGCGAAATTGATTTCCCGATTTTGGAAAACCAAACAGAACGCAAACCTCTCAATCACCTGTATTTCAAGACGTTCTGTTTTTGGTAGGTGATTTGTATTAGTACAATACAGATTCAAATAAATTAAAACTATGAAAAATATATTTAAAAGCTTAGGTATTGAAATAACCGATAGTAATAACGGATTATTAACAACACTTCTTATAATAAACAATCCAGATGGAACACCAAGATGGATTTGTAATGCCAATTCAAAAAAGGCTTTGTTTTTAAAGTTTTATTCAATAGGAAAATTTAAATCAATGTTATTTGCACTAATAATTAGGATGGTCTTTTTATTTAGGTTGCAAAAATTAGTGTTTAAAACTAAAAAACTTTACTTGAAAAATAACAGCTTTAATAAAACTGTAGTTGATTTCTCAGATATCAATTGGGCAATATTTACAGGAACAGTAGGACCAAATAATAAAATTATTACTTATAAAGAAAATAATGGTAAAGGTAAATTTTATAAAGTAGCTTATTCGCCAATAGGGTTATCGCTTATAAAAAATGAAGAGTTCATAATTAATAAGTTAGGATTTATTGCTCCTGAAAATTTTGTAGTTCCAAAATGTAAGCGTGAAGTAAATAACATTTTAGAATTGGATGACTTATCAAGTTTTGGAGGCAGAAATTTAGTGTTTAGCAAAACGCATGAATTAGTGTTAAGTGAAATTTATAAAAAATCTAAAGAAGAACTTAGAATAGATTTATTACCTGTAATACATGCAACTAAAAAAAAACTAATAGACTTAGAAAGAATTAAGGATAAGCGCATACCTATAGGCATGCTTAAAAAATTGAGTAAAATATATAATACAATAGATCGTAGAACCATTTCTGTAACTCTTGCACATGGTGATTTTACTCCATGGAATATTTATGCCAACGATGAAAAACTGGCTATTTATGATTGGGAACTTGCCCAAACTTTAATACCAGTAGGATTTGATGCTTTCCATTTTATAATTCAACAAAATATACTAGTAAATAGAAAATCTTGGAAAGAGATTAGTCAAGAAATTAAGTCCAAAATTACTCCAGAATTATTTGCAAAATGGTCTAGTGAAAATAGTAAGGTAGACGAATACTTGCAACTATATTTATTAATAAATACCGTTTCATATTTACATATATATGCCCGACAACTAAAATGGCATGAGCAAGTATACTGGCAGTTGGATACATGGAATCATGCAATTAGTGAGTCTCTTAAAGGTCAACAATTGCATAGACCAATGATTATAGCTGATATATTTGATTACCTACAACATAGAGAGTATGCTGGAATAAAATTCCCTAATGGTTCTCCTGAAAATTTAAGTGAGTATTCAGATATTGATTTATGCATTAAAAAGGAAGATTTATCAGGTATTTTAAAATATTTACAACAACATCCTCTATGTATTCAGACACATGTTATAAAGAAGTCTTTTATGGCTTCAGTACAACTATTTTTCAAAGACAAAACCTTGTTGAGTATTGATTTAGTTTGGAGTTTTAAACGAAAATCTATTACGATGCTCGATGCAAATCAAGTTATAGAAAATGCATATGTTAATAAGCATCATATTAAGCAAATGGAACTTTTGGATATGGTAAGGTATATTGGTTTGTTTTATGGGTTAAATGATACAATAATCCCATCAAAATTTAAAGCATATCAACAGTTATTGGAAAATGGAAAAGTTGCTTTAGACGAGGTATTGTATTGTAATTATATAGACAATACTATTCGAAAAAAAGAGCTTGTTAAATGCTTGAGTAGTAAACCCGAAAATAGTTTGGTAAATCGCACTTTGAGTACCTTTAATTACTACATGGATACTGTTAAACAGTTGGTGTTTTCTAAAGGGTTAGTAATCACTTTTAGTGGGGTTGATGGAGCAGGAAAATCAACAGTCATTGAAAATGTGAAGTATGAAATAGAGAAGAGATTAAGAAAACCAGTTAAAATTCTTAGGCATCGACCTTCATTACTACCTATTTTAAGCGCTTGGGTAAAAGGTAAAGTTAAAGCAGAACAAGATGCAGCAAATAGATTGCCAAGAAAAGGAACTAACAAGAATTTTATAAGCTCTTTTTTACGTTTTTCATATTACTATACAGACTATTTATTCGGACAATTTTATGTTTATTTTAAATATACCTGTAGAGGACATATAGTACTTTATGATCGTTATTATTTTGATTTTATAAATGATAGTAAAAGGAGTAATATCCAATTGCCTAAACAAATTATTAAAGCAGGATATCATTTGTTATTAAAGCCAGATTTAAACTTTTTTCTTTACGCAGACTCTGAAGTAATTTTAAAAAGAAAAAAAGAGTTAGATGCTAAAACAATTTCAGTACTTAATGAAGAATATTTGGATTTATTTAAAACATTAAGAAATTCGGAAAAAGACCACTATACGGCAATTAATAATATTGAATTAAAAGATACTTTAAACCTTATTATGTATGATACAATTACTAAGGTAGCCTAATCATAACTTCAAATAATATAGTATTTAATAATTTTTTAATTAAAAAACATGAAAAAAGTTATAGAAAAAATAGTACAATTAAGAAATCCAGTGTTTCGCTTTGATTCAAACCTGAACGATATGGCATTAATTCAGTTTGTTTGGATTCAATTTTGGAGTTTTTTTAGAGGCTTAAAATTATTGTTGTTATTCAAAAATCCAAAAGGAGCTGTTTTAGGGCCAGGAGTACGTTTTTTTAATAGCCCTAAAATTCACTTCGGAAAGTTTATGAAATTAGGAAAAGATGTGCATTTAAGCGCCTTAGGAAAAGTAGGAATACATATAGGGAACAATGTGAGTTTAGGGGACTACAGTAGAATAATAGTATCCACATCTTTTAACCATTTGGGAGAATATATTAAAATAGGAAATAATGTAGGTATTGGTGAATATGCATATTTGGGGGGGGGTGGAGGCCTTGAAATAGGAGACGATTGTATCGTTGGACAATATTTAAGTTGTCATCCTGAAAATCATAATCATTCTGATTTATCAAAGGCGATAAGACTTCAAGGAGTTACTAGAAAAGGAATTAAAATAGGATCCAACTGTTGGATAGGGAGCAAAGTAACCGTTTTAGATGGAATTGAAATAGGTTCAGGGAGTATAATTGCAGCAGGAGCTGTGGTTAATAAATCGTTTCCAGAAAATTCAATTATAGGTGGTGTGCCTGCTAAACTTTTAAAATTACGCGATGAACAAAAACAAAACAATATTAGCCAGTACTTATGCGGTGAACCCGTATAAAGGATCAGAAGACGCTATGGGGTGGAACTTTGTAATGCAAATTGCTAGGTTTAATAAAGTTATAGCTATTACTCGTGAAAATAATCAAGAAAATATTGAAAAATATATGCTTGAAAATCCAAAGGAAGAGTATAAAAATATTCAGTTTTTATATTTCGATTTACCTTATTACATGAGGTTTTGGAAAAAAGGAGGTAGAGGGGCAATGCTATATTATTTAATGTGGCAAAAAGGGATAGTTGCCTATATTAAAAAACAGCAAATAAAATATGATATTGTTCATAATATCAATTTTCATAATGATTGGACTCCGAGTTATTTGTGGAAATTAAATAAGCCTTTTGTTTGGGGGCCTATTGGACATCATCCACTTATTCCTAGTCAGTACTTAAAACCATACCATAAAAAATATTGGATAAAAGATCGTATGACATGGTTGATAAAAAAAACTTTTTGGAATGTTTCTTTGTCCTTAAAAAAAACAGTCGAAAAAGCTGATGTTATTTATTGTATGAATGAATCCGTACAGGAGGTATTGCACATTAAACCAGAAAAAATAGTGATTATTCCTTCAGTAGCAACCGAAGATTTTGGTTGTGATTTAAATGTGAAAAGTAACAAGTTTACATTGATATCTGCTGGGAGATTAGTTCCTTTAAAAGGGTACGATCTAAGTATATTAGGATTTGCCTCATTTATAAATGAATTACCACAGGAAGAAAGAAAAAATTGTGAATTGGTTATTGTAGGTAATGGAGAAGAGCTAAATTTTTACAAACAATTGTGTAATGAACATGATATAAACGCCTATGTAAAATTTGTTGAGTGGATTGATAGACAAGAGTTAATGGAGCTATTTAGGGAAGCCGCTATATTCCTTTTCCCATCACATGAAGGAGCAGGAATGGTGGTGGCAGAAGCATTATCTTTCGGTTTACCGGTTATTTGTTTGAAAAATTGTGGGCCAGGAGAGTTTATAGACAAGTCTTGTGGGTATGCTATACCAATACAAGATTACAAAGCTACTGTATCAGATATAGGAAAAGCAATAAGTGAACTTTATAATAATCCTAAATTAAAAGACGATATGAGTGAGAAGGCCAGGTTAAAATTTGAAGAGAAATTTCACTGGAACAGAAGAGGCGAAGTGCTTCATACTGTTTATTCAAAATTGTAACAAGATGAAACTCCATAAAAACTTAACACATTAAAAGGTAATCATTTTTTTTAGCAAAGCTTATACAAGATAAATCAATACCCTTGGTGCAAGCACACGAGGTATGAATTAACAAATAACCTTTTTAATTCTAGGCAAGATTAGGGGAATTAAACCCAAGGGTGGGATTAAGAAAAAACAAAAATTAGCTCATGAAAATATATGCATTCCATTTATTAAATGACTACAGTGGTAGCCCAAAAGTTTTAATGCAATTAATGAAATCTTGGGTTAAAAATGATTTTGAGGTTCATATGGTAACTAGCTCAGGAAGAAAGGGGTTCTTATCAAATATAGAAGGAATAAATTACCATTATTTTTGGTATAAGTGGGCAGAAAATCCATATTTAAGATTATTTAACTTAATGCTTAGCCAGTTGATAATATTAAGTACGTTGCTTTTTAAAATAACCAAAAAAGATATTATTTATATCAATACTGTTCTTCCCTTTGGAGCAGCATTTTTAGGAAAATTAAAAGGATGTAGGATAATATACCACATTCATGAAACTACTGTTAAGCCTCCAATATTTAAAAAGTTTTTATTCGGAGTAGCAAAAAAATGGGCAACAGATGTTATTTATGTGTCAAAGTTCCTTTCAGAGCAAGAGCCCTTTAATGAGAATAGAACTTATATTTTACACAATGCTATTGAGTTGGAGTTTTTAAAGGAGGCAAACAAAAAAAGGCAGGTAAAAACGAGTACTAGCAAAGTACTAATGGTTTGTTCGTTAAAAGAATATAAAGGGGTAAATGAATTTTTTGAATTAGCTAAAAATAATTCTAGATATAGTTTTCGTTTAGTTTTAAATAGCTCTAAGCAAGAAATTGATGCTTATTTTTATGGTTTAATTAGGCCAAATAATTTAGAAATATACGATACACAAACCAATTTGCATCCCTTTTATCAGTGGGCAGATATTATACTTAACCTTTCCAAACCTGACGGTTGGGTGGAGACTTTTGGTTTAACTATTATAGAGGCTATGGCATACGGAATTCCAGCAATAGTACCTCCTGTAGGTGGTATTATTGAATTAGTAGAAGAAAATAAAAACGGCTTTTTGGTTGATAGTCGAAATACTAAGTTACTTCATGAAAAACTAAATCAATTACTAAACAATCAAGATCTATACGAAAGAATGGTAACATATTCTTTAAAGAAAATCCATTTATTTAGTGAAGATGTCTTTGTACAAAAAAATTTAAAGATTTTAAAAGTAGATGAACTAGTCTAATTAGTGGATATATTTTCCACTAGCTGGATTACCAATCCCTCTCCACAACCTGTAAACCCTTGTTTTACAAGCGTTTTAAATAACGGTTGGATTTTTGGATATTAAATTAAAGAAGGCTTCAGTTAAGAACACTGAAATGTCAATTAATAATAACCTCTAATACTATAATTATGGGTACAAAAAAGAAAATAGCAATAATAGGAACTGTAGGACTTCCCGCTAATTATGGTGGTTTTGAAACATTAACAGCACACTTAGTAGATCATTTGAGTGATGATTATGATTTAACCGTATACTGTTCTGGTAGAACCTACTCGAAAAAAGAAAGACACACCAATTATAAAGGAGCTCATTTAAAATACATTCCATTAAAAGCTAATGGAATACAGAGTCTTTTATATGATCCATTATCAATAATACATTCTTTGTTTTATGCTGATATTTTATTGATATTAGGAGTTGCTGGAGCTTGGATGCTTCCGTTTATTAAAAAGTTTACAAATAAAAAAATAATCATATCAATAGATGGTATCGAATGGAAGAGAGATAAATGGAATTTCTTTGCAAAATGCTATTTGTTTTGGGCGGAAAGTATGGCTGTGAAATATTCGCATATTGATATCTCTGATAATGAATCAATTCAAGATTATACAGCTATGCGCTATGGTAGTTTGAGTAGAATTATTGAATATGGTGCCGACCATACTATGCAAGTAAAGTCTAATAGTAAAGATAAAAAGGAATTTCCATTTTTAAAAAAACCATATGCTTTTAAAGTTTGTCGAATAGAACCTGAGAATAATGTACATGAAGTATTGGAAGCTTTTTCGGTATTATCTAAATACACTATGGTAATAGTTGGTAACTGGAACTATAGTGATTATGGGAAGAGTTTAAAAGAAAAATATGGTCATCAAAAAAACATTTTCTTACTGGATCCTATTTATAATCAGCGAAAATTAGACCTATTAAGAGGGAATGCGCTTATTTATATTCATGGGCATTCTGCAGGTGGAACAAACCCGTCTTTGGTAGAGGCTATGTATTTGGGGTTACCGATTATTGCGTTTGGAGTTTCTTACAACAGAACAACTACAGAGAATAAAGCGTTATATTTTCAAGATCATGTGGATTTAAAAATACTAATAGAGAATATTAAGATCATAGAGTTTAAAGAAATAGGAAAGAGGATGAAGCTAATCGCTAATAGACGCTATACTTGGCCTTTTATAACTAAAAAATATAAAGAGCTCGTGGCCGAAGTATTGGTCATTAAATATAAAACTTCTGTGAAACCAATAGCCACTCAAATAGAAATTTCTAAACTTCTTGAAATGGAGTTAGGGCATTTAAAACATCAACAAACTTTTTTTGAAAAACGTTAAACTTCAATAATTATGGATACTACTATTATATATATTGTAATTCCTGTAATTTCATTAGTATTAGTTATGGTTTTAATGCCATTAGTACGCAACATTGCTATAAAAATAAGTTTGGTAGATAAACCAAACTTAAGAAAAGTACATAAAGTACCTGTCCCTTTAATAGGAGGTATTTTAGTGATAATTTCATCCATGATCACTTTACTTCTATTTCCAGAAATTTGGAATATAGAAAGAAAATACTATGCCTTACTTATTTGTTCTTTAATATTACTTATAGTAGGGGTAATTGATGATAAAATGGATCTTAGATGGACGATAAAATTTGGCGTTCAAATAGCATTGGCTTGGGTTTTATTTGATTCTGGAATAAGAATAGAATCAATGTTTGGGATTTTTGGTATAGATGAATTAGCTTTAACGGCTCAATATTTTTTAACCTTAGTTGTGATTGTAGGCGTTGTTAATGCCTTTAATTTAATGGACGGTATTGATGGCTTAGCTGCAGGTTTAGCAATTTTAGGCTTATCGGCATTCATGGTTATTGCATTATTAAATAATAATCATTTTTTGGTGTTATTATACCTTTCTTTGATAGGAGCTTTAATAGGATTTCTTAGATTTAATTTATCGTCTAAAAACAAAGTATTTATGGGCGATTCGGGATCTTTAGTTTTAGGGTTCATTTTGGTGGCTTCAGGTATATTACTCATACAAGATGCTTCTAATACTCCAATTTTCCCAGTTACTTTTGCTACAATAGTTGGAGTGTTAGCATTACCAGTTGCAGATTCTTTACGAGTGTATAGAAGAAGATTAAAGAATGGTTATAGCCCATTTAAAGCAGATAAAACACATTTTCATCATATGGTTCTATATTTGGGCATAAAACACAAATGGGCTAGTTTTTTAATTGTTTTTATTTCATTTATTCTTATTGTAATGAGTTTAGTTTTTGGAACATTTTTTAGCATGACTTTCATGATCATTATTAATTTGATTGTCTTTGTCACTATTTCTGAAATTTTAAGCTTTAATCGTGAAATAAATATTTGGAGGAAAAAAATCAAGAAACTAGAAAAATCGTAAGGGGTTGGATATACAAATTACTCCGTGATTAATTGTTTATAAGATTATGTTAGCAACAAAAGTATTTAAATACTTCATGTTCTCCAGAATTAATCCCTTTACCATTAGTTTGACAAATCATCTAATTATGGTGGTTATAATTTTAAGGAGGAAGAAAATGGTTATGAAAAAGAGCTTCTTAGTATGTTTTCTAAAAACTAACTCTCATATAAATATTTGTGAGGACCTGAAATAACATTTTTAGTGTAATGTTATTTCAGAATGAGACACTTTATAAAAAAACGCCCTTGTTAATACCTTAATTAAGCCGCTGTTTTTCAACACATTAATGAACTGAACTCACCATCCATTGTATGCCAAATTTATCGGTTAACATTCCAAATTTCCCACCCCAAAAAACAGGTCCGAAAGGCATGGTTTCTGTACCGCCCTCTAGTAAACTCATAAATACTTTTTCTGCCTCTTCTTCTTCAGGAATGTTCAAACTCATATGTGCATTTGTTCCTTGAACAAAACCAGATGCTCCACTATCTGAAAACAACATAGTATTGCCATCTCCAAATTCTAAAGTAGCATGCATTACTTTGTCTTTTAATGAATCATCAATCTTACAGGTATCTGGTGGCATTTGATCAAATCGCATTAACATTTTTATTTCTCCAGCCAATACATCAGCATAAAAGTTTATCGCTTCTTCGCAATTTCCATCAAAATTTAAATACGGATTTAGTTTCATAATTTAGTCTGGTTTAATATTGGTTATAAATTATTGTCAGTATGAACTTATCGAAGGCTCATAAAATTTGATTCCTTCCTCTTTCACTTCGACAAGCTCAGTCTGACATCTCGATTTAATAATAGGCTTAAGTTAATCCTATTTTTAGTGAGAATCTAGAGTAAGTAAATTACATATTATAAAAAAACTGCTCTCTTACAATTTTTCCTTGTTGTACTTCGTAGACACAAACTTCATTAATCTGAACTCTCCCCTTATCATTAAAGGTTATATCGTTTTCCATAGTCACTGCAAAATGATTTCCTGTTACAATTGGGTCAGATACAAATGCACTATGTATTTCTACAACTGATTCATCCCAAACAACGGTTTTGGCTCTAATTGCTTCCATTCCTTTTGTTATTGGAGCTCCTGATTTTTCATCTTCTACACTTACAACATCATTATGATACAGTTCCTTTTGTGCTTGAGGATGTTTTTCTTGTCGACATAATGCTACTAATCTGTTTGCTACTTCTTGTGTGGTCATTTTTTAGTTTTTTAATGTATTAGGGAATAGCTGATTATTACTGTAAATAAAAAACAGATTCTTAATCCCTCTAACTCCCGACTCCTTAAATTTTAATTTCTATTCTCTTTACTCTTGTTCCTAACAGCGAAGCCTTCTAACTTATTTTAAAAATCTAGTATAAACCCATTAAAAGTTCTCGATACAATTTTTCATCAAAAATCACTCGAACTGACGCTTACAACCAAATTCCCTATATTATATCTATAATTGGTTTTTACTCTCAATTCTACATCCTTTAATCGTTATTCTAAAATCATTTCTTCTTTCCTATATGAAACAACGCATCCCCTTGATTTACCAACGGATGATTATTAATAGCAAAAACATATCCATCAAAAGGCGCTTTTACTACGGTACTTCTGTTTCCATAAGCATCGGTAATATAGCCCAGTACTTGATCTTTTTCAATCCCTTCACCATTATTTATATTAGAAGTAAAAATTCCTCCTTTACGAGCTCTTAACCATTTTCTATCCGTTAAATAAATTGTTTTATTTTTGTTTTTAGTTGCTAGTGAATGTGCATCAATCATTCCATATTTTGCTAAAACACGTAAAGCCCCTCTAATCCCTTCATTTATTGAAAGCTCATCAAAGCGCATACTTTCTCCTCCTTCAAATACCAATATTGGTATGCCTTCTTTTTCAGCAGTTGCACGAAATGATTTCTTAATTAAGTTTGATTCAAATTGTATGGGCGCATTGAACACTTTAGCTAATTTATTACTTTCTGAACAATTAGGCGTATATCTAATTTGCGGGTAATTACTACGCATTGCGCCACCAGTATGAAAATCGATTCCAAAATCAACATGAGGTAAAATTTCATGCGTATGATAATAGGCAATTCTCCCTGCTAAAGACCCAGATTTAGATCCAGGGAAACTTCTGTTTACATCTTTTCCGTCTGGTAAATCCCTTGAGAAATGAATAAATCCATACACATTTAATAACGGAATTACGATTACACATCCCTTTTTGACATTGGTAAAATACTCATTTACCAACATTCGCTTACAAGTTTCTACCCCATTAATCTCATCTCCATGTAACCCCCCTTGAAGTAATACTGTTGGCCCATCTTCTTTTCCATTAAAAACATATACAGGGATTTTTATAGGCGTTCCAGTTGGCAATGATCCAATAGGTAATTTAATTACTTTGTTTTCTCCAGGGAGTATGGTTGTATTGTATATTGTTTTAGTCATATTTATATAGCGATGAGGGAAAAAAGATAAAATTCTTAGGCTCTATTTTCTAACAGCTTAATTTTTCCCGCCTTCTACAATTGACAGGTTTATGTTTTTATCGTAAACTCGAGTGATTTTTATATAGTGAAACGGAATGAAAATCACTCGGAAACTAGTCCTTCTCGATACAAAATATTTTTCCATTGTATTTCAAAAATTTCACTCGAAGTGACGTGTTTCTCTTTAAGATGAGGTATTAAAGAAAAAACTTCTATTAATTACTTCTGTTTTCTTCTATCAATTTAATGATTTTCCCAGCAACATTTACTCGTGTGGCTTTTTCAATCCCTTCTAATCCAGCTGTCGAATTTGCTTCAATAACTAAGGGGCCATTTTTAGAACGAATCAAATCAATTCCAGCCACATCCAGCCCTAAACATTGCGCTGTTCTTACTGCAATTTCTTTTTCTTCTGAAGTCATCTCAATTGCCGATGTACTTCCTCCTCTATGCACATTACTCCTAAAATCTTTTCCGTCACTACTGCGTTTCATACTAGCAACAACCTCATCTCCTACAACATACGCACGAATATCTTCTCCATTTGATTCCTTTACAAACTCTTGTATTAAAATAGGCTTATTTAAACTGTGCATAGTTTCAATAATGGAAATAGCTGACTTTTTACTTTCTGCTAACATCACTCCTAAGCCGTGTGTTCCTTCCAAAAATTTAATAATGCACTGTTCTCCGTCTAATAAATCCAATTGTTCCTTTAATAACAATGTATCTTTAGTATACAATGTTTTGGGAATTGGGATGTTATTTTTAACCATATGTTGCATGGTAAACAACTTATTACGCGACAGCAAAATACCTTGAGAACTCGCAATAGTATAACTACCTACTTTTTCAAACTGATTTACTATTGCCAATCCGTGTTCGGTGAAAGACGCTCCAATTCTTGGGATTATCGCATCAGAGAAATTGGTGATATCCTCATTGTTAAACAGTATTTTAGGCTGGTTTTGATCAAATAAAATAGCACATTTGGTATGATCAATAATTCTAATATAATGCCCCATTTTAGAAGCCTCATTAAATAAACGTTGTGTAGAGTACAAACTCCCATTAACTGATAAAAGGAAAATTTTCATGTGCTTTGATCATCTAAAATTCTAAAACCCGAATATACGGAAATTGTTATTAAGGGAATAGACAATAACGAAGAGCGAAGAGAAATAATGCTGTTTTTCATAATCGCTTCAACTTCTGAGTATTATTTCAATAAACAAAAAAATTCATCTTCATTACTGTTAACTTTTCCCTTTTCGATAACTTCTATGTAAAACTCTTTAAACACATTCTAAATAAGTGATAAAAACACCTGATATTTTTGTTTAGCACCTGATTAAAATTAAATTTGCTTGAATTTCACTAACTCAACATATAAAATGAGCGGATTATTAAAATCATCGATTGGAAGAAAGTTTGCCATGGCAATCTCTGCATTCTTCCTTATGTTTTTCTTATTACAACACTTTGTAATTAACTTAACATCAATTTTTCCAGATCACGGAGTAACATTTAACAACCTTTCTCATTTTATGGGAACCAACCCTTTAATACAATATGGAATGCAACCTGTATTAATTTTCGGTGTTGTTTTTCACTTTGTAATGGGATTTGTTTTAGAAATAAAAAACAGAAGCGCACGACAAGTAAGCTATGCACAAAACAACGGAGCAGCAAATTCTACTTGGATGAGTAGAAACATGATCTGGTCTGGTTTAGCAATCTTAGCCTTTATCGTATTGCACTTTATTGACTTTTGGTTCCCAGAATTAAACACTAAATTTATTCAAGGTGACTGGTCAGGATTACACAATGGAGAATTAAGATATTTCCATGAATTACAAGAAAAATTCCATAACCCTGCAAGAGTAGGTGCTTATATTGGAGCTTTTGCTTTCTTAGCAATGCACTTATTACACGGATTCAATTCTGCATTCCAATCAATGGGAGCAAACAATAAATACACTAAAGGGTTGAAAACTTTTGGTAAACTTTACGCAATCATTATCCCTGTAGGATTTATGATTATTGCACTAGTTCACCATTTCAATCATTCACATTAATACATATTAGTATGGCTTTAGATTCAAAAACACCAAAAGGTCCATTAAAAGATAAGTGGACTTCTTATAAAAATAATATTGATTTAGTAAACCCAGCTAACAAACGTAACATTGATGTTATTGTGGTTGGAACAGGGTTAGCAGGAGGTTCTGCCGCTGCAACTTTAGCTGAATTAGGATATAACGTAAAGGCATTTGCTTATCAAGATTCTCCACGTAGAGCGCATTCAATTGCTGCACAAGGAGGTATTAATGCCGCAAAAAATTACCAAGGAGATGGTGATTCATCTTACCGTTTATTTTACGATACTGTAAAAGGTGGTGATTACCGTTCTCGTGAAGCTAACGTACATCGTTTAGCCGAGGTTTCTGCAAACATTATTGATCAATGTGTAGCACAAGGAGTTCCTTTTGCACGTGATTATGGTGGAATGTTAGACAACCGTTCGTTTGGAGGGGTATTAGTTTCAAGAACTTTTTACGCTAAAGGACAAACAGGACAACAATTATTATTAGGAGCATACTCTGCAATGAACCGTCAGATTGCTCGTGGTAAAATTGAAATGTTCAACCGTCATGAAATGTTAGACGTTGTAAAAGTTGATGGTAAAGCACGTGGAATTATTGCACGTAACTTAATTACCGGAGAAATTGAACGTCATTCAGCACACGCTGTTGTAATTGCTACTGGTGGTTACGGTAACGTATATTTCTTATCAACAAATGCAATGGGATCTAATGCTACTGCAGCATGGAAGATTCATAAAAAAGGAGCGCATTTCGCAAACCCTTGTTATACTCAAATTCACCCAACATGTATTCCACGTTCAGGTGATTACCAGTCTAAATTAACGTTAATGTCAGAATCATTACGTAATGACGGACGTATTTGGGTTCCTAAAAGTATGGACGATGTAATGGCTATCCGTGAAGGTAGAAAGAGTCCTACAGAATTAACTGAAAACGAAAGAGATTATTACTTAGAAAGAAGATATCCTGCTTTCGGTAACTTAGTACCTCGTGATGTTGCCTCTCGTGCAGCAAAAGAGCGTTGTGATGCTGGTTACGGTGTAAACAAAACAGGAGAAGCAGTTTACTTAGATTTCAAATCAGCGATTGACCGTTACGGTAAAGAGCAAGCTAAGTTAAAGGGAATTAATAATCCTTCTGAGGATAAAACATATGAGTTAGGACAAGCTATCGTTGAGGCAAAATACGGTAACTTATTCCAAATGTACAACAAGATTGTAGATGAGGATCCATACAAAACTCCAATGATGATTTATCCTGCAACACACTATACAATGGGTGGTGTTTGGGTTGATTATAACTTAATGACTACAGTTGACGGATTGTACTGTATTGGTGAAGCAAACTTCTCTGATCACGGCGCAAACAGACTTGGAGCTTCTGCTTTAATGCAAGGTTTAGCTGATGGTTATTTCGTACTGCCTTACACTATCGGAGATTATTTATCTAAGGATATCCGTACGGGTAAAATACCAACTGACACCAAGGAATTTGACGAAGCTGAAAAAGAAGTTACTGAACGTATCAACTTCTTCGTGAACAATAACGGATCAAAATCTGTTGATTACTTCCATAAGAAATTAGGGAAGATCATGTGGGAAAAAGTAGGAATGGCTCGTAACGAGAAGGGGTTAAAAGAAGCTATGGCTGAAATTAAAGCTGTTCGTGAAGACTTCTGGAAAGAAGTAAAAGTTCCAGGAACTGCAGATGAAATGAACCCTGAATTAGAAAAAGCTGGAAGAGTAGCTGATTTCTTAGAATTAGGAGAATTATTTGCTAAAGATGCTTTAAACAGAAACGAATCGTGTGGAGGTCACTTTAGAGAAGAGTCTGTTGAATTAGACGGGTTACAAAAAGGAGAAGCAAAACGTGATGATGTAAATTATGCGTATGTAGCTGCTTGGGAATATAAAGGAGAACCTGCAGATGCAGTTTTACATAAAGAACAATTAGAGTTTAACGATATTGAATTAAAACAACGTTCATACAAATAAAATTGACATTATGAATTTAACACTAAAAATCTGGAGACAAAAAGACGCAAATGACAAAGGTCAGATGGTCGATTATAACGTTACCGATATTTCAGAGCATATGTCATTTTTAGAAATGATGGATGTTTTAAATGAGCAGTTGATTAATACTGGTGATGAGCCTGTTGCGTTTGATCATGATTGTCGTGAAGGAATTTGCGGTATGTGTTCTATGTACATTAACGGTGAAGCCCATGGACCTGATAGAAATGTAACTACCTGTCAGTTACACATGCGTATGTTTAAAGATGGTGACACTATAACGATAGAGCCATTTAGAGCTACTGCTTTCCCTGTAATAAAGGATTTAGTAGTAGACAGAACTTCTTTTGAACGTATTCAACAAGCTGGAGGGTTTATATCTGTAAACACTTCTGGTAATACACAAGATGGAAACGCAATTCCAATTCCTAAAAAGGATGCAGATGATGCTATGGATGCTGCAACATGTATTGGTTGTGGTGCTTGTGTTGCAAGTTGTAAAAATTCTTCTGCAATGTTATTTGTTGGAGCTAAAGTATCACAGTATGCTTTATTACCACAAGGACGTGTAGAAGCTACTGAAAGAGTACAAAACATGGTTGCTCAAATGGATTTAGAAGGTTTTGGTAACTGTACCAATACTGGAGCATGTGAGATTGAATGTCCTAAAGGGATTTCTTTAGAAAACATTGCCCGTATGAATACTGAATTTATGAAAGCAAGTTTGAAAGGGTAATATTCTTTTATTCAACATATTTAAAAAGCCCGAACAAATTTGTTCGGGCTTTTTTATTATTTAAGCGTAACTCTAACAGAAGTTTTAATCACCCCCTTATTTGTATCAATACCAAAAATAGCTATTCTGCTTCCAATACTTGCTTTCTTTAAAGCACTCAATCCCCTATGATTAAACTTATGTCCATATACGTGTATTGTAGGACACCCTGGTACTTTTAATTTAAAACTAACTATTTTAACACTCTCACTATTAGTTGCAAGTGTCATTTTTTTCAATCCTTCTCGTGTAAGCTCAAGAGAGCATTTATTACACTCATTACCATTAACCAAAAGAGTAGCGTCGGAAGTTTTAGAGTTTATTTGGGCTTGGGTTGTAAAAAAGGTTAAACACAAGAATAAACTGAATAATAGAGTTTTCATAAGTAGGTAGGTTTAAGATTTGAATTTAAATATACAAAAAACTAAACTATTATTTATTCAGAACATTACTCCTATTTAAAGTATATTTATAACCTTCAGAAATTAGATACAACCAAGATGCCAAATTTTAAATCAAAACTTCCTAAAGTAGCTCCTTCCATTTTTTCTGTAATGAGTGGTTTAGCGAATAAACACAGTGCTATAAACTTATCACAAGGGTTCCCTAATTTTAATAGTGATCCTAAATTATTAGAATTGGTTAGTAAAGCAATGAACTCAGGATACAATCAATATGCGCCGATGGCTGGCGCTATGGAATTACGAGAAGCTATTGCTACTAAATTTGAACATTTATATAACACATCATATAACCCTGCTTCAGAAATTACCGTAACTGCAGGTGCTACTCAAGCTATTTACACTATCATATCTGCCTTTATAAAGCAAGATGATGAAGTTATTATATTCCGCCCTGCTTATGATTGTTATGAGCCAACAATAGCTTTAAATGGAGGGAAAACAATTTCAATACAGTTAGAAGCGCCAACATATGGTGTAAACTGGTCAGAAGTGAAATCTAAGGTTACTGATAATACTAAAATGATTATCATCAATACACCACAAAACCCGAGTGGAACCATCTTTTCTAATCAAGATATGTTGCAATTACAAGAAATTGTTAAGAATACTAATATCATTGTTTTGAGCGATGAAGTATATGAGCATATTATTTTTGATAATGAACAGCATCAAAGTGCCTGTTTATACCCTCATTTAAAAGAACATAGCTTTATTGTAGCATCTTTTGGAAAAACGTTTCACAATACTGGCTGGAAATTAGGCTATTGTTGTGCACCAAAACCTTTAATGGAAGAGTTTCAGAAAATACATCAGTTTAATGTTTTTTGTGTCAATCATCCTATGCAAAAAGCAATTGCTGAGTACATTAGTGAACCTCAACATTATGTAGGACTCCCAAGTTTCTATCAGCAAAAAAGAGACTTCTTTTTAAACTTAATAAAAGAGTCTCGATTTAAAATCACTCCTTCAAAAGGTACCTATTTTCAGGTATTAGATTTTAGTGCTATTACCGAGGAAAATGACGTTACTTTTGCAAAACGATTAACCATTGATCATAAACTAGCCGCTATACCGATGTCTGTTTTTAACGAAAACGAAACCGATTATAAAATGCTTAGATTCTGTTTTGCTAAAACGGAAGATACTTTAGAAAAAGCTGCAGCAATAATATGTAACCTATAAGTTATTAGATGAACACTCCATTATCATTTTATACTGCAGAAGTTAAAAGGATTACTTTAGAACTTCGCTTAATTAAAAAAAGACTAGTACTACTCAGTACATTACGCTTTTCAATATTTATCGTAACTGCTATTTTAGGATATGTTTTTATAGCGTCAAATGCTCTAGTTCCTATTTTGATACTCGGAACATTTACTTTTATTTTTTTACTTTATAAGTATACCGCAACAAAAAAAGAGAAAAAATTAACTACGGAATTACTTCACATAAACGAATTAGAAATAGCGGTTATTGATGGAGATCTATCTAATTTATCTAGTGGTAAAAAGTATATTAACCCTAAACATTTTTATAGTTATGATATTGATTTATTTGGAGAAGGCTCTTTTTTTCAATTTATAAACAGGACTGCAACCAAAGCTGGAACGAAAATATTGGCTGAACTTATAACAGCAAATACAACTGACAATATTCCTTCCAAGCAAGAAATGCTAAAAGAATTATCCGAAACTCCAAAATGGAGACAACGTTTTTCCGCTATAGCACGTGTTTCAAAAACGGAAACTAAAGGCGAAACCATATTAAAATGGATACAAACAAACAGCTCTTTTGTCCCTAAGTTATTTCAGTATTTACCATTGCTATTTTCTGCTGTTTCTTGCCTGTTAATTGTATTGTATTTTACTGATTTTATACCTCTTGCCATACTGTTGCTTTGGTTTATGATAGGTTTATCCATCACTGGAAAATACTTAGCAAAAATCAATAAACTGTATAATGATGCGAATAAAGTTGGCGCTACCTTTAAACAAATAAGTTTGTTGTTACATGAAATTGAACAATCAAACTTTAAAAACTCCATTTTAATTGCCCAAAAAGAGAGAATAGCCAATTCTGACAAGAAAGCATCAGTATTAGTAAACGACTTTTCAAAAGCTTTGGATGCCTTTGACCAGCGCAATAATATGCTTTTCGGATTTTTTGCAAATGGATTATTACTTTGGGATTTAAAACAGTGTTACAGAATAGAAACATGGATTAAAAACTATGCTACTAATGTTGAAAATTGGTTTGAAGCAATCAGCTTTTTTGACGCACAAAACTCATTAGCAAACTTTATATTTAATAAACCAGACTACACCTTCCCTACTATTGGTAAAACAGGTTCAATAATAAATGCTGAAAATTTAGGTCATCCGTTACTACAAACTCAAGCTAGAGTTGATAACGATTATAATATTGCTCAACATGAATTTTTTATCATTACAGGTGCTAACATGGCTGGAAAAAGCACTTTTTTAAGAACCGTTTCCTTAAGTATCGTCATGGCTAATACAGGACTACCTATTTGCGCTACAAAATGTGACTATACACCAATAAAATTAATTACAAGTATGCGCACATCAGATTCGTTAAAAGACAATGAATCCTATTTCTTTTCTGAATTAAAACGCTTGAAATTTATTGTTGATCAAGTACAACAAGACGACTACTTTATCATTTTAGACGAGATATTAAAAGGAACCAATAGTCAAGACAAAGCAATTGGCTCCAAAAAGTTTGTAGAACGCTTAGTAAGTACTAATGCGACTGGAATTATTGCTACACATGATTTAAGCTTGTGTACCATCGAAAAAGAACTCTCTCAAATTAAAAATTTCTATTTTGATGCAGAAATCAAGAATGATGAACTTTATTTTGATTACACTTTTAAAAAAGGCGTTTGTAAAAACATGAATGCATCCTTTCTTTTAAAGAAAATGGAAATTGTTAACTAACACAACTATTCGATATTTCAAAATTTGTAAAATCTTCAAACCAACACTCCATTCCATTGGCTTCCATTACTGCTTTGTTTTTAGTTCCGATACCAATGAATTCTAAATTCAAATTTTGGGCCGTTTTCAAATCCCAAATTCCATCACCTACTGAAATAATTTGCTCAAATTCAGCAAGATTATAATAGCTTTTTGCTTTTTCAATAGCTTCTAAAACAAAACCTTCACGACTAAAACTAGTTTTTGAAGTAGCTAATAATGCGGCATTCATTTCCAATCCAGCTGATTTCATTTTTAAAATTGCCGATTCGGGTAATGACCCGGTAGCGAATGCAAATGCGTACTCACTATCCCTTAATTGATTTAATATTTTATCCACTCCCTTTATAGCAATAGTTTTTGGTTGTGTTTTTAAATAGGTAACAATTAAGTTTTCAAACTGATCTAACAAATCTGCGGGAAGTTCTTTGTCAAAAAAATTCTCATAATTGTATTTTAAGGCATAACTATCCGTGTGATGTTTTAACGCATTGAAATCAGTGTCAATATTTTCAATACCTAAATCCGTCATTGCATTTATAATTACTTCATGGTAGCCAGAAACGCTATCAATTAAAGTACCATCAATATCAAAAATGAGCAGCTTTGTCTTTTTCATTTAAAAAAATGAGTTTAATTCCTTAACAATATTACAATTTTATCTAAATTTATCACATGGAAAATGAGTTAAACATTACGATACTACAATCTGATTTAGTTTGGGAGAGTGCTCCAAAAAATCGCGAGAATTTTGAAACTAAAATTAACTCAATAACAGTTCCAACAGATGTTATTGTACTCCCCGAAATGTTTACCACTGGTTTTGCTATGCAACCAGAGCACCTAGCAGAGTCGATGGATGGACCAACAATAAAATGGATGCTTCAACTAGCTAAAGCAAAGAATAGTGCTATTTGCGGAAGCATTATTATCAAAGAAAATGAACATTATTACAATCGGTTTATATTTGTTACTCCATCTGGAGAGATTCATCAGTATAACAAGCGTCATTTATTTTCATTAGCTGGCGAACACAAACGCTATCAAAATGATAACAAACAAGTTATTATTGAGTATAAAGGCTGGAAAATTTGCCCACTTATCTGTTATGATTTACGTTTCCCTGTATGGTCTAGAAACACTTCAAATTACGATGTGTTGCTCTATGTTGCAAATTGGCCAAAACCTCGTGTAACAGCCTGGAATACGCTCTTAAAAGCCCGTGCTATTGAAAACATGAGTTATGTGGTGGGTGCAAACCGTATGGGAACGGATGCTAACGGGCATCAATACTCCGGAAACTCCATTATACTTGATGCATTAGGTAATGAAATAACTCCTCTAGCCGAAAATAAAGAAGCTATACTAACAGCTTCTTTATCTAAAAAAGAACTACTAGCCTCTAGAAATAAATTTAATTTCTTGAATGATCAGGATGGGTTTGAGATGAAATAATTTCTACTTCAAAGTAAACTGCTCATCAACATCCCAATTGGCTCTAATTTCAATTTCCTCTGGGTGATAGGCAATACGTTCAGGTTGTAATTTTTTTAAATAATTACCCGTGTCATATTTTTTATTATTGTTATCATCAAAAACAACACGCAAACTATAGGTAGCTGGATTAACGTTTAAAAAATCATATACGTAAACTCCTGTTCCTGTTTTCTCATATTTAACCTCTCCTGTTTTAGTTACTAATTGAACCACCAATGGTGTACTTGGCGCATTGTTTAGTGTAACTTTAAAATTTCCGTATGCTGATAGTGCTTTTGTACTAGCGCGATAATTTAAAGTATCATTTGTAGCATCAAAGAAATCAGTAAATGCATCTGGTAAAATACTTATCGTGTATTTTTGGCTTTCTTCTTTTTTAAATTCTAAATTAATAATACTCGTTAATTTATCAACTGATGATTTAAATGGAACAGCGATTGAATCTTTATCCAAAATTTTAATTTTAGAATCATCTATTGTCGTTACCGGTATTGTAGGAACAATTTGATAGTTTTTATCTAAAGTCAAACTACTTGAAACTGGTTTAAATGATAAAGAATCGGCTTTTATTTTTTTACGTATACGGACTGTAAAAGAATCTATCTCTTGTTTATGAGACATTGTGAAATTCAATGAATCTAAATCTACATTTGGTTTAAACCAATACTGTAATGTATCATTACTAACTTCTTTAGTAATTGTAGAAACGATATTTTTATCAGATAAGAGATTAATTATTATAGCTCCCTTTGCTTCTCCCTCGTACCTAAATTTAATTCGGTTTTTACGCTCGTGCTTTGCTTTTAAGGCTTTATAATCTTGTATTTCCTTAAATAAGGTCAACTCATGAGCCTCTTCATTTGGAATAGTTATAAATTCTTTTTTAAAGGCTATTTTATCTGTTTTTTGATTGAACTTATAATTATCCGTCTCTTCCTTTAAGGCTGTAAGCAAATACTTGCCAGCTTTTAAGTTTTCAAATTTAAAGTTCGTGGTGCTGTCCAAAGTATTGGTAATATATCTTGGTGTTTTATTATACACTACCGAATCGGTAAATGTAGAATCTATTTCATACAACATTACTGATACAAAATCGTCTGCTGTTTTAGCAATTGCATCTCTTATACTTCCGTTTAACTCTAAGGAATCTATGCTTTTTCCTGTTGAAAACACATACTTAAAATACGGGTATGGATTACTTTCATTATTATCGACTATACTTTTTCCAAAACTGAATGAGTATGTAGTGTTAGGTTGTAAAGTATCATAAATTTTAATCTTCACATACTTACTTGCTCCTCCTTGTGGTGTAATTAATGGACGAGTGTCTAGGGGTGGTGAGATAATTAGCTGCTTCGTTAAATCGTTTAATTTAACATACTCATTAAAATATATTTTAATTTCTTGTCCGGTAAAATTAGTACTGTAATTTTCTGGTGTAGCGTTAAGCATTACAGGTGGTGCTATATCTTTTTCTCCTCCTGAGGGTCTACCTTTCTTTGCACAACTTAAAATAGTAATGCATATAACTGATATGATAATAAGTGATTTTTTCATCTATGTCCTTTAAACGAATTTAATGCGCAAGTAGTTCCTCTAAATTAATTTTCCTTTACAAACAAAACCATACAACACTTAGTCACTCAGATAATGCATATAAAAAGACACACAAATTAACAACATATTTAGCGATATGACAATCAATATTTTGTTAAAGCTATTGGTCTGTATATGCCATTACAGCCAAACTAATTTTTATATTAGGGATTTTATGCAACTCTTTAACACAGGCTTTAATTGTTGCTCCAGTGGTTATGACATCATCAACTAATAAAATATGTTGTCCTTCTAGATTTTTCAATTCAGAAACTTCAAAAATAGTTTCCACATTTTTCCATCTAGTTAACCTATCCTTTACTGTTTGCGTAGTAGTGTTTTTAATTCTTAATAAGGTAGTATCATTATAAACAGCATTTAAACTCAATGCTATTTCTTTACCAAAACCTTCCACTTGATTATATCCTCTTGACCTCATTCTCTTGCTATGAATTGGTACTGGAACAATAACAGCTATGTCATTATAATAACCGCTTTCAATTAACTCAATACCTAGCCATTCACCTATATATGAACTAATCTCTTCCTGGTTTTTGTATTTTAATTGATGTATTAGCTGCCTTACAACTCCTTGTTTTGGGTAATAAAATAATGCCGTAGCATGTTCAAAAACTACGGTTCCATAGAAAACATTTGAAATAACATTTGAATCATTACTATGCAAATTTGTTAAAGGCAAATCATGCAAACAGGTAACACAAAGAATTTTCTCTTGATGCACCAGCATATTTTTACACCCAACACAAACTTTGGGAAAGAATAAATTAAGGAGTAGTTTCAACATTGTTAATAACCGTACATCTTAACACTAAAGATACTAGTTAAAATTAACAAAAACTCAACAAAAATAAACACTAACTACTAATCTGACATGTTTTAAGTTATTAACAAGCTTCTATTCTTAGCAAAACACTAGTTTCACTACACAACAAAAAACCCTGTTTTCACAACAAAACATATAAAACAACCGAAAATAGGCGCTATATTTACTTCAGAGAACAAAAAGATTATTCCCCAAAAGTAATCTAATAACTCTTAAAGGAATTGACCCCAAATCAATTTAAATCCCTTTAAAAAAAACTTACAGAAAGTAAAAAAACAGAAACCGCAATGTTTCTGTTTTTTTATGCTCAAAATTTAACCTTCAGTTATGCCAATTAAATTTCAAGGTGCTCATAAGTAAATTTAATCTTTTACAAACTTAGGTTGGTATTATTTATACAAATATCATATACTATCATTCTACCCGAGGGGTTACATCCTTGGAATTCCACAAAAGCACTGAAAACCATAAATCTCAACGTATCAACCCATTGCCCTTTTATATTTCACAACAAAAAACAAGTCGTTCACAACAATTAGCACTAAACAACCGAAAATAGGCGCTATATTTACTTCAGAGAACAAAAGGATTATTCCCCAAAAGTAATCTAATAACTCTTAAAGGAATTGACCCCAAATCAATTTAAATCCCTTTAAAAAAAACTTACAGAAAGTAAAAAAACAGAAACCGTAAAGTTTCTGTTTTTTTATACTTATTATATTATTTCTTCACAACCTTCTTTATTGTTGATCCATTTTCTGTAGTTATTTTCATAAAGTACAATCCAGCTTGTAAGCCATTTATGTCAATACTATCATCAGCATTTTCAATATACTGTACTCGTTGACCAGTGATACTAAATAACTCTACATTTTTTATAGCATCTAAACCTTTAATATAAACAACATCCTTTGTTGGATTAGGAAATATTTCTATCCCTTCAAGTTTATGATTCGAAGTACTCAATAAAGCAAAATTGATTGTCGAGAATGCTGGAGTAAAACCATCATCTCCTGGAGTTGGATCTCCTGGATACAAATCAATAGTTCCACCAGTAAATCCTGGAAAATTAATATTTAAAAAGTTTGAGTTTCCACCACCACTTCCTGATACTAAAGGATCAGAGTTTTTAAGTAATGTAATACTACCTGCAGTAGGAGGTGTTGGACCTACACCATTGTATACTTTAAATACTGCCAAAATAATAGGTGAACCTGTTGTAGTGTCAAAAAAGACATTTGTAGCCCCTGGAGTTCTTATTATTTGATATGCTTGATCACCAGCTGGCATACCAGCAAGTGCTACTTTCACTATACT
>NVVR01000029.1 GCA_002733415.1 Kordia sp. | reverse complement strand
CTAAAACCTCGTTGTAAACTCAGTCGTTTTGCGGGTGCAAATATACCGCCTTTCTTTCCTATCAACCTAACTTTTTAGTCGCTTTTTTCGAAGTGTTTTCACAGTTTCTTCGTAAGCACTGGAAACGTGAGGATTGATTGTTGCAAAACACCCTATTTTATAGTGAATAAAACACAGCTCCTTAAGAAAACTAACAGACTACTTCACTATCATTCATAATTACACATTAAAAACACAAGCTTATAATATAGCTGGTGATGTGATTTACAATAAAACCCAGATAAATTTACCACTATATATAACCTCATTCCTAAAACACCCACTACATTTGTCTACATAAATGATAACACTAAAGTACTACTTACGCTACTTATGTGATCCCTCCTATCGTCGAATTTACACTTTCTTTTCTTTAACTAGTAATATTATTTTGCGTTAGCGATAGTAGTGGCATCCTTTTTCATCTTTAAAAGATGAATTTATAACTAAACAAGACCGATATTCATAGATCAACCAACCTATTAATACCACACACCACGAAAAAGATACAACGAATAGCGCGACCTGAAGTGGTACCGAAAGGGAACGCCCAAATCAGAAATCAAAAGTTAAAATAAAATTTTCAGATAAGAACACTAAACAACACTCCTAAATTCTAAAAAAAAACAGATTGTTTCGCTCCGTTCGCAATGACATATATTAAAAAAAGCCGCTCCTTTACGGAACGGCTTCAATATATAAATACTAATTTTTATTCCTTATTATATACCTACATAATTACTAGGTGTAATTTGCTTTAATTCCTTTTTGATTTCGTCAGAAACCTCTAATGTGTCAATAAAGTTTGCTATAGAACTTTTATTGATTTTCTCATTAGTTCTCGTCAAACCTTTTAACGCCTCATACGGATTAGGATACCCTTCTCTTCTTAATATATTTTGAATAGCTTCTCCTACAACCGCCCAGTTGTTTTCTAAATCTTCAGCAAACTTAGACTCATTCAATAATAATTTATTCAGCCCTTTTAAGGTAGATTGAAATCCAATTAACGTGTGACCAAAAGGAACTCCTACATTACGCAACACTGTACTATCAGTTAAATCGCGCTGCAACCTAGAGATTGGCAACTTAGCTGACAAGTGTTCGAAAATTGCATTTGCAATACCTAAGTTTCCTTCTGAGTTTTCAAAATCAATAGGATTTACTTTATGCGGCATTGCTGAAGAACCAACCTCTCCTGCTTTAATTTTTTGTTTGAAATACTCCATTGCTACATACTGCCAGATATCTCTATCTAAATCAATAACAATGGTATTTATTCTTTTTAAATTATCAAACAAAGCCGCCATGTGATCATAGTGCTCAATTTGAGTAGTTGGATATGAATGATACAATCCTAAACTGTTTACGAACTTAGACCCGAAAGCTTTCCAATCGATATTCGGATACGCTACTTTATGCGCATTGTAATTTCCAGTTGCTCCACCAAACTTAGCTGCACTTGGGATATCGTTTAATAAATTAAACTGTTCTTTTAAACGAACCACAAAAACTTCAATTTCTTTCCCTAAACGTGTAGGAGAAGCTGGCTGACCATGAGTCCTTGCTAACATTGGGATATGTGCCCAATCAGAAGCTAGTTCAGACAATCTGTTCAACAACGCAGTATATTCAGGAATATACACATCACCAATAGCTTCTTTTAAAGATAATGGTATTGCTGTGTTATTGATGTCTTGAGATGTTAATCCAAAATGAATAAACTCTTTATATTGTGAAATATTTAGCGCTTCAAATTGTTCTTTAATGAAATACTCAACAGCTTTTACATCATGATTTGTTACTTTTTCAATATCCTTTATTGCTTGAGCGTTTTCAGCTGTAAAGTTTTTATAGATATCACGTAAACTCCCAAACAATGAACTGTCAAAATCTTTTAACTGAGGTAAAGGAATTTCACATAATGCTATAAAGTATTCAATCTCTACTAATACCCTGTATTTTATTAATGCTTCTTCAGAAAAATAAGGAGCTAAATTAGCCGTTTTACTTCTGTATCTACCATCAATTGGCGAAACTGCATTTAAAGCTGTAAGTGTCATTTTGTTGTGTATTTTTTAATAAGGCGCAAAGATACGGAACACTGTAAAATAATGATCCTCTTTTTTAAAATGATTGTACATTAATTGAATTCTATAATAAAAAAGTATCTTTAACTATTATTCATTATAATTACACACATCATGATTAAAAAATTAATCACTGTATTCCTTATACTATTCGCTATTGCGCAATTTTTCAATCCTCAAAAAAACGAATACACCAGCACGCCTGAGAGTGATTTTATTTTAACCGAAAAACCACCTCAACAATTGGCTGCTATTTTAAAAGAATCATGCTATGATTGTCATTCCAATAACACAAGATACCCATGGTACGATAAAATCACCCCTGTTAACTTTTGGTTAAACGGACATATTAAAGGAGCTAAAGAAGAATTAAATTTCTCCTTATGGAACCAATATAGCGCTAAAAGAAAAGCGCATAAATTAGAAGAATGTATTGAAATGATTAATGAGCGAAAAATGCCTATGGAATCCTACCTATTAACTCATGGCGAAGCAAAATTATCTGATTCCGAAATTAAAATATTAACTGACTGGATTGTGTTATTAAAAATCAAGTATGAGATAACCGATTTACCAATGTAATTAAACCGTTAACTGCTCCTTCTTTTATTATTGTGAAATCATTAAAATCAGACTCCTTAACTGACGGATTTGGATCAATGAAATAAATAGGCGTCCCAGGCTGCACATAATTCACCAATCCAGCAGCAGGATACACCTGCATTGATGTTCCTATTATTACAAGAACATTAGCTTTTTCAACCAATTCCATAGCTCGATCAATCATTGGGACCTCTTCTCCAAACCAAACAATATGTGGTCGGAGCTGATATTTTTCTTCACATAAATCTCCCAACACTAAATCCTCTTCCCAATTATACACTAATTGTTCATTTTTAGTACTGCGAACTTTTCGCAATTCCCCATGTAAATGCAATACTGATTTACTTCCAGCACGTTCGTGTAGATCATCTACATTTTGAGTAACTATGTGCACATTATAGTTTTCTTCTAATTTCTGCAAACTAAAATGCCCACTATTAGGCTTTACAATCTTTAACTGAGCTCTTCGCGCATTATAAAAATCCAATACTAACTCTGGGTTACTATAAAACCCTTCAGGTGAAGCCACTTCCATTACATCATGACCTTCCCATAAACCATCTGCATCGCGAAAAGTAGCTATACCACTTTCTGCACTCATTCCAGCTCCTGTTAATATTACTATGTTTTTCATGTTGGTTATTTTAGTTAGTTTTTAGAACAGCATGCACAAACTATGCCCGTGTGAGTTTTTTCCTATAGTAAAAATGACCAATTTAATTTTAGATAGCTTTAGCCACGAGCACTAAAATAGCATTATATTCAACTACTTTCTACTTCTCGGTACAAATTTCACTCATTTCAATCGTACAATTCACTCGAAGTGACGATAGGAACTACCTTATAAAAACCAATTCATTTTTATCCATATTAGAATATTCTTCAGAAAAAGAATAGCCTTCATAATTAAACCCTTTTAAATCTTCAATAGATTTTACGTCTGTATCTAGTATATAGCGCACCATTAACCCACGAGCTTTTTTAGCAAAAAATGAAATTACTTTTAATTTATCGTTTTTCCAATCTTTAAATATCGGCGTAATCACTGGTGACTTCAGCTCTTTTACATTAACTGCAGAAAAATATTCATTACTTGCCAAGTTCACAAACAACTCCTCTTCTTCTAACTCAGAATTTAACTTTTCCGTAACCAAAGGCTTCCAATACGAATGTAGATTTTTAGATTCCCCTACAGGAAATTTCGTTCCCATTTCTAACCGATAAGCCTGAATCAAATCCAATGGTTTTAACACACCATATAATCCAGATAAAATTCGTAGAGAATTTTGTAATCGTTCTATTTTATCTTTTGGCAAATTATAGGCACCCAATCCAGTATATACATCTCCGTTAAACGCGTAAACTGCTGGGCGTGCATTTTCTGATGAAAATGGTAATTTCCAATCCTGATTTCGTTGCCAATTCAATTCTGATAATTTATCAGAAATTTTCATCAGCTTAGACAATTCTTTAGGCGATTGTTTTTTCAATAATCCGTTTATCGCTTTTGCTTCTTTTAAAAAAGACGCCTCTGAATATTGCTCTGTAGGAAGCTTAGATTCAAAATCTAAAGACTTTGCTGGGGATATTACTATTTTCATTTTTTACACCAATTTATTAAAATCAAAGTTACCAAAGCTGAAACAAAAAAAGATACCTTATACAGTATCTTTTCCCCATCATTGGGTTTTATTATTTCGCACATCACATCACGCTTATAGCTGCCTAAAATCAAACCTTAAAACTCAGTAAACCCTCTCTTTCATCTTAGTCGTAATTACCAAGTAGAGCGCAGTCGGACCTTTTATTATTAAAGAGATCTCGACTGCGCTCAAATAGACATGCAATAAAATTTTATTTTTAATAGCTTTTATTTAGCCACTATTTATTTAACTATCCCCATAACTCTCTATGCTTAGCATAAGCTCTCCACTTATCAAAACATTCCAACATATCAGCTGGAGTGTCTGTGGTAAAACTCATTTTCTCTCCAGTTGTAGGATGTACAAATCCTAATGTTTTTGCATGTAGCGCTTGACGTGGTAAAATTTTGAAACAGTTATCCACAAACTGTTTGTATTTTGTAAAGGTTGTCCCTTTCAATATTTTTTCTCCTCCATAACGAGAATCGTTAAATAAGGTATGTCCAATATGTTTCATGTGTACACGAATTTGATGTGTACGTCCAGTTTCTAACTGACATTCCACCAAAGTAACATAACCAAAACGCTCGATAACTTTATAATGCGTAACAGCCGGTTTACCATATTCCGCTTCATCTCCATAATGAACCGTGTTTTGCAATCTGTTTTTAAGATGCCTACCAATATTACCATCAATAGTACCTTCTTCGTCTTCAACATTTCCCCAAACTAATGCATGGTATTTACGTTCAGAAGTTTTGTCGAAAAATTGTTTCGCCAAATGAGTCATTGCTTGCTCCGTTTTAGCGACCACTAATAAACCACTTGTATCCTTATCTATTCTATGTACTAAACCAGGTCGTTCATCAGAATTTTTAGGCAAATTCTCAACGTGATGAATCAATGCATTAATCAATGTACCTGAGTAATTTCCATGACCAGGGTGAACTACCATACCAGCTGGCTTATTTACCACTAATAAATCATCATCTTCATACACAATATCTAAAGGAATATCCTCACCAACTAACAAGCTTTCATGTGGAGGATGCTCAAACATTACTCTTACAACATCATGTCCTTTTACTTTATAATTAGACTTCACAGCCTTATCATTTACATAAATATTACCCTCTTTCGCTGCTTTCTGAATTTTATTACGGGTAGCATTTTCAATAAAGTTCATTAAAAACTTATCTACACGTAATGGCTCTTGCCCTGCTGTAGCAGTAAACGAATGATGTTCGTACAATTCCTTATCTGGTCCTACTTCTTCTTGATTCTCTATCATATCTATTTTACTACATCAACATTATTATCAGATTCAGCCTTAGGCTTATCACTGTAATTTAATTTTCCATCACCCAATACTAAATCAATTACTGAAGTATAGGGCAATTTATCGTCTTTATTAATTTTTGTTCCTTTATGTTTTAAATCTATCACCGCATCTTTTGCAAAATGTGGTTTATAAGTGATTTTCCCTATCTTAAATCCGATAGCTTTTAATGTACTTGTTGCTTGACGCTTAGTTTTATCTTTTAAACCAGGAATACGCACTAACCTGTATTCCGATTTATTTACTGTTACATAAATTTTTCTCCCTACTTTCACATTTGCTCCTGCCGCAGGACTTTGCTCAACAATAGCTTCTTTTGGGAATTTCGGATTATAATCCTTATACTCTATATTTCCTAAAGTTAATTCTCTTTCATCCAAAAGGCCCTTTGTAATCTCTAACTTCTTACCTTTTAAATTAGGCACTTCAGTAAATTCATCATGATTAGTAGTACTCTCCATCCATTTATAAAAACCACATAGAATTACTATAGATACTATAATCGCCAATCCTAATTGTATCAAAAATGTTTTACTGAAAATAAATTTTAAAAGACCCATGCTATTTCTTTAGACGGCAAATATAATAATAGTATTTTTGTTAACGTTCATTATAACTCATAATGACCTATTTAATTCAACTATTTGCATCTAATGAGAAACATTGCAATACTTATGGGCGGATATTCTAGCGAATATCAAATTTCTTTAAACTCCGGAAATGTAGTTTACAACAACATAAAAGATGTTTGCAACGCTTACAGAGTTCATTTATTCAAAGATAAATGGATATATGTTGATGCGCTAAAAAATGAACACCCAATTAATAAAGGTGATTTTTCAGTAACTATAGATAATACAAAAATCAATTTCGATTGTGTATTCAATACCATACACGGAACACCAGGTGAGGACGGACACATGCAAGCATACTTTTCTTTATTAGACATTCCACAAACAAGCTGTGAGATGTACCAATCCGCATTAACTTTTAATAAGCGTGACTTATTATCCGTATTACGCCCCTATGGAATTACCATGGCAACGTCGGCTTATTTCAATGAAGGTGATGAAATTGATACGAATCATATTGTTGAAAAAGTTGGCTTACCATGTTTTGTCAAAGCCAATAGAGCCGGCTCAAGTTTTGGAGTAACCAAAGTGTACAAAAAAGAAGAAATACCAAACGCCATTGCTATCGCTCTTAAAGAAGATTCTCAAGTATTAATTGAATCATTCCTTGACGGAGTTGAAGTATCAGTTGGCGTAATTACTTATAAAGGAGAAACTAAAGTATTACCTGTTACAGAAATTGTATCAGAAACTGATTTTTTCGATTATAAAGCAAAGTACGAAGGCTTATCTCAAGAAATTACTCCAGCAAGAATTTCAAGTGAACAAGCAGTAGCTGTAAGTAAAGTAGCTAAAGAAATTTATGATTTATTAGACATGAGTGGATTATCCCGTTCAGACTTTATTTTCCACAATGGGACACCTCATTTTATAGAAATAAATACCAATCCTGGATTATCAGAAGAAAGTATTATTCCAAAACAAGCAAAAGAAGCAGGTATTTCATTAAAAGAATTATTTATGAATACCATTGAAGAAGCAATGAAGTAGTCAGTAGTCAGTAGTCAGTAGTCAGTAGTCAGTAGTCAAAAATAAAATTTTGAAATTCTATCTCCTATTAATAACGTAACTTTACCAAACATAAGATTCCCGATTGCTCGGGAATTATAAAAACAAGTTTTTATAATGAAAAAAGCAATTTTTCCGGGGTCATTCGATCCAATAACTTTAGGGCATCAAGATATCATCTTAAGAGCATTGCCCTTGTTTGATGAAATAATCATTGCTATTGGGATAAATGATGCTAAAAAATATATGTTTACTCTTGAAGAACGCGTTGATTTTATAAAAGAAACATTTAAAAACGATCCGAAAATCACCGTAACTACCTATAAAGGATTAACCATACATTACTGCAAAGAAGTAAATGCTGATTACATGTTACGTGGACTTCGTAACCCTGCCGATTTTGAATTTGAAAAGGCCATTGCACAAACCAATAGAAAATTATCCGGAATCGACACCTTGTTTTTACTAACTAGCGCCGAAACCTCATACATCAGTTCAAGCATTGTACGTGATGTACTTCGCAACGGAGGTGATTTTACCATATTGGTTCCAGATAGCGTACGAGTAAAATAGCATTATTTAAACACAAGTATACTTCATGCTCTTTAATTCCATTGAATTTGCGTTATTCCTACCTCTTGTTTTTATAGCATATTGGTTTATTGCTCCAAAAAACTTAAAAGTACAAAACATCATAATCCTATTATCCAGCTACATTTTTTATGGTTGGTGGGATTGGCGTTTTTTAATCTTAATTATTTTTAGTTCCGCTATAGATTATAGTATTGGACTAAAACTTTCAAAAACTACAAATCAGAGAAACAGAAAACTACTACTATACACAAGTATTTTTGCAAACCTTGGGGTACTTGGTTTTTTTAAATACTACAATTTCTTTTTAGAAAGTTTTTCCGATGCTTTTACCTTGTTTGGACAATCACTTGAAACAACAAGACTAGATATCATCCTACCTGTAGGGATAAGTTTTTACACTTTCCAAACACTAAGCTATACTATTGATGTTTATCGTAATAAGATGAAACCAACGAAGGACCTAGTTTCGTTTTTCGCATTCGTAAACTTCTTCCCACAATTAGTAGCAGGACCTATTGAAAGAGCCGTAAATTTATTGCCGCAATTCCAGAAGAAAAGAACCTTTAACTACTCCTTAGCTATAGATGGTTTACGCCAAATATTATGGGGGGGGTATTCAAAAAGATAGTCATTGCAGACAACTGTGCTAAACACGCTAATATTATTTTTAACCATTCAGAAGAATATTCTGGGAGCACCTTATTCTTAGGAGCGTTATTCTTTACTTTTCAAATATATGGTGACTTTTCCGGATACTCTGACATAGCAATAGGAACATCCCGACTATTCGGAATTAACCTTAAAAAGAATTTCGCTTTCCCTTATTTCTCTAGAAACATTGGAGAATTCTGGAGAAGATGGCACATATCGCTATCAACCTGGTTTCAAGATTACCTATACATCCCCTTAGGTGGAAGTAGAAGAAACAAATGGATTACCATCAGAAATATCATGATTGTTTTCCTTGTAAGTGGGTTTTGGCACGGAGCTAACTGGACTTTTCTTGCTTGGGGATTTGTAAATGCTTGTTATTTTATACCACTGTTACTCACCAAAAGAAACAGAAAACATTTAGATACAATAGCCGAAGGAAAAACACTCCCTACACTTAAAGAAATTATTCAAATAGGCTATACGTTTTTACTTACCATTTTGGCTTGGATTTTCTTTAGAGCAGAAAACATAAAACACGCGTTTGCTTATTTTTCTGAAATATTCTCCAGCTCTTTACTTAGCATCCCTGATTTCCCAGGAAGAAGAGACTCTCTTACAACACTTATACTAATTATTATTTTTATGATTTTTGAATGGCTCGGAAGAAACAATGAATATGCTATTGAAAAAACAGGAGAAAACAAAAATCGGATATACCGGTGGACCTTATACTATAGTATTGTCATCATTATAGTGTTGTATGGTGCCAATCAGCAAGAATTTATTTATTTTCAATTTTAACAATGAAACGCTTCATTTATACCATACTCTTTTTTGTGAGTCCGTTTATTATTTTAATCGGAATCACAAAACTTTGTTACATTGAAACCGGTGGAGATTTAAATAGATTAGGGAAAATCTCGATAGACAAAAACTACAGAGATCAGTTTAAAAAAGATTATAATCAACCCCAGAATTACACTGAATTTTCATCCATCAATTTAGACGATATAACCAAATTCGACATGCTTACCGTTGGCGATTCTTTTTCTCAACAAAAAAGCCATAGCTATCAAAACTACCTAACAAATTATTCCATTAGTGTTCTCAATTTTGACACAAGAGCATACGCAACACCCTCATACAACCCTATTGATTTCGCTTACAAATTAGCTAATGGTGATATTCTTAACAAATTACATATCAAATACCTTATCCTACAGTCCGTAGAAAGAAGTATTATTACTCGAGGAGAAGACTTAGATCAAAATACCACAATCACCATTGAACAATTAGAATCGTTCCGAAAAACCCAAAATAATCATCATCATCCTAGTTACAATGAAAACTACTCCGACTATTTAAAATTCCCTATATATAATTTTTTGTACAACTTTAGTGACAATGCATTATTTTCGCCAATACATCAGAAAAATATTAACAAAAAAATATTCTCTACCGATAATAAATTGCTATTTTTAGAAGAGGATCTTATCGCTTTAGAAAAAAACAATAATTTAAAATTAGTTAAACAACTAAATAACAAGCTCATCACCCTTGCTAAAAAACTAAGAAAACAAAACATTACATTAATCGTCCTCCCTAGCCCTGATAAATACGATATTCATTATGATTATATCACTGTAAAAAACAAACCAAAACCGCTATTTTTCACTCACATGAGAGACTTAAAAAAAGAATACCTCTATATCGATTCAAAAAAAATTCTTAAAAAATATATAAACAACGGTACTAAAGATATTTATTTTGTTGACGATTCACATTGGTCACCAATAGCCGCAAAAATAATAGCTGAGTCCATAACTGAAGTCATTACTCAAAACAAATAGCATACGCTTGACTTTCTCACACAAATCAACTAACTTCGTTTCACAACCTATAAAAAGAATTGAAACTCATTTTACCTCACCACTGCCAGCCATTAGAAAGAATAATATAACTGGAAGTCCGGAATACATTAAATAGCAATCATTCTAATAAAAAATCAACTCATATGAAAAATTAACTCATATGAAAAAAAATCTCATTATTCTACTGGCAATAT
This sequence comes from Kordia sp., assembly GCA_002733415.1. Classification (GTDB taxonomy): domain Bacteria; phylum Bacteroidota; class Bacteroidia; order Flavobacteriales; family Flavobacteriaceae. The sequence continues at coordinate 25,872 of NVVR01000029.1, read as the reverse complement.
TTTTTTTTCAATCATGTTCAGAAGCACCTACTTATAATGCTTCAATCAACATGATTAAAAAAGTAGAAACAGGTCTCACAACTCCAGTATACATAGAGGAAGACTCAATATGGACTATCAAAGAACGAATGGAGTATTATGGAGCCCTGATGTAAGTATTTCTGTAATAAATAATAGCTAAATTGAATAAAAAAAAGCCTATGGTATAATGGATAAAGAGAGTAAACATCTTGTAACTAAAAAAAAATCCAAGCAGCATCAATTAGTAAACCAGTAACAGCATATGGCGCATTAACTCTCGTAGAACAAAAAAAGGTAGCCTTAAACGAAGACATTAAAATCTTGGAAGTTGAGAGATAATGAATTTACCAAAGAAAAGAAGGTTACTCTTAAAAATCTACTCAATCATTCTGTAGGAATAACCGGTCACGGTTTTTTGGGTTACAGCCCTGATTTACCGTTACCAGCATTTGTTCAAGTATTAAATGGTACATCTCCGGCTAATTCAGACCCTAGCTTAGTAGATAAAGTACCCGAAGAAAGCTTTCGATATTCAGGTGACGGTTATAATATCATACAGCAAATGATGATTGATGTTGAGGATAAACATTCCCAGAGCTTATGAATGAATTAGTGCTACACCCTTTATAAATGAACAACAGCACCTATAACCAACCTCTTACAGGTGAACAATTGACATTGGCTGCTACTGGGCATTTGCCAGATGACTCTATGACAAAAGGCAAAAGACATTAAAAGGCAACAGTAATAAAGGGCTATCAAAAGATATGACCACTAAAATGCTCACACCTTTTGTTGAAGATTTTATAGGACTAGGACTTTTTATTAATAAAATGAACGATGAAGTCTATTTTGGACACGGAGGCTGGAACGAAGGGTATTCAAATGAATTAAAAGCTCATAGAGACAAAGGATTATGGGGTAGTTGTGTTAACCAACTCTAATCATCCTGATTTCATTTCTGAACTTATTCGTTCTGTAGCTCTAAATTATGAGTGGAATGACTATGTTCCAGTTTACAAGAAAACAGAAGTTCAGTCGTATTTAATTACTGAAATTAGTGGTAGATATCAGGTTAATAGTGATCGGTTTATCGAAATTTACCAAAAGGACGATCAACTCCTCTTTAAGAACATACTTGCAGAAGAACCAGTCGAACTAATCAAAATTTCGGATAGCACATATGTCACGAGGGATGATAGCCGACTCTATAAATTCGCCCTGGATTCAGAAAGTGAAATAATCAATATGATTACGTTTAATTCTAACGATGGAAAAATACTCTCAACTTTCACTAAGATGGATCATAGCACAAAAATCCCTCTACAATTTCTTTTAGAAGGAAACTTTGCAGAGGCAATGAACGCCTATAGAGCCCTATTGAAACAAGACCCAAAGAATCCTGCCCTTAGTGAAGACAGCTTTAATAACATGGGGTACGACCTCTTAAGCAGAACTAAAACAAAATTAGCACAGGACATTTTTAAAGTGAATATGATGCTCTATCCTAATAGTTTTAATGTGTATGATAGTTACACAGAAGCTTGCATGAAAATGAGTGAAATTGATTTAGCAATTAAAAATTATACTAAGTCTATAAGTCTAAATCCATAAAACAACAATGCTAAGGAAATGCTTAAGAAATTACAAAAAAGTAAGTAAAATAAACTTTAGTGAAAATCGTAAAAACTTAACGACTACCAACAACATATCTAAAACATAGTTAGTAGACACAAAATTCAAAGGCTATGCTTATTTAGAAAATTCCTTCAAATATTTAATTTGACTTTAAAAAATAGAAAAGATAAAACAAAATAAAACTTCGGCTCTGTGATAAACCAAAAAAAACAGCACATTTAAACACGCTATTTTCATACACAAACCGTAAAAATCTACTCCACAAAAAAAGCCTCAATTGCAAAAATACAATTGAGGCTTTTTTATCAAATATATTTTCCTACTATACAAAATCTCCTTTTGCCATTACATGGTATCTAGGATCATCAATACTCTCTTCAATAGCGTCCATTAATTTAGGAGACGCTTTTACCATTAAGTTTTTACAATCTTCAGAAAGGTGTTTCATTTTAACTTGTTTTCCTGCTTTTTCGTATTTCTCTATCAAATTAAACAAGGCCTCTAAAGCTGAATGATCCGATATACGTGATTCTAAAAAGTCTATCTCTACTTTTTCAGGATCGTTTTTAATATCGAACTTTTCATTAAATGCCTGAATACTCCCAAAGAATAATGGTCCAAATATTTCATATACTTTAGTTCCATCATCCTTTATGCGCTTACGCGCTCTAATCTTCTTTGCATTTTCCCATGCGAATACCAAAGCAGAAATAATTACCCCTACAAAAACCGCTATTGCTAAATCGTACACTACAGTTACCGCTGACACTACAATTAATACTGCTGCATCAGCCCTAGGTATTTTCTTTAAAATTCTAAAACTAGACCAAGCGAATGTTTCAATCACCATCATAAACATTACTCCTATTAAAGCAGCAATTGGCACTTGTTCAATTAACTCATCAGCAAAAAGAATAAACGACAATAACGTAACAGACATCATTATTCCCGATAAGCGTCCACGACCTCCATTATTAACATTAATCACAGTTTGCCCAATCATACCGCAACCTCCAGTACCACCAAACAATCCACTTACAATGTTTCCAGCTCCTTGAGCTACACACTCACGATTTCCTTTCCCTCTAGTTTCCGTCAACTCATCAACTAAATTCATTGTCATTAAAGTCTCTATCAACCCTACAGAAGCCGCTAAAAAAGCAAATGGTAAAATAAAAGTTAACGTATCCAAGTTTATTGGTAAATTTTGCCATAACTCCATATTTGGTGTTGGAAACTCTCCCTTTAAACCAGTACCTCCACCTTCAATAATATACGAACCTACAGTACTCACATCCAAACCAGTAAACACAACAATAAGCGTCGTAATTAAAATAGCTGTTAACGCTGCAGGTATCTTTTTAGTCAATTTAGGTAAACCCCAAATTATCCCCATTGTTATAGCAACTAATCCTATCATGGTATATAATTCAGTTCCGTGCATATATTCATTGATATACTCCTTAACTCCTGAAGATGATACGTGTACTTTTTTATGGGTAAACATTTTTACTTGCGCCCAAAAAATCACAATAGATAATCCGTTCACAAACCCCATCATTACTGAATGCGGTATCAATCGTACAAATTTCCCTAACTTGAATACACCTGCAAAAACCTGTATCACCCCCATAAGGACAACACAAGCCATTAAATAGAATATCCCCATATTTTCTACAGGCTGATCAAACAACATTCCTTTAGTATGCCCTTCAGAAATCATTGACACAAAAATAACCGCAACAGCTCCAGCAGCACCAGAAATCAACCCTGGACGACCACCAAAAACAGCCGTTATCAACCCAATCATAAAAGCACCCGATAGTGCCATTAACGGATTTATTTGAGCTACAAAGGCAAAAGCAACAACTTCTGGTATCATTGCTAATGAAACTGTCATTCCTGCCAATATATCATTTTTTGCGTTTGCGGAGTGCTTACGTATTAATGCATTCATAGTGAAAAAAGTATTAATTATCAACAAGTTAACTCGTTGTTTTATCTTTAAAGCTTGCAAAAATACGCTTATTTATAAACTATACAATAGCATTAAGTTAACAACTCCTTATTTTTAAGTAAGTTTGATCTGACATTTAAGCGTTTAAGCAATGAAAAAAATTACTATTTTAATATTCATATCGTTTTGTATAGCTTGTAACTATTCAAATAAAGAAAACACTTATGATTTTGAAACAAACTTTGAAAAAACAAATGGTATAGAAACAGCTACCTATCAGGATGTCATATCTTTTTATAAAGCGCTAGCCAATACATATTCTGAAATTAAAATTGAATCTGTTGGAAATACCGATAGCGGTAAACCACTACATATTGTCTGGTACTCGGCTAGCGGCAACTTTAATCAAACCAATAAAAACACAATATTAATCAACAATGGTATTCATCCAGGTGAATCAGACGGCATAGATGCTACTATGATGCTTTTAAGAGATTTAGCTAATGGAGTTATTCCAGCTCCTGAAAACACAATCATTGCAGCTATTCCTATTTATAATATCGGAGGAAGCTTAAACAGAAATACTAGCACAAGAACAAACCAAAATGGCCCTAAGGAATACGGATTTAGAGGAAATGCTAGAAATTACGATTTAAACCGTGACTTTATAAAATGTGACACCAAAAACGCTAAAACATTCGTAGATATTTTTCATAAAATACAACCTGAATTATTCATAGACAACCATGTTAGTAATGGTGCAGATTACCAATACACCCTGGCACATTTATTTACCCAACACAACAAATTAAACGGCCCATTAGGAGATTACCTTCACAAAAAACTAATACCAGAATTAGAAAACTCTTTACACGAAAAAAAAATAATTATTACTCCCTATGTAAATGTATGGGGCACAACTCCAGAAACTGGTTGGTCACAGTTTATGGACTACCCAAGATACTCAACCGGATACACCAGCCTTTTCAATACTCTAGGAATGATGGTAGAGACTCATATGCTAAAACCATATAAAGATAGGGTTGAACAAACATATGAATTAATGGAAAGTATGATTCGTATTACTGATAACAAAGTCACTGAAATAAAAAAGTTAAAAACTAAACAGAAAAAACACTTTCTCGACAACAAAGAATATGCTATAGATTGGGCTATAGATTCTTCTCAAACAACAACTTTAAATTTTAAAGGCTATAAAGGAGCCTACATTAACAGTAAAGTAACCGATCAAAAAAGATTGTTTTATGACAAGTCAAAGCCATATACTAAAGAGATTACTTACTATAATTACGTTAAACCAAAAAAAACAATTACAACACCTCTTGCATATATTATCCCTCAGCAATGGCATAAAGTAATAGAGTTACTAAAATTGAACCAGGTATCATTACAACAAATAAAAAATGACACCATCATTGAAGTCAACTCCTATAGAATAAACACTTATGAAACCAGAAAAACGCCATATGAAGGCCATTACCAGCATTATAACACCCAAATAGATAGCGCTATAAAAAAAACAGGCTTCAGAAAAGGAGATTTTATTGCTAAATTAACTTCCGAAAATATACGATATTTGATTGAAACTTTAGAACCCGAAGCCCCTGATTCTTTTTTTAATTGGAACTTTTTTGACACTATACTTCAACAAAAAGAGCATTTTTCATCGTATGTGTTTGAAGACAAAGCATTGGAAATACTAAACAACAACCCAAGTTTAAAAAGTGAGTTTGAAAGAAAAAAAGAAAGTGACAGTACTTTTTTAAGAGATGGACATTTACAACTTGATTGGATCCACAAACGCAGTGAGCATTACGAAACGAGTCATTTACAATACCCTATATACAGGATCATGAATACTTTATAAACTAGCTAAATACACCTCTGTTAACAAAACTACGTTAGCATACGAATTACTCATAGCTGCTTTTGCCTGTTCATTTGTTTTCCAAACTGCCTGGGTAATCCCCTCTTCTGTTTGTGGCTTTAACTCCCCGGAATAATTGGTTTCCATTAAATACCAATATGTAATTTTTAAATTATACTTTCCTTTATTTTTGTAGATATGATACGTTTCTTGAAGAAACTTATTAATTGACAAGTTTTGAACCCCGGTTTCTTCCTCTACTTCTCTCAAGGATGTAGTTTCTATATCTTCTCCTTTTTCTGCGCGTCCTTTAGGTAAGTCCCACTTTTCATTTCGCTCAATAAACAGTAGCTCATTCTTATCATTCTTTACTAATCCTCCACCTGCATTTATATACCCCATTCTATCTTTAAAAATAGAAAGCAATTTATTAGCATCAGGATGATAGAGATACACTTCACTAAGATTATTTCGCAGTAACTTTCGGATAACATAATTCATATCAACGCTTTTTAAAAGAAAAACTTTAAAACCATCTTCCTTCATCATTACATTAGTTAGAATGATTGGCCGGTCATTAACGAAAATTTTATACATTTATAGAGTTAAAAATAGTTAGTTATACTCGCTAAAGTTAATCTATTTTTAGACTTTTAAACGATTTTAAATGAAAAATAATGTAGTTTTGCAACATGATATTAGACAAAGACATTGCTAAAAAAACAGCGGAAGCTTTATTGCAAATTAACGCTATAAAATTGCAACCGAACAATCCATTTACATGGGCTTCTGGATGGAAATCTCCAATTTATTGTGACAACAGAGTCACTTTATCATTTCCTGAAGTAAGAACTTTTTTAAGACAACAGCTAGCTACACAAATTGTAGAAGCCTACGGAAAACCTGATGTTATTGCCGGTGTTGCTACTGGAGCAATTGCAATTGGGGTACTAGTTGCTGAGGAATTAGGAATACCGTTTGTTTATGTAAGACCTGAAGCTAAAAAACATGGTAGAAAAAATCAAATTGAGGGTTTTTTAGATACTGGTAAAAATGTTGTAGTAGTAGAGGATTTAATTAGCACAGGAGGAAGCAGTCTTAAAGCAGTAGATGCATTAAAAGCACATGGTGTAACCGTTAAAGGGATGATTGCATTATTTACTTACGGATTTGATATTGCTGCAAAAAACTTCGAGGATGCTAACGTAACTTTATATACGCTTAGTAACTATGAAAATTTAATTGAACAAGCTGTAGAGACAAATTATATTTCTACCACAGAGAAGAGAACTTTACAAGAATGGAGAGAAAACCCTTCTGAATGGAACGCTATTTGTGAATAAACTAAATAACTAGGGTATGCTTTATCCATAATTTTCTACTTGTATACTAAAATTAGCTACAATACTGAATAACTGAATACTGAATTATATGAATATAGAAGGAAACAAAGTAATTGTAAATAAATCAAAATCTGAGGTTATCGCATTTTTAACAAAAATGGAGAACTTTGAGCAATTGATGCCTGAAAATACAAAATTTGAAGTTTTAGGTGACGACATATTTCTTTTTGGCCTAAAAGGAATGCCAGAGATAAAGCTACGCTTAAAAGAACAAACTGATGACAAAGTAGTACTTGGTGCCGCGAGTGACAAACTGCCATTTACCTTAACAGCAAACCTTAATGAAATTGACGCTTCTAAAACTGAAACTCAATTGTCATTTGTAGGGGAATTCAATGCTATGATGGCTATGATGGTTAAAGGACCAATCACTAAGTTTGTAGGGCAATTGTCTGAAAATTTAGCTGTAATATAATTAAACGTGATTCCGATTAACATAAAGTGATCTTCCTTTTTGGGAGATTACCCCCTCGAAATCACTCTTATTAATACAATAGTTTAACTTCTTTCAACCTATATTCCTGTAAGATTTTATCTTCAAGTAACACTTGTAATTTCCCTGATGAAGTTACACTTTTAATAAAACCAGAAAACAACTCTCCTTCTGCATTCTTAAATGTAGAGGGTTTGTTTTTTCTAAACAAATCCTTTTCATAAGCCTTATGAAGCTCTTCGAACTTACATGCCTTTAGTTTTTCAATTTGAACCTGTAACTCAACAATAATTAAAACAAGAAGCTCATCTAAATCAAAATGCTTCCCTTGAATATTTTTTAATGAACTAGCTTTAAACTCTGAATCAAAAATTGTTTGATTCACATTTACTCCAATACCAATTATTGAATAAGAGCTTCCCGTTGATTTAACAACATTCTCAATTAATATCCCGCATATTTTTTTGTGATGTGATAATATGTCGTTTGGCCACTTAACACTTAATTGTGGTACTGACATTTTTTTAATCACATTAAAAACAGCAATTGATATTGCACAATTTAAATAAAACTGGTTTTGAATGACCAAAAAAGAGGTGTTCAAAAACACACTAAACGTCAGGTTCTCTCCTATATTAGAACTCCACACACTTCCCAACTGTCCTTTTCCTTTTGTTTGATCCTGAGCAGAAACAACCGTAAAATCATCCACCTCATTGCATGATGCATACTCTTTTAAGTAGTCATTTGTTGATGCAATGGTATGGAGTTTGATGATTTTGATACAACAAATGTAAAACTTATAATAAATCTAACCATTAAACGACAAAAAAATAATATTTTTGCAAGTTCAAATTACAATTAATGATAACGAAGAAAATTAATACTGACGATTTAATCTCAATGATTATTAAAGGAATTGAAGAGGTTAAAGGAAATGACATAGAGATCTTGGATTTACGTGAAATAGACAACACGGCATCTGATTACTTTATTATTTGCAGTGGGAACTCTAATACACAAGTAAATGCTATTGTAGGTTCTGTACAAAAAATAGTTAGTAAAGAACTAAAAGATAAACCTTGGCATATTGAAGGAAGTGATAATGCTGAATGGGTTTTAATGGATTATATAAATGTAGTTGTACACGTTTTTCAAACTCATATTAGAGAGTATTACGACATAGAAGGATTATGGGGAGATGCTAAAATAACTTCAATAAAAACAGAATACTAAACCAACCAGACGTATGTCAGACAACAACAAGAATGAAACTAAAAAACCTAAATTCAATGTGTTTTGGATCTATGGTGCAATATCTTTAGTCTTACTCTTTTTTGTACTTAACAACAATACAACTACAGAAAGCGAAGTAAGTCTCTCTAAATTTAAAGAATACGTTCCTCAAAACGATATTAAGGAAATTGTAATGGTTCCTAACTTGAGGTTAGCCCATATATACCTTACAGAAGCGGCCTTAAAAAAAGAGGAGTACAAGAAGTTTTCAAAGAAAAAAGGACTTTCGTTTATCGGGAAAACGCCTGATTTTTCTGTGCAATATCTTGACTTACAGAATTTTGAAAACTATTTAAGTGATCAAAAACAAAGGAACAATCTTAACTTCACTCTAGACGTAAAGCAACAAGACAACACCTTAACCGATTTACTATTGGGCCTTTTACCATTTGTACTAATCATTGGATTATGGCTGTTTTTTATGAAAAGAATGTCTGGCGGAGCTGGCGGTGGGCCAGGTGGACAGATATTTAATATCGGAAAATCTAAAGCAAAACTATTTGACCAAAATGCAGATATCAAAACAACATTTAAAGATGTTGCTGGACTTGAAGGTGCAAAAGAAGAAATTGAAGAAATTGTAGATTTTTTAAAAAACCCAGGTAAATACACAGCCTTAGGAGGTAAAATCCCAAAAGGCGCATTATTAGTTGGGCCTCCTGGAACAGGAAAAACATTACTCGCTAAAGCAGTAGCAGGAGAAGCAAAAGTTCCTTTCTTTTCATTATCAGGATCTGATTTTGTTGAAATGTTTGTTGGTGTTGGAGCTTCTAGAGTTCGTGATTTATTCAAACAAGCCAAAGAGAAATCTCCTTCAATCATATTCATCGATGAAATTGATGCAATTGGTAGAGCAAGAGGAAAAAATGCTATGTCAGGTAGTAATGACGAAAGAGAAAACACCTTAAACCAATTACTAACCGAAATGGATGGTTTTGGAACCAACGACAATGTCATTGTTATTGCCGCAACCAACAGAGCAGACATCCTTGACAAAGCTTTAATGCGTGCTGGAAGGTTTGACAGACAAATATATGTTGATTTACCAGATATTAGAGAGCGTAAAGAAATTTTTGAAGTACACTTAAAACCTTTAACAATAAAAAAAGGCTTAAAAACTGCGTTTCTTTCAAAACAAACACCTGGTTTCTCAGGAGCTGACATTGCAAACATGTGTAATGAAGCTGCATTGATTGCCGCTAGAAACGGAAAAAAAGAAATTGAAAAACAAGATTTCTTAGATGCTGTTGATAGAATTATCGGTGGATTAGAAAAGAAGAACAAAATCATCACTCCATCTGAAAAGAGAGCAATTGCATTTCATGAAGCTGGTCACGCCACAGTTAGTTGGATGCTAGAACATGCTGCCCCGTTAGTAAAAGTAACTATTGTCCCTAGAGGAAAGGCTCTAGGTGCTGCTTGGTACTTGCCAGAAGAAAGAATGATTGTACGTCCAGAACAAATGCTTGACGAAATGTGTGCTACTCTTGGTGGTCGTGCTGCTGAAAAAGTAATTTTTAATCAAATTTCAACCGGTGCCTTAAGCGATCTAGAAAAAGTTACTAAACAAGCTCGAGGAATGGTTACCGTATACGGATTAAGCGAAAAGATTGGAAACATCACGTATTACGACTCTTCAGGGCAAGAAAGCGGATTCACAAAACCATATAGTGAAAAAACTGCTGAATTAATTGATTCTGAAATTTCTGATATGATTGAAAAACAATACACCAGAGCTTTAGAATTACTTGAAAGTCATAAAGAAAACCTTACCAGATTAGCCGAATTATTACTTGAAAAAGAAGTGATTTTCAGTGATGATTTAGAAAGTGTTTTCGGAAAAAGACCTTTTAAAGTAGAAGCAAAGGTTAACGACCTAGAGGAGGAATAACTTCACTCAGATGAAACATCTAAAAAAACTTAATTTAAATCTAATTTAAATTAAGTTTTTTTTATATATTTGGAATAACAACCCCAATTCAAAAACTTTTTCTCTATTTATGGGGATATTTAAAAACCTTTTCGGTAAAAAAAAGAAAGCCTCTTCGTCTAAACAGAACGATCTAGGCAAATACATGCCTAAAGCGAAAATTCCAGTCGACGAACAATTCACACTTAATTTCATGAAAAATGGCGGTAAATTCATTTACTGTGATTCAATGGAAGAGGTTACTCAAAATTTCAATTCAATTTTAGAAGAAAATAACTGGGATGTAAAAAATGTGCTTTGTTATAATGATTCTCTAAAAAAAAGATTTCATAATTTTAACATAGAATACACAATAAAAGACGCTTCATTTTTCCTTACTAGTTGCGAAGCATTAATTGCTGACAAAGGATCTATTTTAATCTCCTCTAATCAAATTAAAGAACAGAGATTAAATGATTTACCAAATGACTTTATTCTATTTGCAACAACAAGTCAGTTAAAGGAAACAATTAGCGAAGGATTAAGAACCATTAAAAATAATCGCCAGGAGTTCTTCCCTACAAATATCACTAGTCTAAAGCACTTTAAATTTTCAAAAGAAAAAGATTTTATGACTTACGGGAATAGCACAAAAAACTTATATTTGCTACTTCTGGAAGACTTATAAACATGAACGAAACTTTAACCCGCTCTTTGTCTGGATTAGTATACATCACAATACTAATTTCTGCTATTTTCTTTTCTAACAATGGGCTCTTATTCGCAGGATTAATGTTTGTTTTTGCAGGAATTTCATGTTGGGAATTCAATAACTTAATTAAAGTAAATAACTTCAGAACATACTTTCAATTAGTTATCATAGCGTACTTTACTTACTTAGCACTAACCACAGAAACACAATCATCAAATATTGTATTCTTTATTTTAGCTATCGGAACATTAGTAACTCATCTTTTTTTAACTAATAACTTATTCAAATTAAAAAAAGTAAAGGAAAACAGTACCTTAAAACAGCAACTACCATTACTCTACGTACTAATACCGTTCTCACTACTTGCACTAGCACCATCCATAATAAACAACACTTACAACCCGTATATCATATTCGGAATACTAATAATCATTTGGTCTAACGACACTTTTGCTTATTTAATAGGAAAAAACTTTGGTAAACATAAATTATTTGAAAAAATATCTCCTAAAAAAACAAAAGAAGGATTTATTGGAGGAATGATATTTGGAATAATTGCAGCATTAATTATTGCTGTTACAACTTCAAGCCTTTCTACCCTACATTGGATCGTCTTAAGTATTATTATTAGTATCTTTGGCACAATTGGCGACTTGGTTGCCTCAAAATTTAAACGCGAAGCAAACATTAAGGATAGTAGTAATTTAATCCCCGGACATGGTGGGTTTTTAGACAGACTAGACAGCTTAATTTTTGTTTCATCATTCGTATACTTATACTTACAATTAATCAATTATGTTTCATAAAGAAGGTCATCAATCAATTTTAATAACGTTATTCATAGTAGTAGCTTTATTTTTAGGAGCGGAATACGTTACTAGTAATCAAATAATACAATACATTATTTATGGTGTTGCATTATTCTTACTAATAATCATTTTACAATTTTTTAGGAATCCAAAAAGATATACTGCACAAAATGAAAATCATATTATTGCCCCTGTTGACGGAAAGGTAGTTGTTATAGAAGAAGTATTTGAAAAAGAATATTTCCAAGACAAAAGACTACAAGTATCTATATTCATGTCACCAATAAACGTACATGTTACAAGATACTCATTAAGTGGATTAGTGAAATTTAGCAAATATCACCCAGGTAAGTTTTTAGTTGCTTGGCACCCAAAAGCTTCCGAAGAAAACGAAAGAACAACAATCGTTGTGGAAAACAAAACTTTTGGTGAAGTTTTATACAGACAGGTTGCAGGAGCATTAGCAAAAAGAATTGTAAATTATGCTAAGGAAGGAACACAAGTTGTTCAAGGTACAGATTCTGGATTTATTAAGTTTGGATCAAGAGTAGATTTATTTTTACCTCTTGATACTAAGTTAGATATCAAATTAAACGACGTTGTTAAAGGAGGAGAAACAATCGTTGCTATTAATGAGTAAAACTACCACGTTACATACACGATTTTTAAAAGCTTTTGAAGTAGCTAACTCCATGGATGACATTCTTATTCCAATAGATTTAAGATTGCAATTTTATGCCTTTTATAAACAGGCTACTGTTAGTACTTCTGCTTTTTACTCCTCGAATGATCCAGATCAAATGAGAAATGCATTTAAAATGAATGCAATGTTACAAGTACGAAACCTGTCAATTGACGAAGCAAAACTTGCATACGTTGAACTGGTTAACGAGACCATTAAAAAATATAACATTGACATTGAATTTATTTAAAAAAAACTTAAGCATGTCTTAATACAAAACACAGCTTAAATATTTCAATGAAATAAGTTTTGACAAACCAATCCCACTTCAGAGAATCAACCTAAATAAAACCAATAATTATGAAAAAAATAATTCTATGCTTATTAGTAAGTTCTCTTTTTATCACTTCTTGTAAAAAAGATACCAAACAACCAGAAGAAACAACACAAGAGGCTAAAACCCCAACCTACAGCGTTGACGCAAGTACTACGGAAATAAACTGGACAGCATATAAAACAACGGCAAAAACTCCTGTTAAAGGAATTTTTACAAGTTTAAACATCGATAAACCAATACAAAGTGATAGTAAACAAGGTGCTTTTGCTAACTTAGAATTTAGCATCCCTGTTTCAAGTTTCTTTTCTAAAAACGACATTAGAGACAATAAAATAAAAAAATTATTCTTTGGATTAATGAAAGAAACCACATTAATTTCTGGCCATTTTTCTGATATTAACGGAAATGAAGAAGAAGGTTCTTTGTCATTAAACTTAAAAATGAACGGTGAAACAATTGCTGTCCCAATGAAATATACAATTTCAGACAATAAGGTTGACATTAACGGAACCATTACAAATTTAATGGACTGGAAAATGGATGCCGCATTTGAATCACTTCACAAAGCTTGTGAATTACTTCACACAGGAGAAGATGGAATCAGCAGAACTTGGGAAGATGTTGCTATTAACGCTACAGCAGTTTTAAAAAGAAACTAATACATCACTTTTAATAAATACCATAAAAAAACCACGCTTACTGCGTGGTTTTTTTATTCTCTACAAACACCAACCTAACTTAATGAAGCCAAACTAACGTTTATTGTTTCTATCTTAGCTAAAGCATCTGATTCTTTTTTACGCTCACTTGTTATTACTGCTTTGGGAGCATTATTGACAAATCGCTCATTAGACAATTTCTTTTGAACAGATTTCAAAAACCCTTCTGTATAATTTAACTCCTCAGTTAACTTCTTAACCTCTGCAGCTACATCTATAGCACCTGCCATTGGAATAAAGTACTCGTTAGATTTCACTCTGAAACTTAAAGCGCCGTCAACCTTTCCAGTTACGTAATTTAACTCAGAAATATTCCCTAACTTCTTAATTACAGCATCAAAACGTGTAGCTGACTTTTCATTATTTAATACCGAAAAAGCAATAGCATCCTTAAACGAAATATTCTTTTCTTTTCTTATTGTTCTGATCCCTGAAATAACCTCAGCAGCAATTTCAAAATCATTTAAAATAGTTTGATCCACAGCTTTAGGCTCAGGATACACAGAAACTATTAACGACTCTTCTTCACTCCTATCTGCAATTTGATGCCATAACTCTTCCGTTAAGAAAGGCATAAACGGATGCAAAACTTTTAAGTTGTTTTCGAACATCTTAATTACTGCATCAAAAGTAACTTTATCAATTGGTTGCTGATATCCTGGCTTTATCATTTCTAATAGCCAAGAACAGAAATCGTCCCAAATTAACTTATACACAGTCATTAGTGCATCAGACAAACGATATTTACTAAAATGATCTTCCATTTCAGCAAATGCTGCTTGAAACTTATTATCATACCACTCTAATGCAATTTTACTTGCTTCAGGTTGCGTTATAGATTCATTAACTTCCCAACCACTAACCAACCTATAAGCATTGAATATTTTATTACTAAATGATTTTCCTTGCTGTAATTTAGAATCATCAAATAACAAATCGTTTCCTGCTCCAGAACTCAATAACATCATTCCCGCACGTACTGCATCAGCACTATACTCTTCTATTAAGCCTAAAGCATCAGGAGAGTTCCCTAATGACTTGGACATTTTCCGCCCTTGTTTATCACGTACAATCCCTGTGAAATACACATTCTCGAAAGGCTTTTCGTTTTTAAACTCATAGCCTGCAAAAATCATTCTAGCTACCCAAAAAAAGATAATATCTGGCCCAGTTACTAAATCGTTTGTTGGGTAATAATAGTTTATTTCTTCATTATCAGGATTTCTAATTCCATCAAATACAGATATTGGCCACAACCAAGATGAAAACCAAGTGTCTAATGCATCATTATCCTGCCTAAGGTCGGACGACAACAGCATATTATTTCCTGTTTTTTCTTGCGCTAAAGCCAAAGCATCTATGATGTTTTCAGCTACTACAAAATCTTCTTTTCCATCACCATAGAAATATGCTGGTATTTGTTGCCCCCACCATAACTGACGGGACACATTCCAATCTCTAATATTTTCTAACCAATGACGATACGTATTTTCTATTTTTTTAGGATATAACTTGATATCTCCATCTACCAAAACAGACTTTAATGCTGGTTTCACCAACTCATCCATTTTCAAAAACCATTGATCAGATAACCTTGGCTCAATAACCGCTTTTGTACGTTCAGATGTACCAACCTTATTCAAGTGATTCTCCACTTTAGGCAACGCTCCAAGTTCTTTTAACTCCTTAACTATTTCTTCACGAACTACAAACCTGTCTTTTCCTTGATAATGCAAACCGAAGCTATTTAGCGTAGCATCTTCATTAAAAATATCTAGCACCTCTAAATTATGTCTATCACCTAGAGCTTTATCATTTACATCATGTGCAGGTGTTACTTTTAAACATCCTGTACCAAATTCCAAATCAACATAATCATCTTCGATAATAGGAATTACTCTATTACAAATTGGTACAATTGCTTTCTTTCCTCTTAAGTGCGTGTAACGCTCATCATTTGGATTAATACAAATTGCAGCATCTCCTAAAATAGTTTCAGGACGGGTAGTTGCCACGGTTAACACCTCATCAGACCCTTCAATTTTATAATTGATATGGTATAATTTACCTTGTTGCTCAACATGCACTACTTCTTCATCAGACAGTGTTGTTTTTGCTTCTGGATCCCAATTCACCATTCGGTAACCACGATAAATCATTCCTTTATTATACAAATCAACAAACGACTTAATTACCGCTTCTGACATGTCATCATCCAAAGTAAACTTTGTTCTATCCCAATCACATGAGCATCCTAATTTTTTAAGTTGCTCTAAAATTACACCTCCGTATTCATTAGTCCAATCCCAAGCATGTTTTAAGAACTCATCTCTTGTTAAATCGTTTTTATCAATTCCTTGCTCTTTTAAACGCGCAACAACTTTTGCTTCAGTAGCAATTGATGCATGATCAGTTCCAGGAACCCAACACGCATTTTTACCCTGCAAACGAGCACGACGGATTAAAACATCTTGAATGGTATTGTTTAACATATGACCCATATGTAAAATCCCAGTGACATTTGGCGGAGGAATTACAATTGTATAAGGCTCTCTTTCATCTGGAGTTGAATGAAAATAATTATTTTTCATCCAATAGCTATACCATTTTTCTTCTACTGCTTTAGCATTGTATTTTCCTAAATCACTCATTTGGTCTAATATTTGTAATATAATCAGCAAAAGTAACCATTACAAAACTATTTAAAAAGAGAATTTTGCTTTTGTGTTAATATTTTAAATTAGTAAACATGCAGGCTCTAACACTGCTTTTCTATACTTCTTTTGAGTAGATTATCAGAAGTATATATTTTTGCATATATTTGACTTTATATTTCCTAAAAATCTATTACTTGTGATTCAAGTAAACAACACTAAGAACAATGAAAAATTTATTCACACTTTTATTCATAAGCTTATTAAGTTTAAGCACTTATGCACAAGAAACTTCTGCCAAAATTGAATTTAAAGAAGATACTGTAGATTACGGAAAAATTGAAAACGGAAGTAACGGTGTAAGAACATTCACCTTTACAAATACGGGTAATGCTCCATTGGTAATTACTAATGTAAAATCAAGTTGTGGTTGTACCGTCCCTAAAAAACCTACTGCACCTATTGCTCCTGGTGAAAAAGGAGAGATCGAGGTAAAGTATGATACTAAAAGAACTGGCTTTATCAGAAAAACAATTACAGTAACTTCCAATGCTACAAATGTAAAAAATGGTGTTTCTTATTTAAAAATTAAAGGAGAAATTAAAAAAGTAGACAATAGTAGTATTCTTGAAAAAAAAGAAGAAAAAACAAAATCTATTATGGATAAATAAATCTGTATTAATATTTAAAAAAAACTCACTATTTAGCGTTTTTTTTTAATGGTGATTTTAACGTGAACTCTTTCTTTAACACTCGTCCATTACGCTCAATTTTTAATTGCACAAGAGTATCATCTTCATCATAAAAATGCCGATTTATTTTTTTTAAAGTAAAATAAAAAGCCTTCACTCCGTTTACTTCTAACAAAACATCATTTTCTCTCAACCCTGCTAGAGCTGCTGGAGACCCTTCTCTGACTACATCAATTATAAATTCCGGAATCAATAAATATGTTAAATCCACAAACGATATAAAGTTATCCGCTTCTAAATTCTTCAATAACTCGTTATTGTTATTATTCGATACCGCCTCCCCCTCTTGCCTCAATATTATCCCCGATTTATTATAGTAGAAAGAATCCTTTAAATGTGAGTTTGGTTTTAAATACATTTTTGAATTTGGGTAGTCCAATACAATTGTAAAACGTTTTAACAACTCTCCTCCTATACTTCCTGCTCTATCTTTAAATCCTTTTACCTCTTTAGGTAAAGTTACTGGGTCTGGATAAGATATTTTAACATCCTTAAACCTTTCTCCAGCAAAATTAAGCTCTTCAATTTTACTTCTTTTCCCTAATATTTCTCCAGAAACTGACATTCCTAAAAAATCTTTATAATAACCATATTTAGTTATAGATAGGCTATCTTCTTTAAACATCCAAACCCCGTCACTCATACCTGTATCCAATAACAGTTTGCGATTTTCTCCACGCATTTTTGATACAACATATGGCTTTCCTTTTAAAAAAGTTAAATCAACAGCAGTATAGCGGTTCCATTTATTTTTATAGGTTCCTTTTTTCATTACCTTAACAACCTTCTTAGTATAGGAAATTTCAATCACAAAATCTTTAAACAAATGATACCCCAAAATACCATGAATTTCTTCTCCTAAATAAGCTGATAAATTTGTATCCTGATTAAACGCCACATATATATTATGAGCAGTACTTTTTAAGTCTACAACTTCTAATAAATTGTCCTTTGATTTTAATGCAGTTACTCTAACATCATTAGCACCTTTAACTGTAATAGTTTTTACATTATTTAGCATCAACGAATCAACTCTACTTACATTAAATAAAATCGTTTCTCTTACTCCAGTATCTAATAAAAACGACAACTCTACTCCATTTAATTTTACAGGGACAATAATAAGATTACTAACTAAATCAAAAGGGATTTTCACTTGTTTTTTATTATTCATTATCTCAAATGACGACTGAGAAAATAATGAACTTGAAAGAACAAAACAGGCAAAAATAAATATGTGCTTTTTTATATATAAAAACATCTACCGAGAGTATACACAAAAGTTACAAAAATATTAATAAACCTAATTCTAATTTAACAAAAATTAACGAAATAAAAACACGCTTTTATTTCAATAAAAATATGTAATTTCGCATACCTAAATCAAGACATACAATGCCTAAAATTTCAGCCAAAGGACACGCAATGCCAGAGTCACCAATACGTAAATTGGTACCATTTGCAGAGATTGCTAAAAAAAGAGGAACAAAAGTTTTTCATTTAAATATTGGCCAGCCTGATATTAAAACCCCTAAAGTCGCTTTAGACGCTATTAAAAATAATAATTTAGAAGTTCTTGCGTATTCTAGATCAGAAGGTTCGGAAGAATACAGAACAAAAATCGCAAGCTATTACAGTAAACATAATGTTAATGTAAAACATGACGACATTATTGTTACTACTGGCGGTTCTGAAGCTTTGTTGTTCACATTTGGTAGTATTATGGATGCTGATGACGAAGTAATTATCCCTGAACCATTTTACGCAAATTATAATGGTTTTTCTACCGCATCAGGCGTAAACATAGTTCCGGTTATGTCAAGTATCGATACTGGATTTGCTTTACCAGCAATTGAAGAGTTTGAAAAACTAATTACTCCAAAAACAAAAGCAATCCTAATTTGCAATCCAGGAAATCCAACTGGATATTTATATAGTAAAGAAGAAATCAAACAATTAGCTGCTATCGTTAAAAAGCATGATTTATTTTTAGTTGCAGATGAAGTATACCGTGAGTTTGCTTATGACGGATTAACGCATCATTCTGTTTTAGCAGAAAACGATTTGGATGATCACGCTATTGTGATAGATTCAGTCTCTAAACGTTATAGCATGTGTGGCGCACGTATTGGATGTATCGTTTCTAAGAATAAAAACTTTATGGCTACTGCAATGAAATTTGCACAAGCACGTTTAAGCCCCCCAACATACGCACAAATAGCTTCAGAAGCTGCTTTGGACACTCCTGACAGTTATTTTACTGATGTAATTGAAGAATATACTGAACGTAGGAACACCCTGATTTCAGAATTGAAAAAAATTGATGGAGTAAAAGTAGCTACTCCAAAAGGAGCCTTTTACTGTATTGCTGAATTACCTATTGCTGATGCTGATGCTTTTGCACAATGGTTGTTGGAAGAATTTAACTTAAACGGAGAAACAATTATGGTTGCTCCTGCTGCTGGTTTCTACTCTACGCCAGGAGTTGGATTAAATCAAATCCGTATTGCATACGTCCTTAAAAAGGATGACTTAATTAGCTCAGCAAATATTTTAAAAGTAGCACTAGTAACATATAAAGCTATAAACGAAGTAGCTACAGCATAAACCCCCTCACTTCAATCCTCTCCTTTAAAGGGAGAGGAAGTGTTTAATTAATATTTTGTAACTTCATGTGATTTTCTGTAGTTTACGGAAGCAGATTGTATCGAGAAGCCATTAATTTTAAACCTACTATCTTTTGAACATCCAACACAACATTTCACTTAAAAACTACAACACTTTTGGTATTGATGTTTCCGCAAGGGATTTTGTTGCAGTAAGTAATACAAATGAATTATTACAAGTATTACAGCAGAACAAAAAAGACTTATTTATTCTTGGTGGAGGCAGTAATATGTTACTTACTAAAAATATAGAGGACGCTTTAGTGGTACACATACACTTAAAAGGAAAAACAGTTATAGATGAAAATGACGATTATGTTTGGATACAAGCTAGTGCAGGAGAAAATTGGCATGAATTTATTCTTTGGTGTATAGACAACGGGTATGGCGGTTTAGAAAACATGTCATTAATCCCCGGGAATATCGGTACTGCCCCAATACAGAATATTGGCGCGTACGGTAAGGAATTGAAAGATAATTTTATTGAATGTGAAGCAGTAGAAATAACCACTGGTTCAACAAAAACATTCAATAAAAAAGAATGTGAGTTTGGGTATCGAAATTCAGTTTTCAAAAATGAATTAAAAGGACAATATATTATTACGGCTGTTACCTTTAAGCTCACTAAAAAAAATCATGCCTTAAATACTGGTTATGGTGCTATTGAAAATGAATTAGCAGATAAAAACATTACAAACCCTTCTATTAAAGAAATCTCTAATGCAGTAATCGCAATTAGGCAATCCAAATTACCAGACCCTAAAATATTAGGAAATAGCGGTAGTTTTTTTAAAAACCCTGTTATCTCACAGGAATATTTTAAAATATTTAACAACAAATTTCCAGAAGCTCCTTTTTACGAAGTAAAACCAACACAATCCAACTCTAAACTTGAATATAAGATTCCTGCCGGATGGTTAATTGAAAAAACTGGTTTTAAAGGAAAGCAATTTGGCGATGCAGGTGTACATAAAAACCAAGCTTTAGTATTGGTAAATTATGGTAATGCAAGTGGAAAAGAAATTTGGGATTTAGCAATGAAAATAAAAACTGCCGTTTTTGAGCAATTTGGAATTGAAATTAATCCTGAAGTGAATATTTATTAATCCTTTTTTATATATATTTTAACAGTTATACACCTTACTATTTCAATCGTATTCCTATTTTAGTGTAAAATAAATTTAGATGAGATTTTTTACACTATTACTCATGTTCCCACTATTCCTTTCCGCACAAAATGGATTGTTCGAACATAAAGAAAAATTTACCCGTCAAGATTCGCTACGTGGTAGCATAACTCCTGAACGGGAATGGTGGAATTTAAAACATTATGAATTATCAGTTGAAGTATTCCCAAAAACTAAAACGATAAAAGGAAGTAATATTATTTGTTTTGAGGTTTTAAAACCTGCTAAAAAAATGCAGATTGATTTACAAAATCCATTGCGTATAACTAAAGTCACACATAAAAACCAAGAACTAAACTACATTAGAGAAGGAAATGTCTATTGGATTCATTTCTCAAAAAACCTACCCATAAGTTTAGAAGAAAAAATCACTGTTTTTTACGAAGGAAAACCTACTGAAAGTAAAAACCCACCGTGGTCTGGAGGGATCACTTGGAGAAAAGATGAGAAGGGAACTAATTTCATTGCTTCTTCAAACCAAGGAATTGGAGCAAGTATTTGGTGGCCAAATAAGGACCATAGCTACGATGAACCAGAAAATGGTATTGACATGCACATTACAGTTCCTGAACATTTAACTGACGTTTCTAACGGAAGATTAATTAACACAATTCATAACAAGAAAGCCAAAACAAAAACTTTTCATTGGCAAGTTACTAACCCAATTAACAACTACGGAGTAAATATTAATATTGGTAATTACACACATTTTTCAGAAGTTTTTAAAGGAGAAAAAGGAAACTTAGACTGTAACTATTGGGTACTAAAACACAACTTAGCGAAAGCAAAAAAACAATTCAAACAAGCCAAAATGACTTTAGAAGCGTTTGAACACTGGTTTGGCCCATACCCCTTTTATGAGGATAGTTACAAATTAGTTGAAGCACCATATTTAGGTATGGAACACCAAAGTTCCGTTACGTACGGGAATAAATATCAAAATGGTTATTTAGGTAGCGATTTAAGCGGCACAGGGATTGGCTTCAAATTCGATTTTATTATAGTACACGAAAGTGGTCACGAGTGGTTTGCAAACAGCATTACTAACAAAGATGTAGCCGACATGTGGATTCATGAAAGTTTTACTGCGTACTCTGAAAGTTTATTTATTGATTACCATTTCTCTACAGAAGAAGCTAATAAATATGTAATTGGCACAAGAAAATCTATAAAAAATGACAAACCACTTATCGGGCAATACAACGTAAATAATGAGGGCTCTGGTGATATGTATTATAAAGGAGCCAATATGCTACATACCCTTCGTCAAATAATAAATAATGACATGTTATGGAGAGAAATATTACGAGGTTTAAATAATGATTTCTACCATCAACAAGTTACTACTGAACAAATAGAAAACTATATTAGCACCAATACTAGACTAGATTTAAGCGGTTTCTTTGATCAATATTTAAGAACTACAAAAATTCCTGTTTTGGAATATAAAATTAACGGAAATCAAATAGACTACAATTTCACCAATACCGTTGACAATTTTAGCATACCTGTAAAAGTGTGGATTGATGATGAACTTATTTGGCTAGACATTTCTACTGAAACTAAAAGCTACAGCTCAGATACTAGGGAAATCAATACATTTTCAATTGACAACAATTACTACATAAATCACAATAAACTATAAATCAGTCAATTAAAAACAATACAATTCGATAAAATCCTCACATAAATCAAATTTAAAACTCATAAATAACTCATCTCATCTGTGATCATTAACACTTAATCGATATGTTTGGAGTAACAAAAAAATTCAAACACACAATATGAAAAAAGTTACTTTATTAGGATTATTAATGTCTTTATTATTTGTTTGCACATTGCAAGCACAAAACCGTAAAGGTTTAGAATTATCCGAAACAAACAAAGAATTCTTAAGAACAAACCCTGAAAGAGGCGTATGTACATCTTACGAATACAATGAAAACTTAAGAAGTTTAGGTTTCATTTCTTCTGATGAAGAGTTAGAAAGAGCTATTACAAAACAAATCAATCAAGATAGACTAGACGCATCTCAAGGAAAAATGGCGCCAATATATAGAATCCCAGTTGTTGTACATGTTGTACACAATGGAGAGGCTATCGGTTCAGGGCCAAATATTTCAGATGCTCAAATATTAGCTCAAATTGAGGTAATGAATGAAGATTTCAGAAAAATGGCAGGAACAAACGGAGCAAGCACAAACGCTGCAGGTGCTGATTCATTTATTGAATTCTGCTTGGCAAAAGTAGACCCTAGTGGAAATGTAACTACTGGAATTACAAGGCACAATGGAGGACAAGCTTCATGGGCTGGCTCTGCTTTAGACGCATTCAAACCAGGTACAATCTGGGATCCTACTAAATACTGTAATATTTGGACTGCTACTTTAGGTGCTCAAGATTTAGGATATGCTCAATTCCCTCATGCGAATGGAGTAATTACAGGTATGACTGGTGGTTATGGCGGTGGTACAGCAAACACTGATGGTGTTGTAATGGGTGCTACTACATTCGGATCTTCTCAAAAGTATCCAGCAGGTAACTACAATGCTCCTTTTGACTTAGGAAGAACAGTTACACATGAAGTTGGGCACTGGTTAGGATTAAAACATATTACTGGTGATTCTAATTGTGGTGATGACAACTGTGCAGATACCCCTACTCAAGCAGCACAATCAAACGGATGCCCTACAAACCAAAACACTTGTGGTTCTCTTGATCAAATTGAAAACTATATGGATTACTCAAATGATTCATGTATGAATACGTTTACAAACGACCAAGTAGCACGTATGAGAGCTATACTTAACCCTGCAAACAATATTGTAAACAGAGGGTCATTAGTTTCTATTGACGCTACTCCTACAGCCTGTAGTACTTCTCCATACTTTACAATCGCAGCAACAAACAGTCCTATTTCTGCTACTCAGGGTACTGCAAGTGAAGTTTTTAACTTAACCTTCAATGCACTTAACGGATATAACGCCAATACTAATTTTACTGTAACTAATGGATTACCACCTGGAGCAACTGCAATGTTTAGCCCAACTTCCATGAATGCAGATGGTGCATTTACACTAACAATAGGAAGCCTTTCTGGAGTTGCCGCAGGTACTTATACAATAACTATTTCTGCTGCTGGAACAACTACAAAAACTGTAGACGTTGTATTAACCATTGGAGCCTCTTGTAACGCACTTGCTACAAATAGCACTACTGTTAACATACCTAATGCTACTACAAACGGTACTGAAGTTGCCCCAGGAGTGTCAACTATTAACATAACGAATGATGTAATTATTACTGATGTAAATGTAACAGTAAATATTGCTTATGTATATATTGAGGATTTAAGAATTGAACTAGAAAGTCCTTCAGGAATAAAAATTAACTTGGTTAAAAATTTATCTGGAAATAGTGGAGACAATTTTACAAATACCATTTTCGATGACGCGGGAACAACAGCCATTACGGCAACAACTAATGTAAATGCTCCATTTACAGCAACATATTCTCCAGAAAACCCTTTGTCAGTAGTTAACATTCCTGTCGGTTTAACGATAATGATAGCGCAATGCTGGAAATTACTCCAGCTTCTACAAGTGATGCAATAAGAAAAACTTGGACATTTAGTGTTTGGTTTAAGATAGGAAATTTAGGTGCTGAAGCTGGTCGTAGACGTATTTTATTTCCAAGAACAGACGGTAGTAATTATGCCGACATGTGGCTAGAGACTGACGATACCTTTAGCTTTAATGACTATCAGTCAGGCACACAATTCAACTTTGTAACTACTCAAGTTTTCCGGGATACCGGGGCCTGGTATCATCTCGTAATTGCAATGGATACAACACAAGCGGTTGAGGCTAATCGTACTAAAATATATCTGAATGGAACTCAGATCACTGACTTCGGTACCGAAACTTATCCTGCTCAAGATACTGTTACTATGTACAATTCTGATTCACTTACTAGAATAGGAAATAATGATGGTTCAACTTATTTTGATGGCTACTTTGCTCAAATAGCTATGGTTACTGCTTCACAATTAGCACCAACTTCATTTGGTGAATTTAATTCTGACAGTCCCACAATTTGGCAGCCGATAGATATTTCTGGCTTAACATTTGGTACGAATGGTTATTTTCTTGACTTTGCTGACTCGGCGGCATTAGGAGATGATGTGTCAGGAAATGGAAATGATTGGACGCCATCTGGTTTAGCTGCAGTAGATCAATGTCTAGATTCTCCCACCAATAATTTTGCAACACTTAATCTGGCACAAAATTATTATGATCCCGGTGTTTTTACACAGGGAAATTGTACATTAACAACAGCAGGTGGCGTAGGTATGTATTCTTTTAGAACAACTACTTTAGGAATGAGTAAGAGCAAATGGTATATGGAATTTCGGAAAACTACAGGAGATACTAATGCGCAATGGGGATATGCATCTGAATATCCAACAGCAAATAATAATTACTGCGGTGAAGTAGCTGGTAACTATGGATTGTATGGTGCTAATGGATTCCTCTATACAAATGCTAGTGCAGTTAGTAGTGGATGGGGAACCATGTCTACAGGATATGTAATGTTGGCTATAGATTTAGATAATAATTTTATATATTTCGGAACAAATGGAACCTGGCTAAAATCTGGAGACCCAACTTCAGGTCCAACAGGAACAGGAGGTGAGAGTATAACGGCTGCATCTGCCTCAACAATTGGACATTATTTTTTTGCTATGGGAGATTTTTCTAATACTAGTGGTTACGTCTATGAATGTAATTTTGGTAATGGAAGTTTTGG
>NVVR01000056.1 GCA_002733415.1 Kordia sp. | reverse complement strand
AAGATATACTACCAGTTGGGATGAATTATTAGAAGTAAACTAATGAAAATAGTAAAAGTACCGCAGTTCAGTAGCGAAATTGAAAACTTACCTTTTAGAATAAGCGATCAAGGTGTTTATGTAAAATACTTTGAAAGCGGAGTTCAAGCAGGTTTTCCTTCTCCAGCAGATGATTTTAAAGAACAAAAATTAAGCTTAGATGAAAAGTATTTATCTAAACCTAATAGCACTTATATCGTTCGTGTTAAAGGAGATTCTATGTACCCAACATTACATGTTGGAGATATACTTGTAGTGCGTACAGATGTAAATTTAGATGATAATAAAATAGGAATCATTTCACTTAACAATACAGAGTTTACGGTAAAGCGTTTTGATAAAAAGAAAGAAATGCTAATAGCTGACAATGTTGACTTTAATAATATAGAAATTAAAGAAGAAGATACTTTAATGTGTCTTGGGGTTGTTATGCAATTAATTAGAGATATAGAGTAGTATGAAAATAAATTTTGATTTAGTAAGAATTGGTAAAAAAAGAAAGAATTTAAACTCTGAATATGTACTTAAAGAAAATGTTAGGTTATTAAAACTAAGTATTCGTGATTTACTAGAAAATGAAGTGTGCAGTAATAAAAACAATAGTGATAGCATGACTATGATTGTTCCTGCTAGAGGATATGTTATTAAAATTAGACTACAAGATATTAACGATGTATATATCAGAAAAATATTGAATGATAGATTCCCTGGTTATATTTATAAAGGAAGTTATGACACAATATTAGATAACTCAGATACCCGTGTAATATTTAGATAAAATGAATAAAACAGAATTAACAGAAAAATTCTTTCAACAAGACAAGGAATTATTATTTGAGGATATTGATATAAAAGAAAGTATTAATATAAATAATTCAACCCTAAGATCTAATATAGAAAAAGATAAAATTACATTCATTAATTGCGAGATAGATTCGCTCCAAATTAACACATTAGTTTGTAAAGAATTTATAATTAAAGATTGTAAAATAAATACACTGATATTCTATGGTGTAGCATCTGAAGAACTCAGAATTACAGGTAATACAATTTTAAAAACATTAGTATTTCAAAATACGTGTGAGTTTGGTATACTTTCTTTAGATCACGAAATCATTGTCGAAACTTACTTTGAAATTTATAAAAATAAAATTAATATCTTAAATATTTCAGGTAGATATAACGTAGCTTTCATTGATTCATCAATAAATTTCTTAAAAATATGGAATTTGAGGACAATGAATAAAAGTATCAAATTTGTAAATATTCAAGCAAAAAAGAATGAAGATGAGCTTAAAATCAATTTAACTTATACTTATGCAAATATTGACTTTATTTCTTGTAAAATTAACGAACTATATCTCGAAAATACTGAACTCAGTAGTGTGAATTTTTTAAATTGTTCACCTAAAGAATTAACTACTGTAAGGCATGAAGACAAAAAGAAAGAATATAAGATTTTAAGAGAATATTATAGACAGTTAAAGAAAAAATTCTCTGAAAACAATGATTTAATTAATCGCGTGAAATTTCAATGTATTGAGTTAGAATACTTTCATAAATCACTTGATAAACCATATACAAAAGACCTTGGAGTTTCAATAATTTTATTTTTTAATAAAATATCAAATTACTACGGGGCAAGATGGTATATAGGAGTTTTATATCTTATCATAGTTTCAAATATATTTTCATTAGCATATTGTTTCTCTATTGATTTTTGTGAAATTATAGATTTCAACAGTTATTTTAATGTTACTTTAGATATTCTAAACCCAATACAGAAAATAGAACTTAACAAGCAACACCCCATGTTCTTACCTAAGTTTATAGAATTTTTATCTAGAATTTTTATATCCTATGGATATTACCAAACTATTCAAGCTTTTAGAATTTATGGTAAAAATTAAAAAAATAAACAATGTGCTTCCACGCTAGTCAAACAAAAAAGACAAGTCAATTAGAAGATAGGTTTAAAGTCATTCGTGATGATAGTAATTCTATTGGAGAGGATGATTTTACGTTTTATCACAGCAACGGTTTTGAGCATAGAGAACTAGCAATAATAACACAACAAGCTTCTGATGTTTTAGAGTCTGCAACCTGGGGAATTATGCCAAACAATGAACTAGGAAGCAATAAGAAAGAGTATTATAAAAACTCAGTGAAATGGGGTGCCGGATTAAATGCCAGATCAGAAAAAGTATTTGACCATTTTATTTATAGTAACTCAATTTATGAGCAACGTTGTATAATTCCTTTCGATGGATTCTTTGAACCTCATGATTTTGAAGGAAACAAATACCCTTGCTATGTTCACAGAAAAGACAAAGATAGCTTTGGACTAGCTGGCCTCTACTCTATTACT
This sequence comes from Kordia sp., assembly GCA_002733415.1. Lineage (GTDB taxonomy): Bacteria > Bacteroidota > Bacteroidia > Flavobacteriales > Flavobacteriaceae. The sequence goes on along the minus strand of NVVR01000056.1, from coordinate 4,676 downwards.
AAAGATGGTTATTTAACAACTACTATTTTAACACGACCTGCAGAAGATTTAATGGTTAAAGTTCATAATAATAAATTACGTCAGCCAATAATATTAAATACTTCAATAGAAAATAACTGGTTAAATTATGACTTGAATGATGACCAAATTAAAGAGCTTATTAATACAAGTTATAATCAAAAAGAACTTGAAGCGTATACCGTAAGTAAAGACCTATTTAAACGAGTTGATACAAATAACAATACTATTATTAATCATGTTATTTTTGGTGATTTAAAGTTTTAAACCTGTATTATTTTATAGGTGTTGTTATGCGCAGTTTTTTAATTCAATTTATTTAGTTCGGATTCTAATTGATCAAGTGTAAACTCCTTAAATCCAGTTAGTTCAAATTTGTTGTTGTCAGATTTGGAATCACCAGTTGCTAATGTAGGTTTCCCATTTGAGTAACTTATTCCTATAACTTTAAGATCTTTATTTTTCGGAATGTTTTTAAATACTAAATTTCCATTCTCGAAGACACCATTCATTATGCTTTTTATATCTTTAAAAACTATTTGAATTTTGGTTTCGGAAGGATTATTTGTTTTAACTATAAAATCAGTTTTTTCATCCTCTTCTATATCCCAAAATTTATCACAGTTTATCCAGCCCATTTCAGTAGCCGAAAACATATAATATTCTAAAGCAGAAGGGTCAATTTTTTGAATTGCTTTATTTGTAAATTTCGAATATTTATTTCTGAATTTTTGTTTAAACCTATCCCAATTTATTGAATGACTACCAGTTATTCCCAGTGTATAATCCCAATCCTGTCTTATTTCACCTTCATATGAATTAACATCGAATGGGACAATGGATTTAAAAAACTCTTCGGCTATTTTACTAGCTTTTTCGTTGTATTTTACCCCTAAGTCTTTACGAGGTCTTAGGTTGTGTATTTTACCTTTTTTATCGATGTTGAAATCGAAATCTGCTCTCCAATCATTCTTAAAAAACTGATAAGCATTAATACTATCTATATTCTTTGGGTTTTCTATGTATTCTATAATGGTTTCATTTAATCCTAAAAGCTTTAAATCGTAAAATGTTGCTGTTCTTATAGAGGTCCAGTAGCCGTAATCGTATAAATCTTCAGTCATTTCAATTGGATATTCAATTTGAATTCCGATATCATCTCCTTCAAATTTTAGTGTATCAATTTCGCTTATTGATTTTTTTATTGAAGTAGTTTCAAAAAACTTGTAATCAGGAACCCATGTGTTTGTACTGTCATTCAATTGAAAATCATAGAACAAATCCATTTCTTTCTCTAAACCATTTTTTGGAAAGCCTATAACAAAAGCTTTACCATTTTTAACAGAAAGTTTTTTACCGTTCACTTCTGCATTGAGGTATATCATTCCGTTAGTTTCAAGTATTCTATCTCCAGAAATAGTTTGTAGATTTTCGAAAATCATATCTGTAAGACTAAAACACTCTTTAAGTATAATTGTAATTGGTTCTTTTGGTTCAGTTCCGTCTTCGTGTTGAAAAGCATTTGCAGGAATGTAAATAGATGTTCCTTTTTTTCCTTTAAGAATAGTCTCTCTGTTTACTTGAATTTCGAAGCTTTCTGTTGTTGGGGAAAGTATTGACTTAATTTCAGCAATAGAATTAACAGTAATATTTCTATTCTTTTTTTTATCAGAGGAGCAATTTGTAAATAACAATGAAGTTATCAAAATTCCCAAAATTAACTTGATGGTTCTTGTCATAGTCATATTGTGCACAACGTTTAGCTATGAATAGTGCGGGGTAGAAAATCCGCGGATTTTCGTGTCGGCACAAGCCATAAGCTTTTTGTTTTGTTTTTAATTTTGTCGTTTTAAAAAAGCCAAATTAAAAGATTTGGCGTTGATTGTAAATATACCCAAACCTCAGGATTAAACACCAAAAACCGTATTATTTATAGGTGTTGTTACCCACAGTTTTTATATTTCATTTAATTCCATTCTCATTAATTCTATTATTTCATCATTAATTAATTTACTATCTCTACCAGACAATTCTATGTCTTTTTGATGTTTATTAATTTCATCCTGATTGTCTGCTAATAATAATTGAGGTAGTGCACTCATCATTGTGTTGGATTTAGCGGTTACCTTTTCATAGGATAATTCCAATAAATCAAGTTTTTGTAATATCTCTTTGCTTGCAATAACTCTTATAGTGTTTGTTTCTTGTCTCAGTTTAGTTAATTCAGCTATTGAGTCAAATGATATTTTTCGCATTTGATTTGACATCTCAGTAATAGCTTTGTTTTCTCCGTTTTTATTATTGTTTGTCGAGGCATCAAGATAATCTTCAGAGAATCTATTTAAGATTGGAATTAATTTTTCTTGCATCGATATATTAGCTTCAGAAGTAAATGAATCTATTAGTTTAAAGAAGTTTAAATATTGTTCTTTTTTACTCTCATATTGGTATTTTCTTTTAGAAATGTCGAGTTGATGTTCTTTTTTTATTGACTCAGTTTCTTCTATAAGTTCTTTGTTTCTTTTCTTAAGTGCGGATATTTTTGCGCTTTCTTGAATAAAAGTTCTAACATATAATATTAACAGACTTATGGAGCCAAAAAGGATATATATCAGGTATGGTTCTAAAAATTTTAAATCGATATTCATTATTTTTGCAATTGTGGGTAACAATTATATATACGCAATTGCGTATATATCTATTATAGCGACAAGTTAATAAAATATGTGAAAAAATTGGAGAGCTGCTGTATTTTATTAGGCTATTAATTTATACATAACCATACTGTTGACTTTAACAATAAGGTAAATCAAAACCCAGTCAAGTAAACAAAAGTAGTGTTTTCAATGCTTTATGAAGATTTGTTGTGTTTTTCTGAATTCTAATTAAATAAAAACGATGCGAAAAAAGGAGTAACAAACGCCCCCACGTCAATCACTCCTTTTTATCTTTTTTAGTACTGCAAATATAACAAACAAACTTATTTAGCCAACAAAACCCCACCAACAAAACCGACTCCAATATTAAAAAAGTCTAGTATCATAAAAACGCTTTGGAACTACTCCCTGAATGGTTTGTACTTCTACTGTGTTTATATATGGTTATCCAGCAACAACATATTTTAATACTGTTGGTTGTTGTTGGTTAACTGTTGGTTCATGTCCGTTTGGATATAACTCATTGTATTTTTTAGGGTTTGCCTTTTTCAATCCCTCTTTCCAGCCTACAAAATAACCTATTCCATAACGTCCTGTTGCTTCCATTACATAATCCTCAACTGTTACCAATACATCAGGTAAGTGAGTCCAAGATTGATCCCCTTTAAAGTTTCCTGATTTTGTTACTTCAAATACTAAAATGAAAGATATATTAGGAAATGCTTTCATAAACCTATCTTGAAACTCGTGTGGCTTTATTCCTGTACGTGCTATGTAGGTATTAATCATGTCTATAAAAACAAAATCAAAGTTCCCTGTTTTACAAATCTCCTCTAATTCATCTAAAGTCCTGGCAGATGATAAACTGGCTTTTTGGTTTGTATCTAAGCCAGCAAGTTTCCATATTTTCTGAGTGCTTGCGTTCACTCCCTGATCCGCAAAATTATAAAGTACATTTCCGAAATTAGTTAAGTAATTAGCAAACTGACAAGCTGAAGAAGTTTTCCCATTTTTTGGTTTTCCCCAAAGAGCCATTTGCATATTCTTAGCTGGGTTTTCTAAAAAGTCTGCCCACTCTCCTGTAAACTCTAAAGTTTCAAATTCCATGTTCATTAATTCGTCAGTAGAAATAATTCCTTTTGCTTTTACTTGTTTAACAACTTTTTTAACCACAACTGGAGTTTCCAATATCGGGCTAGCAACCGTACTCGAAACGATATTAATAATTGGCTCATGTACTATTGGCGTTTTTACTACTTCATATTTTAAAACTGGTTCAATTGGTTTTGCACCAAACAAACCAAATTGTCCGTTTTTATTTGGCTTCTCTGATTGTTTGGGTTTTGATTCGTCAATATGTAATTGTCCATAAGTCCATTTAGCCTCTTTCAAAAACTGCTGTTTGTCAGTTCGGTTACCAATTAACCCTATTACAAACTCATTACTTCTTTTTGTTAGTTTAACTATGTGGTTAAATCCTTTTTCCAATTTATCCTCTAACAGATCAAAATTTTTGTTAAATTGTTTTATCTGTTTTTTGTCTTGAAACTCTTGTTGTATTTCTTGATCTTCAATTAACTTTATTGATTTTTTTTCAATACTTAAATAATCATCGATCTCATTTTTTAATCTGCCATAGAACTTTGTAAATGGCTCGTTTTTTACAACTAAAGCTTTAGTGTCTTTTTGTCCCTTTTTCTTACCAACCTCTATCTTAACAAGCTTACCTCCTTTTACGTATTTAAAGCCTTTTTTTAATCGACCACATTCCGTTAAAGCAGTTTTTGCAGTACCCTTATGACGTGGTGCATTTAAACCGATTTTTGAGTTTTTATTCTTTGGTAAATTCCCTGGTAGAGTTTTTTTACTTTCCTTTTGTTTACTGGACTTAACAGAGGCTGTTTTTGGTAATCTGTATTTTTTCTTCAATACAATATCAAAACTAGACCTATTAGTTTTTAATAACAAATCAACTAATTTACCTCTAATTTCAACACCTGT
>NVVR01000055.1 GCA_002733415.1 Kordia sp. | reverse complement strand
AAAACGGTACATTCCAGTGGGACAAGGTTTTTATTTGCAAGGAGCCTCAAACGGAACTATCGAGTTTAATAATACGCAACGAGTATTTAAGAAAGAAGGAGCTGAGTCTGTATTTGTACGTTTAAGCTTAGGTGAAGCAGTATCAGAAGAGGGCGAAAATGATATTTCAAGAATTTATTTCCTATTCACAACTCCAGAAGGACCACAACGTCAGTTATTATTAGGGACAAAACCTGATTTAGCATTAGGGTTTAACTACGGGTATGATGGTAGAATATTAGATCAACAACCCACAGAATGTTCATTTAAAAAAGGAGAAGAGTCTTTGGTTATTCAAGGAATTCCATTAATCTATGATGGATTAGAATTGCCCTTAGAAATAAAAATAGGAACATCAGGAGTTTGTAAATTCAAAACAGAAAGTTTATTAGAATTGCCAGCAGGATTAGAAGTTTTTTTGTTAGATAAAGAATTGAATAGTACAACTCCAATCAGTGAGGAATTAGTTGCGGAGTTTGAGTTGGAAACAGGAGTGTATACTGATCGTTTTTATGTAGTATTCAAAGAAGCAGAAATATTAACAGTTGAAGAAACTGATGTAATTTCTGATAACCTAGTTATTTTCTATAACGGAAGTACTAAAAACATAGAAATTAGTAATCCTTCAGAATTTACAGTTAAAAACATTGTTATATACGCTATAACAGGACAAGAGGTTGTAAAAGATAACAATGTATTTACTGAAGTTAATACAATTGAAATCCCCGTGAATGTTGCTTCAGGAGTATACTTAGTAAGCTTTGATTATAATAATGGCACACAAATAATGAAGAAATTAATTGTTAAATAAGTATTATGTGTTGACTATGAGTTATATCTGTATTAGTTAAGTGTGTTTTTATTGTTTTTAATAATTAGAATAATACAGAAAAAGGAAAAGAGAAGAGTTCTTAGTTATTACGGAATAACAGATAAACGTAAAAAAATGATATTTAAAATTTAATTTGGGTAAATAACAATATTAATTTGAGTAAAAAGACCAGCTGGGAAGCTGGTTTTTTTTGTTAAAAACTAGAATAGTCTATCAATTAACTAAAGCTGATACAAAATTACCTCACATGTTATGGTTCTGATTATTAATCACTTATTTAGGAGAAATATAATTATTAATTAGTTTTTACCAACCCTAAATCTACTTACGATGAAATTAAAATTATGCTGTTTTATTACGTTTATATTGCTTAGTTGCTTTGCAAGGGCACAAGAAAATAAAGAGCCACATGTGTGTTACCCTCCAACTATTGATCGTTCAATGAGAAAAAATGTTGGAGAAAGTGAAAATGTCACTCAACTAATAATGGCTACAGGAACTGAAGCTTACACTCAAAGTATACATAATGTTATTGCTAAATGGCAAACGGGGAGTTATAGTAATTATAGAATTGGAACTGCACCAGGGTTAGAAGATATTCGTTGGGGACAAGGACTTAATTCATCTGCTAAATATACGGGTGGTCATAGTTATGAAGAACTAAGAATAAGCTCTCTTGCTCTAGGAACAACATTCAATATAGGTGATGCTTTTTATATTACGATGGATAATGGTTTAGCTACAGAGTGGATTTCTCCTTCATTACAGTTTCAATGGGAGGATTTAGGTATTTCAAGTAATGATATAAATATAATTGTTGAAACAAATTATGGAATGGGAGGTTTTGGACCTTATACTTCTGTTGAAGAGACAAAAATGATGGCGTTTTATGATTTAGTAAACCCAATTATAAAAGATGTTTTTGGGCCACCATCTAGAAATCATGATATAAATATTGTTAATGATGCCTATGCGTCAGGGGTTAACATATATTATAATGGACCAAATCAAATAAGCTCAACGTTTGATTTAAATGCTGATGGAGATTTAGATCAACCTCGTTTAATGATTCATGAATTAATCCATGCATATCGAGATAATGTTGGGGTTTCAAGTGATTCAGAATGGCATTATGAACCTGTTTTAAACGGTTTTGAAGAAGGTATGTCTGAAGCTATTGCAATAATTGTAATGGATAATTTTATAGAATTATACCCAAGTTTTTTCAGTGGAGATGAATTTAAAATTCATTGGAATCATTCTAGAGGTATGCCATTTTCTTGGGATTATGATTTCCAGAATAATGAACAAATTCGTAACAGAGATTATTTTAGTAGTGATATAGCTACAGGGAGTCATTGGTTACGTTATGGTACTGGAGCAACAGCCTTTAGGAAAATGTATATTGAAGATCCAGAAATATTTAAAAAATTTAATGCAGAATACTATAGCAGGTTAAATGCAGATCATACATTAACACCTGATAGAAATTTAATAGTAAATATTTTTGAAACAATAACTGAAGAAATAGAAAGGACACCTGTAGGAGATTGGATTAATGCTCAAAAAATATTAGACTGTGAAACGGATATTGAGAAGAAAGTTTTTATGTTAACTTTTACGAGCCTTAGCTGGGCATCATTTACGCAAGATAACAGAATGTTTTTCTTGGAAACTCATCAAAATGGATTAGAATGGAAGTGGACATCATCAGATCAGACTGGTGTAAATGAGATAGATGTATCTGCTGCTAGTGCAGAAAAATGGGGGTGGACACATCAATTAAATAATACATCAGGACAATTCACGACAATACAAGATTGGGATAACGTCCAATATGGAGCTAGTAAGTCAATAGTTAACGATTATCATGGGTTATATGATGGAACTAATCTTTCGGGGCCTTATCAAGGAGCAAACCCGTATTATTCATTGGATGGTTTAAGCTATGATTCTTCAGGTCCATTTACACGTGATTTAATGCAAAATCAAACATATTCAGTAGGCTCAGAAATGGGAAAAAGAGCATTGGCTATGGGTAGTCAACAAATGTATACTTCAACTGCAAATGATGCTAATTTTTGGCCACCAGGAATTATACCAGATAGAAAAATTACCGATTTAAACCAATCAGGACTTTACCGATGGGAATTAGATTTCTTTGATACTGCTGGGGCAGGTGTTCAAAGCTCATATTTCAGACTTTTAGGGGATGATTTTATAGATATTCAAGGTGTTTTTGGAGGGGTTTATAGTGATACAAAAGATTTAATAGAAGGGAAGTTAATTATCGAACATGAAAGTTATGGAGAAGAAGCAGATGTAATTATCAATAATAATTCATTTAAAACATTACGTACTTGGGCGTCTATTCCGGAAATAGATGTAAACAGGCAAGGTGGAAGACCAGATAGACAATATTCAGAACCAGGAAAAACACATGCCATATATATCAGCGATGATTGTACGGAGCATAAAATTGATTTTAGAACTATTGGTTATGGAGATGGTTTAGATGGCGTACAAATGTTATTGTATAAAGTAGATGATTTTGAAGATATAATATTTACTGAAACTGCAAACTTGTCTTTATGTCCAGATGAAGAAGCTAATTTTTCAGTGGCTAATAATTTCCCAGATATATTAAATGATGATTCACGTATTACATATCAATGGTCAGATCCCTCAGGAAACGTAGTTTCTTCAGATAAAAGCTTTGATATTTTATCAATTTTAAATTCAGATGCAGGAACATATACTCTAGAAATAGATTTCTTTGGTTGTCAAATTAGTAAGACGGTTGTGTTAAATATCGAAAACTGTTCTTCTGACTCTGATTCTGACTCTGATTCTGAACCTGATTCAGATAATATTGGAGATGTACTTCCTGCAGATACATTAACTCCTAATGGAGATAATGAAAATGATCTTTGGAATATTGAAAACTTGGAATACCAATCTGGTAATACAATAAAAGTTTTTAACCGTTGGGGAGTTAAAGTTTTTGATGTTACAAATTACGAAAGTGGAACATGGAACGGGGAGTCTACTGAAGGAGGTAGTGGTTTATTACCTGCGGGTTCTTATTACTATGCAATTGAATATGTAACTCAAGATGGTATTGTAAAAACCATTACGGGTTGGATGTACATTAACTATTAATCATTTAGATAGAGAAAAAACTTGCTAAGAAGTGTTATTTCTTAGTAAGTTTTAATAAAATTAAAAAAAATCACATGAAATATATATATAAATTAGTTGGTGTTTTTGCATTACTATTTTCGGTAACATCAGTAGCACAACAAACTCCAGAATTTACATTTTGGAGACAAAATATTGGGCTAATTAACCCAGCATATGCTGGAAGTACAGAGAAAACAGAAATAAATGTAATTAGCTATAAAGATCAGTTTAATGGTATTCAAGGAGGTCCACAAACACAGGCAATAGCAGCTCAAGGAAGTTTTAATGATAAGGTTGGTGTTGGATTAGAGATTGTTGCAGATAGAGTTTTTATTCAAAAAGAAACAAACATTTTTGTTAACTTTTCTTATAAATTAAGCTTTGGAGAAAAGAAGGATCTATTTATAGGGTTAAAAGCTGGAGGAAGTTTCTTTAATGTAGACTTTACAAAATTAAAAACTGCAGATACCTATAATCAAAATCAAGGAAATGTTGATAAATTCAATCCAAATTTTGGTATTGGAGCATATTATAAAGCAGATAAGTATTTTGTGAGTTTGTCAGCACCAAGAATATTAAATGCAGAACGTTATGAAGAAGTTTCTGGAGGAATTGCACAAGAAGCATCAGATGCAACTTTAATAATGTTTGGTGGAGGATATTTTTATGACTTAAATGAAACAATTCAATTAATTCCAGCGGTAATGACGAGATATATAGATGGAGCACCATTTAGTTTGGATGTAACAACATCAGCTCGTTTTTATAAAAAGTTTGAATTGGGGGTTAATTATAGACTAAATGACTCCGTTTCTGTTTTAGCTTCATTTGAAATTGCTGAAATGATAGATTTAGGCTTTGCATATGATTTTACAACTTCTGACATAAACGATTATACTAAGGGAGGTCCGGAGTTTTTATTAAAAGTTAAATTATAGATTTACTTACATAATATAAAATCGAGTAAAAAGACCAGCTAGGGAGCTGGTCTTTTTTTTGATATAAGGCGTTAAAAACCACAGGTTTAAGTGCTTAGTAATAGAATACTAGTAAGCTTGCGTACTATTTTACCTTAGAGCATTCGTTGCTTAATAATTTATTGTTATTTGTTTACTATCAATTAACACTTAATGTGTTATTAATTAATTCTTTAAAATAAATATAATCAAATGGGAAAAAATTATTTTATTATTTTTACTTGGATATTACTAGGTTTTTATACCAATAAAGTGTTTTCGCAAGCTGTTTATATTGAAGGAGTTACAGCTTCTCAGTTAGCCGCGCAGCTTTCTGTTAATGGAGGTTTTACTATTAGCAATGCTGCCTTGTCAAATCCTAATACCAACCCTTTACAGTTAGGGACATTTTCCAATGGTACTGGTGCTGGATTAACCATAGATGATGGAATTATGCTTACCACTGGAGAAGTTGGGTATGCTTTAACTAATACAGGTGGTAGTTATAGCGGCTCTTCTATGCAGCCTTGGCCACTGACTCACTCAGACCCAGATTTAATTGCAATAGAGCCAGAGGCAACTCTTGATGCGGTTATTTTTGAGTTCGATTTTACTATTTCAGGAACAGAGCCTAAAGTATTTGCTTTAGATTATCAATTTGCTTCTGAGGAGTACGACTATTATGTATGTTCTAAATGGAATGATACTTTCGGTTTTTTTATATCTGGAGGAGACTTAACAGGGAGTTCTAATTTAGCTACAATATCGGGTAATAATGTTGCCGTAAATTTCATTAATTCTGGTGCATGTGGAGGTGCAGGTGATGCATCTATATACTCAAGTGATTTAAACAACTCAAGTTTATATATAGATAACAATCCAGGAACAAGTAATATGATTTTTAATGGTTTTACTACTCAGTTACGAGCGTATACTATATTACGACCAGGAATTTCTTATCATATGAAACTTGCCATAGCAGATGTGAAAGATAGGGTATATGATTCGGCGGTGTTTATAAATCCTATTCAAATATTTCCATTACCACCAAAATCAGATATAGATTTTGATGGAGTAGATGATTATGTTAGTACTAAAGCATTTTTAGGAGGATACACTAAAAATACCATGATGGCTTGGTTAAAAACAGATACCTCCTTTTCTAGTGAAGGGTTTGTTTGTGGGCAACCCAATTTTAACATATTTGTTGATGATAACAATAGGTTGAAAATTCATGCGCAAACAGGACAGTTAACTGCAACTTATACAGTAGAGGTAAATTCATATAACTACAATACTTTGGTAGGTTATGTTCAAATTAAAATTAATGGAGTTGTGCAGCAGTTTGATATTGGTGGTAGTACAACCTCTCAAATAAGGCCGGTAGTGGGAGAGAATACTATTGCAGAAACATTTGAAGCTGCTCCAGGTGATACTATACTTATTGAGTATATACGTAATGGAGCCAATAGTACTAATATGGATGAAACCTATTTTACTCTATACGATGAAGATGATTCAGCTATTAAGACTCAAGCACCTTTTACATTAACTGGTGATACCAGTAATTCCTATTCGGCTATTTGTACAGCTTGTGCTCCAATTGTAGTATTAGAAACACCTGATGTTTCTGCACCTATATTGGTTAACGATCAATGGTATCATGCTACCGCAAGGTTTAACGGAACAAATGGAGTATTAACCTTACGTGTGAATGGGGTTAAAGTTTGGGAAGGGACTGGTTTAGGAGTAGAGTTTAGTACCAAAGACGATGCTAATGATTTTTCAGTGGGTAGAGACTCTAAAGATGCTAATGATTATTTTAAGGGATCTATTGATGAAGTTAAGGTTTATAGTAAAGCTTTATCTGCAAAAGAAATAAAAGAACAAGTTTATCAGGAAGTGGAAAATAGTGGCGGATTGGTAAGCGGATCTGTAATTCCTAAACCTATAAACTACGGTTCACTTTCATGGAGTGATTTAATACTGTATTATGGAATGAATTCTATTTTTGATGTTACATTAATTGACAATTCTTCTGCTCCAAAGAATGGTAGGGTTTTTAATATCACCTCAGTTTTAGATCAAACAGCTCCTTTGCCATATGTAGCTAACGCATCTGGTGATTGGACAACTACGGCTACATGGGAATATGGTAACGT
>NVVR01000054.1 GCA_002733415.1 Kordia sp. | reverse complement strand
CAGATGGGTTCAAACCCCCCCCTTGTCAGGGGGACGGTAACTTTTCTACTAATTTGACGTGATATGATTTTCGCGGCTAGTTAGGCCTCTTAAAGCCGCGCATTTGTGGGACGGTGCCATCGAATTCGCCCTCGGTAGATTCAGGAACGGATTGGATTTCTTTTTTAGCTTCCGGTTCTTTTTTTTCCAGCAGGAATACGCAGAGTTCGGGGTCGACTTGATTTTCCGGGCACATTTTCAGGTGTTGCCGAAAAAACGGCATATTATAAACTGGATCGTTGTAAAGTTTATCCAGTCCGTAATGCTCAAACAGGCCTTCCAAGGGGCGCGGCCCTATCAGGTAGAGGAATCCGCCGGGCAGAAGGGCTCCCGACAAAGTTTTCAGCATATTTTCGCAGGCTTCGCGGTCTTGATGGTACATGAAGGGAAGCCATTTAAAGATCAGCCCGTATTTGGAGCTGTAGGCGTCGGCGATATGGTCCTTTTCCGGCAGAAAAGAAACCTTCTCCAGATTTTTCAACTGGTCGCGTGATGCGGCGTAGTTCCACAACAATTGCGCGTTTTTTTGTGCGAACTCCGGATCGCTATACAGGACGGTGTATTCACGTTCTTGGTGCAATCGATGCAACCGGCCAGCACCGTATCAAAGGTGTGAGTAGTCCTTCTGTAAATCAAGAGTCTGTTATTTTAGAAAAAGCACCAAGAATTGCAGTTTATGCTCCTAGTTCAAATTTACCTTGGGATGATGCTGTAACAATGGCGTTAACTTTTGCTGAAATCCCTTATGAAAAAATTTATGATGAAGAAGTACTACTTAATGGGCTAATTGCTTATGATTGGTTGCATTTACATCATGAAGATTTTACTGGCCAATATGGTAAATTTTATAGAAGTTTTAAAGCGGCTCCCTGGTATATAGAAAACAAAAAAAATGCAGAAGAACTTGCTAAAAAAATGGGGTATGATAAAGTTTCTGAAGAAAAAAGAGCTGTAGCTTTAAAAATAAGAGACTTTGTAGTTGGTGGCGGATTTATGTTTGCAATGTGTAGTGCTACTGATAGTTTTGATATTGCTTTAGCAGCAGCGAATACGGACATATGTGAACCGATGTTTGATGGAGATCCAAGCGATGCTAATTATCAGAATAAATTAGACTTCAGAAATACTTTTTCGTTTACAAATTTCACTTTGGAACGTAATCCAAACACTTATGAGTTTTCAAGTATTGACATGACCAGTAAGCGGAAGATTAAAAAAGAATTAGATTATTTTTCGTTAATGGAGTTTTCTGCAAAATGGGACCCAATTCCTACAATGCTTTGTCAAAATCACACACAATTAATTAAAGGTTTTATGGGGCAAACGACTTCTTTTGAACGAGAGGAGTTAAAATCAACTGTGCTGGTCATGGGAGAAAACAAAACAAATGGAGAAGCGAAATATATCCATGGAATAAAAGGGAAAGGTTTTTTTACATTTTATGGAGGGCATGATCCTGAAGATTATCAGCATAGAGTAGGTGATCCAAAAACAGAATTGGAATTACACCCAACTTCTCCGGGCTATCGTTTAATATTAAATAATGTTTTGTTTCCTGCTGCTAAAAAGAAAAAACAAAAAACCTAAGTAGTAAAAGTTTTTGTTTATCTTTAGTCGTGTGAGTATGTTTTATAAAGCTCATTAAGCTAATTAAATGATTGAAAATTTAAAGCATAAAAATAAATACGGAAGAACAACTACACTTGCTTTGAACGTATTTTATACCTTGTCATTAAGTACTTTTCTGTTTTCTGTTTTCTGTTATTTTCAAATAGGCATAAGAGGGGTTATTTTTAAAGCATTATTATCGTATTCAATATTGAATACGATAAATATCATGTTTTTTTACTTACATAAAAAAATACTTAAATCATATGTTATTGCGTCAGTATTGGGATATATAACGTTACTGTTTGTGTGTTCACATAGTGGTGGGATAAATAGTCCTGCAATTTCATTTCTTGTTTTAATAATTTTCTTTGGCTATTTAATAAAAAAGGGATATGGTAATATATGGTTAGTTACAGTATTGGTGACAGTTGTGGCGTTTTATATTATGAATAAATATTCGCTAGAAATGGTTAATGAAATTAATGAAGAGAATATTACAGAGTTTAATTTATTATTTCTTTTGTTCTTAATTGTATTGTTAGGAGGTGTTTTTGGTAGGATGATGAATAAAACCAACGAAAGAATTAAACGCGCCAAAAAAGAAATAGTAAAAAGGAATGATGAAAAAACAATAATGCTAAAAGAAATTCATCATCGGGTTAAAAACAATTTACAAGTAGTTAATAGTTTATTGCGTATACAAGCAAGAGGTGTAAAAGATGAAAAAGTAAAATTGATGTTCAGTGCAGCACAAAGTAGAGTAGTTGCTATGGCTAGATTGCATGAAAAAATCTATAACACTAAAGATTTAAAAAACATTGATATTAGCGAGCATTTTGAATTATTGATAAATGATTTAATTAGCAGTATTAATTTAGATAAAAAAATTACAACAAAGCTTAATATTGAAGCTGTAAACATGTCAATAGATACTTTGTTGCCATTAAGTTTGATTATAAATGAGTTGGTTTCAAATTCATTAAAGCATGCTTTTTGCGAAATGAAATCTGGTGAAGTAGTAGTAGAATTATTCACTAAAAAAGGGATTGAATGTCAGTTGTTTTATAGTGATAACGGTAAGGGTATGCAAAAAAATATTTTATCTGAATCAGAAAATTCTACTGGTCTTACTTTAATAAAAACTTTTGTTAGGCAGTTAAATGGAGTTATTGTTTTTCTAAATAAACCTAAAGGTATTAGTTTTGAAATATCATTTATAAATAGCAGTATTGAATAGCTTTTGTATTTTCTACTATTTTTTTTTTTACTTTAAATAAAAACTTGTTTTGTGGTAAGTTTTTTTTTTCTACCTTTAGTAGTACAGTTTAATGATTTATTGATAAATGTGTGTTAAAAAATTTTAGAAAAAAATAACAGCTCACTTTAAATTATTAAAATAAACTATAAAGAAATGTTACAGTCTTCCTTTTTGAAGCATAATTTTGGTAAGAAAACTGTATTGACAATAAAAGTAGCCCTTACTTGTTCGATAATGACTTTTCTCTGCGCGTTATTATGTTATTATTATCTAGATATTAAAGGGGTTATTTTTTATGCACTGCTTATATATTCCTTAGCTAACCTTTTAAATCTTGCGATTTTTTTCAAACATAAAAGGCTTGTTGTAACGTATAATGTTATGTCATTTTTAGCCTTCTTAGTAACTTATGTAACATGTTTGTATAGTGGAGGAGTTGATAGTCCTTTTTCAACTTTTTTAGTTTTAATTATTTTTTCTGGCTATGCTACGAATGTTTTTTATGGTAACCTGTGGTTTGTTATTATTACTGCAGCAGTATCGTCTCTTTACTTAATTGGGATGTCTGATTTTAAATTCATTAATTATGTGCCTGAGAGTGCTAATGATACGTTTAATTATTTCTTTCTGTTATTCTTAATTATATTGTTAGGGGGGGTGTTTGGTAGGTTAATGAGTAAAAATAATGACTTAGTATATAAATCAAAAATAGAAATAGCAAAGCGTAATGAGGAAAAAACTGTACTGCTAAAAGAAATACATCATCGAGTAAAAAATAATTTACAAGTAGTAAATAGTTTACTTCGCATACAGGCTAGAGGGATAGATGATGAAAATGTTAAGTTAATGTTTAAATTAACTCAGAGTAGGGTTATTGCTATGGCAAGATTACATGAAAAGATATATAATACCAAAGACTTAAAGTATATTGATGTTAATGAGCATTTTAGGTTGTTGATTAGAGATTTAATTCATAGTTATAATTTGGATAAAAGGATTGTTTCTAAGTTTGATATTGAGCCTATAAAAATGTCAATAGACACTTTGTTACCATTAAGTTTGATTATAAATGAATTGGTTTCAAATTCTTTGAAACATGCTTTTAGGAATGTGGATAGTGGTGAGTTGTTTGTTGAGTTGAAAAAGGTAAGTGATCTTGATTCAAGATATGAGTTAGTTGTTGGTGATAATGGGGTTGGGTCTAAGAATTGTATGTTGTCAGATATAGTAAGTTCAACTGGTGTGACGTTAATAAAAACATTTGTAAGGCAGTTAAATGGAACTATAGAGACTTTAAAAGAAAAAACTGGGACTAATTTTAAAATATCATTTTCTGATACTCATACAAAATAAAAAAAAGCCATCTAAAATAGATGGCTTTTTAAGCGAGATAAATATGTTAAACGTTTTTATTTTACTTTGTCAACAATTGCTTTAAAAGCAACTGGGTGGTTCATTGCTAAATCAGCTAAAACCTTACGGTTTAATTCGATGTTATTAGCTTTTACTTTTCCCATAAATACAGAATATGACATTCCGTATTGTCTTGTTCCTGCATTAATACGTTGTATCCAAAGTCTACGGAAAGTTCTTTTCTTATTTCTACGGTCTCTATAAGCATAACTCATAGCTTTGTCAACCGCATTTTTAGCAACTGTCCAAACGTTCTTTCTTCTACCAAAGTAACCTTTGGCTTGCTTCAATACTTTTTTTCTTCTGGCTCTACGAGCAACAGCGTTTACTGATCTAGGCATAATTTTAATTTTTGTTTTTGTAGCAGGCGGTCGATAATCGACACTTTTATTTTTTTAACTCGTAAATTAAAAATTTACAATCGTTAATCAAATGGCCCAACTACAGGGTTATTAAATTGATTTTAACCAGTTTGTATTACTACAAACTATAAAACAATTACTTTAAACGTAATTGAGTTTTGATACTTCTCATATCATTTTTGTGCACTAATGCATCATGAGTTAAAGCTAACTTACGCTTTTTAGACTTCTTTGTTAAGATATGACTTTTAAAGGCATGTTTTCTTTTAATCTTTCCAGAACCAGTAACTTTAAATCGTTTCTTGGCACTAGATTTGGTTTTCATTTTAGGCATAATTCCTAAGGTTTTAATTATCTCGCTTTATTGTTAAATCAGTTTTCTCAACTGTTATTTTTTCTTTGGTGACAAGAACATTGTCATACGTTTACCTTCAAGTTTAGGCATTTGTTCTACTTTACCATACTCTTCCAGTTCCTGAGCTAATTTTAATAATAAAATTTGCCCTTGATCTTTATAGATGATAGATCGTCCTTTAAAGAATACGTATGCTTTTAATTTAGCTCCTTCACTAAGGAATTTAATAGCATGTTTCTTTTTAAACTCATAATCATGATCATCAGTTTGAGGACCGAAACGAATTTCCTTAATTACAACTTTCGTTGCTTTAGCTTTAAGAATTTTTTCACGTTTCTTCTGTTCGTAAAGGAATTTTTTATATTCCATTATTTTACAAACAGGTGGGTCGGCTTTAGGAGAAATTTCTACTAAATCTAATTCTAATTCGTTAGCGATGTCCAATGCTTTTCTTGTTGGGTAAACACCAACTTCAACATTTTCCCCAACTAACCTAACCTCAGGAACTCTGATTCGCTCATTAATTCTGTGCGGATCTTGCTTGATTTCCCTGATAGGTCTTCTCGATTTTCTTCTACGTATTGCTATGACTCAAAAATTTTAATTAAACTATAAATTCTTTTAATGTACTCTTTACTTCAGTGTTGATTAATTTAGCAAAATCATCTATTGAGATACTACCTAAATCTTCACCTCCATGTTTTCTTACAGAGATCGTGCTATTTTCAGCTTCTTGCTCTCCAATAATCAACATGTATGGGATCTTTTTCATTTCAGCTTCACGAATTTTTTTCCCCATCGTTTCGCTTCTGTAATCTACTAAGGCGCGAATTTCGTGATTTTCTAGTGAACTTAAAACTTTTTGAGCATATTTTTCATATTTTTCGCTAATTGATAATATAATTGCTTGCTCAGGCATTAGCCATAAAGGGAAATTCCCTCCAGTATGTTCTAGTAAAACAGCAATAAAACGTTCCATACTTCCAAAAGGTGCTCTGTGAATCATTACAGGTCTGTGTAATTGATTGTCGCTACCTTTATAAGTCAAGTCAAAACGCTCTGGAAGGTTGTAATCTACCTGAATGGTACCTAATTGCCAATTTCTACCTAAGGCGTCCTTAACCATAAAATCAAGTTTAGGGCCGTAAAATGCAGCTTCGCCAGTTTCAATAACATAATCTAAGCCCTTGTCTTTAACAGCGCTAATAATAGCTTGTTCTGCTTTATCCCAATTTTCATCACTACCAATGTATTTGTCTGGATCTTCAGGGTCTCTAAGTGATACTTGTGCAGTAAAATTCTCAAAGCCTAAAGAGCCGAAAACATACAATACTAAATCAATAACATTTTTAAACTCACTGTCCAGTTGGTCAGGAGTGCAAAAAATATGTGCATCATCCTGTGTAAATCCCCTAACGCGTGTTAAGCCATGAAGTTCACCGCTTTGTTCGTATCTATAAACAGTACCAAATTCGGCAAAACGTTTTGGTAGTTCTTTGTATGAAAAAGGCCTCATGTTGTTGTAGACTTCACAATGGTGTGGGCAGTTCATGGGTTTTAGTAAGAACTCTTCTCCTTCTTTAGGTGTGCCTATGGGTTGAAAACTATCGGCTCCGTATTTTTCGTAATGTCCAGAAGTAACATATAATTCTTTCTGACCAATATGGGGGGTCATAACCATTTCGTATCCAGCTTTCTTTTGGATCGAATCCTCGCTGACCCCGGCGGCCTGGGCCGCCACGGCCGGGCTGTACGCACGCAGCACGTCGGCGTAGGGGCCTGCCGCTCCGGCATCATCCGCGATCACAGCAGCCATGCCCAGCGCGACCGCAGCCTCGGAGCCTGGTCGGATCGGGTACCACTCGTCCGCGTTCAGACCCGTGGTCGAGAGTCGCGGCCCGAGGTACACGAAGCGCCCCTTGGAGCCCGCGGCGTCCACCGCGCTCATCTGCGCGAGGCCCTTATTATGGGCCACCGGTGAGGAACCGGTCTCGATGAAGTCGTTGCCGAACGACAGTAGCAGCCGTGCGTTCGCGATGTCGTAGCTGGGTAGTCCGGTCGCACCGTACGTGATGCGGGCCGCCTCTCGCAGCGGAGCGTCGGACACCGCGTCGTACTCGATGCGCGTGCCGTTCACCGCCGCGACGAACTCATCGACCAGATTGCTCATCGAGGGCCCCATGCGGCCGCCGATGAACATCACGTTGCCAGTCGCCGTGATTTGTGCGGCGAGCAACTGTTCCGCCTCGTCCCAGGTACCCTGCCGCAGGCGATCACCCTCGCGGATCATCGGCCCGTGGAAGCGGTCCGGGTTGTAGAGATGCTGCAGCGTGGCGTGGCCCTTGGAGCAGAGACCACCTCGAGAGACCGGGTGGTTGGGGTTGCCCTCCACCWTGACCGCACGGCCCTCGCGCGTACGCACCCACATGCCGCACTGCGCGGAGCATCCGCCACAAACCGTCGTATACCAGGTCGCGACGCCGGGTGTGATCTCTTCGGGAGCCACTACGTAAGGGAGGAGCCGCTCGGGTTCCGAGCAGCCGGTCAGCGTCGCGCTCGCGCCCGTTACGCCGAGTACCTTGAGGAAGTCGCGGCGTTTGATTCCGTCAGTCATAGTTATGGGCTCGGCCTAGTAGTGGCAGACGGCACAGTCTGTGGACG
>NVVR01000028.1 GCA_002733415.1 Kordia sp. | reverse complement strand
GACCCCTACGAACCCGCCGAAGCCGAATACGAGATCACTCGCCGCATCCTGCATGTGCTCCGAGACTTCCAGAACCCCGCATCCATCACCACCAAGGGTGTCTTAGTGCGCCGGGACGTAGACATACTCGCAGAACTGAGTCAGGTGGCAGACGTCCACGTCAACTTCAGTATCGGCACCATCAACGAGAAGGTGTGGAAGATGATGGAGCCGGGGACACCCAACCCCATTGCTAGGTTGGAAACCATGCAGTACCTGGTGGAGAACGGAATCTCCGCCGGAGTGATGATGGCGCCGTTGCTGCCGGGAATCACCGACGACGAAGCGAACATCCAGGCGGTGGTGGAAGCAGCCCACGAGCACGACGCCCAATATCTGGGAGCCAACGTCCTGTTCTTGAAGCCGGGCTCAAAAGAGTGGTTCATGCCCATGTTGCGGGAGGCCTACCCGCATCTGACCCCAGGGTATAACCGGCTTTACCACAATACCTACGCGCCCAAGGAGTACACCAAGAGCGTCATGGACACGGTGGACCGGGTGCGGCGGCAGTGGGACCTGCCCGATCGGGCTAGAGTTCAGGAAAACATGGCGTCCAAGGGCCAATTGCAATTGGCGTTTGCTTCGTAGGGGCAATTGAACGTCGTGACCCATCGCCGTGTTCTCGACATCGATCGAGCTGATCCATTCACCGCCCGACTTGATGAGATCCTTGCTGCGGTCGGTGATGTGGATATAGCACTGTGAGTCGATCGTGGCGACGTCCCCGGTAGGGAACCATCCGTCCTCTGTGAGCCGCGATTCATCGTCCTTGAAGTAGCTCTGGATTACCCACGGGCCGCGGACCTGGAGCTCTCCGAAGACGATGCCGTCGTGAGGCAGACGATTTCCGTCATCGTCGACGATGCGGACCTCGACGCCGAACGGCGGGCGGCCCTGTTTGGTTTGGAAGATCCTGCGCTGCTCGAGCGGCAACGCGCGGTGCTCCGGCATCAGCGTGTTCACGGTGCCGAGCGGGCTCATCTCGGTCATGCCCCATGCGTGCCGGAATTCGATTCCGAAGTCCTCCTCGAGTGCGGCGCAGAGGGACGGAGGTGGGGCAGTGCCACCCATCACCGCCATGGCCAGCGAAGGCGGTTTGTTCCCGTGGTCGCGCCAATACTGCACGAGCGGGATGAATACCGAGGGCACGCCGGCGCAGTAGTTGACGCTCTCGGCTGTCATGAGGTCGGTCAGCGCCTCAGGATCGTACCGCGGCCCGGGGAAGACGATCTTCGCGCCCGCCAGGGGTGCCGAATAGGCGATGCCCCACGAGCATGCATGAAAGAGCGGGACGATGGGCAGCACACACGTACTCGGGCGCATGTTGAAGACGTCCGTACTTATGAGCACCTTGAAATTTAATTGGACTAACACTTCTCGATACCAAATTATTTCCCATTACTTTCCAAATAATTTCACTCGAAGTAACGTGACACCCTCATTATATAAAATTTTGTTCCCTACCTCACATTAGTAATGCTTTACAGAAATGACAAAAAAGAAGAAAAGCTAAACTGAGTACTTAATATTCAATTACCATTCATTAATCCTATTCGCATCTAGCTTAATGAATATGAATAATAAAATAGTAAAACCCCATAGCCCAGAACCTCCATAACTAAAAAATGGTAGTGGAATACCTACGGTTGGAAAAACCCCCATTACCATAGCTATATTGATTAGAAAATGGACGAATAATATTGCAGCAACGCTATATCCATATACCCTACTGAATTTTGATTTTTGTAAATCTGCTCTATGCAACACTCTTAATATCAGCGCTACAAAAAGGAACACCACAAAACTACTCCCTAAAAAGCCCCATTCCTCACCTACAGTACTAAAAATATAGTCTGTATGCTGTTCTGGAACAAACCCTCCTTTAGTCTGAGTTCCTTGCAACCAACCTTTTCCTGTCCATCCTCCATTACCAATTGCAATTTCAGATTGTGCCGTATTATACCCTATCCCTTTTGTATCAACTTCTTTCCCTAAAACGATATTGAAACGATCACGATGCCGTTGCTCAAATACATTCTCAAATATATAATTAACTGAATATGACAAACCAATACATACCCCTAAGATAGCAACATACAATAATTTACTATGCTTCTTTTTTCTATTCTTAAAATAGGTTAATAAGGCTATCACTATACAAATAAGCGAAATCATCATCGGATCCAAAACCAATGTTAACACGAATAGTGTCGCACCCGAAAACCCTAATAACAAATAAATTGGCGACAATCCTTCCCTATATAGCACAAAGAAAAAAGCCACATATACCATTGCACTTCCAGGATCAGGTTGTGGGATAATAATTAATGCCGGTAAAAATATGATTGCAAATATTTTAAGTAAGTGATTCAATAATTTAATATTGGTTTGCGTATCACTCATAAACTTTGCTAGCGCCAAAGCTGTGGCAAACTTTGCAAATTCACTTGGCTGAATACCAAAACCTCCAAATGAATACCATGATGTCGCCCCCGAAATATTCTTTCCAAAAAGAAACAAACCAGCCAAGGAGAGCAATGAAACTAAATAAATAACACTTGAAAATCGCTCATAAAACTTCGCTTCTATGGCGAGAATTAATATAATTAAGAAAATACTCAAGCCTATAAATACCTGTTGCCTTCCATGCGGTTGCGACATCATACCTAGTGTTGAACCTTCAGTATAGGATGCTGAATAAATATTCAACCAACCTATAAATACCAATACAAAATAGATTAATATCATTAACCAGTCAATACGCACTAATATGTTTCCTTTGTTACGCATTATCTAGGTCTGTTTCCGTTTATTTTAAAAGGTTCTCCACTGATAAAACTATCATATACATGTTGCAAACTTCCGTTTAACATTCTTACTTCTAAATCTTTTCTAGAGATAGTTCCTCGTAAATATTTTTCTATCATCAAACTTGCCATTGGCGCTGCCCATCTACTTCCCCAGAAACCATGCTCTACAAATACTGCTATTGCTATTTTTGGATTATCTTTTGGAGCGAAAGCAACAAAAACCGAATGATCATCTAACTGAGTTCGTACGCCATCAATTTTACCATATACTTCTGACGTCCCTGTTTTACCACAAATTTCAATCCCTTTTATTCTTGCATAATACCCCGTACCTCCATTTTTTTCGTACACATCAAACATACCCTGGATCACAGGCTCAAAATGTTCTGGACTAATGGTTGTTACTCTTTTAGTAGTGTATTTTTTAGGTAACATACCCCCTTTTATGTTTTTTACAATATGTGGTGTATAATAAAAACCTCTATTTGCAATAGCAGCAGTCATGTTAGCCAGTTGAATTGGTGTCGTTTCTACTTCACCTTGACCAATAGAATTTGAAATTATATAGGTACTACGTAATCTATTTTTACCATATGCGCCATTATAATATGTACTATCGGGAATACGCCCTTTATTCCCAACGGACAAATCGTTATTTAAATAATTTCCTAGCCCAAAACTTTTTGCGTGTTCACTCCATTTTTGCACGCCAATGCTTGCATTCGGATATTTATTTAATATGTTTAAATAGGTTTTTCCAAAATATGCATTACATGATGCAAAAATTGCTTTATTTAAGTTATTACTAGCCCCAAAATGACAATGACACCCAAATGGCTTCCTTGCTCCATAATGCAACCCATGCCTACAAGTAACTTTTGTATTTTCATCAATAACTCCTTCCTCCAAAGCTATTAATGCATTTAATAATTTAAAAGGAGAACCTGGAGCATATTGTCCTTGTAAACTTCTATCGAATAAAGGTTTTGCTATGGAATCTAAATACAATTTTGTAAAGTTTCTGGATCGTTGCCTTCCTACCAATACAGCTGGGTTATAACTAGGTGCTGACACCAATGAAAGTATCTCTCCAGTTGAAGGTTCAATTGCTATGATCCCCCCACGCTTATTAGCCATTAATTCTTCTCCGTATTGTTGTAAAACTGCATCTATAGTTATTGTTATATCTTTTCCGTTTTCCGGTAAAGTATCTAATATTCCATTTTTATACGAACCTATATCTCTGTTAAACTTATCTTTTTGAAGATACTTTACTCCCTTCTTCCCACGTAAGATTTTTTCATAAGATTTTTCAATTCCAGACTTTCCATATAAATCTCCTGACTGATAATATGGATTATTTTTTACTTTTTGAGGAGTAACTTCTGCAATATACCCTAAAACATTAGCTCCAATTGTCGTTTGATAATCTCTCGCAGATCTTTTTTGAATATAAAACCCGGGGAATTTTCTAATTTTTTCCTGTAATGAAGCGTATTCTATTTTCGACATTTGTGCCACTACTGGGGAGGGTAATCTAGGGGAATAATGTCTTGCTTTTTTTAATTGCTTGATTAATCTTTCTTTATCAATAGCTAATAAATTACACAACTGTAGCGTGTCAAACGGTTTTACTTTACGCGGTATAACCATTAAATCATATGAAGGTTGATTTGCTACTAATAGTTGTTGGTTTCGATCATACACATGCCCTCTTTCTGGATATACACGCATACGCTTATACGCATTACTTTCTGATTGAAGTTTAAAACTGTCATCTATTACTTGTAAATAAAATAGTCGACCAACAAACAACAATCCTGTAATAATAACTAGGAGATAAAGTAACGCATTCCTCATTCTTTCCTCTTACTAAATAATGTAACCAAAACTAAACATAATAACACCGTATATATACTACTAAACAATGTGTTCTTTAAACTAAATAATATAAAAGACAGGTTAAATGTTTCTAATAAAAACAACACCAAGTGATGTATTACTACTAAAATTGAAAAATACGCAAGCTTAGCTGCTATGGATACTTTAGATAGTTTTATAGTCTGAAATTCATAACTTCTACCAAACGAAAATTTTAATGCCTGCGGTCGTATATATGCAATTATTGTACAAGCAGCAGCATGAACTCCGCCTGAACTAAAGAAAAAATCTAAGCTCAACCCTAATAAAAAGCTGCTTAGTAAAAAAATTGCCCTATCAGATTTTATTGGAAATAGTATAATAAACAACACATATACATAGGGTACATATGCACCAATACGCATGTTACTAAACACCAATACTTGTAATAAAACAAGAAGTATAAAAAAGAGTATTCGTAAAACAACTTCCTTATTCATTTGGGTCTGGATTTAAGAGTTGATTTACTTCTTTTAATGCCTTGTTGTTTACCACATATACATATCCAATATTTGACATGTCATTGAATAACTCCACTTCAACATCAAAATAATTTTGTGTTTGATCTAAGGCTGCTTTTATAACCTTACCCACATTAATTCCTTGTGGAAAAATAGAATAGTTACCAGTAACAATCGTATCATTTACTTTTACTGATGCTACTTTAGTAATATCTTCCAATTGGACTATAAAAGGAGACTCTCCATTCCAAAGCAAAGAACCAATGTGATTTGTTTTTTTTAATTGTACATTAATTTGTGATTGTATATGTAATACAGACAATACCGTAGAATAATTCTCCCCAACATTTTCGATAACCCCAACTATCCCATTAGTTGTAATCACTCCCATATCAGTAGTAACTCCATGCTTAGCCCCTTTATTAATGACAAGGATATTATTTTTTTTATGAAAACTATTTTCTATTAGTTTCGCGGGAATAAACTCATAAGGAACTTCTTTTAAATCATTTACTGTGCTGTGAAAGTTATAGTTACTTAATTCCTTTCGCAATCTAGCGTTCTCTTTTAACAAACGTTCGTTATAATTGTCAAGGTTGATAAACTCATTAACATGGTTTACTGACTCATACAATCCGCCAGTAATATCATTTGCAGCAGAAATAAATTTACTTTTATGATATCGGTGTGATTGAATTGTAAGTGCTAAAGAAATACCCAACAGTAAGATGAAAAACAAGAAGTTTTTTTTCTTTAATAAATACGAAATTACCTGCTGCATTGGTCACGCTATTTAATCAAAATACTTTTGTATTTAACAAGATCTTTTAAAGCTATACCCGTACCTCTAACTACTGCACGTAACGGATCTTCTGCAATATAAACTGGTAGGTCTGTTTTTTTAGACAATCTTTTATCTAACCCTCTTAACATTGATCCTCCTCCAGCTAAATAGATACCAGTATTATAAATATCGGCAGCTAATTCTGGCGGTGTTTTCGATAAGGTTTCCATTACAGCATCTTCAATTCTTAAAATTGATTTATCTAATGCTTTTGCAATTTCTCTATAAGATATTTGCACTTGTTTTGGCTTTCCTGTAAGCAAGTCTCTTCCTTGAACAGACATATCTTCTGGTGGAGTTTCTAAATCCTCCGTAGCAGCACCAATTTGAATTTTTATTTTTTCTGCAGTTCTATCACCTACATACAAATTGTGTTGTGTCCGCATGAAATAAACAATATCATTGGTAAACACATCACCTGCAACTTTAACAGATTTATCGCATACAATTCCTCCTAAAGCAATTACAGCAATTTCAGTAGTACCTCCTCCAATATCAATAATCATATTCCCTTTTGGCTGCATAATATCTACACCAATACCAATAGCGGCAGCCATTGGCTCATGTATTAAATACACCTCTTTACCGTTAACTCTTTCAGCTGATTCTTTTACCGCACGCATTTCTACTTCAGTAATTCCGGAAGGAATACAAATAACCAAGCGCAATGAAGGTGGAAATAATTTCTTTTTTAATGCTGGTATGTTTTTAATGAACATTGTCAACATTTTTTCAGAAGCATCAAAATCAGCAATTACACCGTCTTTCAACGGGCGAATAGTTTTGATATTTTCATGTGTTTTACCCTGCATCATGTTAGCCTCTTGACCTACAGCAATTATATTCCCGGTTATTCGATCCCTTGCAACAATAGAAGGTGCATCAACTACAACTTTTCCATTGTGAATAATTAAGGTGTTTGCAGTACCTAAATCTATTGCTATTTCTTCTGTTAAGAAATCAAAAAATCCCATAAGCGTTTGGTGTATTTAAAGGGTAAAACGTATTTGTATTGGTAATACCAGTTTATTTTTTAAATGGCATATGATAAAATTGAATTATTTTTTCATAAGATTGATACAAAATGATTTAGCATAGCCTCAGCTATAGTTAAATATTTTAACAAAAATATTGTGAAAAAGATTCTGTTTTATGCATCATTTAAAAGTTAAATAGGTATCGGCTACCAAAGATACTCAATTTAAGGAAAAAATAACATTAAAAAAGAAAACTCCGTAAAAATATTTTTTACGGAGTTTTTATATGAAATATCAACTATTTCTTAGTGCTTAAAATGTCTTGTTCCTGTAAAAACCATAGCAACGTTATTTTCATTACAGTAGTCAATACTTAATTGATCTTTAATTGACCCTCCTGGTTGAATTACCGCTTTTATCCCTGCCTTATCAGCAATCTCTACACAGTCAGGGAAAGGGAAAAATGCATCACTTGCCATTACAGCTCCGTTTAAATCAAACTTAAATTTTGTTGCTTTTTCAATTGCTTGATTTAAAGCATCTACTCTAGACGTTTGTCCTGTTCCACTCGCACACAATTGTTTATTTTTAACCAGTACAATTGTATTCGATTTTGTGTGCTTACAAATTTTAGAAGCAAAAATTAAATCTTCTTTTTGAGCATCAGTAGTTTTCGTATTCGTTTTGTCCTCTAAACCTTGGATTGTATCCGTAATATTATTTCTATCTTGAACCAAAACACCATTCAAACAAGATCTTACATTTGTCCCTGGCATTTCAATAGTTTTCTGTACTAATAAGATTCTATTTTTCTTCCCTTTAAGAATTTCTTCAGCATCAGCATCAAATCCAGGAGCAATAACTACTTCACAAAATAATTTATGAATTTCTTCTGCTGTAGCAGCATCTATAACTGTATTTGAAATCAACACTCCTCCAAAAGCAGAAGTAGAATCACCAGCCAAGGCATCTACATACGCCTCACAAATTGTTGCACGTTGTGCAAAACCACAAGCGTTATTATGTTTTAAAACTGCAAACGTTGGCGATTCACCTTTGAATTCATCCATTAAACTTACGGCCGCATCAACATCTAATAAGTTATTATAACTTAACTCCTTACCATGTAGCTTGTCAAATATCGCATCAAAATCTCCAAAGAAGAATCCTTTTTGATGTGGATTCTCTCCATAACGCAAAGCTTTCCCGTTGTTTTCGCTAATTTTCAATACTGTCTCTTCTCCTTCATGGTTAAAGTAATTGAAGATAGCCGTATCATAGTGAGAAGATATATTAAATGCTTTTCTAGCAAACTTCTTTCTTTCTGAAATAGATGTATCACCGTTTTTTTCGTTGATGATATTTAAAAGCTCACTATACTGCTCCATTGAAGAAACAATTACAGTGTCATTAAAATTCTTTGCAGCAGCCCTTATTAAAGAGATTCCACCGATGTCAATTTTTTCAATAATATCTTCCTCAGAAGCACCTGAAGCTACCGTTTTTTCAAACGGATATAAATCAACAATTACTAAATCTAACTGAGGAATATTATACTCTTCCATTTCAGCTATATCACCTTCATGATCTTGACGGTTTAAAATCCCTCCAAAAACTTTAGGGTGTAAGGTTTTAACTCTTCCTCCTAAAATTGAAGGATAGGATGTTGTTTCCTCCACAGGTACTACATTAATTCCTAATTCTTTGATAAACTTTTCAGTTCCACCAGTAGAATAAATAGTAACCCCTAATTCGTCTAATTTTTTAACGATTGGCGCTAAGCCATCCTTATGAAATACTGAGATTAATGCTGATTTAATTGCCTTTGTAGCCATTTTTTGTTGTGTTGTTGTTGTTATTTTTGAAAGGTGCAAAAGTAATTTTTATCCCCGAAAACACCATACAATAAAACAATTATTTTAGTAATAATTGTTCAATATCTAATCCACTGAGTAATATAGCAACTTCCTCATTTACAAAAGCTAAGAATTCCTCATCCACTTTTGTAAACGGGTCTATTGTTTTAGAATCAATATCAATTTGCCCCACATTAACTTCATCAATAAATAATGGAATCACTATTTCTGCTTTAACAGTAATGCTACAAGCGATGTAATTATCTTGTGCACTTACATCCGAAACTACAAAATTAGAATTACTTTCTGCTACCTGACCACAAATACCCTTTCCAAACGGAATGACTAAATGATCCGTAGGCTCTCCAACATAGGCACTTAAATGTAATGTTTTGGCTTCATGGTTTGCAAAATAGAACCCCACCCAATCATACGCCTCTAAATTATCCTGTAGTAATTGACATACCCCTTTTAACCTATCAAAAACAGGAATTGTTATATCTTTAGTTATTATTGAAACCAGTGGTTTTAAATCTTCAAATGTCATTTAATTATTGTTTTTATAGTAAAAGAATACAAAAATACCCAATTATAAAAGAATTGAAATCAAAAAGTTGTTAATTTGTGTGACACCATGAAGACACTAATTAAAAAAAACAAACCAGTTATAACCTTTTTAGCTATATTTTTATCTAGCTATATCCTTTTATCACTACTATATCATTTTTTTTTAAACACTGTAAATAGCCCCGACTTTTTTACTAAGTCAGTTTCTGAACAAGTAATAAGTTTATTGAACTTGATTGATTACGAAACTAATTCAATAACAGACACCTCAAAAGGAACTATCAACCTATTTATGAAAGAACGCAATATTGCTTTTATCGCTGAGGGTTGCAATGCCATAAGCATAATGATTTTGTTTGTTTCTTTCGTTTTCAGTTTTACCAAAAGAATCAAACCTACGTTACTCTTTGTTGCCATAGGTTTAATCATCATTCATCTTGCAAATATTTTCCGAATCGTAATTCTTATAATATGCTTACATCACTACCCTGAATACTCTGAATACCTACACAGTTACATTTTTCCAGCTATGATATATGGCGTTGTATTCCTGTTGTGGATGTTCTGGGTTAATTCATTTAAAAAAGTAAATCCTAGTGATCTATAAATCCTTTAAAACAATCATTATAGCCTCACTTTTTATCCTTCTAGGGTTAGTGAGAGTATTTGAGGATAATTTGTTTTATGATCCGTTTATTCAATTTTACAAACAACTCTATTTCACAAAGGAAGTTCCTGATTTTAATCTTGGAAAATTAATAATACATACTTTTTTAAGATACTCACTTAATAGTATTATTTCAATAATAATACTATTTATAGCTTTTAACAAAACAGCTGTTTTACGTTTTTCTTTAATATTTTATGCGATACTATTTATAACCCTTATTTCTTGCTACCTAGCAATAATCATGAACTTCTCAGAAGAACTGCATCAACTATTTTTTTATATCAGGCGTTTTTTAATACAACCTATTTTTGTACTTGTATTACTGCCCGCTTTTTACTATCAACAAAACATCATACCTAAACAATAATAAAATAGTCACATAAAAAAACCTACGCTAAGCATAGGTTTTTTTATATTACAAAAAAGTAATGTTTTTACATTCCCAATTCCTTTTTAACATCTTCCAATAAGTTTGGACCGTCAGCTAAAATTAATCCAGAACCTGCAGTTGAATCCACTACATATTGGTATCCTTTAGCTCTAGCTACTTTTTGAATAGCTACACGTGCTTTTTCCATAATAGGCTTGATTAATCCTTCTTGTCTTTTACCCATTTCTTGCTGAGCATTTTGTTCGTACTTTAATACATTATCACGCATTCCTTGTACTTCCTGAGCTCTCTGACCATTAACCTCATCTGTTTTACTAGATGCTTCAGCTTGATACTGCTTCATTTTATTCTGAAGCTCTGTAGCCATCGTTTGTAAATCAGCTTGATATGTTTTAGTCAACTTTTCTAACTGGTTTTGCGCAGCCTTCATATCTGGCATAGCAGCAATTAATTCTTGCGTATCAATATGTGCTACTTTACTTTGTGCAGATGTTAAACTAGTTGCTCCTAAAAATAACATTGATGCAACTAATAGCGTTTTAATTTTCTTCATTTTATGATTTATTAAGTGTTTATTTATTCTCTTCATTATTACCTTCTATAGGCACTCCCGGAGGCCCTGATTTCTTATTTCTCTTTGCTTCTTTAGCAGCTAACATTTTTTTACGCTTTTCGTCAAAAGCTTTTTTTCTAGCTTCTTTATCTGCTAAAACTTTTTCTCTTTTTTCATCAAGAACACGCTGCCTTTCAGCTTTTCTTTCATTAGCTATTTTTTTTCTTTCGTCTACTTCTTGATTGATTACTGGAATCACATCCTCAGTTGCAGCATTCTTTTTAGACTTTCTATCTTTTGCCTGTTGACGTTTTGACGCTCTGGTTAGCACCCTAACAATATAGTCACTCAAATCGTAACGTTTATTGGAATACATCATTACTACATCAGCAGATTTATCAAATATAAAATCATATTTTTTCGATTTAGCTAATTCTCGTACTGCAGTTAGTACTTGATCTTGGATTGGCTCAATTAAAGTCCTTTTTTGGATAATCAAATCGCCATTTGGTCCAAATCTTTTTTGTTGATAATCTAAAATTTCAGCTTCTTCTATTTTTATTTCTTCTTCTTTTTCTTCAATAAGTTCTTTTGTTAACAAAACACGTTCATTACGCAAATCCAACTTTTTCTTTTCAATGTCACGAAGTTTTAAATCAATTTCACTTTTCCATTTTTGAACTTTTTGGTCTAGTTGTCCTAAAGCTTCATTATACTCAGGAATATTTTCAAGGATATACTCTGTATCGATGTACCCTATTCTGATATTACTTTTCTGAGCATAACCACTAAATGTAATTGCTACTAATAAAACGATTAAAAGAACTCTTGTTTTCATAACTTATTGTGTTTATTGAAAATATCGTGCCAAAAATTAAAACTCTCTTCCTAATATAAAATGTGTTTCCCAACCATTCTTCTGAGACTGCCCTGGTAACGCATCAAATCCGTGACCGAAATCAATCCCCAACAAACCAAACGCAGGCATAAATATACGAACCCCTGCACCAGCTGAACGATACATATTAAACGGGTCGTATTCCGCGTAATCATCAAAAGAATTTCCAGCCTCAGCAAACACTAAACCATAGATACTCGCCGCTTGAGATTTCATTGCTATTGGATGCCTTAATTCTAATGAAAACCTGTTAAAAATAATACCTCCGTCATTAGCAGACAAACTTCCGTTATCAGGATACCCTCTCATACGAACTGTTTCTATATTCTGTAAACCAGAACCACCAAGACCACTTCCTCCAAGAGAAAAACGCTCAAAAGGAACAACTCCTCTATCATCATTATACGCTCCCAGGAAACCAAAGTTAACATTTGTTCTTAAAACTAAACGTTTATACAAACTAGTATACCAATCACCTTCAAATTTAACCTTATAAAACTCTAGCCATTTATAACGTTCTTGATCCACCTTACTTAAATCAGCTGTAGCATCATTAAAGTCTGCAACTACGTTATTGTTTTCATCAACATAGTTTCCATGGCTGTTTTTTAATTTATACTCTTCTAGGTTTTCTAAATTTTTATAATCAACTCCATTTACTAAAGAATAAGGAAAAGTAAATTTACCTGTTAATGAAAACTTAGAACCTCTTTCTGGATAAATAGGATTAATCCCCTTACTATCTCTAGACAAACCAACCGTATACGCTAAACTATTCGCATAACCATCCTTAATATTTCTAAACAGACTAGTTTGATAGTTTTTTAAATTATAATGCTGTAAAGACACCGACTGACTCAATGTGAAATAATCATCCGGCACTTTTAATCGTTTAGCCAACCCAAGAGAAACACCTATAATCCCAAATTGCTGATCTTTATCCACTCTACGAGTGCTATTATTATACCTAAAATACCTAGAATAAGAAAACGACACAGAAAACTGCTGAGGCTTTTTACCACCTAACCATGGCTCCATAAAAGACAGACTATATGTTTGATAGGTCTGTGCAGCAGACGCTCTTAAGGATAATGTTTGCCCATCCCCCATTGGTAACGGATGATACGCATCTTTATTAAATATATTTTTAATCGAAAAGTTACTAAAAGACAATCCTAATGTCCCGATAAACCCTCCTCCGCCGTATCCTCCTTGAAGCTCAACTTGACTAGATCCTTTTTCAACTACTGAATACTCAACATCCACAGTACCTTCATTTGGGTTTGGGTTTTTGATATTTGGTACTAATTGTTCTGCATCAAAGAACCCCATCTGACCAAGTTCACGTAAACTTCTAATAATATTCTGCTTACTATAAATCTGCCCAGGCTTAGTCCTCAACTCTCTATAAACGACATGATCATTAGTTTTGTCATTCCCCGTAACAGTAATATGTTTAAAACGAGTTAATTTACCTTCTGAAATTCTTATTTCAAAATCAATAGTGTCATTTCTCACTCCAGTTTCAACTGGCACAACACTTGAAAACATATATCCATTATTTTGATATAGGTTTGTTATATCATTTGCATCTGGATCAGTCGCGTCTGCAATTTGTTTTTCCAATAATATTGCATTATACACATCACCTCTAAACAAACCTAATTTCTGTTTAAGGTATTTATCCGTATACACTGTATTACCTGTAAACTCAATATCACCTATATAATATTTCTTCCCCTCTTTAATATCAATTTTTAAAGAAATTGTTTTATCCTCATTAAAAACAGGGTCGCTTCCTTCAACCTTAATATCACGATATCCTTTTTCTTTATACTTCTCTACTATCTTAGCAAGATCCTCTTCATATTTATCTTTCACAAATTTAGAACGCTTAAAAATTCTTAATAAATTTTTCTGCTTTGTGTTTTTCATCTTCTTACGAAGTTTTGAGGACTTAAAACTTTCGTTACCAGTAAAATCAATATTCGATATTTTTACTTTTTTCCCTTTATCAATGTTAACTACTAAATTAATTTTTTCTTCCCCAGTAGAATCTTTTACAGAAACAGGGTTTAAATAAACCTTGCTTGCGATATACCCTTCTTTCGCGTATTTATTTTGTAAATAATTCTTAGTAGTTGTTAAAAGATTTTCAGTTACCTTAACTCCTTTAGTAAGTTTATTTTCCTTGATGATTTCATCTCGCTTAGACTTCTTTACTCCCGTAATCTTAACCTCATCTAAACTCGGTAATTCTTTAACTTCAATATTTAGATATATTGAATTCCCATCTACCTTAGTTACATATAAATTAACATCACTAAATAAGTTTGAAGCCCATAATTTTTTAATTGCGTTACTCGTTTTTTCTCCAGGAATAATCACTTCTTGCCCTTTTCTCAATCCAGAAAAAGTAACTATCGTTTGCTTATTAAAACTAGCATTCCCTGAAACTGTAATATCTTCAATTAAATATTTTGTTCCCGAAACATAACTCCCTACTTGAGCGTATGTTTTTGTACTAAGAACTAAAAAAAATAATATTAAACTATAAAATATCTTTCTACTTAAGTTGTTCACTTGTTTTTCCAAATCGTCTTTCTCTATTTTGATAATTTAATATAGCCCTATACAGGTCTTCCTTTTTAAAATCCGGCCAAAGTACATCTGTAAAATATAATTCAGCATATGCAATTTGCCACAATAAAAAATTACTTATGCGCTGCTCACCGCTTGTTCTTATAAGTAAATCTACATCTGGTAAATTTCGCGTGTAAAGATGCTCATTAATAATTGAATCATCAATATTTTCCACAGAAATTATGTTATTTTTAACTTTCTCTGCGATTTCTTTTACCGTTTTAACAATTTCGTTTCTAGAGCCATAACTCAAGGCTAAAGTCAATACTAACTTCTTGTTATTCTTAGTTTTTTCTATCACTTCAGAAAGCTCTTTGTACGCCTTAGGAGGCAATTCTTCTAGGTCACCTATCGCACATAACTTAATTTCATTTTTATGAAGTGTTTTAAACTCTTTTTTTAATGAAGAAACCAATAAATTCATCAGCTTAGTTACTTCGCTCTTTGGTCTATTCCAGTTTTCCGTAGAAAAAGCATACAATGTTAAATGTGTTACACCCGACTCCCCTGCCGCTTCAATAGTTTCACGAACCGCCTTAGCTCCTCTTTCATGTCCAAAAATACGCAGTAAACCTCTTTTCTTAGCCCAACGCCCATTCCCATCCATGATGATTGCAACGTGTTTAGGCACGTTTCCCATATCTATTTCCTTTAAAAAACTCATGATTTAATTTATATTACAAAAACAAGGATTTTTACCAAATGTATACGTTAATGTCACACCTGTAAACACGTACCAATCATTACTATTTGTATTCCCAAATTTTAATGATTCAAACCCCTCTTTATCTCTTACTGGATTACTTCCATCAAGATCATCAGTGAATGTATAACGAGCACCTATTTCTACAGCAAGCACAAATTGCTTTGTTATTGCAGATTTAATTCCTACAACCATAGGTATTGCTAATGAATTGTGAGAATTATACTCTTCAATTTTATTATCTGACCTTAATACTAATGCATTGTAATTAAAATAAGACAACCCTGTAAACAAGTAAGGTGTAGTTTTAATTGCGTAATTATGTTGATCATGTAAGTCGAACTCCCAGAACGTGAACTCCATCCCCGCAGTAATTTCTTTGATTTCGTTCTTAAATGTTAACCCTCTTTGTTTTCTTCTCGGGTCCGACGACTTTGAATCATCACCTGATATACTTGAATATATAGCTGACAATCGGTACGAATGCCTAGTACTCCTGTTCCATTTATATATTCCTCCAATAGCAATATCATTTGGATTTACATACTTTCCAGATCCAACATCTGCAATTGCATTTGACCCCCCGACAAACACTCCAACTTCATGGATTTGTCCGAAAGAAAAAAAGCAAAACATTAATAATAAAATAGTTAAACGATACATAGTGTTCTCAAAAGTTTGCAAATATATAAAAATGACTCAGTTCACGCAATTAAACATGCCCACTATAAAACATCATTTATAAACTTTTATTGTTTTAATTTCTATTATCTTCTCCCCACAATAACTTATTACGAAGTGTATGAAGGAAACTCTCTCCTTTCGGCTCTATCATATTTATATTAAAATCAGCCTTTTGAATTATCAATTCTGTTCCGTTTTTAACCGTAATCACTCTAGAATCTAAAGACACTAAATGTGAATCCTCCCTACCTCCAACGATTAGTTTTATTTCTGTTTTCTCAGGAATAACCAAAGGTCTTGCGTTAAGATTGTGAGGCGCAATCGGAGTTAATACAAAACTATCCGAATCCGGCGCAACTACCGGTCCACCGCAACTCAAGGAATACCCCGTGGATCCAGTTGGTGACGCAACAATCAACCCGTCAGCCCAATAAGATGTTAAGTATTCATTATTTAAAAAAGTCTGAACCTTAATCATCGATGTGGTATTTTTTCTACTTACCGAAATCTCATTTAATGCAAAATTAAATTCCTCATCCAATCCCTCAATTTTTGTTTCACTTTTAAGCTTCAATAAACTCCTTTCAGAAATACCATATTCTCCTTTGACGATTTCATCAATTGACGATTTTATTTTATCTTTTTGAATGGTTGCTAAAAACCCCATCCGACCAGTATTAACACCTACTATAGGTATACCTGAATTCCTAACATAGGATATCGATCTTAAAATAGTTCCATCTCCCCCAATACTGATAAAAAAGGCAAAGGAATCATCTAGATCTTTATACGAACTAAAGGAACTAAAACCTTCACTCGAAATTTGCTCTATATATTTTAATGCAGAAGATTCAACATAAATTGAAACATCATGAATACTCAATTGCTCCAAAACTATACTCACATACTCTTTTGGAAAATTATTCTCAAACCTTCCATAAATTGCAACTTTCATCATAGCTATATATCCAAATATTTCTTCAAATAATCCGACCTGTCTTTTAAATCCTG
Source organism: Kordia sp. (assembly GCA_002733415.1). Lineage (GTDB taxonomy): Bacteria > Bacteroidota > Bacteroidia > Flavobacteriales > Flavobacteriaceae. Next base: position 24,494 of record NVVR01000028.1, on the reverse strand, counting down.
CACATAGGACTCCTCTTCATGACCAGCAACAACTTCATACCCGTAACGAATAAATGTCTGAATAATATCTGTCAAGCTTGTGTTATTTATCTTAACAGTAATCTCCGCGGTATCGTTTTCAAATTTTGACAAAAAAGCACCTAGTACCTTTGCATTATTAGACTCTACAATTTGAGAGATTTCGCTAAACGAGTACTCTTTCACTTCTTTCCTAACAATCAATACTGCTCCTGGCTCATAAAAAAACGGGGTCTGATCAAACAAACTTATAATATCTTTCAATTCATAATAACCTATATACTTTCCTTCCTGTAATACAGGCATCACATTTGTTGAGTTTTGAGCAAACGCCTCAAGCACATCTAACCAATTAGTAGTATTGTTTACGGAGAATAACTCTACAGCATATTGACAATCCTTTATAGTTACTTCTGATTCAAAACAATGAATATCATTTTCAGAAATACAACCTATAAACTCCTCTCCTAAACAGATAGGAATATGAGAATAGGTTAGGTTATTAAACAGCTGCTGAATCAAACGAATTTTCTGATTTATTCCTACAGGTTTAATGTCATTTATAATGAGTTCACTAAGATTCATTAGTTATAAATTTATAATGCAAATTAACCAATTTATAGGAATAAGCCCTAAATTTGTCACTCAATTTTTCAACGATGACAAAGTTAAGCGTAAACATAAATAAAATTGCAACTCTTAGAAATTCTAGAGGCGGAAACACACCAAACTTACTACACGTAGCTAGTGACATTGAACGCTTTGGCGCAGAAGGAATTACCATACACCCAAGACCTGATGAAAGACACATCAGATACCAAGACGCAAGAGACTTAAGTAAAATTGTAACTACTGAATTTAACATCGAAGGAAACCCTAACGAGAAATTTATTCAATTAGTTCTGGAAACAAACCCCACTCAGGTTACATTAGTTCCTGACGCAGTGAATGCAATTACCTCAAATGCAGGATGGGACACTATTAAACACCATGATTTCCTTACAGATGTTATTACAGAATTTAAACGAAATAACATTAGAACTTCTGTTTTTGTTGACCCATCATTAAAAATGATTGAAGGCGCAAAAAAAATTAACGCAGACAGAATAGAGTTATACACGGAAGAGTTTGCTGATCAATTCACCAAAGGAAACCCTAAAGCTATAAAACCATATACTGAATGCGCAATTTTAGCAAATGATTTAAATATTGGAGTAAATGCCGGACACGATCTAAGCTTAGATAATATTAAATTTTTCAAAGAAAACATCCCTGGACTGCTTGAAGTATCAATCGGCCATGCATTAATTTCCGAATCAATCTATTTAGGAATTGAAAATGTAATTAACATGTATTTAAATAAATTGAAAAACTAAAAACCCATAATATTCAAAACAAATTTCTTAAACTATATGAAATTATTACACTCCAAAATCCTAGGGACCGGACAACCCTTTTTAATCCTTCATGGATTTCTAGGAATGTCTGACAACTGGAAAACACTAGGTAATAAATACGCTGAGGATTTTGAAGTTCATTTAATTGACCAACGAAATCACGGAAGAAGTTTTCATTCTGAAGAATTCTCATACAATCTAATGGTTGACGATTTAAAAAAATATATTGATTTTCACAAGCTAGAAAAGTGCATCTTATTAGGCCATTCTATGGGGGGCAAAACAGCTATGCAATTTGCATTAACTTACCCGGAGTTCGTTCAGAAATTAATTATTGCTGACATTGCACCAAAAACCTACCCTGCTCATCATCAATATATATTAAAAGCACTATCTGAGGTTGACTTCTCAATTCAAAAATCAAGAAAAGAAATTGAGTTTATCTTAAGCAAATACATCACTGAAGCTGGAGTTATCCAATTTTTAATGAAGAATATTTACAGAAAAGAAAAAACTGAATTAGCATACCGCTTCAACTTACCAGTACTACTAAAAAAATATAACGAAGTAGTCATTACTTATCAATCTACAAGCAAATTCAAAAAACCTACTTTATTCTTAAAAGGTAGTAATTCAAACTACATTACACAGGATGACGCTATAACAATTGAGCGAAATTTCCCTGAAGCACACATTGATGAAATCAGTAATTCCGGGCATTGGCTTCACGCCGAGCACCCTCAAGAATTCTACAAGAAAACTATGCAGTTTTGCTAAATTATTTGTATTATTGCTATGCATACATAACATGCACAACGAATTAACTTAATCAGAAATTAAATTTTTATTATGAAAAAACTCTTATCTTTTGTTTTGTTTTTTCTTGCGGGATCTACACTATATGCCGGTGGTTATAGAGTATCTATCCAAGGACAAAAACAATTAGCAATGGGACATACTGGTGTAGCTGTAATTAGCAGTGCTGAGTCTGTCTTTTTTAATCCAGCTAGTATTTCATTTTTGGATGGAAAAATGAACTTTTCACTTGGAGTCTCTGGAATAATAGGCGAAACACGTTATGAAAACAAAACTTATGGTATTGCAGAAAACACTAACAATCCACTTGGAACACCTTTTAACGTTTTCGCAACTTACAAAGCTAACAACTGGCTTTCATTTGGACTAGGAATATACACTCCTTACGGTAGTTCAGTTGAATGGGAAAAAGATTGGGCTGGCTCACACTTAGTAAACAACATTGAGTTAAAAGCTATTTTTGTTCAACCTACAATTGCACTAAAAATTAGTGACCAATTAAGTATTGGTGGTGGAGCAATTTACGCAAACGGCTCTGTCAACTTTAATAAAAACTTAAGTAGATCTTTAGTAGACATTGATGGAAACAGAACAAATGTTACCATTAAGGAAAAAGGAATTTCTGCATGGGGATACACTATTGGAATAATGATAAAACCAATAGAAAAATTAAATATTGGTTTCAACTACCGTTCAAAAGTAGATATGGTTGTTGAAGGTGGTGAAACTGATTTTGAGAATGTACCCTCATCATTACCAAATGATTTATCTGACGGAACATTCAATGCAACATTACCGATGCCTGCAGAAATAACAGCGGGTATTTCTTATGAGTTTTGCGAAAAATTCTTATTTGCTTTTGACTACAACTTTGCAAAATGGAGTGAATATGAAGCACTAACTGTTGAGTTTTCAAATGATATTGGTACCTCAACTAACCCAAGAAACTACAAAGATTCTGAAACATTTAGATTTGGACTTCAATATAAAGCTTGCGACAAGATAACCTTAAGAACAGGTGTTTACTTTGATGAATCTCCAGTACAAGATGGCTATTTTGCTCCAGAAACCCCCCGTAACGACTCTGTAGGGTATACAGGAGGCTTGTCTTATAAAGTAAATGATAAATTATCAATTGACGCATCATTCTTATACTTACATTTTGAAGAAATTGACAATTCATATGACCATTACCAAGAAAACGGACAAAACGTGCCGTTTGAAGGAACATACAAATCATCTGTAATAGCTCCAGGCATAGGAATATCATATAAATTATAAGATTTTTAAAAGAAAAAATTATGAAAAACATAAAATATATAGCAATTATAGCTTTAGGTTTAGTAGCCTGTGAGCCTGAACTAGACAACTCAGTAGAAGACGCTAGTTTTTATTCAGCAGGAACAGCTGATTTTAGCACTTTTGTCTCAGTTGGAAATTCCCTTACCGCAGGATATGCTGATGACGCCCTTTACTTAGATGGACAAAAACACTCATACCCAAACATATTAGCAGATAGATTTAGTCATGTTGATGGTGGTGCGTTTACACAACCCTTGGTAAGTGACAATATTGGAGGTCTTATGCTTGGAGGCTCACCAATAGCTGACACGAGATTAGTTCTTAGCGGAGACCCTTTAGTACTAACTAACCTAGTGCCACCGACCGACAATCTAGCACAACCCTCTACTACAGACCCTACTAACGTTTTAGTAGGCCCTTTTAATAATGTTTCTGCTCCAGGAGCAAAATCATTTCATTTACTTTCTGATGTATATGGAGAAGCATCAGGTATACTTGACGGAACTGCAAATCCATATTTTGTAAGAATGGCCTCTAGCCCATCAGCTACAATGCTTGGTGACGCCGTTGCTCAAAACCCAACGTTCTTTTCATTATGGATAGGAAACAACGATATTTTATCGTTTGCTACTTCTGGCGGAGTTGGAGTTGACCAATTAGGAAATCTAAACCCTACAACTTATGGAGGTAATGACATAACTGATCCAACATTATTTCACGGAACCTACGATGCTTTGTTAAACGGCTTAACCGCTAACGGAGCAAAAGGAGTTGTAATGAATTTACCTAGTGTAACTTCAATACCTTATTTCACAACAGTACCATATGCACCACTAGACCCAACAAACCCTGATTTTGGACCTCAAATCCCTACATTAAATGGAATTTTTAGTCAATTAAACGGAGTTTATGCATATTTAGGCGTTCCTGAACGTTCAATCGTATTTTCAGAGACAAGTGCAAGCGCAGTTGTAATAATAGATGAAAACTTAGTTGACTTGTCTGCTCAAATAACAGCAGTATTTCTTGGTAGCCCAGCATTTGTACCATTTGTAGAATCTCTTGGCTTACCTGCTGCCGCTGCACCATTAGTTGCTAATTTACTAGGAACTACTTATGGTCAATCAAGACAAGCAAACGCTAACGACCTATTAGTTTTACCAAGTTCTTCAATTATAGGAACTATCAATCAAGATGTTGCCGACGGATTAGAAGCGCAAGGCTTACCAGCAGCTATGGCTACTCAATTTGCATCTGAAGGAATTACACTCCCATTAGAAGATAAATGGGTATTAACCGCTAATGAGCTGACAATGATCACTAATGCGCAAACTGCATACAACAATTCTATTAGCATGCTTGCAGCAGCTAAAGAAAATGTAATTTTAGTTGATGTTAAAGCTGCTATGGAGCAATTATCTATTGGAGGCTTATCATCTAACGGCGTAACCATTACAGGTGAATATGCAACTGGTGGAGGTTTTTCTTTAGACGGTGTTCACCCTACAGCTAGAGGATATGCATTTATTTCTAACATAATTCTTAAAAGAATTAACGAAGAGTTTAACGCTACAATTCCAGAAACAAATACTGGTAATTACCCAACAGTATATATTGACTAATTATAGTTTAGTTTTATAAAAATCAAAAAAAACGTTGCCAAATTGGCAACGTTTTTTTTGTGGTATACTTTTAGCAATATACTTTACAAATAACACTACAATGAATTATATATTAAAAATACTATTAAGTGCTATTGCAGTTTTTGTTTTAGCCAATATACTACCAGGAATCACAATTGAAAGCTATACCACTGCAATTATCGTTGCAATAGTACTTGGCTTCCTAAATACACTGGTTCGCCCCTTAATAATTTTCTTTACAATCCCACTCACGATAGTAACCCTAGGTTTATTCCTATTTGTTATTAATGCGGTTATAATATTAATAGCAGGATATTTTATTAGCGGTTTTACGGTAACTAGTATATTCTGGGCATTGTTATTTAGCATACTACTTTCTGTTTTACAATCAATACTACACAAAGTGTTGAAAGAGAATAAAAAATAAATTCAAAAAGATAATTACTAACAGTCAGAATCAACAACCTCGCCTCAAGGGCGCGAGGTAAGCTCCCGAAAAAAGCATATTGCATTTCGAGGCAAGCCTTGGGAAATCAAACTCCTTGGTAGTATTAAACTACTGGTGATTGCAAAAAATTTGTAATCTTATAAAAATGTGCTATTTTTGCACACGTAAATTTACTATTTCAAATAGATTAATATGAATATCACACGAGAAAACATTGACGCACTTAATGCTGTTGTAACAGTTGCAATCGAAAAAAAAGATTATAACAAAAAGGTAGAAAAAATACTACTTGACTACCGCAAAAAAGCTAATATCCCTGGTTTTCGTAAAGGCCAAGTGCCAATGGGAATGGTTAAGAAGCAGTACGGAAAAGCAGTATTAGTTGATGAAGTAAATAAAATATTACAAGAGAACTTAAACAAATATCTTGCAGCCGAAAAACTTGATTTATTAGGAAACCCATTACCTAGGAAACAAGATGATTTAAACTGGGAAGGGGAAGATTTCTCTTTTCAATTTGAATTGGGCTTAGCACCTAGTTTTGACGTAAACTTAAAAAACAAAAAAGCCATTACACAATATAATATTGTTGCTGATGAAAAAACGATCAACGATCAAATAGAAAACATCAGAAAACAATACGGTAAAATTAGTGCTACTACCGAAATCACTGAAGAAACTGAAATTACAGGAGTATTCAAAAATGAAGAAAAAGCCATTGAAAACACCACTACTTTTAGCTTAGATAAAATTAAAGGTAAAACTAATACTGGAAATTTTTTAAAAGCTAAAATTGGAGATATTCTTATTCTTAAAACAAAGAACTTATTTAACCAAGAGCATGATTTAATAAGCGCGCTAAAAGTAAGTAATGAGGATGTTCAAGGATTAGATATTGAAGTTACATTTGAAATTACCGAAACTAACAATAGATCATTAGCAGAAATGGATCAAGAATTCTTTGACAAATTATTTGGGAAAGATCTTGTTAAATCTGAGAGTGAACTTAAAGCACGTTTAAAGGAAGATGCTGGAAAACAATTTGCACAACAAGCCGATCAACGTTTATTAAATGATGTAACTGAACATTTAGTTGAAAATACAAAATTTGATTTACCACAAACATTCTTAGAAAAATGGATGCAAAATTCCGGAGAGAATCCTTTAAGTGAAGAGCAAGCAAAAGAAGAATACGCTAAATCAGAAAAAGCTTTACGTTACCAATTAATTGAAGGAAAGTTGTTAAAAGAAAATGGCATCCAAGTTCAATTTGAAGACTTAAAGACACATACTACAGAAACGGTAAGAACTCAAATGGCTCAGTTTGGTCAAACGAATCCTTCAGATGAAGAATTAGAAGGGATTGTTGCTAGAGTATTATCAAACCAAGATGAAGCTAGAAAATTAGGCGAACAATTGGTAAGTAAAAAATTATTAGCTTTTTACAAAGACAATATAAATTTAAAAGTAAAAGAATTGAACTATGAAGAGTTCATTAAGGAAGTTTACAACTAAAAAATACAAAGAAATTTAAGTATCTTTAAGGCGCTAAACTTTTTAGTTTGACGCTTTTTTGTTTAAATTGATAAAAATTATAGTCTACATATGAATTACGGTAAAGAATTTGAAAAATACGCTACTAAGCACCACGGTATAAACAGCATGCATTACGATAAAATATTAAGTAGTATGTACCCACAAGGTATGACTCCTAATATTGTTGAAGAAAGACAAATGAACGTTGCTATATTTGATGTATTCTCTCGTTTAATGATGGATAGAATCATCTTTCTAGGAACTGGAATTAACGACCAAGTAGCAAATGTTGTCCAAGCACAATTATTATTCTTAGAAAGTATTGACTCCTCTAAGGATATTCAAATTTACATCAACTCTCCTGGAGGAGGGGTTTATGCAGGACTTGGTATCTATGACACCATGCAATTCATAAAGCCAGATGTAGCAACTATCTGTACAGGTATGGCAGCATCTATGGGAGCAGTATTACTTTGCGCTGGTGCACCAGGTAAAAGATCAGGTTTGACACATTCTAGAGTTATGATTCACCAACCATTAGGTGGAGCATCAGGACAGGCTAGTGACATAGAAATTACTGCAAGAGAAATTATTCAATTGAAGAAAGAATTATTTGAAATTATTTCCAACCATTCTGGGCAAGAATACGATAAAGTATACAACGATTCTGATAGAGATTATTGGATGAGAGCTGATAAGGCAAAAGAATACGGAATGATTGATGAAATATTAGTTAGAGAAAAATAGAAGAAGATGTCGAAAGAAGAATTATCATGTTCATTTTGTGGGAGAAAAAAACCCGAAACCAGTTTATTAATAGCCGGTTTAGATGCGCATATTTGTGACCAATGTATTGAACAAGCACATGGAATAGTTTTAGAAGAGGCTACTGAAAACGATGATGACGCACTATCAGCTGAATTAAGTTTAAGAAAACCTAAAGACATTAAAGCTTTTCTTGACGAATACATCATTGGTCAAGATTTCAGTAAAAAAGTTATTTCAGTTGCGGTTTACAACCATTACAAAAGGTTATTACAACCAAAAAGTGATGATGATATTGAAATCCAGAAAAGTAACATTATAATGGTTGGTCAAACTGGTACAGGAAAAACATTAATGGCAAAAACGATTGCTAAAATGTTAAACATTCCTTTAGCTATTGTTGACGCAACCGTACTTACTGAAGCTGGTTATGTTGGTGAGGATGTTGAAACTATCCTTACTCGCTTATTGCAAGCAGCTGACTACAATCTAGAAAAAGCTGAGAAGGGAATTGTATTTATTGATGAAATAGACAAGATCGCTAGAAAAAGTGACAACCCCTCAATCACAAGAGACGTATCTGGAGAAGGCGTACAACAAGCCTTATTGAAACTTTTAGAAGGAACTGTTGTTAACGTACCACCAAAGGGAGGTAGAAAACATCCAGACCAGAAATTTATTGAAGTAAATACAGAAAATATTTTATTCATCGCTGGTGGAGCATTCGACGGTATTGAAAGAGCTATCACCAAAAGATTAAACATGCAAGCTGTTGGATACAGTGCATCGAAAGATGATGAAAAAATTGATGAAGACAACTTACTTCAATACATCATCCCTAAAGATTTAAAAGATTTTGGATTAATACCTGAAATCATTGGTAGACTGCCTGTACTAACATACATGGATCCGTTAGACACTAAAACACTTAGGGCTATTTTAACAGAACCTAAAAATGCAATCATCAAACAATACCAAAAATTGTTTGAAATGGATGATATTACATTTGAAATTACAGATGATGCATTAGAATATATCGTTGAAAAAGCAATTGATTATAAACTAGGAGCAAGGGGATTACGCTCGTTATGCGAATCTATTTTAACCGACGCTATGTTTGAACTCCCAAGTTCTGACGAGAAAAGCCTAGTAGTAGATAGAAATTACGCAGAAAAAAAATTAACAAAATCAACGTTAAGCAAACTTAAAGCCGTTTCTTAACTAGACTATTATTATTCAAATGTCATTACTATTAAGGAAACTTTTTGGTAATGACATTTTTAATCCCAGCTGTGGGATTTTCCTCTAGAGATTTATTTCTCTAAAAAGAACATTGTAATTCATACTTGGTGTGAGACCACTCCTAGAGTACATTTATTTATGGCAAATAATAATCCCATTGGTGTTTTTGATTCAGGAATAGGCGGTATTTCTATATGGAAAGAAATTCATCAATTACTCCCCAATGAGAGCAGTATTTATTTAGCCGACAGCATTAATGCTCCATATGGGCAGAAAAGCAAGCAAGAAATCATTGATTTATGCTTTAAAAACACTGATCTATTACTCAATAAAGGTTGTAAACTAATTGTTGTTGCGTGCAATACAGCTACTACAAACGCTATAAAACAACTTAGAGCTACATATAACATTCCTTTTATAGGAATAGAACCCGCTATCAAACCAGCCGCTTTAAATTCAAAAACAAAATCTATTGGAATTTTAGCTACTAAAGGAACACTATCTAGCGAGTTATTTAACAACACTACAGAGTTATATTCTGAGAACATAAAAATAGTAGAACAAGTTGGAGTTGGTTTAGTTGAATTAATTGAAGCTGGATATATTGACTCCGAAGAAATGATTAATCTCTTAAAAAAATATCTAAACCCTATGGTCAAAGAGAACATAGATCATTTAGTCCTTGGATGTTCACACTACCCTTTTTTAATCCCAATAATAAAAAAAATAATCCCTAAAAACATTTCAATAATTGATTCTGGAAAAGCAGTAGCTAAGCAAGTGGAAATCATCCTTAGCGAACAAAATTCACTAAGTAATAATCATAATATACTAAACGAGTTTTACACTAACAGCAATACTACAGTTATTAAAGCTATCTTGAATAACAAGTACCCAGTTTCAAAACAAGATTTTTAAATCAATTCTCAAATAAAAATCATTAAAAAAGGACTGTGATAAAACCACAGTCCTTTTTTAATGAAATATACAATTCAGCTTATGGCTGAACCAAAGCACATTCTTTCTCAACTAGTATTTGATTTTTGAATGCTTCAATTTTATCTTTCTTTACCTCACAATAACGTTTCTTACAACTCCATCCACTTCTTCCGCATGATGCAAACATAACTGAAACTACTCCCACTAAAACGATACTTTTTTTCATCTTATTTTAATTTTAAAATAACCCCCAAGATTATTATATTGATTAATTATAATGTAAATATATATCAAATAACCCTAGTTATAAAACCCGAAAAACATATAAACACCTGTTTTAAAGCTTTTTACACTGTATTGATTTCATTATCATCAATAAAAATAAAGAATTTATAAGAATAACTTAGTTAACATATGTTCTGGCCAAAGTATCTTCTATTAACAGATTAATCTGATTAAATACATGTAATATCGATGAAATACATGATTTCGTGAAATTTTCGTTAACATGTTATTCCTGCATAATAAAAATTCAATCAAACGACAAAAAACAAACATCTATATATTAATAAAGCTACCCAATAGACATGGGTAGCTTTATTAATATATATAGTAATTAACTTATAACTACTAGTTAACTATAACAAACTCAATTCTTCTGTTAATTTCATGTTCTTCATCAGAACAATTTTTTGAAAGACAATTAATTATTGTTTGTGACTCTCCAAAACCTTCAGATATTAATCTCTCAGACTTAATTCCTTTAGAAATTAAATATTTCATGGTAGAAGCCGCCCTTCTTTTAGATAACGCCAAGTTATATGGAGCACTACCTCTAATATCAGTATGTGCATTAACTTCAATTTTCATTATTGGGTTTTCTTCTAATACACGTACAATCTTATCCAACGAAACTTTAGATGAAAGCTTAATAATAGACTTATCAAAAGCAAAATATATGTTTTCAATTTTTATCATTGACCTACCGTCTACCTCAACAATTTCAGGTGCCGTTTGCTCTAAGTTAACCTCTACTTTAAACACACGTTCTGTAGCAGAGTTTGTTGGTAATTCTATAACATTATCATTATACCCTTCCTTCTTTGTTTTAATAGTATATAACTCATAGGGATCAACATAAGCAGAAAACTCTCCAGATTTATTTGTCTTAACAGGAATTACATTACCATCAATATCTATTATTTGAATTTCGGCATTAACAATAATAGCATTGGTCAATTCATCTCTAACAATACCCTTAAGAGATTGTTTATTATATTTTAATCTTAACTTATAAACATCCGATCCACCCATGCCACCAGCTTTTGCAGAAGTTACATACCCACGATTTTCATTAGCTAACATAAAAGCATAATCATCTTCTGGGCTATTAATTGTAGCCCCCAAGTTTAAAGGCCTAACAAACTCTCCTTTAACATTCCTAGCTCTAAACACATCTAACCCTCCCATAGTATTATGACCGTTAGAAGCAAAATAAAGATACTTTCCTTGTTCATCTATAAAAGGGGTACGCTCATCATTTGGCGTGTTTACCTTACCTCCTATATTAATCGGATTATCTATTGTATTATCTTTATTTACATTAACTGAATATAAATCATATCCACCTTGACCACCTGGCATATCAGATGAAAAATACAATATTTTACCATCTTCTGACAAATAAGGATTCTCAACAGAATAATCGTCACTACTAAAATGAATTTTTTCTTCGTTTAACCATTGACCATTACCTACTGCATCTTTTGCTCTGTACAGCTGGTAATTTTTCTTATCGCCTAATATACTTCTAGTGTAATAAACTGTTTTCTGATCTGGAGAAAAAGTAATCGTTCCTTCATTATCATTAGTGTTTAAAATTCTAGAATACCCTAATGGTCTATCAAGATCCCCTGTTTTTTTTATGGTAGCGCAATAAATCTGGAAATGAGGCTCACCTGTTAAAGGATCTTTAGTTCCACCTAATCCACCAACTTTCTTAGCTGATATGACTATGTATTTTTGCTTAAAAAAACCAGATCCGTACTCGTGCTCTTTACTATTCACTCCTGTATCTGTAACAATGAAATCGAAGTTAGCCGTCAATACATTCGACTTAGCGCTTTCCATTTCATTAATTGCCTCTCCACTAGTTTCAATAATATCTTGAGCTTTTACTGTAAAAGCAAACGCAAAAAACAATACTGATAATAATAACTTTCTTTTCATTATAAATAATTTTTAAAACAACTTATTGGTTAATAATTTTGTTTAAGTCATCAAATGTATACTAAAAAATACTGGTAACAAACTGAAAGCCAGTGCACAGTAAAGTTTTTTTACACAAAAAAACAACTCAAAAGACCATTTAGTACATATATAACAATGTATTAAGCAAAAACCCTATCTTTTCGCAAAATTCTTTTTTAGAAAGTATTTATTTGGTAAAAGTAAAGAAACATCGATAATCACATGGTATCATCGATGAAATACAAGTAGTCGGCTCCTTTATACATTTATTTTAAAGGCCGAAGCTTTTTTTTAAGATTTTTATCTGACAGCTTAACACTGTCAATATCCTTCTTTATTTTAAGACTATCCTGAATAATTTTTCCTATCTGTGCTTTTTCTGCATCAAACCTAAGCTTGATACGCTCTTCAATCCCTTTAGCTTTTTTAAAAGAAAACGTTGCATAGTATTCAATGTTTTGACGTAGTGTAATACTATCAATTTTATATTTTTCATATATATAAACATCCGCCTGAACATTATTGTCTTTAAGAATTTTATAGCTTTTGCTTTTTGCTGCTTTAAGCAAACTTATGTCGTATAATATCTCCTCCATTACTGGCTGATCTATTAAGTTATCAGGTTCAGGGGCTTTAAAGTTCTTATCACAAGAAACCGTTACTAACAATAAAACTAATAAAAAAAACCTCATAACTACCTATTAAAAGTTAATCGCATACCTTTCTTTATATCGTAAAACTTGAAATTTTTATATACTAAATTTCCATTTACAAATGTGTGTGAAATCCTTGATTTAAACGTATTCCCTTCAAAAGGAGACCATCCGCATTTATAAAATATATTATCTTCAGTAACTGTCCATGGTTTATTTAAATCAACCAAAACCATATCAGCAAAATACCCTTCCTTTATATAACCTCTTTTATCTACTTTAAACAACTTGGCTGGGTTATGGCACATTTTTTCAACAATCTTCTCTAAGCCAATTTTCCCATTATGATATGCTTCAAGCATACTCACTAAACCATGCTGAACCAATGGCCCACCAGATGGAGCGCTAGTATAAGGGTTGTCCTTTTCTTCTTTTGTATGAGGCGCATGATCTGTTGCGATAACATCAATTCTATCGTCCAATAACGCTTCCCATAACCCGTCTCTATCTTTTTCAGTTTTTACCGCCGGATTCCATTTAATTAAGCTCCCTTTTTCTTCGTAATCTTTATCGGTAAACCATAAGTGGTGCACACATACTTCCGCAGTAATTTTCTTTTCTTCTAATGGTATTTTATTTGTAAACAGGTTTGTTTCTTTTGCCGTAGACAAATGAAACACATGTAACCTTGCACCTGTTTTTTTAGCTAGTTCTATTGCTTTTGAAGATGAGATATAACAAGCTTCTTCACTTCTTATTATTGGGTGATACTTCATAGGAATATCATCCCCAAATTCCGCTTTATATTTTTCTAGATTTCTTCTTACAGTACCTTCATCTTCACAATGTACAGCAATCAACATATCAGTACTAGAAAATATTTTCTCTAACACCTCTTCATTATCAACTAACATATTCCCGGTAGAAGAACCTAAGAATAATTTTATTGCAGCAACATTAGCCGAGTCCACTTTCATGATCTCTTCCAAATTATCATTTGTTCCTCCAAACATAAATGAATAATTTGCGTATGACGATGCTCTTGCTATTTTAAACTTCTTATTTAATTCCTCAATTGTTGTTGTTTGAGGGGTTGTATTTGGCATTTCAATAAACGAAGTTATTCCTCCGGCAACTGCTGCCCTAGACTCTGTTTCAATAGTAGCTTTATGAGTTAGTCCCGGCTCTCTAAAATGCACTTGATCATCAATAACTCCTGGCAACAAATATTTCCCCTCAGCATCATATACATTCACTTCAGGAGATTTTGCACTAATTTGCGCTGCAATTTCAATAATATACTTCCCTTCTATATACACGTCACCATGAAAAATTGAATTTTCATTAACGATATTTGCGTTTTTTATAAGTACTTTATTCATAATATGTTTCGTTCCTTTTCAGACTCATTTTATTTGCTAAACAAACTCTTTATTTTCATTAAAATCACTCCAAACACAGCTTCGGAAATTATTGAACCATCCATTTTTGAAGTTCCTTTTGTCCTATCAGTAAAAATTACTGGTACCTCCTCAACATTAAACCCATTTACATAGGCCTTAAATTTCATTTCAATTTGAAAAGCATAACCTACAAATTGAATTTTATCAAAATTTATTGCCTCTAAAACACTGCGCCTATAACATATAAATCCCGCGGTGGCATCATTAATATCCATCCGAGTGATTACCTGAACATATTTTGATGCAAAATAGGACAACAACACTCTATTCATTGGCCAATTGACCACATTAACTCCTGATTTGTACCTTGAACCTATTGCTAAATCTGCTCCGTTTTCATGGCACGTTTGATGCAACCTTATTAAATCATTTGGATTATGAGAAAAATCAGCATCCATCTCACAAATATATTCATATTGACGTTCAAGCGCCCATTTAAAACCATGAATATATGCTGTGCCTAGACCTTCCTTCCCTTTTCTGTTTTCAAGAAATAATCTTTCTGGAAAATCCATTTGCAACTCTTTTACTTTATGAGCTGTTTTATCGGGAGAATTATCATCTACTATAAGGATAGCGACTTCAGACGACACTTTAAAAGTAGCCCTGATAATTGCTTCAATATTTTCAATTTCATTATATGTAGGTATAACAACTAGAGTATCTCTCATATTGGGAGTAAAAGTAATCTTTTAAATTTTTAAATTTATTAATATTTTCTAAAATTGTAACTACATTTAAATTGAGTAGTTTTGCAACAATGGAATTTCTATTACGAAATATTGAATATAGCGAACACCTAACCTATTTAATTTTAGGCTCTTTACTGGTAATCACTTGTCTAAAACAGCTATATAGCTCTCAGTTTGAAGAGTTTTTAAGCGTAATCACTAATGGTAAATATTTTATTCTACACAATAAAGGCGACAAAAAGAATAATTTATTTAACAGTCTGTTTTACATATTTTTTGCGATAAATATTTCAGTTTTCATATACATAGCACTAAAGTCTTTAAAGTTCGATCTCAAAAACAGCATTGAAATTTTTCTTGTTATTTTTATTTTTATCAATGGCTATTTTATATCAAAATATTTGGTTGAAAAGATCATTTTTGAAGCTTTAGATTTAAATTCAGTTTTTGAAAACTACAATTTCCAAAAGCTAACCTGTATTAATTTTATCAGTCTATTTTTATTTTTAACCAACATAGCTTTCTTATACATATCACCTAGCCCAAGCGAAGTTTGGGTACATACTAGCATTGGGGTTTTCTTTTTCCTTTACTTGATAAGTATCACAATTATAATACTGTACAATCAAAAAATATTTTTAAAGCATTGGTTTTATTTTATTTTGTATCTTTGCGCTCTTGAAATCGCGCCCTTTTTAATTGGTGCTATTTTAATACAAACTAATCTTTAAATAATTTGGGAGTATGAAAGTGAAAACTATCTTAGTTTCTCAGCCAGAACCAAAGGTTGAAAATTCACCTTATTTTGATTTGGTTGAAAAACAAAAAGTGAAGATTGATTTTAGATCTTTTATTCATGTAGAAGGTATAGAGTCTAAAGAAGTTCGTAAACAAAAAATCGATTTTTCTGAATATACCGCTGTAATTTTAACCAGTAGAAATGCTGTAGATCATTATTTTAGAGTTGCTGAAGAAATGCGCTTTAAAGTTCCTGATAGCATGAAGTATTTTTGTCAATCAGAAGCTGTAGCGTATTACCTACAAAAATATGTTGTTTACAGAAAACGTAAAATTTATGTTGGTAAAAGAACTTTTCCGGAATTAGTTCCGTTAATTAAAAAATACAAAAACGAAACGTTCCTATTGCCATCTTCTGACAAGCTAAAGCCTTTAATTCCTTCTACATTAGATGAATTGAAAGTTACTTGGAAAGAGGCTACACTATACAAAACTGTAGTAAGTGACCTGTCCGATTTAGCGGATGTTTCTTACGATATTTTAGTGTTTTTTAGTCCATCTGGGATTGACTCTTTATTAAAGAACTTCCCTAAATTTATACAAGATGAAACACGTATTGCTGTTTTTGGAAACACTACTATTAAAGCGGCTAATGATGCTGGATTAAGAATTGACATCAAAGCACCGTCACCTGAAACACCATCAATGACAATGGCTTTGAAAAAATACATTAACGAAGTGAATAAGTAAATTTCACGTACTCAAAAAAGAAAATCCCTGAAACATATGTTTTAGGGATTTTCTTTTTTAATAAATATACCATATTCGAAACGGAATACCATGGAATGAAAATCGCGTTATTAACGGCTTATTTCCAAAAAACAATATGTTTTAGTTTCTTGTGTGATTCCTCCTATCGTTGATATGACTAAACATAAAAAAGACCTCACTTAAGCAAGGTCTTTTTATTAAAATCTAAAATATTAGTATCTATAGTGTTCTGGTTTATATGGTCCAGCAACAGTTACACCAATATAAGATGCTTGGTCTTCACGTAACTCCGTTAACTCAACACCAATTTTTGCCAAGTGTAATTTTGCTACTTTCTCATCCAATTCTTTTGGCAACATGTATACTTCGTTTTTATACGCTTCTACATTTGTCCATAATTCGATTTGAGCTAAAGTTTGATTTGTAAATGAGTTAGACATTACAAAACTTGGATGACCAGTTGCACATCCTAAGTTTACCAAACGTCCTTCAGCTAAAATGATAATATCTTTTCCGTTAATGTTGTATTTATCAACTTGTGGTTTGATCGTATCTTTTGTGTTACCGTGGTTTCCATTTAACCAAGCCATGTCAATTTCATTATCAAAGTGACCAATGTTACAAACAATAACTTTGTCCTTCATTGCTTCAAAATGACGTCCTTGAATGATGTCCTTGTTTCCTGTAGTTGTAATAATGATATCAGAATTTGCAACAACAGTTTCTAATTTTTTTACTTCAAAACCGTCCATTGCAGCTTGTAAAGCACAAATAGGGTCAATTTCTGTAACAGTAACAATAGAACCAGCACCACTAAAAGAAGCAGCAGTTCCTTTACCTACATCACCATAACCACAAACAGTTACACGTTTACCCGCTAACATAATATCTGTAGCTCTTCTAATAGCATCTACAGCAGATTCTTTACATCCGTATTTGTTGTCAAATTTAGATTTTGTAACAGAATCGTTTACGTTGATTGCTGGCATTGGTAATGTTCCTGCTTTTACCCTATCATATAAACGGTGAACACCTGTTGTAGTTTCTTCAGATAGTCCGTTAATTCCAGCAGCTAATTCTGGATATCTATCCAAAACCATGTTAGTTAAATCTCCACCATCATCTAAAATTAGGTTTAATGGCTGCTTGTCTTCTCCAAAGAATAAGGTTTGCTCAATACACCATTCAAACTCTTCTTCTGTCATATCTTTCCATGCATACACAGGTGTTCCTGCAGCAGCAATTGCAGCTGCAGCTTGATCTTGTGTAGAAAAAATATTACAAGAACTCCAAGTAACCTCAGCTCCTAAAGCTTGTAAAGTTTCAATTAAAACAGCAGTTTGAATAGTCATGTGTAAACATCCTGCAATACGAGCTCCTTTTAATGGTTGCTCATTTTTATACTCTTCACGTAAACTCATTAATCCAGGCATTTCTGCTTCTGCCAAGTCCATTTCTTTTCTACCCCAATCCGCTAAAGAAATATCTTTAACTTTAAACGGAACATATGCAGTTGTTTTTATACTCATAATATGCTGTTTTTATTTATTTTTATTCGCCTACAACTAACTGCAGGTTAATTATTAAATAGTATTTTTACAAAAAACACAAATGTGTTTATTTTTCGTGTGCAAAGGTACGCAATAACTTTTAATCCCACCAAGGGTTTGTTTTATTGAAGTTTACCTCTGTTTAATGTTCATTTAAGAACCACCTCATATATTGCAATGAGGTAATTGAATGCTATGCCTTTATACAAGACCATTATACATAATGACACTACTACGGTATTTGTCTGGAAAATAGAAGAATCATTACATGATTTAGAATCGACTATTCAATTAAATGAACGTAGTAAAAACAGAGCTAATGGAATGCGCTCGGAATCGCATAAAAAGGGATTTTTGGCAGTTCGAAAATTATTAGAAGTTGCTGAATTATCTGATTTTGATTTGTATTATACTGAAGATGGAAAGCCACATTTAAAAGATGGCAGGAAGATAACCATTTCACATTCTTTTGAGTTTTCTGTAATTGCCATTTCCGACACTGAGATTGGAATTGATATTGAAAAAAATAGAGATAAAATTCAACGTATCGCCTCTAAATTTATTGGCAAAGAAGCCGATTATCTTGTTAAAGAAAATCTAACCGAGCAATTAACCGTTGTTTGGGGAGCAAAAGAAAGTTTGTTTAAAATTCATCCTGACGGAGGTTTACTATTTATTGAACACCTTCCTATTGATGAATTTAATTTATATCGAAAGCAGACTAAAGGTCATATTTTAAAAGAACCTTTCAATGAAAGTTTCAATATTTACTTTGACATTTTTGAAGGCTATACACTAGTATATGCTACTAATGAATCAAAAGCCTAATGGGGACCATTTATCAACATATATTGAAAGCTAAAACTAATAATGACAAATTATTAGCGATACTTCTAGACCCTGATAAACTTAATATTGAAAATATTGAGCAGCTTAGTTCTAAAATAAATTCAAGTCCTGCTACACATATTTTTGTAGGCGGAAGTATTGTTGCAAATGGGGCAACTGAACAATTAGTTATTGAACTAAAAAAGCATACTTCTCTACCCATTATTTTATTCCCTGGCAATACAAATCAAGTCACCAATAAAGCTGACGGCATTTTGTTTTTAAGTTTACTTTCTGGGAGAAATCCAGAATATTTAATAGAACAACATGTAAAAGCAGCTCCATTACTACAGAAAAGTGATTTAGAAATCATCCCAACTGGATATATCCTTATTGAAGGAGGAGTTGAAACTGCAGTTCAAAAAGTAAGCAACACCTTGCCTATCCCACAAAAAAATAGCGATTTAGCTGTTCACACAGCTTTAGCTGGACAGTACACAGGAAAGCAACTCATATACCTTGAAGCAGGATCTGGAGCGACAGAATCGGTCGAAATAGAAACAGTTAAGGCTGTTGCTAATGCTATCAACATCCCTTTAATTGTTGGGGGCGGGATTCGCTCCAAAAATAAAATTGAAGCCGCTTATCAAGCTGGTGCAGATTTAGTTGTTATTGGAACTGCTTTTGAAAATGATTCTGATTTTTTTAAAAAATAATTTCTTCAAACTGCAACAAATTAAAAACAGCATAGTCATTACTATAAACTAACCAACTTATAAATGCATCAAAGCGATTTAATTCAGCTTGTAAAACGTTGTAAGAAACACAATCAAATAGCACAAATAGCCATTTATGATTTGTTTTTCGAAGCAATGTATAATACCGCATTTAGGATAGTACAACAACAAGATTTAGCAGAAGATATTACTCAAGAT
Organism: Kordia sp.; assembly: GCA_002733415.1. Taxonomy (GTDB): domain Bacteria; phylum Bacteroidota; class Bacteroidia; order Flavobacteriales; family Flavobacteriaceae. The sequence goes on along the minus strand of NVVR01000028.1, from coordinate 4,508 downwards.
GCGTTTATAATTGCTTTTTCTAAAGTGACTAGCTTACAGGAAGAAATCACTTTTCCAAAATGGTTAAAACAAATTGTAGTTAATAAAAGCTTAACACATTTAAAACAGAAAAAAAGATTTTATCCGCTTGATGTTGAAAAACTAAATAGTACTATCGATGATGAATATGATCATGAGTTTGACACGACAAACATTCGAGTTCAAAAAATCATAAAAACAATAAACAGTTTAAAAGACAATTACAGAATACTACTCACTCTACATTACATAGAAGGATATGATTATGAAGAAATAGTAGAAATTACAGGATTTACCCATACAAACTGCAGAACGCTGATATCAAGAGCCAAAAGTAGTCTGAGAAAAAAATTAGACAAATGCCAGACAATAGCAATATAAAACACCTCCTCAATAATCAAGCAAAGAAGTTTGATATTGAAGTTCCTAACTCAGGACATAAAGCTCGGTTTATTGAAAAATTAGCCAAAAAAAATACTCCTGAAAAAAAATCGAACAATAACAACTATTGGTATTTGAATATTGCCGCAGCATTTATCATATGTATTGGCTCATTCAGTATATACAACTCAAAGAATAACACTGAAACTAGTGCAGTTGAAAACCCGTTTATTGATATTTCTAACGCTCAATTTCATTTAGAAGGAATTGTAAAACGTGAACTTGTTAAACTAGAACTAGAAAGGAATACAACTACAGAAAATATTATTGATGGAGCACTGTCACAATTAGAATTTCTAGAACAAGAACAACACAAACTAGAGGGGCAATTAAAAGTGAATTATGATAAACGTATCATAAAAGCATTAGTCGATAATTTTCAATACCGCATACAATTATTAGAAAATGTAATGCAACAAATTGAAATTACTAAAGAAATTAAAATTGAGAATTATGAACCCAACGTTATTTAAATAATCACTTTTTTAAAATTATGGGATTATTTGAATAACCAAAGGTTACATGTGACTAGTAAAAACAAATAAAAATACACATCATGAAATTATTTAACATAAACCTACTTTGTTTTTTATTCCTTTTGCCAATAATGGGTTTTGCTGGGAATGGTTTAAAAAAAGGAAAGCACATAAAAGAAAAGAGAATTCATAAAGAATTTAAATTTGTTGAAGGTATGCTTTTAAATATTCATAATTCATACGGAAATATTGACATTACTGCCTGGGACGGCAATAAAATAATTATTGATGTTTTAGTGATAGTTAATGGTAAAAGTGAAGCTGATGCTAAACAATTGATCAATAAAATTGATGTTAGCTATAGTGTTAATCGTAAGGATGGAATTGTTACGCTATTAACAAAAAAAGAAACCTACAAACACAAAGATTATAGGGAAGTTCATTACCAAGTAAAAGTACCTAAAAGCTGCCATTTAAATATTTACAACAACTATGGGAATATTTCTATTGATGAATCAGAAGCCTCCATCTCTTTAAAAACCTATTACGGAAATATTAAAGCTGGTAGATTAATGGGCACTTCTAAAATAGAAACTTCTTTTTCTCAACGAAATACGTTTGAATACATTAAAAACGGAGCTATAAAAGGACAATTTTGTGACTATACTATAAAAAATGCTGAAACATTGGACATTGTTGAAATGACTTCTTCTAATGGAGTGATTAATAATGTAGATCACTTAAAGTACAAATGTAATTACGGCTCACTAATTATTGAAAATGTAAATACATCTATTGATGGTAAGGGAGAATACCTAACAACTAACATTGAAAATTGTTTCGCTACAGAAAAAACAGAAATAGAAGCATATTACGGCTATGTTGACATTAAAAATTGGAATAATTCGTCTGCTGTGTTTGACATTGACAATGCAAAATTAGCTTTAGGATATAATCCTGAAATACCCTTCGCTTTTAACTTACTTACTAAAGGTACTACTACTGAATCCATCATAAATTCAATTCCACCAGAACTTAAAGGTTGTCATTGTGATGATAAAGGAAACAACCAAAGATATTGCGGGTATTATATTGAAGAATCACGTGAAAATTACATGCTGTTAAAAATAACCAATGGCATGTTACGAATCAGAAAATCTGCGTCATTCATAAATTAACACATACCTTTTATCAATACTATTTACTATTACTTTTATAAAGTGATTAGGTTATTCTATGCAAAATAAAAAAAATACCCTTGACCAAAGGACACGAGGTATGCTTCTGAAAACACATTTTACATTTCGAGGGAATCCTCGGGAAATTAAACACTCAGGCAACTATTCATATAAAATCAACGTCTTATAATTAATAACAATAAACACATTCAGTAATCTTAAGTTTTTATTGGCAGTAAACCAGTCAGATAAAACTAATTTTAACTAATCAAAAACAAAAAACTAACTCAATGAAAAAAATAATTCTTACTTACTTATTATTCCTTGGAGCAATAACTAGTATAACCGCTCAAATTAAAGGAACTATTACAGGGCTGGACCAAGAAGCGTTAACCAACGTAAACATCTACTTAGCTGACACCTATACAGGAACAACAACAAATACCAATGGGGCTTATGAATTAGGTATTGTGAAAACAGGTAATTATACTGTTGTGTTTCAGTACTTAGGATACAAAACGGTAAAAAAGGAAATTTCAATCACCAAATTACCCCATACACTTGATATTACTTTAGAAGAAAGTGAAGTGTCCTTAGATGTGGTAAACATCAGCACTAAAACTGATCCTGCTTTAACGATAATTAAAAAAACAATTTCCCAACAAAAACAAAACCTATCTCGTATAAAAGAATACACTTGTGATTTTTACTCCAAAGGAATTTACAGCATAAAAAATGCGCCAAAAAAGATGTTCGGACAAGATATGGACGACTTTTTTGTAGGCTTAGATTCTGCTCGAAATGGAATTGTGTACTTATCGGAAACTATGTCGAAGGTAAAATTTAAAGCGCCAAACAACTTTAAAGAACACATGATTGCTTCTAAAGTTAGTGGTAGAAAACAAGGATTTAGCTTTAATTCCGCTTCAGAATTTAACTTCTCTTTTTATGACAACACTATTGAATTAGAAGAAACCGAAGTAATTTCTCCTTTAGCAAAATTTGGTTTTTCATATTATAACTATTTCTTAGAAGATTTATTTTATGAAGACGGAATTGCGATTAACAAGATAAAGGTCACCCCAAAACGACCACAGGACAAAGTATTTGAAGGCTATGTATATATTGTTGATGAACAATGGGAATTGTATGGTGTTGATTTAAAAGTAACAGGGAAACAATTGCAAAGCATTGCTTTTGAAGAAATGATCATCAAGCAAAACTTCAGAAACGACCCCAATAATGATTTCTGGACCATGATTTCACAAACTATGGATTTTAAATTCAAGTTTTTAAAGCTACAAGGTGACGGAACTTTTACTGCTATATATAGCAATTATAATTTCAGTCCTGAATTCGATAAAAAATCATTTACCAAAGAAGTGTTTTTGGTTGAAAAGGGAGCTAACGAAAAAGAAGATACTTATTGGGAGAATAGCAGACCAATTAAACTAACTCAAGTTGAAAAAAAGGATTATAAGTTTAAAGATAGTATTCAAATTATTCGCGAATCAAAAGTATACCTAGATTCTATCGACAAAAAGAATAATAAATTTAAAATAGGCGACTTGTTAATGGGATACGATCACAAAAACAGTTATAAAAAATGGTCATGGGGTATACGTTCTCCGTTATTTGCTGCACAATACAATACCGTTCAAGGTTGGAATAGTGATGTAAATTTATACTACAACAAATGGAATAAAGAAAAAGGGAGCAGAACCCGTTTATCTACTAAAATAAACTACGGATTGTCGGATGAACAATTTAGATTATCTGGTAGTTTCTATAAAATATTTAATAATTTCTCAAGACCTGTATTAAGTATTTCTGCTGGAAGGAAACTAAATCAGTTTAATAGTTCGGAGCCAATAAAACTAATTGAAAACTCCATAAGCACCTTGTTTTTTGAGCATAACTATGCAAAGTTTTATGACAACACTTTCGGAAAAGCTTCCTTTGGAAAAGAACTTTTCAACGGGGTGCTGGCCACGGTGTTGGCGACGCCCTGCACGGCGCCGTTCCTCGCGCCGGCGCTTGGCTTTGCCTTCATGCAAACCGCCGCCGTGATCGTGCTGATGTTTGTCACCGTCGCGCTTGGCCTCGCGTTTCCGTATGTCGTGCTGAGCTGGAATCCGAAGCTGCTGCGTTTCCTGCCCAAGCCGGGGCTGTGGATGGAGAAATTCAAAGTGGCGATGGGCTTCCCGATGTTGGCCACGGCCGTGTGGCTATTCAGCGTGAGCATCGAATATTACGGCGGCCGGGTTTTGTGGTTCGGCATTTTTTTGATCGTGATCGCCATGGCGGTCTGGGTGTTCGGCGAGTTTTTTCAGCGCGGCATCAAGCGGCGCGGCCTAGCCCTGGGCATTGCCGGGGCGCTTGCGTTTGGCGGGGT